>CAWHKI010000155.1:0-75475 GCA_963829765.1 uncultured Isosphaeraceae bacterium | reverse complement strand
CGTTCATAAGGGCGGTGAACTTTCTCGGAGCAGCACCGCCTTTTTAGCCTCGTCTAGGTGCATCGACTCGGCCTGGCTCAGCGATGTTATCGTGACGTTGATGGCTTTGATCAGGTCCAGGGGATCGGCCTTGGGGTCTCATGCTCGCCAGAAGGTTGACGGGGGTCCCCTTCGGGATCGGGCCGATCCGAACGTCGCCCAGCCGCCCGTTCAGGAAAAAGAACCTCACGAAGCCGAGTGCGAGCCCGAACACCAAAGGGAAGTACCCCGCCAAGATGCGGAACGACCCCCGGGGCGAGCGGAGCAGCACGATGTATGACGCGAGGACCAGCGCCGCCGGCAGCACCACAGCCCGGGGGAGGTTCGCCGGCCGCCCTTCGCCCAGCCACCCGTTCGATAGACCGATCAGCAACACGAGCGAGATCGCCAGGCCAGCGGGAGGTAGCCCGCCAGGAAGCGGGATCAGCCCCCCGCCGTGAGCGCGGCACAACGATGTAGGACAGTACGATCAAGCCCGGCCGGGACCAAGAGCCAGAAGGGGCCCCGCCAGCCGGGGGGCCCAATCGCGCACGTGCATCAGGAACGCGAACCGTGATGCCAGGACGGCCGGCGCGATCTCGGGCGGGAAGTGTGAGATACGTCTCCGTTCGGGGTCCTCCAGATCAGACCGTGATCCCTCTTGAGCCGTTCCGGAGTTGCCCCGTTGTAGCTCGAGCTTTCCAGTCGCTTCTCGGGCCAGAGGAGCTTTCGGATCGCATCGTCGAATGCCAAGAGGCGGCCGTCCACCGATGGATCGTTGTTGAACAGCCCCAGGCTGTTGTTGTGCAAAAGCGGTGCGCTTGTCCAGATCGACACGAGCGTCGGGACTCGATAAAATCCCGGCCCGCCGCCCCCCGGAATCCCCGCGGGCGCCTTGTGCCGCGGCGTGTACTGATCTTCGCCGCCATCTTTTCCGAGGAAGGGATTGAAGTAGGTGATCGCACCGACCGACGGGAGCTTGTGGTAGTCCGCCGAGCTGAAGTCAGACCACATGTGATCGGCCATGGCATTGGTCGCCATGGCGCGGGCCGAGTTGGTGCGGACGAGGTTGATCGGGATCCGGTAGTCGGTGGAAGGTAGTTGTTGCGCCAGAACGACTCGGTCTCGACCGCCGCCTCGGCCCAGCCGCGGTATGACTTCTTGCTCAGCCATCGGCCGGGGTCGTGGTCCCAGAACTCGCCCCCCGTTCCTTTGGCCTCCTGGGCCAACGCGTCAAACCGTTCCTGCGGCTGGATGCTCGAATGGCAGACAATGCAGTTGTGGGCGAAGACCTTGCGGCCGTGGGCGAGCTTGGACGTGTCGATCCGCTTCGCCCGCTCCGTGGCGAGCAACTTGGTGTTATCGAGTCCTTCCACCCGAGCCCGTTCGCGCAGGGCCGCTTGATCGATGGGGGCCGTCCGATCGATGTCGCCCTTGACGTCGGTCAGCCGCATCGGCGGGGTGATCTTGAGGAAGTACTGGCGCATCGCGGCGACGCGGAGTTGGGTCGCGTTCCAGTAGACCGAGTGAGCCTTGCAATCGTCGATCCGGAACGGCTGCTGCGGCCGGAAACCCACCAGCGGATCGTGGATTCGGATCCACTGCTCCCAGTACTCGCCGATATTCAAGTACACCCGCGAGAGTGCCGTCCACGTCCCGACCGAGTCGGCGCCATCGAAGAGGACGCGCGGGACGCGTCGAGGATTGTCGTTGGAATGGCGCAGCTCCGGATTCTCATCCAGGAGTTTCTTCAGCCCCTCGTCCTCGGCAAGTTCCTTGTCGGTCCAGATTGACGGCATCGCCGCGCTCGCACCCGCTAGCTCCTCGCGCGGGTTTTTGATTGAGAGTTTCAGCCGTTCCAGAAGCATGAAAATCGAGTTCATCGCGTTGGTGTTGTTGATGTTGTCCGAAGGAATCAGCGACGTGTCGACCGTCCCGGGCGGCTGACTGTCGAGGACGTGGTACACGAAGCTCTCCGGGCCCAACAGGTTGGCGAAGACGCCGCGAATGCGGAGGTACTGGGCCCCGATATTGCCGGAGAGGTTCTCCCAGCCGGGGTCGGTAAGATCGCGTGGCGGGTTCAGCGGGTGGAATGACGCGTGGCAGAACGCACAGCTCATCCCCACCCGAAAGGGCCGGACGAGCTCGGGGTCGTTGTAGTACTTCGGGTCGGCGTAATAGCGCTTCGCATCCCACTTATCGCGAGCCTTCTTGTCGAACTTTGGGTTCGGAAACAGCCGAAGGCCAATCACGCCGCTGGAAAGACCGTAGATTCCCGGTGGAGGCTCGTCGTTGCGATAGAAATCGTACGACCCGTATCCGCCCGCGTCGGGGTGCTTGCCATCTTCGATCTGGGAAAACGCCTGTGTTAGATACGTGGCCCTACCCGTGCGTCGCTCGGACTTTTGGGGAACACTCAACCACAAGCCGAAATCGGTTGCCTCGGGCGTGCCTGGCCCAATCATCTCTGGCTCGTTGATGAGGCCGGCATCGCGAAACAGGGTGCCTCGATTGCGACTGTCGAGAAGTTTCAGGAAGTCAGTCGACCCATAACTGTTGTTCGCCAGCCAATCCCAGAACCCCTCGTTCCCCGCGCACCAGATCATCCACGCGTTTCGGCCGAAAGCTTCCTGTTTAGTGAGCGTGAGGGCCTCGACCACCCGTTTCGGCTCGCCGCCCGCGGCGCCTTTCGCACGTTTCTGGTCGAGAAGCTGATCGGGCAGGTCCTTCGCCCCCGAAGCGGGCAAACCGACGGTGTCCATCGCCTTGAAATAGTCGTCGATCTCCTTCGGTTTGAAGTAATCTCTCGCAGCTTGCTCGACGGTCTTGGGCGGTTTGTCGTGCATGGCCCTGACCATGGCCTCATCAGGGGGCGGCTCACCTCCGGAATACGGCTGTTGACAGCCCGGCACGCAGAGTACGAGCACAATGACGGGGATCAGCACGAGTCCCCGTATCGTGCGTAGCCCGATCCGCGCCGCCCGCTCGCGATTGGGGTCTTCGCCCTGCCACGCCGCCCGCACAAGGTCAAACCGCCAGCGAGGTCGTTCCATGGTGAGAACCCTAATCTGAGCAGGGCTATGGGGGACCGTGCCGCTCGATCCTACCCGCAGAATACGCCTGGAGTTTAGCATGTCGCCAAAACCAACGCAAGCCCCCCATTTTGGCTCGTTCGCGCAATCGACCAGATCACCTATTCTCCGCTTTTTGAGTGTCCTCCGCGATTTGCCTTACCGATTGCAATTTGTCTGGGGAACGGCTGACACGTCCGCTGATCCGCAATTCTCGATAATCCGATTCGGGCATGTTCGGACGCGCAGTCACACCACTCATTGTAGCGGTACACAAATTGTTTCGCGGCGTTTGACGGCGAGAGAGACGTGGGAGACTGGCGTCGTTATGATCGATGTCACTGTTGCGGTCCGTGATTCGTGGGTCTGCCTTAGCCAGGATGAATCACTATGTCCACCATCACCCGGGTCGATGATTGTCTCTCCAAACGAGACGGCCGTCTGTTCATCGAAGAGCGCGACACCGTCGAACTCGTCCGCGAATTCGGTTCGCCGATCTTCGTGCTGTCGGAAGATCAGATCCGGCGAAACGTGCGCCGGTTCCATCGGGCATTTCAACAAGGCTGGCCCGACGGCAAAGTCATGGTCTTACCCGCCGCTAAGGCGAACTGGGCGTTAGCCGTGCAGCGCATTCTTTCGGACGAAGGCTGCGGCGCCGATGTCTACTCAGCGGGCGAGCTTTCTGCCGTTCTCGCCGCTGGGGTTGATCCCCAATTCGTAGATGAAGACCTATGCGGCGGCGATCGGCCAGGTGTGCCACGCCCTGGGCGGATTCCAGCCCCAAGAGATCGACATCGGCGGAGGGTTCGCCATCCCGCGATCCCTTTAACAAAGCAACCCACTACAGCGAACCACTGCAATTCGCGGCGCTCTTCGCATTGTCGAAAGTGCTCAAGCTGTTTGGCGCCGCTGCCCGGTACAAAGTTCTGGCGAAGATTGCCGATACGCTGGTCACGCATCCGAATAAAAAACTGGCGCCGACGATCGAAGAGTACGGTGCCGCATGCACCCGCTGCTTGCGTGAAGAATTGCCTAAATATGGCATCAAGTTGAATGGGCTGATGCTTCAACTTGAGCCCGGACGCGCGATGCATGGCAACACCGGCATTCATCTCGCTACGGTGCGCAACCTCAAACGCATGACGTCGCCTATTCGATACAACGTGATCGTCGTCGATACGACCGAGTTCTGGTTCACCGGCGGCCGGTATGAACATCATCTGCACGACTACGTGTTTGCCAACAAGGTCGATGCGCCGCCCATTGAAAGTGCCGACATCATCGGGCGCAGTTGTTAGGAGATCGGCTGCTTCCTTTGGTGCCGGTTCCAAGTGTCGAAGTGGGCGATGTTCTGGCGATGCTCGACACAGGAGCGTATCAGGAAGTCTCGATGAGCAACTTCAACGCCATGCCGCGCCCCGCGACGCTGCTCGTGGCAGGCGATCGGGCGGAGGTCATCCGCCGAGCAGAGACGGAGGATGACGTGTTCCGGCGTGATGTTGTTCCTGAACGCTTGCAGATCACGCAACTCGCGGAAGCGAGGAATTGACACGCTCGTCGCTCCGACCGCCGGTACACTGAATTGGCTCGCGCTCGTCGACGATGTATTCGTCGACGCTTGAACCGCCGCGCCAGCAATTGGGCGGCGTCAGCACGGTTGCGAAACATGGGAAGTCTCCTTGCTCTCCTCGATCCGGACCTGGCCGCCGCCTGGCTGGCCGCTCTCGCGCTCCAATTCCTCAGCCCGCGCCTTCGGCGCTCGCGCGTGAGCCCGCGGTCCCGACGTCCTGGCGGTCAGCGAGTGGAGCACGGGGCGAGGCATGTTCGGGCTCGGAGAAGAATTCCACGCGCAGGCCTCACGAGCGCGAGCCAATCCTCCAATGGCAAGCGAATGGCGTCCTCGTGCGTTCCGGCCTGGAAGGCCAGTTCCCGCGCGTTCGACATCGCGGCGTCCATCAAGACCGGGACGTCCTTCCAGTGCCGCAGCGGGGGTATTGCCCCTGTTTCACAGTCGGTGAAGATCCGCTCCATTTCGGCCTCATTGGCCAGGCGGACCGCGTCAGCGCCGATCAGCCTGCGCACGCGATCGAGCACCACGCGACGGCTCGCTGGCAGGATCAGTTCGACAGGCCGGCCGTCGGCGATGATCACGACGACCTTGGCCATGCATTTCCCGCTGATGTGTTCACTCTGAGCCACCTCCTGGGCGGTAAAGGCCGCCCGGTGGTGAAGCTCTTCGTATGCGATACCCCGTCTCTCCAGCATGTCTTTGATCCAAGCGACCGTTGCCATGGCTTACCTCATAACTTGTGAAGTGCGAATGCCGCGTGGAGGGTCGAGTTCTTCAAGACAGACCCGACTTTGAGTCGTCACGGGCGGTGGATCGGGTGACGTTGATCTGGTTATCCACCAGGCGAACTCCATCGATGTAGGCGACGAGTTCCTGTGCGACTTGCTTGAGATAATAGGAACAAACCGCGCCGCGCAGGTGCAGTATGCCGGTTTCGTTTTGAAACTCGCAGCAAAGTTGCGCGAATGCCGCGTACGGGCAGCCCTGCAATCGACGGTTTACCGATATAAGGACGGGACACCCGCCTGGGGCAGGACACTTCGCGTTGGAGCTTGAGTGTTCGAGTGCGATCATGCTACGGGCTCCCTAGCAGTCGGACGGGTCGAAACCAATACCGAGGCTCTGCGATCGGCGGTCTTTACCGCGAGGGAACACCGCCCGACCTGAGCGATGGGAAACGTCTACTCGGCATTTGGAAAGGCAAAAAAAAGCCCGACGATGCGGCGATTCGCAAGTCGGGCCGTCTTAGCCGAGTGCCCATTGCCCGTCACGAGCAATGACTAGCTTATAGGCTATTCCTTAGAATGGCGGATGTCAACAACCAAGAACCGCGTTTCTTTTTCCGAATTCAAAAATGGGCCCACTTCCGCCTTGCCATTGCCGGCGGCCGCGATGTCGACCGAGGACGCGGGCGCGATTTCCGATGCCGGTGGTTCCAGCAGGGTCTTGAAAGTCTGTTCGTCCAGGGTCTCTCGCTTCAAAAGCTCTTGCGCCACCCGTTCGAGTTGATCTCGGTGCTCGCCCAGGATCGCCTTGGCGGATTCGTAGGCATCCGACAACAGCCTCTTCACTTCCTCGTCGATCTCACTCGCTGTCTGTTCGCTGCAATCGGGTTGTGTCGCGCCCTCTGGCGCAGTCGCGGAAAAAGAGCGTTTGTTTCTGCCCGACGTGCGCCAGACCGATGGATTTGCTCATGCCGTACAGGCCGACCATCTGACGTGCCAAGGCCGTGGCATGTTCCAGGTCGTTCTCCGCCCCGGTTGTCACCTCGCCGAAAACGAGCTCCTCGGCCGCTCGCCCGCCGAGAAGGGCCGTGATGCGATCAATCAAGTCCGAGCGACTGAGCAAGAATTGATCACTCGCGGGAAGCTGAAGCGTGTAACCGAGCGCGGCACGCCCGCGGGGAACGATGCTGATTTTGCGCACCGGGTCGGCGTGCGTGCAGTGCGTGGCGACGATCGCGTGGCCGCTCTCATGATAGGCGACGCACCGCTTCTCTTTTTCGACCAGCCTGCGGCTCTTGCGTTCAGGGCCGGCGACGACTTTTTCGACGGCCTCGTCGATATCTTGCTGGGTGATGGCCGATGATCGCCGGCGGGCCGCCAGCAGGGCAGCTTCGTTCATCGCGTTGGCGAGGTCCGCGCCGGAAAATCCGGGCGTCGCCTGGGCAATCCGGCGGAGATCGACGTCGGCCGCGAGTGGTTTCTGTCTCGCATGAATCTTGAGTATCGCCGCGCGCCCTTCGATGTCGGGTGAGTCAAGGACAACCTGGCGATCGAATCGCCCCGGTCGCAGGAGAGCACGATCGAGGATATCAGGCCGGTTGGTACCCCAAGGTCAGCGGGCGGACGGACGGCATCCGCCCACTCTCGGGCCGATCTTTCTCGGTTCCATTCGTCTGTTTGGCCATGGCGCGACCCTTCGATCCGAGACATGGCCGGGCGGGCCGTCACTCGTCGCACTCCTCGCCGCAACCAACGCCATCAGGCAAGGTGCTTGTCGCACTCCGGCAAAAGCTTGGCGAAATCGAGTTTGTTCGGGCAGGCGGCCCGGGCGGCTTCGAGGTCGGCGCCGCTCCAGTCGCGCGCGTCGGGAGAGAGCGCGGCGTACTGGCGCCGGGCTTCGCTACGAATGCCGTGGTGCTCGTGGTAGGTCAGAAAGCGGGTCAAGTTGCCGAGCTCGGCGTTGGTACCCGCGGCGATCGAGCAGCGGCCGTCGCAATCGGCGCACAAGGTTGGGCCGAAGGCGAGAGCGGCGTCCCTGAGCTGGTGGATCTCCGCCGTGGTCAAGGGCGCGTACCGCCGGGCGGCGTCGGCGTCTTCACGAAGCTGATCGGTCGTTTTGATCGACACGCATGCACCGCTGATCCGTTCGTCGGTCCAGATCGCGTGCAAAAGGCCCTGATACGGGCTCAGCTTCTTCTCCGCGAGCATGGGCACCCGCTTGACCACTTCCTTCAAAATGTCCTTCTTGGCGTGAGCCGGGAATTGGCCAGCCACCTGCTTCATCGAGATCAGGCCGATCCCCTTCTTGTAGCAGGCGTCGAGGGCCTTGTTGAGCGGCTCGTCTTTGTCCAGCCAGGGCGTGTACTGAAGCATGATCGCATCAACGGCTCCGCTCTCCGCCGCCGCCTGGATCATTTGAGCACGGTCTTTGTGGTGAGTCGAGAAACCCACGAACTTGGCTTTGCCCGACTTGCGGATCGCGTCGGCCGTCTCCTTGAATTCCTGCGACTTGACGAAGTTGAGGGCATCGTTCAGGCTGTGGTGGTCGCCTAGGCCGTGAATAAAAAACAAATCCACGTAGTCGGTCGACAAGGCAACCAGCCGTTTGTCGAGCATCCCCAGCATGTCTTTGGGAGCGCGCGGGGTATCCTTGGTGACCAGGACGATTTCCTTGCGAACTTCGGGTGTTCGCTCGAGCCACTTCTTGAATCCAGGCTCGGTGCCGTATCCTTTGGCCGTGTCAAAGGTGCGAACGCCGCTGGCGTAGGAGAGCCGAATTAATCGTTCGAGAACGCCCTGCTCGCGCAGCGCCCCGGTGCCCATTTCGAGCATCGTGATTTCGAGACCGGTTTTGCCTAGCTTTCGCATGGGAAGCGTTTTCGTCGCGGCGGCGGGGGCGGCTTGCGCACCATGCCGCTTGCGACGTGCTCAGGGCCGAGGCCGTGGCAAGTGCTCCGGCCTGAAGAAACGCACGGCGGTCGGGACGATCCGTTTGATCTTGGGCCATCTTTCTCGACTCCTCATCGGGGGTTTGGTGAGCGTGGTTCTCTCTGGCGATCGAACGTGTGCCGGCATCCGGCCAAAACGAACACCTTGAAAGTGTAACCGGCCGTGGGCACTCAGATCAATCGTTTGGCTCGCCGGCCCTGCAATTCAGGCGTAAGCCGGCGGCGCGTCCCGCGGCGGGGCCTGCTCCGGTCGGGACGATCGGCCGCAGGGCGGCGGACGCCGTCGCCCGCTTCGCCCCGCCCACCGCTGACCGCCGCGACAAATCAGCGCCCTTTGGCGCTTTTTGGCGCTTTTTCGGAGGGCCCCGTTGCCGATCTCTTTCGCCAAACACGATTTAGGTCTTTGGCCCGCAACGATCGCGCCATCGGCCGTCTCAGGCGCCACATTGACCTGGTTGCTGCTCATCGGAATAGAGAGGGAAAAAAATGGCGGAGAATGGCGCTTTTTCGAAGGCCAAAAGCGCCATTTTTCGGTCACTGCAGCCAAGGCCGCTAAACACAAGCCATTGATTTGTCCGCCCTTATGTCAGCCGACGTTTTTGGCGCCGGAGGACGAGAAAAATGGCGGGCGCCATTTCTTGGGTTAGGGCAATTGGGCCGATCGGCAGCGCCATTCGCGCCCGCGGCGAGCAAAAGCCGGTCGCTTCCGGGGGCGACAGCGTAGGCCGCGGAACGAGCAGGGGACCGCCAGCCCCGGCCCAGCATGATCATTGCCGATCCCCTTCATAGATGGCGCATAGATGGCATAGGTGGCGGCGTCTTTGCGCGTGCCACCTATGGGCTTTCCGTGCCGCCTAAGGGAACTGCGCCCGCCCGGACCGCCGGCATCAGCCTTCGAAGATTGCGCCGGGCCTACGAAGATTGCACGTAGCGGCTCTCCTTCGATGATGACCGGCGCGCCGTCGGGATCGTCGTCGTCGATGTCCAAGGCGGGATCGGGAAGCGAGGCGATGCGACCAGCCGCGAGCAGCCGCCCGTCATCCTTACTTTCACCCAGATTACCGTGGCCGCGAGCGTTTGCCAAGGAAGAAGACATGCATCCAAATGCGCGGCTCGACAAGGGCGGCCCACCGTGCTAGGCTGAAAGCGAAGGAGATGCTGTGAATGAACGCTCACTTGCCCGCAGACCTTGAACAATTCGTCCAGGCCAAGGTGCGGAGCGGACGCTTCTCCTCCTCTGACGAGGCCATCAGTGCCGCGGTGCGTCTGCTCCGCCAGCAAGAAGAAGCTGAGGAATCCCGCGCCCTGGAGGGCATCCGCCAGGGCCTAGAGGATGTACGGGCTGGGCGGCCCCAGCCCTTGGCCGAAGCGTTCGACGAAATCCGCCGCGACCTGAATCTGCCCCACGGTCCATGAAATTCCGCATCG
This sequence comes from uncultured Isosphaeraceae bacterium, assembly GCA_963829765.1. Taxonomy (GTDB): domain Bacteria; phylum Planctomycetota; class Planctomycetia; order Isosphaerales; family Isosphaeraceae; genus CAWFRS01. The sequence continues at coordinate 65,715 of CAWHKI010000155.1, read as the reverse complement.
AGTTGGCCGCGACTGCCAAGGCGGATATTCGCGGCCAGGGCCAATGGCTACGCGAGAATGTATCACCCGCCGCCGCCACGAATTGGCTCGACGGACTCTACAAGACGATCGATACGTTGCAGACCCGACCTATGCGGTGCCCGGTCGCCGCCGAGAGCGAAAAGTTCCCCGAGGAAATCCGCGAGTTGCTCTACGGCAAGCGTGGCAAGCGAAAACACAAGCACAGGATCATCTTCACTGTCCGCGAGGATACCGTCTACGTCCTCTATGTCCGTCACACCGCCCGTGACGAGCTGGCGCCTTGACCGACCGCCCCATCGCTTCCATTTAAGCACAAAAGTCGTCGTTGTTGACGCCGAGCGAACCGATGATTCTGCTTCTGTGGCAATTCTGGCTGGCGCGACATTCGAGCAGGGCCCGATTCCAAAGCGGGTCACGCAGTGATGCCAGCAGATCATGGCCACATCAACTCATTGCGATCGAGCGATCGCCATCGTCAAGACTCCAGTGGGGCGCATCAGAACTGAACGCCATGCCAGTAGCCTCGTCGCGAAGTTCCGTGTTCGATGCGCAGTTGGGGACGCGGACCGAAGCCTCGGGTGCCGTGGGCAGGTGCGGTGATTCGCCGGCCAGCGGCGTGGACGGTCATCTGCAAAGAGAGCATCGACGTATTTACCCGGACTTCTTCTCTGTTTTCGTCTCCGCGTGCTCCGCGTTCTCTGCGGTGAAATCTCTCGGGTTTCGTTGCCTTCCGCTAAACGTTTGAACCGAGGTTGCCGCCGATCCCGACAAAAACAAGCGCGCACACGATACCTCGCCGCCGGCACAAATGCCGCGAGACACAAGTGCTTATTCACATTTCACTTCCGCGTGTCGGCCCTACAATCGGAACTTTCGCCGAGCCATAAGTCTATGCCGCCATTAACGTTCCGCGTGTCGGCAGGATAATCGGCACGGGATCGTCCCAAACAGGGGCGTTTTGGGCCTGTTTGAGCTGGACAGTCCAGGCCAGGTGTACATGAGACGCTCAATGTCATAAGTCGCTGGCTAACTGAGGGTTAAGTGCGCCGAAATTTCGGCGCTCAGTGTGAACAGAGTGTCAAGCTGGAAATCGAAGGTTTGGGACGATCCCATCGGCACGACCGGAAAAATTGCCGTAAGCTATGGTTGGTTAACATATTATGGCGTGTCAGCAGAATAACCGGAATATTCAGAAAAAATGACGGAAGTCTTGATTTACGAATATGTTACAGCGTGTCAGCCCGATCATCGCTACAATCCGTCCAAGTGGAAATATGGCTCCCTTTTTAATCGCGGTCAACAGCTCGCTCCAAGGATCGTCCGTGATCGAGATAGATCCCACGCTTCGTGTCTTTGTGGCCAAGATTCTCGACTAAGCCATGGGCGTTCACGAGAAGCGGAATCGTTCTGCCTCGACCTCGGCGTGATTCGCCAGCGATCAACGGCCCTTCAGCCCGAAACACCTTGCTGCAGAGGGCTTAAGGCGGTCGACCAGATCCGCCCCGTTCCGCGGGCTTCCTGTCCTTTCCGCCCGAGACTCTGAATTCCTCCCCGCCACTTATGGATTCGCGGCGGGGCCTGCTGCACCCAAGGAAATCGGCTTAAGGTGGGAATCCAGAGGTTCCCCAATTTACTCCGCTGGACTGTGCTCGCGTGCCGCCTCCCATACCCCGGTGGCCCCGAAGAGTGCAGGTGACTGTTGCTTCCTCTTCGGTTTTAGCCTTCACCTTCCGGTAGAAGGTTCGGCGATCACATTGGTCGTTTCGAGGCTGCAGAGTTCACTCCGAGCTTATTTCGCGCTCATGTTACGGCCCGCGAGCTGGCTAGCCCTCCTTTCGAGGACGTTTACATTCGAGCTTGCGCTGGCCGGGTCACCCCGAACCAACGTCAAATATGACTACGTGGGTAAACAGTCAATTCCCACGACCGGACTTTCACCGGCAAGTCCAACGGCATTATGGGCTGCGGAATTAGGTCCGACCCCCGCGACTAACCTGCGGTCGATATTCAGCGTCCCGCTATGCCTCAGTTTGGACCTTTGTCGCGTCCGGCGGCACAAGATTGAAGGGCGGCCCTTCCGACGCGCTCGACGAATCGCGGCTGCTCATCTCGAGCGCGGCGCTTCTCGCGAGCCTTGGCAACCCAGCGCCCCACCTTTGAAACAATCTTGTCTTCACCGACTTCTTTCGCGATTTGCTCGCCGAATGATTTAAGAATCGAGTGTACTAATACTGCCGCGGCGGAGCCAAGGGCCGCCAGAATCAATGTAAGGTAAAAGTCTTTGAGGGATGCGGGCGCCGGAATCGAAGCAGGAGCAGGCTGGCTCGCCTTGTCCGCAGGCAGCGCTCCTGGCGGAGCTACCGAGGCTAATCGAGATGTCGCGGGACTCGGCAGAGCTGTGTACGGCTTGTCACTGAGTGCGCTGGCCGCAGTGAGCGCTGCTTCAAAGCTGCGCTTTGCGGCATCCGTCTCTTTCAGTTCTAATGTCTGCAGCGATGCGAGCTTGCCCCAAGCCAAAGCCGTAATGCCGGTATCGGTCATCGCGCCGATCACTTTCGCTGCGTCTTCTGCGGCATGTTTTGCCATGTCGCGTCCGGAATCTTGCGGGCCCTTCGCCTTTGTTGCAACGCCCGCAGCCGGCGTGGTCGTGAGGAGTGAAGGGTTATATCCCGTTCCCTGCGTGGGCATGGGATGCACGTCGATTATCCGCTTGAAGAGGCTGAGGAGAACCAAGTCGCGGGCAATGCCAGCTTGGATTTTCTTGGTGGTTTCGAGCGCTCCGTCCAGATCCTTGCACTCAAGCTGATCGAGCGCGATCGCCCTAAGTACGGCGGACTTGTCCTGGCTGTCGTATGTTTGGAAGACGGTGTAAGGTGTATCGGGAGACAATGACGGGTAATAAGTGACGCCGGACTTCTTGGTGATTTCCGCCTCCGGTGCGCTCTCTCAACATGTGACGCACCCGCTGCGATCTTCGCGGCCTCAGGTTCCAGTCCTCGCGCGTGATACGCAATCGTCATCAATCCCAAAATCGCCCCAAACAGCCCGCCTAGCGCGCCCCACTTTAACGGCCCACGCAGATTCATGGTGGTTATCGTCGGACTCTCGTGAAGACGTACCCACGGCGTTCGTAGACCGCCGCCGCTACGAGAGTGGATTGTAAACGGCGCGACTCACTAAGTCCATTGAGGACGGTGCGCGTGTCCTATCCGCCCTTCATGCGGCGGCTCCAGGCGATCGACCATGCGCTGCGGACCAACAAATGGCCGACCGACAAATCGCTGGCCAAGAACCTGGAGGTCGATCCCCGCACGATCCAGCGCGACCTCGAATTCGTGCACGCCCAGTGTAAGGCCCCGATCGAATTTGACAGGATCAAAGGGCGGTACTACCTAATTTAGCTGACGCCAATGCCGAGCGCGGTCACGATTGCCGACCACCAGCGGGGCGCGCGAGGCCGTTTCTCAGGCCGCCGCCCGCGTCAAGCGAGTCTGGCCCACGGCGGCCGCCGCGAGAAGCCGGCACTTCACAATCGACTGGCAGCAGCGACTGCGAGTGAGAACGCGATGATGGGCGCTTGCTGCGTGAAGCCCATCGAGCTATTCCCGTGGCTCTGCACCCGCCCAGCCTTATGCGTTATGATCGGTTAACTAAGCGCTGGCAGAAGCGCATACTGCATGGTACCCAACAGAACTATTATGATAAAACTAGAACAATTAGCTCCTGGGCTCCCGCTCGTCGGGTTGGAGCCGTCGGTCGTGGCCACGGTGGCAGCCGTCGTGCCCATTGGTGAAGGTTCTGTTCAGGTCTTCTACCGTACGCCCGACGGCACCACAAAGGAACGGCTGCTTGGCCGCTCTGACGAAGAGAGCATCAGTGTCGCAACGGTTGAACGACCTTGGTCTTTTGATGGCGACGGCGCTGCGTTTCAGCTCACCTGTGAGGCCAAACGCATTGATCTGGCGTTTCTGTTCGACCCGATGATGGCGGTTCACACTTCAAATGTCGAGGCGCTGCCGCACCAAATCACGGCCGTTTACGAGTCGATGCTTCCCAAGCAGCCACTACGGTTCGTGCTGGCGGACGATCCTGGAGCCGGCAAGACGATCATGGCCGGCCTCTATATCCGCGAACTCATCATGCGGGCCGATGCCCGGCGCATTCTGATCGTGGCCCCCGGCAGTCTGGTCGAACAGTGGCGTGATGAACTCTTTGAAAAGTTTGGACTTGAATTCAAAATCTACTCGTGTTTGCTCGAAGAAGCCTCCCCAAGCGGGAACCCTTTTGACGATCATCATCAACTCATCGTGCGGCTTGATCAAATGTCCCGCAATGAGGAGTTACAGGAAAAACTTTGCAACGCGGGATGGGACCTGGCCGTCTTTGACGAAGCCCACAAACTGGCCGCGCACTACTTCGGCTCCAAACTCGAAAAAACCGGCCGCTTTCGCTTTGCGGAGCGCTTGGGGGAAAACGCACGTCATCTGCTTTTGATGACGGCAACGCCGCACAACGGCAAGGAAGAAGATTTCCAACTTTTCCTGTCACTGCTTGATTCAGATCGATTTTACGGCAAATTCCGCGATGGCGTACACAAAGTCGATGCTTCCGACCTTATGCGCCGCATGGTCAAGGAGGAACTGGTCAAATTCGACAACACGCCCCTGTTCCCAGAGCGCAGGGCCTACACGGTCAACTACACGCTCTCTGCCATCGAAGCCGCGCTATATGAGGCCGTCACCGAATACGTGAAGACGGAAATGGGTAAGGCCGACCAGCTTCACGGGTCACGCAAAGGTTCGGTCGGTTTTGCTCTCACTGCTCTCCAGCGCCGCCTCGCCTCCAGCCCGGAGGCCATCTACCAATCACTCAAACGCCGCAGAGAAAGGCTCGAACGCCGGCTGCGTGAAGAAAAGCTCGGCATCCGTGGCCGCAATGCACTGGCCGAAACGCTGGCCGATGTTCCCGAGGATGACGACGACCTCAACGCTGAGGAACAGGAAAATCTGGAAGAAGCGTTGGTTGACGACGCCACCGCTGCCCAAACGATCAACGAGCTTGAGGCGGAAATTGTCATTCTCAAACGACTGGAGGAGCAAGCCAAGGCTGTGGTCGCTTCTGGTCAGGACCGCAAATGGGAGGAACTCTCGAAGATTCTCCAGAACGCCCCTGAAATGCGAGGCGTTTCCGGTCGCCAGCGCAAATTGATTATTTTCTCCGAGCATCGCGATACGCTGAACTACCTGCACCAGCGCATCGCGGGTGTAATCGGCAATCCAGGGGCCATCGTCACCATCCACGGCGGGACACATCGCGACGAGCGCCGTCGCCTCCAAGCGTTATTCCGCTCCGATCCCGATGTACGCATTTTGGTGGCCACGGACGCCGCAGGCGAAGGAGTGAACCTTCAAAACGCCAACTTGATGGTGAATTATGACCTGCCGTGGAATCCCAATCGGCTCGAACAGCGGTTCGGCCGCATCCATCGCATCGGTCAAATCGAGGTCTGCCACCTATGGAATCTCGTGGCCAAAGAGACCCGCGAAGGTGACGTCTACCATCGCCTGCTCGAAAAATTGGCGATTGAAAGCGCGGCCCTCAAGGGCCGCGTCTTCGACATCCTCGGAGAAGTATTTGAAGGAACTAGCCTCAAGGAACTCCTGATTCAAGCGATCCGCTACGGCGATCAGCCAGAGGTGCGTGCGCGTCTGACGAGGAAGATCGACCAAGCCCTTGACCATACTCACTTGAAGTCGCTCCTCGACCGCAACGCACTGGCCCAGGAAACAATGAGTCCTGAGCGGCTCTATGCCGTGAAAGAACAGATGGAGAAAGCCGAGGCTCGCCGTCTCCAGCCCTTTTTTGTCCGATCATTTTTTTTGAAGGCATTCGAGCAGCTTGGCGGATCGATTTATCCTCGGGAGGCCGGACGGTTTGAAATTACCCATGTTCCGGCTTCAATTCGCGAGCGCGATCGCCGCATTACGGGCCGCAACCGCCGTGAAGTGGAGCCGGTCCTGAAACGCTACGACCGTGTCTGCTTTGAAAAGGAAGCCTTACAGCCTCTGGACAAACCGGGGCTTTCGCGAGCCGTTCTGATGCACCCTGGCCATCCGCTCATGCTGACGGTCAGCGACTTGTTACTCGAGCAACATGCGAATTTGCTACGTCAGGGATCGGTGCTTGTCGATCCTGCCGATGAGGGCCTCGATCCGTGGCTGATGTTTTTGCTGACGCATGAGGTAAAGTCCGGCGATGGACAGGTGCTCTCGAAACGGCTGCAATTCGTGCGGGTTAACCCAGACGCTTCCACGTCGTTTGCTGGTTGGGCTCCCCATCTCGATTTGGAACCACTGGCAGCTTCCGAACGTGCTCTTATCAAGGACACCCTCGATGCCCCTTGGATTCGTGCCGACCAGGAGCACCGCGCCATTGCTCTGGCAGCGACAACGCTGGTTCCTGAGCATTTCCGTGAAGTGTCTGATCGCCGGGTGGCCCACGTCGACAAGACCCTATCGGCCGTTCACGAACGGCTCAGCAAGGAAATCGCATTCTGGACTGAACGTTGGGTGAGGCTGAGGGACGATAAGACGGCAAGCAAGGATGTGCGGCTGAATCTGGAAAACGTCCGCCGCACCATTAGCGATTTGGAAGGCCGCCTGGAAAACCGGAAGAAGGAACTCCAGTCGATGCGCCATGTGGTCAACGGCACGCCGATCGTGCTTGGCGGCGCCCTCGTCATCCCGGCTGGCCTGATGCGGCGGGTTCGAGGCGACGAAGAGACCGCCCCGAACATTTCTGCCGATCCAATCGCCCGTAGCCGAATCGAACGCATCGCGATGGACGCCGTGCGCCACGTTGAGGAGTCCCAGGGGTGCCATGTCGTGGATGTTTCCAAGGATAAATGCGGCTGGGATCTGACATCGCACCCGCCTGCCATCGACCACAAGCAACCGGACCCGCGCCACATCGAGGTGAAGGGTCGCGTTAAAGGCGCTGCCACGGTCACCATCACCCGCAATGAGATGCTCTACGCCTTCAATCAGGGCGACAAGTTCGTGCTGGCCATCGTGCTTGTTGCCGACGACGACCGTGTCGAAGGCCCGTTCTATGTCCGCCGACCGTTCGATCGTGAGCCCGGCTGGGGAGTGTCGTCGATCAACTACAATCTGAGCGACCTGCTCCAGAAAGCCGAGTCTCGCTGACCATGAACCATCCTGTCATATCGCCGAAGAAGCTGATCGAGGTCGCGCTGCCGCTGGATGCCATCAACCTCGCGGCGGCTAAAGAAAAATCGATTAGACATGGGCATCCGTCCACGCTTCACCTCTGGTGGGCACGTCGACCACTAGCTGCGGCTCGCGCTGTCATCTTCGCCCAGCTCGTTAACGATCCCGAAGATTTGTGGTACTGCCAGAATCCCGGTCAGGAACCGAACCAGCAAGTGCGTGGCCACTGGGCGAAGGCACGTGCCAAGCTGTTTAAGATTATCGAAGACCTTGTGCTTTGGGAGAACACCACCAACGAAGATGTGCTGAAGCCGGCTCGCGAGGCGATCCGCCAGAGCTGGCGCGAAACGTGCGAACTGAACAAGGATCACGCGCAGGCAAAGGAGCTGTTCGACCCCGCGAAGATGCCGGGCCTACACGATCCATTCGCAGGCGGCGGGTCGATCCCGCTCGAAGCCCAACGGCTCGGTTTGCAAGCGTATGCTTCCGACTTGAACCCGGTGGCCGTGCTGATCAACAAGGCGATGATCGAGATTCCGTCGAAGTTCGCAGGCAAGCCGCCGATTCATTCGGATGCTAAGAACCCATTACTCACCTGGAGCGGTACGGCGGGATTGGCCGAGGACGTACGCAGCTACGGCGAGTGGATGAGGGACGAAGCCTTCAGGCGGATCGGTCACCTTTATCCGCCGATCGAGATCACCAAGGAAATAGTGAAGGACCGACCGGACCTGAAACAATACGAAGGCGAGAAACTCACCGTCATCGCCTGGTTGTGGACGCGGACCGTGAAAAGCCCGAACCCGGCCTTTTCGCAAGTGGATGTGCCGCTTGCCAGCACATTCATTCTGAGCACCAAGGGGGGCAACGAATCCTACGTCCAACCGGTAGTTGATAAGGGCGGATACCATTTCACTGTAAAAATCGGCGAGCCATCGGCTGAAGCAAAATTGGGGACAAAGGCGGCTCGCGGTAACTTCCGATGTCTGATGAGCCAAGCGCCGATTGACGGCGTTTATCTACGAACCGAAGCTACTGCAGGGCGGATGGGTCAAAAGCTCATGGCGATTGTAGCCGAAGGAACAAGAGGTCGTTTTTACCTTTCGCCAACTGCAGCGCACGAAGCGATTGCAACGTCATCTGTGCCACCATGGAAGCCGGATATTGAATTTTTCCAACAGGCTCTTGGCTTCCGCATCGGCAACTACTTCTACAGCGCTAGGTCGTGTCCCATGTGCATCGTTTGAGTTCGGAGAGCGTGATGCCGAGCTGCCTGAGCTTTTCCAGGGCCTTTTTCCAGTGGCTTTTTCGAGCCTGCGCATTGCGGCGTTGGTTGTATTTTATTTTTCTCGCGGCCTTCTGTAACAGCTCAGCCTTCGCCTTCGGCGACGACAATCCCCATGAGCGGACCAAGGCAGCCATCGCGGTATGCAATTGGCATACGGTGATCTCCGGATTTTTTTTTCCCCCAGTGCTGACGCACGCGAGCCAGGAACAGGTAGCTTACCGCCGAGATGATCAGGTGGCGTTTCAACCCCAAATAGCGACGCCCCTCATATTGATCCAAACCGATCTCGCTCTTGTCGTCTTGGAAACAGCGTTCCACACGCCAGCGCGAGAAAGCCACCAGCAGCAGGGTCTCCAAGCGGGTCTCCATCATGGGGCCGTTGCCGACGAAGAACTTCAATTCCTCCGGCTCCAAGACATTGCGCCACCACCAGGTGAAGTCTCAGGCCCGGCAGGCCCTGGGCATCTTTAATGGTGATCATGGTGTGCTTACATTCCCATACCATTGGTCCCTTCTCACCATCCTTGACGTGGAACCGCTTCCAAGGCTGATCGCTGAGCCGCTTGTCGCTAAGCAGTTCGTCAACCCGCCGGGTTGGAGGGCTGCCGCAGGCCAAGCGCGGTACCTTACGACCACGCCCCTTGCCATGGCGGCGGTAGCGACGGTTCACCACCCGTGGTGGGTCGAGCCAGGCAGCGAAGCTCCGAGGGACTTCGCCGACATACTTCTGGCCGCGGCTGGACAACTCCCGCAGGAACTCTGGCTTCGAGCCGTAACCTGCATCGAAGGTTATCCATTCGAACACGAGACCATTGTCCACCGCTCGCTGGTGCAGGTCCAAGCCGATCTGCCACTTGGGCCGGTAGACCACGGAATCGGGGATACCTGCCTCACGGCAACGGTCGCGATCGGCGTCCCAGCTCTCCGGCAAATACAGCTCACCGTCGAGAAGGCAGTGAAAATCGCCGCGAGCGAAGCCCAGGTGGACGGTGACGACGCAGTTCTCGGTCTTGCCCAGACGGCCACACCACTGTTTCTGAACCCCGGGAGTTTTGTCCCCTTTCTTGACGTCGCTGGTCTCGTCGATCACCCCAATCGTATGGGGGCCGGCGTGTTCGGCAGCCACGTCGCACTGGAGCCGATCGCGCATCCGGTCTTCGTCCCACTTGAGCTGGCTGAGGAACTCTTGCAACGTCCGCGGTGCAACACCCGCTTCCAGAGCTATTGGCTCGACGCTCTTCTCAGGCAGGTCCGAGAGCTGCCCGCGCACGTAGACCCCAAGATGGGCTCGCGTATCTTTCCGACTGAAGCAATCGCCGAAACGATCGAGGAACGCACTAAACTCTACTTCCAACTGACGAAACTGGTCGGCGTCCATGCCATGCCCTCCTTAAGTCCATGGGAGGGTTGGATTTTAGCGTTCGGAGCCAGTCGAGGCAATGTCGAGTTAGCGCTGTAGAACTAAGCTCCATCAACTCGCTGGCAGACATACGCTCTAGCGCCTCCAGCAGAGTCGCTCTGAGCAGATCGTGTCCGGAGCGAGTCGGCTGAACTGACGGGGTTGATTGTCTTTGGGGAGGTTCCTCGAAGACGAGCCGTTCTTGCACGTGATTCGTCTGACACCACTCTTTGACAAGGCAGATGACGTGGTTAGATCGGTGACGCTTCCAGGCCGCTGCCAGTATCGGAGATTGGGCCGCTAACGCTTTCGGGAGGTCAGAGTACCACTGGTCGGAGTTGAGCGTCTGCATGACATCGGCGGAATTGACGCTGTTCTTGCTCAGGAAGCCGATGGCGACCCTGCGCAGACACGTTGTCCACAGGTACGATTTCGACCCACGACGGATCAGCCTCGAGGCCGCTCTCCGCCTCCATCTTGACCTCGCCTGTGATTCGATTGAAAAAGCGACGGCGTTCCGAAGTCGCTGTGACAAATGCGAGCCACACGGCTTTGCGTAGCGGACGAAATCTTCGGCCAGCCCGAGGCGGGGCAGTTGGCAGTGGAGGCTGATCGGGTTGTTGGAGGAGCCAAACCGAGAGCGCTTTCTTTGCGTTCAGCCCGATGCGCACCAAGCCCCGCTCCTCAAGTTGATCGAGTACGTCTTTAAACTTGGGAAAGCCAAGCGGTGCGGGCTCGCACGTAACGTGTAATTTGACCAGGTACCCAATCGCGGCCGCCGTCATGCCGCCGGTGGGATCGGTCGGAGTGAAGTTTTCGCGTATTACCCGGTAGACCTCGTCGAGGTAATCATTAGCGGTCTGCATGTCACCACTCCGGAAAAAAAGAAGACTCCCTAGAAACTAGGGAGCCTTGACAATTATTCTTTCTGTGGCAAGAACCAGACTGCGCTATATTATTGCGTTTTCCTGCTTGAAGGAATGCTTGCGCAGTCACCCCGTCAGAAAAACTACGCGAGTCTAGGCTTTCCCCCGAGTGCGGAAGGTTTACACCTTCATAGATTGCACAGAGAGGTCCGCTGCTCATAGTATCGGCGTCGCAGTTCCTGTTGTCAAGTGATTTCAATGCGGTTTTTCAATGCGGACTAGCGTCCCGGCGCGGTGTTAGCGGTTTTTCTAATCTGTTGCCGAAGGTACGCGACTTCGTGGCGGCACCGCTGGCGCGGTGCCGCCAGACGGGGTCAACACTTGCCGCCAGACGAGGTCAACCCTTGTTTCTTTTTCGGGGGCGGCACCGCTGGTGCCGCCCGACGGGGTCGGCCATGGGGGCGGCACCGCTGGTGCCGCCCGACGGCCATGGTTTTTTGTTTTTCCGTCCAGGGGGTCACCCATTCCAGGGGGTCTCCAGGTGCTCAGCCACGGTTTTTTGTTTCCTCGCGGGGGTCGCGGGGGTCAGGATCATCGCGAGAAAGGGGAATACTATATCTCGACGTCGTCTTGGAAATCTGGGGGATACATCCCGCGGCATAGCCAGACGGGTCGCGGCCGTCCCCGAGGACGAAGGCCGTATCCCAAACCCAAAGCCTTGGCCGTCTCCAATGTCCATCCTGACGTCCCAGATGGCGATCCCGGCACACCGATTGTCGAATGATCGCCAGGTCGATGTCGGCCGTGACCGCGTTGACACCTTCTACCCACAAAGCCTCGCGCGGGACCGTGCCCGGCTCCAGACGCACCGGCCCTTGTTCGGGCCCGGTGAGCCAGCGCAAGCTCGACCATGGCCATGGATCGCCAACGTTTACCACCGGCAGAAGGCCGGTCAGAACGATTCTTCCGGCCGTCGCGGCTGCCACGATCTTGCCGAGTTTTCGCGATGTATCGGTGCCCTCGTTGAAGGCGACAGGCAGCTCTTGGGGGGTGTGGAGGAAAGAAGGTTCGCCAGGACGCGGCGTCCGTGCCGTCGAGTGCCTGCCTTGAGCAAAGCGCAAGCCCTTGAGTACAATGAAAATCGTGCAGATCGCTCCCCGCTGGCGATCCGACTCGGTGAAAATAATACGAGGCAGCCGTGGGCATGGCCTCGCCGATTCTGGTGTCCCGGGTGCGAGCCTGTGGTCATGAACGAGTCGCCGGGCGCCTGGGCGAGGAACGCCGGCTGCTCGTGGCGACGAACGTGACCCGTGTGCCCGATCCATTCGCGAGGTTGAATCATGACCAAGTCGGTTTATGGCGTAGTCCATGGCAAGACCATCGAACTCAAGCAGAACCCCGGCGTCGCCGAGGGACAGGAGGTCGAGATCACGATCAGGCCTGTTTCGAATCCGCGGCCATGGGGGGAAGGGCTCCTGCGGTGCGCCGGTGCATTGGCGAGTGATTGGACCGAAGAGGACGATCGCGTCCTGGAAGAAATTCACGCCGAAAGGAAGCGAGACTCGCGCCGGGAACTCCCCGGATGAGCTTCTTGCTTGATACCAACATCTGTTCAAACCACTTGAAACGCCCCGCTGGCTTGATGCACCGCTTCGTTCAGCACTCCGGCCGGTTGTACATTCCGACGATTGTGCTGGGCGAGCTTTACACCTGGGCCTATCACCGGAAGGACCCGAGCCGGGTGATTCCGCGAATTGAGAACGACCTCTTGACCGACGTCATCGTGTTGGACTTCGACTCCCATTGCGCGAAGAGATTCGGCGAGGTTCGGGGTCAGCTACTCCAGCAGGGCATTCCCGTGAGCCGAGTTGATCTACTCATCGCGTCAGTGGCGCTCGTTCATAATTTGACGATGGTGACTCACAACACGTCTGACTTTCAGAACATTCCCGGCCTGCGGTTGGAGGATTGGCTTGAACCTTGAGCAGCGCCACGGCAGGTGACGGTCTCGCCACGCGGCACGCTCACCGCATCAAAGCCGGAGGAGCCGATCGTCAACGGCACGCTCAGCACGGATACGCTCGGCCGCGAAATCGACGGCGCCAATAATGGCCAAGCCAGCAGTGACTATAACGCAACCGTCAGCGGAAAGGGGAATATATCTCGACGTCATCCGGGAGATCTGGGGGATTTAGCCCCTGGCATAGCGAGACGGGGCCCGGCCATCCCCGAGGACGAAGGCTGTACCCCAAACCCAAAGTCTTGGCCGTCTCAATCTTCCTGCGCGTGGAGCGGAAAGGACAGCGCGGAACGGGGCGGATCTGGTCGACCGCCAGAACCTTTTTGCAGCAAGGCGGTTCGGACTGAAAGTATCTTTCGCCCCTGACCCTTCGTTTAGCCTCAGTAAGGAGAGCGCACATGCCACGCACTAACGACGCCATGATTGAGGAAACCGCCACCCTTCTCGATGGGCTGAAGAAGGGCCAGCGTGAATATCTACTGTTTCGGCTAGTAAGCGAAAAATTGGACGAAACGGATTCGCCCGACCCGGTCGCCGTCTTGCGGCCCGACGGAACCCTCCTCGGGTACATTCGCCGGGTAAGTCCTCCATCAGTTGAGGATCAAAGGACGATGAGCGATCGAGCACGCTCGGTGAACCCGAACGTCGGGCGCCCGATGCGCGAACTTTTGGACCGAATGCGAGCGGACGATGCGCCTCGGCGTGAGGACGTTCATCAAAGGATAACGTCGCAGCAATGAGCTGGATCGTCGAATCATCGGATTCAGGCGGTTGCCTTTATCGCCTCCGCGACCGTTATAGCGAAGGCACAGGCGGTCTCCTCGTCGCCCGCGCTGGTTGCGTAACCGGCACGAGTCTCGTGCCAAAAACCGCGAACCGCGTTCAACCTGGTTCCAGCAGGGAAACCCTGTTTTTTGTGCTTCGGTCTGCTTGAAGCGGATCCTCGGCGCACGTGGACTGGCGCGGTGGCCTCGGGGCGAGCGGCGCTCGCCTACGGAATATACTCTAGCCGGTCGAGCCACTCGGCAGGATCACTTGCATGCGCAACGATCGCCAGGGCCTCCACGATGACGGGGAGAGCGGCGTTCGCTCGCACGATGAATATTCCCGGCGAATGGCGACCGGATTGGAGACGATCGGTCCAGTGGCGGGGCATCGACTTCCGCCCGGTTCCTCAGGTAGAAAGCGATCACCTCATGAATCAGCTTTATGGGCAGGGTGGGGTACTCGCGGTGTAGCCTCTCCACCGTATAACCGTCATTGTACTTTCCAACGAGAAGATAGAGGTCGATTCAGTGCGCGGACACACGAATTTCTCCGGTCGAACCGAGAGTCAGAAAATCGGGCAGTTCCATGGGTCACCTCCTTGTTTCTATCCTAGCAACGCGGCCCGATCCTGACAATTTCGCCCACGGCGATCGGTTCGACGCCTCGCGCCCGTCCCCAGCAAAGAGCGGATGGCGACTCCATGCGTCAGGAAAAGGAAAACATGGATCGCCAATGTTCAGCACCAGCAGAAGGCCGGTGCGAACGATTCTCCCGGCCGTCGCGGCTGCCACGGTCTTGCCGAGTTTTCGCGATGTATCGGTGCCCTTGGGCCGCTATGCCACACGCGCAATGATCGCGGACAAAAATTTCGGAAAAATTGTTAACTCACTCCAGAACAACATGTTCTGATCGACGATTGCGCGAAAACCGGAATAGGTGCATTAACGAAATTTGCAGACCACGTTATATTATACTGTAGAGGGACTGTGCAAAGTGCGGCGGGTGCTCGTCAGAGGTCGCCGGCACGACTCGGCTTTCAGTTCCCACGCAGCGCAGATCTGTACGGGTTATCACAAAAGCGTGAGACGAGGGCGAACAACCCCTAGAAAACGCCAATTCACATTGAGCTGAACTCGCTGTGGGGGGGCTTGCCCCCAGAAGGCGCCGCTGGCCGCGACCGGCTTTTCGTGCCGCGAACGGGAATGCGCCTGCTCGTTTGGCCGATCGTCGTAACTGATTTCTCGGATGGTCTTTTTAAGACAGAGCCCCGCCGAAACCGTTCCAAATAGTGCCGAAAAGTGCCATTTCTTCGAATAAGCATAACAGAATTCAATGTCGAAGGCGGATGGGGAATTGCGTCAAGGGACGGTGGCCTGGAGGCAGGTGGCGCGGTTGGTCGGCAGGAGGGACGGGATGCGTGTTGGAAACAAGGCCTGATGCGAGTTAACTTCCGAGGTACTCATCCGCTTCGCCAATTCTGGACGCTACCCCAGAGCGGCTGATCGGGCCGAGGTGCTCAGTAAGGGCTCAGTAAGGGATTGCAATCGGCCGCGTGATCGCCTATGCTCAGACAACTATAGTGTCGATGGAAATTTCCGAAACGGCTTTGAGAATGCCGGTGGTACTTGGGGCGCGAGATGGCGATCACGAAGGAGAAGAAGCAGGAGATCATCGGGACTTTTGGCCGGGCTGAGATCGATACAGGGTCGCCCGAAGTCCAAGTTGCGTTGTTGACCGCCCGGATCAATGATCTGACTGGTCATTTCAAGACACACGCCAAGGACCATGCCAGCCGCCGTGGGCTGCTGATGATGGTTTCCAAGCGGTCGAGCTTGTTGAAGTATTTGCGGCTCCGCGATCGGAAGAAGTACCTTGAGGTGATCAACCGCCTGGGAATCCGCAAATAACGTTTGGCCGCCGGGCTCTCGCTTCATAGCCATCATCACGCCTCGCCACCGCGAGGCATCGCAGGTAGGGTCAATGTCCATAAATGTGATTTCACGCACACTTGTCGAGCGGACCGTCGGCGGCAAAGTGTTGAGCATCGAGACGGGTTACCTCGCCAAACAAGCCAGCGGTTCGGTCGTCGTGCGAATCGGCGACACCATGACGCTGGTCGCCTTAGTGGCCGCTCCTGGCCGCGAAGGGCTCGATTTTTTCCCGCTCAGTGTCGACTATCGCGAAAAGACCTATTCGGCGGGCAAATTCCCCGGCGGCTTCATCAAACGTGAGGGCCGCCCGACCACCAAAGAAATCCTCACGTCGCGGTTGATCGACCGGCCGATCCGGCCGCTCTTTCCCGAGTGGTATCGCGACGAGGTGCAGATCCAGGCGGGCCCGATTTCGGCCGACCGGCAAAACGATGCCGACGTGCCGTCGATGATCGGTGCCTCGGCGGCATTAATGCTGGCTCGGGTCCCGTTCTTGGGGCCCGTGGGTTCAATCCGGCTGGGACGAGTCGAAGGCAAGTTCGTGGCTTTCCCGACCGCTGAAGAAATCGAAGACAGCGACCTTGACCTGATCGTTTCGAGCACCGAGAAGGCGGTCGTCATGATCGAGGGGTTCGGCGAGGAATTGCCCGAGGCCGAGATGGCCGAGGCCATCATGGAAGCCCATCGCCTAAACCAAGAAGTGATCGCGCTTCAGAAGGAACTGATCGCGGCAGCGGGCTTGCCCCCCTACGAGTTCCCGCCGGTGACGATCGACGCGTTGCGGCAAACCATTTACGAGCGGTACGGCTCGCAGCTCCGCGAGGCCAAGCAGATCGTCATGAAGGCCGAGCGCAACGCGACGACCAAGGCGCTTTTAAACACGATCATCAAAGAGCTGGTCCCGTCAGAACCGCCGGCCGCGGCTCCGCGGCCGGCTGGCGGCAGCTCTGGGGAAGCGTCTCCCGGCGATTCCGCGCTCAGCCCGGCGCAGCCCGGCGAGGAAGTGACACCGGCCCGTATCAAGGCCGCGTTCAGCGCGGTCGAGGAGCGGGTCGTCCGCGAGCTGATTCTCGATGGCAATCGCCCCGACGGCCGCGGCCCGAAAGACCTACGGTCGATCAAGTGCGAGGTCGGACTGTTGCCCCGGGCGCACGGCTCGGCCCTCTTCCAGCGGGGCGAGACTCAGGCACTCGTGACGACGGTTTTGGGCACCGGCGCCGACGAGCAGCGGGTCGACGGCATCATGGACGAATACAGCAAAAAGTTCATGCTCGACTACAACATGCCCTCGTTCGCCGTCGGCGAGGTGCGGCCGATCCGCGGGCCGGGGCGCCGCGAGATCGGACATGGCGCGTTGGCCGAGCGCTCGGTCGCGTCGATCCTGCCGGGCCCCGCGCGATTCCCCTATACCATCCGCGTCGTGTCCGACATCCTTGAGTCCAACGGCTCGAGCTCGATGGCGTCGGTCTGTGGCGCGACCTTGAGCCTGATGGACGCCGGCGTGCCGATCAGCGATCCGGTCGGCGGAATCTCGATCGGCCTCGTACAGGACGAAGCCGCCGGGCGGCACATTTTGCTGACGGACATCATCGGCGATGAAGACCACTTCGGCGATATGGACTTCAAGGTCGCCGGCACCCAGCGCGGGGTCACGGGCATCCAGCTCGATCTCAAGAACCACGGCATCACCGAGCTGATTATTCGCGAGACGCTCGACCAGGCTCGCGAAGCACGACTGGAGATCCTTCGCGCCATGCTCCGGTCGATCAAGCGACCTCGCGAGGAGATCTCGGCCAACGCCCCGCGGTTGATCCAGATTCAGATCAACCCCGAGAAGATCGGCATGGTGATCGGCCCGGGTGGTAAGACGATCCGCAGGCTCCAGGAGGAGACCGGCGCCAAGATCGATATCGACGACACGGGCGTAGTGACCCTGTCCAGCCTGGAGGCCGCCGGCGCCGAGGCGGCTCGCGACAAGATCGTGGCCATGACCGAAGGGGTCCAAGTCGGGCGGATTTACGAGGGCCGAGTGACGTCGATCAAAGAATTCGGTGCGTTCGTCGAGATTCTTCCGGGCAAGGATGGGTTGGTTCACATCAGCGAGCTTTCCGACGGGTATGTCTCGAATGTGACCGAGGTCTGCCGGGTGGGCGACCCCATGCTGGTCAAGGCCATCGCCGTCGACGATCAGGATCGGGTCAAGCTGTCGCGGAAGGCGGCACTCGCCGAGCGCGGGCAGGTAGACGAGCTTGCGGGACGCACGCGGCCCGCCCCGACCGGAGGAGGAGGAGGAGGCGACCGAGGCGGACCTGGCGGCGGGCCGCCGCCGCGGCGGCCCAGTGGACCTGGCGGCGGCGATCGTGATCGGGGCGGGTATGGCGGAGACAGGGGTGGGCCCCGCCGCCCCTGAGAACCCAGCGGCGGATCTTCTCCTGTCGTGGCCCGGCGACCCAAAAATCGGCTCCCCGGGGCGGCCGAATCGACGTGAGTCGATCTCGGTTCAGACCTCCGGCAACTGACGGAGATCTCACATGGCAAAACTCCTGGCCGGTACGATTTCGGATTCGCCGTTTTCATGCGAGGCGGAGGCGTGTCCACCGTCGGAAAAGCCGCCAATGTCCGCTACGCCAAGAGCCGGCGCCCTGGCGGCCGCTGCCGGCACGCTCATGCCGATCCCAGCCGAGGCCGGCGACGAACCGGCGACCACGCGAGCGTTACGCGCCAGTACGCGGAGATTTCACAGCTTGCCGGCGGGCTCGCTCATGAGATTCGAAATCCGCTTTCGACGGTCTCATTGAATCTTGACCTCCTCGCCGAGGACTTTCAGAAGCCCGAAACTCCCCGTGATCGGCGGGTATTGCAACGGGTCGAACGGCTGCAGCACGAGGTTTATCGGCTTCGCGACATCCTCGAGAACTTCCTCCGGTTCGCCCGGGTGCAAGAGCTGGGGCTCGTGGCGATCGATTTGAACACTATCGTCGATGAGCTCTGCGACTTCTACGTGCCCACCGCGGCGACCAAGGGGATCGTTCTCCGCACGTTCCTGGCGGCCGATTTGCCGCTCACGCGGATCGACGCCGATTTGTTTAAGCAAGCTCTCTTGAACCTAGTCTTGAACGCGGAACACGCCATGCCCTCCGGCGGCGAGCTCATGCTGACGACGCGGCGCGAGGACGGCTGGGTCGTTCTTGACGTCATCGACACCGGCGTGGGAATGACCGAGGAGGTCTGCTCTCGGATCTTCGATGCGTTTTTCTCGACCCGCCCGGCAGGGAGCGGGCTGGGATTGCCCACCGCCCGCAAGATCATCGAGCGCATGGCGGCACGATTCAGGTGCAAACCGAGCCGGGCAAAGGATCGCAGTTCACGGTGCGGCTTCCCGTGAGTGAGCCGGCGGCAGAGGGGCAGCGACCGCTAGCTCAGGAGGTGCCACACCGGCGCCGCGACAAGGTCAAGACTGAGATTCCCAGCGAGAACCAGGCAACTCCTCGCTCTACGTGCCACGAACCACGAGAGCACAATCGACCGCGAGCAATGGACCGATGGACCAGCAGATCCGTGTCTTGGTGGTCGATGACGATGAACCGCACGCCGCGGCCGTGGCCGAAAGTCTCGAGAGGGTCGGCTACGACTGCGTGATCGCCAACAGCGGCGAAGAGGGCTTGAGGTTGATCGAAGAGCAGGTCTTTGACATCGTGATCACCGACTTGATCATGGGGGGAGTCGGCGGCCTCGAGGTCTTGGCCAAGGCCAAGCGCGAGCTCCCCGACGCCGAGGTCGTGATCCTGACCGGCCACAGCACGATCAAGACCGCCGTGACCGCGATGCAGGCCGGCGCCTCCACTTATCTGACCAAGCCACTCGATATCAACGAGCTTCGGACCAAGGCCGACAAGGCTTCACAGTCGCAACGGCTTGCAGCGATCGAATGTCGAGTTGCAGAAACAGCTCAACGAGAAAGTTCGGCTTCGAGGGGGTGATCGGCAACTCGTCGGCCATGCACGCGGTCGTGGCCAAGCTCCGCCAAATTGCGCCGACGTCCGCCTCCGTGCTGATCACCGGCGAAAGCGGCACCGGCAAGGAACTGGTCGCCAAGGCTCTGCATATCAACAGCCCGCGCAAGAACAAACCGTTCGTGCCGCTCAACTGTGCCGAGCTCAGTGAAAATGTGCTGGAGAGCGAACTTTTCGGACACGTCAAGGGGGCCTTTACCGGCGCTGATCGCGATCGTATCGGCCGGTTCCAATACGCCAACGGCGGCACGCTGTTCCTGGATGAAATCGGCGACATGCCCATTTCGATCCAGGTCAAGCTGCTTCGCGTGCTAGAAAACGGCGAGATCGTTCGCGTCGGTACCAATGAACCCCTCAAGGTCAACGTCCGCTTAATCTCGGCCACCCATCGCGACTTAACCGACGCCATCGCCGAAGGTAAGTTCCGCCAAGACCTCTATCACCGCCTCAAGGTCGTCAGCATCAAGCTGCCCCCCTTGCGCGAGCGGCGCGACGACATCCATCTACTGATTGAACACTTCCTCAAGGAACTCACGGCCTCGCATGGCAAGACCGTTACCGGCATCACGCCGGCGGTGCGCAAGGTACTCTTGGCTTATTCGTGGCCCGGCAATGTCCGCGAGCTGAAAAATACCATCGAAAGCATGATTGTCATCGACTCCGACGGCCAGCTTGACCTCGACGACTTGACCGAGGACCTGCAGGCCCTCACCTCCAGCGTCCGGAGCGACGGCGTCCCCGGCGTCGATTCTCTGGTCGGGAAATCTCTCGAGGAGATCGAGAAACACTACATCATCGAAACGCTGAGACGCACCGGCGGTAATCGCGAGGAGGCGGCAAAGAGCCTTGGGATCGGTGAACGGACGCTTTATCGCAAGATCAGGGAATACCAGCTCGGGTGAAGCGCCCGGGGCGCAGCGGCTGTCTCGATCATGATGTTGTCGCGGGGAAACACGGGTGACGTCGAGCACACGAGGTTGTGTGAACGAAAGCTCAGTTCGTATAATAGGATGATCAACGTCTCCAAGGAGGTGCCTGCGATGGGAGTTATCCGCCAATTGTCGTCGGCGGTCATCAATCAGATCGCGGCCGGTGAGGTCGTCGAGCGGCCGGCGAGCGTGGTCAAGGAGCTGCTCGAGAACGCGATCGACGCCCAGGCCACCCGGATCGACCTGTCGGTCGAGCGCGGGGGAAAAGACTTGGTCAGGGTTGCCGACAACGGCCAGGGGATGGCCCCGGATGATCTCGTCTTGGCATTCGAGCCCCATGCCACCAGCAAGCTGGCCGACGCGGAGGACCTGTTCCGGATCAGGACGCTGGGGTTTCGCGGCGAAGCGTTAGCGGCCATCGCCGAGGTTGCCAAGCTGCGGTGTCAGACTCGTCAAGCCGGAGCGGCCGAAGGGTCCGAGCTCTTGATCGAAGGAGGCGTCTTCGGCCCCGTCAAGAACTGCGGCTGCCCTCCGGGCACCGTGATGGAAGTTCGGAATCTCTTTTACAACACCCCCGTGCGCCGGACGTTTCTCAAATCGGACATGACGGAAAGCGGCCATGTCGCCGACATGTTCTCGCGGATCGCGCTGGCCCACCCCGAGATTCACATGACGTACCGCTCAGGGAACAAGGTCGTGTACGACCTGCCCCCTGCCCCGGGCACCCGGGAGCGGATCGCGACCTTTTTTGGCCGAGAGCTCGCTGAGTCGCTGCTTTGGGTCGAGGGCCAGTTGGACGACATTCAGCTCTGGGGCTATGTGGGTCATCCTTCGCAAAGCCGCTCGACCGCCAAAGGGCAGTTCCTCTTTATCGCCGGCCGCTATGTCCGTGACCGCTCGCTCGCGCACGCTCTCAACGAAGCCTATCGCGGCCTGCTCATGGTCGGCCGGATGCCCGTGGCGTTTCTCCACCTCGAGATCCCGCCCGAGGAGGTCGACGTCAACGTTCACCCAACCAAAATCGAAGTTCGCTTCCGCGACTCGCACCGAGTCTATAGTCACCTCCTGTCGACGCTCCGGCAGACGTTCTTAAAGAGCGACCTGCATTCGCGGTTGCAAGCGGCTCAGGAACCAGCCACGGCGGAACCCGCCCACGTAGGCGCGGGTGCCGGCGTGATGGGCCTGCCAATTCAGGAATTCGGCGCCGACACGGGGTTTCGACAAGGCGGCGGCAGCATCGGACGGTTTGAATTGGCCGGCGCCCCGAGCGATCGGCAGACCGTGGCCTCTTGGTTCGAGCCCAGCGGAGCTAAACCTGTGATACCAGAATCGGTGGGCCAGCCTGTTCCTCCCCGTGGGCGCAATCGCTGCCGCTGGCCTTTCCCATCGAGCCGGCGAGGCATTTGACGAATTCTCTCCCGAATGCCAAGGCCCGACCGGTGTCAGGGCCCGGTGTTTGCCCACCTGGCGATGGCATCGCGAGCCCGACAAATGGTAACACGGTGATGCAGCCCGCATGCCTTGGACAAAGACGATCCCCATGCGCGCGACCGACTCTTCGCGACAGTCGCTCGCAGCCAGCGGAGCCGAGGCGGTTACGGAGCCCGCGGCGGCGCCGCCAGCTCGCGTTCCGGCTTTGCCGCATGCTCAAGGCCATTCAGGTTCATGACAGTTATCTGATCGCCGAGACCGGCGACGGGATGATGGTGATCGACCAGCACGCGCTTCACGAGCGAATCTTGTATGAAGAGTTGCGCACTCGCGTCGCCGCAGGGCCACATCGAGTCGCAACGGCTTCTGGTCCCCGAGCCGGTGGACATGACGGCGGCCGAGGCGGCGGCGCTTATGAGCACAGCGAGTCTTGGCTCAGCTTGGGCTGGAGGTCGAGCCGTTCGGCGGCGATACCGTGCTGGTGCGAAGCATCCCGGCGATGCTTCCCCACGTGGTTCCCGATCGCCTGGTCCGCGACCTGGCCGAACACTTTCGGACGCAGCCGTTACCTCCGACGCGCGACCGCCTCCTGGGTGAGCTCTTGCATATGGTGGCCTGCAAGGCGGCCGTGAAGGCCGGCCAACCGCTTTCAGCACCGGAGATCGCGGCCCTCCTGGAACGACGGCACCTGGTGGCCGACTCGCACCATTGCCCTCACGGCCGGCCCACGGCGCTGGTATTCACCAAGGCCGATCTCGAAAAGCAGTTCGGCAGAATTTGAGCGGCCCAAGGCTGGCAAAGGTCGCCCCACTTGTGGGCTTGGCCTCTTTCAGCGGTCGGTGGTGTTATCATACAATTTGGAGGGTGGGACCTCGGCACTGAGCTTCACCGGCAATCCCGCGGGGTGGAGCGGCCGAGTGTGCTTCGTGGCTAGGGCGGGGTGTGTGATGATCTGCGTGACGATCGGGCGAGGGCGGCATTCATCGCTGCTTGAAGAGTGGAAACAAGCAGCCGACGGCCGGGGTCGAACTGGTCGAGCTGCGGATCGACTGTCTGCGGCGCGAGCCGGAATTGAAGCGGATTCTCGAAGGATCGTCCGACGCCGATGGTATTCACGATTCGCCGGGGGGCCGACGGCGGTCTTTGGCGCGGCAACGAGGACAAGCGGCAGCAGTTCCTCCGCGAGGCCGTCGCGCTGGGGGTTGATTACGTCGATCTTGAGATGGATATCGCCACCAAGATTCGCCGCTTCGGCAAGACCAAGCGAATCGTCAGCTATCACAACACGAAGACCACGCCGGTCGACCTGCAAGACATCGCCGAGAAATGCGAGGAGTTCGATCCCGACGTCGTCAAGATCGCGACCTCGGCCACAACTCTGGCCGAGGCTTCGCGAGTCTTGCATCTGGGTACCACCGGCAAGGCGCCGACGATTCCAATCGCCATGGGTGAAATCGGCGTGTTCACGCGGATCCTGGGCGCCAAGTTCGGCGCCCCCTTCACCTATGCCGGTTTCAATCCCGAGCGGGTCTTCGCCGCGGGGATGCCCCACTACACAGTGCTCAAGAAAGACTATGCCTATAACGAGATCAACGCCGGCACGGAAGTCTACGGCGTCATTGGCGACCCGATCGAGCAGAGTCTGAGCCCCGTCGTGCACAACGCCGCCTTTCGAAAGCTCGGTTTGAACAAAGTGATGGTGCCGTTTTTGGTCCCTCAGGGCGAGCTGCCGGCTTTTTTCAATGAGCTGCTGCTGGCTGGATCTCAAGGGGTGCAGCGTGACGATCCCACACAAGGAAGCGATCGTTCCGCTCTTGCAGCAAAAAGAAGAAGCGGTCGAGCGGACGGGAAGCTGCAATACGGTCGTTTTTCAGGACGGCGGGAAGCGCGTCGGCTATAACACCGATTACCGCGCGGCCATGGATTCGCTCGAAGACGCGATGGGGGGGCGCGACGAGCGACAGATGACCCCAGTCCGGTCTTCGAAAAGCAGGTGCTGATCTTGGGGGCGGGAGGAGTCGCTCGGGTCGATCGCGTTCGGCCTCATGCGCTCGGGGCGCAACGTGACGATCGCCAATCGCCACGACGAGCGAGCCGCGAGCCTGGCCGAGGAAGTCGGCTGCCGCTCAGTCAACTGGTCGATGCGAACCAGCACCCCGGCCGACGTGGTCATCAATGCCACTCCGGTCGGCATGCACCCCAACGTTGATGACACGCCGCTTCCCGCCTCTGTATTCAATCGGGCGGAAATGGTTGTCTTCGACACGATCTATCACCCGGAAAACACTATGTTGATCAAGCTGGCGCGGGAACGCGGCTGCCAGACCGTCACCGGCGTCGACATGTTTCTCCGCCAGGCGGCCGCGCAATTCAAGCTGTATACCGGCCAAGACGCTCCCAGCGACGTGATGGTCGTGGCCCTCAAACAAAAGCTCTCACCTCTCCGCCCCGAATGACAAGCGACCCCGCGCTGCTGCATACTCGCCGTTCCGGTCAGGGTTTGGCGCTCGTCGGTTATCGTGGTACCGGCAAGTCGACGGTAGGCCGCATTCTCGCTACCCGCTCAGAGCGACCGTTCCTCGACGCCGATCTCGAAATAGAGGCCCGCGCCGGCCGCTCGGCCAGTGCCATCCTCACCGAGGAAGGCGAGCCAGTTTTCCGCGACTGGGAAGAACGAACACTCGCCGAATTAACGATGCAATCTCCGACCGCGGTCATCGCCACCGGCGGCGGGGTGGTGCTCCGCGAAGTGAATCGCCGCCGGCTCCGCGACTTCGGCTTCATCGTCTGGCTAACCGCCGAGCCCACCGAGCTGGCCACCAGGCTCCAAGCCGACCCCCGCGGCCTGTCCGCCCGGCCCTCCTTGACCGCCGCCGGAACCCTCGCGGAAATTGCCAATATTCTCGCAGATTCGTACGCCGCTTTTACGAAGAGTTGGCCGACGTTGTCGATCGATACCAAGCGGCAAGACCCCCGATCAAGTTGCCGACCACCATCCTTGGCATGGCTGGTATCCCGTAACGATGTTCTGTCTCCTGGCCGATCACGTACGCGACATGTTTCTCCTGGCGATCCTGGGATCTGGATCTTCCTGATCGGAACGGTCGTGGGGAGTTTCTTGAACGTTTGTATCTACCGAATTCCCTGGCAAAAGAGTGTGATCTGGCCGAGTTCGCGATGCCCCGCATGTCTGGGAGCAATTGCCGCGCGCGACAACATTCCGATCATCGAGCTGGCTCGCCTTGCGCGGCGAGTGCCGCAATTGCGGCGCTCCGATCGCCGTGCGGTATCCGCTGGTCGAAGCGTTAGTGGGGCTTTTGTTCCTGGGGGCCTTCCTCGTTGACGTGATCGGCGGGCCGGTCGACGCTTGGGGACAAGTCCCGGCGTCTCAATTGGTGGCGGCGGGTTACCATGCGGTCTTCCTCGCCTTGTTGGTCGCCGCCACGTTTATCGACTACGACCTGATGATCATCCCCGATCAGATCACGATCACCGGCATGGTCGTGGGGATCGGGATCGGGACGCTTTGGCCGCAGGTTCGCCCCGTGCCGGCCACCTGGCCAGCCATCACCCATTCGCAAGGTTTCTGGGTCGGGATCATGGGCCTTTTGATCGGCGCGGGCTTGACCCAGTTTGTCCGTGAGACCGCTCGGCTTTGTGTTTCGCCGCGAGGCCATGGGTTTCGGCGACGTCACCCTCATGGGAATGATCGGCGCATTTCTGGGCTGGCAGGCCGCGGTGCTCACGTTTTTCTTGGCCCCGTTCCTGGGATTGGCCCACGCGGCATGGAAGTTGTTGAAATACCTGAAAAAGCGGATCAGCGGCGGCCAATTATCCGGCGCCGATCGCGAAATCCCTTATGGGCCTTATCTTAGCATGGCCGCCGCGACGCTCTTCTTTCTTTGGAAATGGATCGTGGCCGATCTGCGATCGGGGTCTCTTCAACCCTCTTTACGTGATATTCTGGTGGATGTTGGGCATCAACGTCGACCTGCCGGATTGAGCTGCGCCCGATTGCGACGTCGTATGACCACGCGGGCAGTGATTGTGTTCTCTCCCCCGGAGGCGCTGCGCTCCGGCAACCGGCTCCCCGATTCGGAGTCATCCCCATGGCTTACGAATACAAAAGACGAAAACCGTCGATTCATCCGCAACTTCTGGGTCTATCGGCGGCTGATCGGCACGGCGATCCTGCTCGGGCTCATGCTCTGGTTCATCTGGGCGAACGACGCCAAGTGACCGTCGCTTTCCCGTTTGGCCTGGGCAAGCTGACGAGCACCACCGGCGTTGTGATCCTCATGAGCGCCCTCGTCGGGTCGTTGGCGACGATCCTGGTCACGACCCTCATCGTCGCCATCAGGCGCATGCGGGTGCCGCACACGGCCGCACGATCCCCCTAACCCCAACGATACAGTCGCCGACCGCCCCCCGCCTGACTACGCCGCCAAAACCTACCGAAGGGTTTCCCAACGCTCACTGGTCAAATTGACGAGAATAAAAGAGTGGGGAAAGTTCGCGGTAGCGGCGGTTCGGCACGTGGCGGGACACGGTCTTGCGATTCCAACCAGTGGCTTATTTGATCTCGCCCTTTCTCACCGTCTCGGCGGGTTGTTCGGGTCAATCGAATTTTCTGACTGGCGGCCCGACGGTCGGCCAGCTCAAAACCAGCTTGAGTCATCTGGAGTTTGAGAACGAGCAGTTGAAGAAGCGGACGGCCAAGCTCGAGCAAGAGAATCGGTCGATGGAGAATCGCCTGGTTCAGGAGCAGATCGACAACGGCGATCTGACGGCCCGGCTTGACGATGCGCGTAACCTGCTGCGTGATCGCGGCGTTGAGCCGGATGTCAGGCTTGGGTCACGCCGCCGGGTTGACGGCGACGATACGACCACGGACGACGACAGCCCTCGGGCGCGGACCATACCGGCGGGCCGGGCGACTCGCCAGCGCCGTAAGCCTCCTTTTGCCCAAATATCGGGCCCCGCCGGCGCTCCGCCGCCGATCAAAGACGACGACGGCTCCGCAGCCAATTCGCGTACCGGCCGCGCCGCCAAGACCAACCGGTCTCGCAGACGCACCGACGACGATCTCGACCACCACTCCTTCCACACCGGCCAACTGCACTGGCTCCCCGTCGCCGAAGCGAACAGCGATTCGCCGATTGAGATTCGCTGATTTTGACGAGGCGATTCGCCGCGGGCTGTGGGGGGAGCAGCACGCGACAACTACCCTGACTTCTAACGGGTCGATCCAGAGGTTCTGCGTCTTTGATATCGTGCGATGCTCAAGACGGTGGCGCATTGGTGATTGGTGTCGCGCATTGACGTCCTCACGCGTCTGTGCTATATCTGTGGGCTGGCGCGCATTCCGGGTGCGACCGGAGTCATTTACACCCATTGAGCCCAACGGTAACCTTATTGTGACGCTGCGATCGGCGCGTAACGGATAGCATCAAACGAAGGGAAAGGTACCTCCATGGGTCGGGCGACCGGGGGGCGTTCGAGACGTCAGCGTCTTCGCATCGAGCGTTTGGAAGAGCGTGCCTTACTCGCGGGCGTGTCATACACGCTCACAACAGACCAGTCCGATTACCAGGTGGGGCAGCCGATCCACATCACGTTGACGGGGACCAATACCAGCGACCAGACTATCCAGACCGTTTCCGGACCCGACCTCGACAACTTTGTGGTGACAGAGAACGGCGTCGCGATCTGGGACTCAGAGCCCGTTAGCCTGAATCTCGCGGTGCTGACCACACTGGAACCGGGCCAATCGTTCACGGAGACGGCCACGTGGGACGGGCTGCCGAACGAAGGTCAGCCGCGAGTTCTCGCGGGAGGCTCGTTCACGGTCACGAACCCGGCCGTGAGCAGCACTCTTTCCGCCAACTTTCAGATTGATGCGCCGATCTAGCCCGGGCAGCTTCTCGATCCAGGACGAGCTACCGCTCCAGTACGTCACCGTCTTCTCGCAGACGCTGTCCGGATCCTTGGTAACGCTGCAACCCGGCCAGTCGTTGACGCAGACGGCGACCTGGAATCCGGCAGGAGGCCAGGCACCCGTGGGCACCTACTCGGCGTACTTCTCGGGCCCATGGAACGGCACCGGCGCAACGTTTCAGGTCGGCGCCCTGGGCGACATCTCCACGTCCTTCACGACCGACCAGGCCGACCCTCCCGTGAACTCACCGCTGCCTCCGTCGCCGCCTTTGTCCACGGTAATCGCCTCGCTGACGACCGCGCGACAAACGGTCCGCGCCGGCCGACCGACGGCGTTCACACTCACGCTGACGAACCAAAGCAAGAAACCGGCCAAAGTCACTCCTGTGAACGGCGAGGTCGCGATCGCGATCGATCGCGGCTCGCAACTCATGGGGCAGTCGCGGAAGTTCATGCTCAAGGGAAAGAAGACGATCGCGGCTGGACAGAGCATCAAGCTGCGGGGAACCTTCAGCGTGAACTCGTCCGCGCTCGCCTCATCGCGACTCGCGCCGGGGACCTATACGCTCGAAGTATCCTACGACGGCTACACGGCATCGCGGATGATCCAGATCAAGCGGTAGCGCAACATCGCCCCATCCCGGTACAAACACACACGGTGGTGGCAGTTCAACGACGCCGTCATGCGCCAGATGCATGTACGGACCAGCGAATGAGTTGCTACCTGTTTGAACCATACGCAGATCGAGACGCTCAATTTGCCGCGGGCCGGGTCGCCGCCGTCGAGGTCAGGGGAAATCGGACGGAAATCGACGTCCCTTCGCCGGCCACCGAATTGAGCGAGATTTCGCCCATAAGCTGGGCGACCAGCTCACGGCAGATTGCCAGTCCGAGGCCGCTCCCCTCGATCGTGGAATACTCGTCTCGCGACAAGCGGAAGAAGGGTTCGAAAACCCGCTCGATGGCTTCGGCGGGAATTCCGGGCCCCGAGTCCGAAACGACCACCGACCAAAAATCGGCGTCTGATCTCCCTGTGACATGAACCCGGCCTGCCACGGGCGTGTATTTCAGGGCATTCGAGACCAGATTCCCGAAGATCTGCTGGCAGAGCGTGGCGTCCGTGATCACGACCGTCTCGGGAGACTCCGCGCGTACTTTCCAATCGAGTTGTCGTCCTAATGCGATCGGGCCAAACTGACGGTCGATCTCGGCGACCAGTGCCCCGATCGTAAAGGAGCCGAGAGCAATGGGCCGCGAGCCCTGGACAATTGCCGCATAATCGAGATATCCGCGGGTCAGCCGTAATAACTCATCACACAGGGAAACCATGGTGACCAGGTGCCCGCGCTGATCTTGGGTGATCGTGGATGGCGATTCACCCAAGAGCAAGTCAAACCCGGCCCTGAGCGATACCAAGGGGCGACAGAGCTCGTGGCTCAGATTCGACAAGATGGATCTGAGCTCTCCCTGATCGATCAACAACCGCGCAGTGGCCTCATCCTGGGCCCCCGGGGAGTTGAGGATCGTATCGACTTCCATGGCCTGCTCATCCCCGCGCTCGTGCTTGAGTTTGCGCGCTATCGGCCCGTGACGATGCGAAAGAGGCCGCTCATTAGCCTAGGTGACGACGATCAGGTTGGCCAGGAGAGGATGCCCATCGGTCAAATCGAGCACCGCTTGCTGTGCCAATTGCTTCGCGTGATAAGTACGCGAACGCCCTTGCAGGATGATTTTCTCATCCGAATAAACAACGTGGAGGTCACGAATCCGACCATTGGCGACGCGATTGACATGACCTTCGATAAATTCGGCGAGTTCCAGATGGTTCTTGCCGAGCCCAAATTGTCGGAGCTCTGTGGTCGGGTTGTACGTCGGCATACCAATCTCCCAGTCTCTCGTTGCACGACCTTGGCCAACGCTCATGCGTACCATGGTGCCGAACAAATGGATTGGGAGCGACTCTCTCAAAACCTCGCGTCCGCGAGAACTGGGAACGAAGCAGACTCGTCAAGGCGATCCTCACCGAGTCGTTCGTACCGTCCTTGATCCCAACCTGCACTCAGATCGACCTCAGGTATAAACATCTGTTTAGCGGCAGGGCCGCAAGTTACCGTTTGCGGCCCACTGAGTCACGTTAGCCTAACCGAACTCGGACCTTACGTCAAACCTTATTCATCATCGTGCGGAGGCTCTAAATGACGTCGCAACGGACGTAACGGAGGAGAGACTGGCTGGTCCTGCGATTCGAAGAGCTCATCGGTCTGGATGATCGATTCGGCGAGTTTCGCCATGGGGACCCTTCGATCCTGGCTCTGGCGCTGGAGCAGCCGGAATGCTTCGCTCTCGCTGAGTTGCTTGCGCGTCATCAGTATTCCCTTGGCACGCTCGATCAACTTCCGCTCGCGCAGCGTTGATTTAAGCGAATCGACGTCGTCTTGCAACGCCTTCATTTCTCGGGCCCGCGCCACCGCCACCTGAACTGCCGCGTGGAGGCTCGGGTTGGTCGCCGGCTTGAGCAAGTAAGAAATCACGCCGTCTTCGACGGCTTGATCGATCAGGTTGGGGTGGCCGTGCGCCGTCAAAATAATGACGGGCGTTCCCGGGTCGGCGGCGATTTGACGGGCGGCCGACAAGCCGTCAAGTCCGGGCATCTCGATGTCAAGGAAGACAGCGTCCGGAAGCGATCGCCGGCACATCTCGATCGCGCGATGGCCATCGCTGACCACGGCAACAACATCGTACCCAAGCGATTCCAATTGATTTTGCAGTCCGACCGCAACCGGTTTCTCGTCATCCGCGATCAAAACACGATAAGGCTGAGTCATCGCCGTAGTATCCCTCAGGGCACAGTCAAGGTGATGAGGATCACGTCACGCAGATCGTATGCCCTTTTTCCCGAAATCTCAAATGTCATCCAGAATTTTTTCTGAACTCCCTCACGTGGAATCGTCACCTCTGAGAATAAAGCATCCTTTGCTGAATTCGTGAAATCATGGGCGGCCGCACTAAGGATTGATCTTGACGACCGCGGGGTGAAAGTCAGAATGGGCTCGCCGAACGTTCGGAAAAGAGAGACTTGTCAATACAAGAGACGGAGCAGTTCACGAGCCGTGACTCGCCACTCCTGGTCAACCTGGTCGTTTGACGATCTTGTCGTCGGTGACGAGTGGGAAAGCCCACGGCGGACCGTGACGGAAACCGACGTCGTTCTCTTTGCCGGTCTATCAGGTGATTACAATCCTCTCCATAGCGATCATTCTTCCGCACAGAGCAACCCCTTTGGCAAGCCCGTGGCTCACGGGCTGCTTGGTCTCGCCATTGCGACAGGTCTGATGAGCCAGGCGCCACGCGTCGACGTCATCGCGTTTCTGGCGATTCTCGAGTGGAGGTTTCATCGGCCAATCTTTTTTGGCGATACCATTCATGCTTTGTCCAACGTCGAGTCGTTACAACCCCAGGCCAAAGGCCGGCGAGGCATCGTCACCTGGCACCGAAGAATTTTCAATCAAGATGGACACCTGGTTCAGGAAGGACGAACACAGTCGCTCGTGAGGGCACGCCCCGCACATTCCAATGGCTCCTGACTACGGTCAATCAACCCCTGCCCTTGGGTCCGACTCGGCCGACGCGCCGCCGCTGCTGGGATCACCCGTATTGTATCATCGAAGTCCTAACAATGTCGACGACATTGAAGAACAAAATCGACAGATTGCCAACATGAAACACGAGCACATGATTTGGAGCATGGGATGTCGCTTGCTCTCGTGCTGGCCGAATCGGTTCAGTAAGGAATTGAGCAGCGAGGGCCTAAAACACAAGCAGGGGACCGCCTGATGGCAAGCCTGACCGAATCGACGACGGCCCGAACGGTCGCCTTGGTGACGGGTGCGGCCCAGGGGATCGGGTTGGGCATCGCACATTCCCTGGCGAAGGCCTCTTACAAGGTCGCGCTCTGCGATATTGAAGAGAAGCTAGTCCTCGAGTCGGCCGCCAGGCTCAGTGGAGAGGGGGGCGATACGGTCGGAGAGCGGCTCGATGTGACGAGCGCCGACGACTGGGGGCGAGTGATCTTGGCCTTGGTCGCGCGATGGGGAGGTCTCGATCTGTTGGTCAACAACGCGGGTATTAGTCCGCGCGGGACGGTTGAGACAACCGACGAAGCTCTCTGGGATCGTACGATGGGAATCAATCTCAAGGGCGCGTGGCTTGGCATCCGGGCGGCAATGCCCACTTTGCGCCAGCGCCGGGGCACGATTATCAACATCGGTTCCACTCGCGCCACGCGGCCCATGCCGGGGTTGTTTTCGTACGTCGTGTCCAAAGCAGGGCTGTGGGGTTTGACGCAGCAGGTGGCCGTGGAGTACCTTGCTGATGGAATTACGTGCAACATGATCGCACCCGGCTGGGTCGACACGCCCAAACGAGCGGTTGATTCAGGCCCGGTTCGGCCGGCCCGATTTTCCCGCGGGGATCAAGAACCTCACCACGCCGGAGGAAATCGGCGCCTCGGTCGTTCACCTTGCCTCGGTGGAAGGCCGTAAGATCAATGGCGTGATTCTTTACCTCGATGCCGGCCTGCAGATCGCCGACGACGCCGGCATGGTCTATTTACCTGACCGCAAACCACCGTATGAGCAACGCATTGAAGGGCCCTGACGTTTTCCATTCCCGCTCGAATCTCGTGAGTTGGAAAAATGGTGACCTGGAGACCGACCGACAATGAGTGAGTTTGTTTACTGCCTCAACACCAGCACGATCCGGCCGACGCCCTTGCTGGAGAAGATCGCCATCGCCGGCAAGGCGGGCTACGCGGCGATCGAGCCCTGGAACGACGAAATCACCGCGTACCTTGAGGACGGGGGCGATCTGGCCGACCTTAAGCACGCGGTTGCCGACGCGGGCCTCAAAGTGGTGAGCGTGATCGCGCTTCATGGTTGGATCACGTCGGAAGGGGCCGAGTACACGCGCGTTCTCGACGACTGCCGCCGGCGGATGGCCCAGGCGGTCGAGTTGGAGAGCCCGTACATTGTCGCCAGCCCCCCCCAAGGAGTCGTTGACTTGAACCGCTCCATCGATCGCTTCGCGGAGCTACTCGCGTTGGGCACGCAAATCGGGGTCGTCCCGTCGATGGAATTTCTGGGTTTTGTCGATGGAGTCAACTCGGTCGCCAGCGCCTGGGCGATCGCCTCCGGGAACCGGCCACGCTCGGGCCACGTGTCGTGGCGGACGTCTTTCACATGATTCGGGGCGGAGGTTCGGTCGACGACCTGCTCACGCTCACGGGCGATCGTCTCGCCTGTTTCCATATCAACGATGTTCCTCCTGTCCCGAACCCTTTGATCCAGAAGGATGAGGACCGCGTCATGGTCGGCGACGGTATCGCCGACCTGCCTCGCGTGATCAGAAATTTACGCATGATCGGTTATCGTGGTCCACTTTCGCTCGAGCTATTCAATCCCGGGTTGTGGGCCCAGGATCCCCTCGCGGTGGCAACGCGGGGGATTCAGAGGATTAAGGCCCTGGTTGAAGCCTGAACAACAAAGGGAAGGAGCACCGCGCTGGCGTGGTGCAAGTTTTCCGTCACGGCGATACGGAACGGAAAGGCGGCGGCCCTCAGTACTTCGCCAGCTTGCTATCGCCCTTTTCCGGATGAATTTGCCGCGCGATCTCGGCGGCTCCGTCGAGCATCATCTTGAGCTCGCTGATCACCGCGATGAACTGCCAGCCTTCCTTGGCACGCTTCAGCGCGTCGGCGGCCGAGAAGACGTGAAGTCCGCACGGGAGCTTCTGGCGCTCTGCGGCCTCCCGGATCCGAGTCAGGGTCGCCTCGAAAAGTTCTTTGCTGGGGAACGTACCATCAGCGGCTTTCATGGAATACGTCAGGTCATTGGGCCCCACGAAAACGGCGTCGATGCCGGGCACCGCGTAGATCTCGTCGGCGATTTCGACCGCCTTGATGTGTTCGGTCTGAATAATCACAAGAATTTCGTCGTTGGCCTTGCTATAGTATTCCTCGGCGGTCGCGCCGAAATTCAGGGCGTGCATGCCTCCACCGATGGAGCGATTGCCGTGGGGAGGATACTTGGTGGCAGCGACGATCGACCTGGCCTCGGCGGCGTCCATGACCATGGGAGCAACGATGCCCATGGCACCGCAATCGAGGGCCATTTTGATGAATTCGTGCTTACCGGTCGGGACACGGGCGAGCGGGACGCAGCCGGCATCGGCGATCGCGGCGAACATGTAGCTGGCCGTCTGGATGTCGGTGTGTGTGTGTTCCATGTCGACGGTCAGCCAAGGAAACCCAGCCCGGGCCATGAACCGCGCGGCCGCGATGCTTCCCAAACTCAGCCAAGTCCCGATCTGGGGCTTCCCAGCACGCAACGCTCGCTTGACCGGATTCTCTTTCAAGACAGTTCCTCGCTTCAGAACGTTTAGACGACTGATGTCCCGCTTGAAACTCTGCTAGACGTCCGAGTTTCGCATAAGCCTCAACTTGGATCAAGAGCCTCGAGCCCGAGGGCCAGACGAGGGCCCCGTTCGCGTGGCCACGAACAAGGCCGTATGATTAACCACCGCAACAACGGATTTGGGAGGGTCAACCGCGATCGGGCGAAACGAACCTGCCGAGGTAAGCGAACCTGTTCGCGATCGCGGGGCAGGTGCGTGTCCATTTAAAGTGTTGTTTTACAAGAAGAAAAAGGTCCGACATGCTTCTCCGTTCTCGCGACTTGACAGCCGCGCAACGAGGCAAGACGGGCGCGCACCAAGAGGACCGGGTGCACGCGCGACAGGCCCGGCGCCGATGACACCACACGGGAAACGACCAAATGACGCAAACCAGTAAGTCAGCACACTTGAAACGGCACGCAGGCATGGAGCTCATCGAAAGCCTGGAGGGGTTCGTGAGCGAGAACCTCTCTCTGCTCGCTCCGGTTGATCAGGCCTGGCAACCGACGGACTACTTGCCCGACCTGACGTCGCCCGAGTGGGCCAATCATCTTCAGCAATTTCGCGAGACCGCGGAGCTGGTTTCCGACGATCTGCTCGTGATCTTGGTGGGAAACCTTGTCACGGAGGAGGCGCTGCCAAATTACAGTGTCTCGTTGGAGCACATTGCCAGGGACCCGTCCGGCACGACTTCCACCTCCTGGGCGCGATGGCTGCGTGGTTGGACCGCCGAAGAGAATCGACACGGCGACTTACTCAATGCCTATCTCCGGCTTACCGGCCGGGTGGACATGCTCGCGGTCGAGCGGACGATCCACCATCTCATCAAAAATGGCTTCGCGCCCGGCTGGGATCACGAGTACGAGGGCCTTATTTACGCGTCGTTTCAGGAGCGCGCGACGCGGATCACGCACGGCAACGTGGCAAAGCTGGCCGCCGCGCAGGGAGAGGAAAACCTCGCGCGGATTTGCCGGAAGATCGCCGGTGACGAGACCCGTCACGAGACGTTTTACACCCGTGTCGTCGGCGAAGTGATGGAACGAGACCCGGAGGGTGGAATTTTCGCCTACCGGGCGATGCTCAAGGGCAAAATCGGCATGCCTGGAAAACAGATGTTCGATGGTCAGGACCCGGACCTTTACGACCATTTTGGCACAGTAACCCAGCGCAACGGTGCATACACATTCAAAGACTATGGCGAGATCATCAGTCATCTCAACTCAGCCTGGGACATCGAGCATCGGTCCTTGTCCGGAAAGGCAGCCAAGGCACAGGATTACGTATGTAAGCAGCCAGATCGCTTTGGTCTTCTGGCGGATCAGGTCGCTGAACGACTGGCGGAACAACCTCGCACCCGCTTCTCATGGATTCACGGCCGGCAAGCCTAACGGCTGTTGACGGGTAGTGCTGGTCATGAAGGCCGGCTTTGCGCGGAGTCAATTTGGGCAGAGACATGCGAGTCACACTGGTCACGGAAACCTACTTTCCCCAGGTCAACGGCGTGTCGAGAACGCTCGGCGAACTGGTCCGGTTCTTGAGGGACAGCGGTGATGATGTCCAGTTGATTTCGCCTGACTACGGCGGGGCCACGCATAACGAGCACGTTCATCCGGTTCGTTCCATCGTCCTGCCGTTTTACAAAGAGCTTCATCTACCAGTGCCGCCGTTTGGGTCGGTACACCGGGCGATCGAGTCCTTTCAGCCGGACATGATTCATCTCGCCACCGAGGCGACACTCGGATGGAGTGTTTTGCGGCGAGCATTGAGCCGGCGGCAGGCCGTTGTCTCGAGCTTCCACACGAATTTCGATCAGTACAGCCAGCATTACAAAGTCGGTTGGGCTCATGCCGTGATCTGGCGCTATCTGCGATGGTTTCATAATAACACCGTCGAGACATATGCACCGTCGATGACAACGATCAACGAACTGGAGCGTCTGGGCTTCGAGCGCCTGGTCTTATGGAAGCGCGGCGTCGACAGTTCGCTTTTTCGGCCTGGCCGGCCGGGAAGCCTGGACGTTCGACGGTCGCTGGGGTGGGCGCCCGAAGATGTCGTGATCACTTACGTGAGCCGAATCGCCCCTGAAAAGAACGTCGACTATCTGGCCGATGCGCTCGCCATCGTCGCGTCGCGCCGGCCGGCTGTCCGCCTCCTGATGGTGGGCGACGGACCGTCGCGGCCGGGGCTGGAGCGACGGATTGGCTCGATTGCCCATTTCGCCGGTTATCTCCGGGGAAACGCTCTGTCCGATCACTATGCGGCCTCCGACATTTTTGCATTCCCGAGTTTGACCGAGACATTCGGCAACGTCGTGCTTGAGGCGATGGCGTCTGGATTGCCCGTTGTGGGGCTTCGGTCGGGGGCGTTGGCGAAACGGTTCAACCGGAAAGAACTGGCATTCTTGTCGATCCATCGGAGCCCCCCATCAGTTTTGCCTCGGCCCTCCTGCGGTTGATCGAGCACCCGGAAGAGCGGATCGCGATGGCACGCTCCGCCCGGGAATATGCCCTTTCCCAAAGTTGGGACACAATCATGGGGGGCTTGCGGGAACGTTATCAACATGCCATTGACGAGCAGGCCGGCAAGCGTCATGAGATGTCGGCCGCGTGCTAAACGGGACGACGTTGTTGTCAGCGCTGGCTCTCGAACCGAGCGAAAGCGTCTCGCCTGATCCAAAGGCCGGGCGCCAACCGCGACGGCAGATAATGGGCGTTCAAAAACGCTCGAAGTGCCCGAAAAGGACCATAACCGGTGAAGATGAGTTCGGGGGGCTGGCGCTCGAGGGCCTTCATGATCTCTTCGGTTCGCGCTTCGATCAAGGGATGGTTGCGATCGGCCTGATCGCGGAGCAGGTTATCGACAAAGAAATGCCGTGTCGGGCTGTCCAGATGCGAGTAGAAATGAAGCGGGCTTTGCCAACCCCAGATGTAAAGCCGAGATTGGCCCTCTGACGCAGAGCGCCGGGCGATTTCGGCCGCCATGTCACGCAGGACGACCCATTGTCCGCCTCCTTTGTATCGAATCGTCAGCTCCTGGGGAGAGACATAAAGGTAGCTCCGCACCTCCAGGATCACGGTCGCGACAATGCCAATTACAGCGAATGAACACATGACAAGTGAAATCAGAAGCAGTCTAGGGCCAGCACGTTGTGTACCGCGAATTGGGGTTAACGGGTGAGCCGCTCCAGATTGAATCGCGCGACCAAGAACAGAAGCCGCGTCGACGGCGCGGACCGCGACGGCGATGGATGTGCCCGCGACCGGCAGAAGGTAGTAGTGCGGCCAATAGAGGCCCGGCAAGACAACTTGGGCCCAGGCAGCCAGAGTCCAGACCGCGACCAGACGCCGCTGCGATGTTGTTTGCCGGGCGAACAGAAGATGGGCGAGAGCTGGAATCGAGACCAGCCAGAACGGCCAGCTCGCGGTTCCCCACCACACGAGGTACGTCGTGGTTCCAAACGGCCAAGGAAGCCGGCCCTTGGGATCGGCGTTGCCCGTGATCCAGCGCATGATGCCCGATGGAGCGCCCGGCTCGGGTAAGGTATCGGTCGCAAGTGCCCTGCCGTAATGAAAAATGTCGTCATAGGCCGCGGTACCCGCGCCTTGGGCGATCAAGATCGCCGCGGCAATCACCAAAATCGAGATCAGGCCCAGCCCGAATGATCCGACGTCGAACAGGCCGCGCAAGCTCTTGCGTTGCCATGTCACCTCGCGCGACCAGGCTCGCGACACCAGGGCCGCGACAAAGACGAAAGCGGCGACGAAGGCGACCTGTTTTACGAGCGTGGCCGCGCCGAGACAAACGCCGGATCCTATGAGCGACCAATGGTTATTGCGATCCCATCCATAAATCAGAAAGGCGAGCGAAGCGACCGCGAAAAGGTTGATGAAATGCTCGAGGTTGGCGCCATTGCCGAACAGGTACGGGTCGGTGCTCACGATCGCGAAGAGTCCCGCCGCAAGGCAGGCCGAGCCCGCACCGCCCAGGCGGAGCGCGATCCACCACACGATCACGATTGACGCCAGAACGAATGGGATCGGCGTCAGGCGGATGGCCAGCTCGTGATAACCACCGACCGCCACCGCCATCGTATAGAGCCAGTAACCCAAAGGGGGCTTGGGTTCAGTGAGGTCGCGATACATGACATCGCCCTGCAGGATGCGGCGGCCGATGTAAGCATAAACCGCCTCGTCGCAGTCCAGCGGCTCGGTCGCACCCTCCATCGTTGGCCAGAGCCGGATTCCGAGCGCGTCGCGCACGTCTGGTCCAAACGTGTGCGCGGTACCAGACATCGAAGACGAGAAGCACAACTAGCACGGAAAAGGACCAGCGCATCGGAGAGCGTTCCCGCCATTGTACGAATATAACAAAAAAATACTTATGTCGATTTTATCGGCTAAGTTTTGATGACGCCTCCGGCCAAACCTCGTTGATAACCCGACTCCGGAGAAGCTTCCTTACAAGTGCGAGCCCGCCGAGCAAGCGCTCCCCAGCTCATGGCCCGGTTGTGTTCAAGCTCGGCGATAGTCCAGCCCGCGTCTTCGACCATTTTCTCAACGTCGGCGCGGCTCATGTAGTGAGCAACCGGAGTGACCGCGTGGTCAAGAACGATCGCGTGGACCTTGCGCAGGCTAAATGACGAAAGCCAACGAATGTACGTTGAGTAAGGCAATCGCCGTCCTAGCCATGGAACCTGATAGAGCGTCCTGGCACCGACAAGCAGGGGAACCGAGACCCACAGGCTCAGTTGTCTGAGCAATCCCAGCGGCATGCGCAACGTCAGCCGGCGAATCGGGTCGATGACGTAAACAATCCAGCCGTTTCCTTCGCGGCCGTAGACCCACACCTGGAACCAGCCCTCGTCCCGAACCGTGGCGGCGAGGGCGCTGAACCCCCGACCAGGATCGGGCAAATGGTGGAGTACTCCCAGGGAAAAGGCCGCGTCGAACACCTCGTACTTGAGCGGAGGGTGATAGATGTCACCCTGGACGATGCAGACCGCCGGAAGATGTCGCGTATTTTCAAAAGCGGCCTCGACCGCGTATCCTAAATCCATACCAATAATCGTTTTGACTCCGTAATGTGTTGCGATTGTCGCATGACGCCCCATGCCGCAACCGGCTTCGAGAACGTTGAGTCCGGCAAGGTCTTCCAGACTGCGCGGTCGGAACCAGGTTTTCAGACTGGCCACTTCCTCATCAAGCTTGAAGTCGCGGAAGTGGTGCCATTCGTAGCTGAATCGCTCCGCTGTTCTCTCTCTGATTGGCGAGCGAAGCGATTCTTCGGGGAGCAATCGCGGGATGCCTCCTTCCAGAGGGTATCGCGTCGAGCAGTTCGCGCACGTCAGCGTCCCCGCAAGAATATGACCGTCCGCGGCCGTTTCGGTTGGTTCGAGTCGGAGCGGGAGAACGCACCGCGGACAAGCGAGGTAATCTAAGTGCTCGGCTCTCATCGGGGAATTTACTCCGGCGTCTTCATGAGATCGTCCCCCGCGGCGCGGGCTTATCGAATTAGCGCAGTCGATAGAGGCGGACCGGGAAGAAGCTGTCGCGGGACGATCGGTACAGCTCGTAGGCGTCGGTTAGACCGAGCGTGACGCGAATTTGTTCGAGCTCTGTTGTCCAGGCTTCGGGGTTGATCTCATGAAACGGTGGAGGCTCGAACGAGCCCCAGAGAAAGTGGGTGACGCCGTACTGGGCGATCACTTCGCGGATCCGCCGTGGATTGTAACTGCGCGGCATGAGAATCGTCGTCCGATCGCTCGTGACCCGCAGCTCCCAGGGATACCAGGTCATGATTCGCGCTTTGGGGGGAACTCGATCGGGATGAGTTTGAATCCACTGGCCGGTTTCTCGAAGGGCCGGCCAGTGCAGTTGATAACCCTTGGTAAGCCAAGAGGCGTCGTATGACCAGGTTGGGTCAGCCCACACGAGGGCACAGAACGTTGCGGCCAACCAGGGAGCGACGCTCTGGTGCGAGTGTAGCGACTCGATCCAATCAATGACTCCGGCAACGCCACCGGGCAGCATGAGTGCGAAAACCGGCAGATAGTAGCGGCCGAGTTGGGCGACTTGCGTCACGTCGGCAACGCTCTTAAGAGTCGCCAGCACGAAGGCGACGAAGATCGTCGCAACCAGCAGATCGGTCTCGCGTCCCGGTTTGTCGCGACTACCCAGGCGCCTGCAAAAGCCCAGTACAAGTGGCAACCCAACGATCATTGTCGAACAAATCGGGATGATGAGCAGCGACTTCAACTTGACCCGCGCGATCTCGGGGAGGTTCGCGAGCGTGTAAAACTGGGACGGGAGCGTGTTCCCCTTGTCGAAATGATGGACCGTCCAGGAAAAGTTATATTCAAAATAACTGGTGATGGAGAAGAAGGAAGTTCCGTACTCATGGAGTGTCGCCAATGCCCAAGGAATGCACACCACAGCGACGGTGCCGCCCCACACCAGGAGGGGCGCGAGCCGCCTGCGGTTGCTCGCGGATAGGGCGAACAGGCCCGCGGCCGCCAACACCGCGAGCGCCGTCATGCGTGTGAGCACGGCCAATCCGCCGAGCAAGCCCGCGGCAAAGGCCCACCCCCACGCTGCTTTTCCCATGCGACCCACGTGCCACACTTCCGTCAACGTCCAGACCGCCAAGACCGTCAAGAGCATCACCAGGCTCTCGCGCAAGATGAACCCGGCGTAGATCGCGTGGACCGGAAGGACAGCGAGCGCGGCCATCGCCCAGATACTGACCCGACAGCCATATCGCCGCCGAGCAAAGATGTAGAGCGCGGGCAG
Organism: uncultured Isosphaeraceae bacterium; assembly: GCA_963829765.1. Taxonomy (GTDB): domain Bacteria; phylum Planctomycetota; class Planctomycetia; order Isosphaerales; family Isosphaeraceae; genus CAWFRS01. The sequence continues at coordinate 24,645 of CAWHKI010000155.1, read as the reverse complement.
AGCCAGCAGGTTAAGCACAAAGCTGCACGCCTTCGCGACGACAATTCGGGCTTCGATGGTGCTGTCGGGACCCAGGCCCGCAATCCGAAACGCCGACGCTCGGACGTAGGCATCGAGCGGAGTGTCCCAGTCAGCGAGGGCACTCCCCTCGATACGAATTCGCGGATAGTCTCGGAAGAAACTGTGGACGTAATGAGTAACCGGGCCTTCGCCCCGCAGAACCGAAGTGGCCACCTCCAGGTAATGGCAACTGTCGCCGGGGACAAGCGGCAAGTTGCCGCCGCAAATCCAGACGAGCCGCCCTGATCGTGTAGCCGGCGGCGAAGATGGCAAGCCAGTTCCTCGAGTGCCAGCTCAGTCTCGTCGTCGCTATCATCCCGATTACGATTAACGCGGATAGGATCGCCAGGTGCCAGCGGACCAAAATGAGCTGTGACGGCCGCCGCGCGTTTGCCAGAAGCGGGACCTCGTAAAACAGATGCGCGACCGCGTCGAAGACTGGTGTGATCCATCCGTAGCGCATGTCCAGCCACGCGCCGGTGGCCGCAATGAGCGCGAAGGGAACCCAGAGCTGTTTCCAATCGAGTTTCAATGGCGGTACACCGGGGGAACCGCGTATTTTCGCCAAAATCGCCAGCCAGTAGATGTCACGGTGTCTTTCCCTTGAGCATGGCCTCGCGCTTGGCCCTAAACTCGCTGTCGGGCTTCCACTCCGGATACCGATCTCCCTGGGCCAGTTGATAGCCGAGCTCGGCCAGAAGCTTGAGGTCCGCGACCGCGCCGGTCAAGTCCCAGTCGGGCTTTACCTCGTCGCTCACCTTGTGATAGTCCTTCGCCGTATATTCATCTTGCTTTCGCTGGCCGAAGTCAGCGGATTTGCCGATGTATTGACGCCCCCCCTTGGGATCGAGCGCGGGCACTCCTCGCTTGGCGAACTCGAAGTGGTCAGAACGAAAGTAGTAGCCTTTTTCAGGATCGGCGTCGGGAGCGACTGTTCGACCGTGTTCCCGGGCGATCTCGACCAAGAGATCGTCGAGCGTTGAGTTGCCCATGCCGATGCTGATCAAGTCGCTGGTCGGCCCCCACAGGTTGACGACATCGAGGTTGATGTCCGCCAGCGTGCGTTCCAGTGGATAAAGAGGATGCGCCGCGTAGTACTTGGCACCGAGCAGTCCTTTCTCTTCGGCAGTCACCGCCAGAAACAGGATCGTCCGTCTGGGGGCAGGTGTGGCCCGGGCCAGCGCATGCGCGATTTCAAGGATCGAAGCGACCCCGGACGCGTTATCGGCGGCCCCGTTATAGATCTGGTCACCCTTGAGGCCGGGTCGCGTCCCAGATGATCCCAGTGCGCGGTGTAGATCACAATCTCATTTCCAACCGCGCCGTCGGCCCCCTCGATCTTGGCGACGACGTTGCGCGATTTTACCTCTCGAAGCGCATTGCTGATCTCGAACCGGGCGCGTAGTCTTCAAAGGCTCCGGCCGGAAATCGCGGCGAGCGGCGGCCCGTTTCAGCGAATCGAAGTCGTGACCCGTTGCCTGGAACAGTTCCCTGGCTTTCTCCAAAGTGATCCAGCCCTCAACGGCGACGCGGCTTGGAGTCGCATTATTCTGCGGGTCGGCAATGTCGAAGTTCTCGCGGCTCCAACTCCCCCGAACGACCTCGAAAGGATATCCGGCCGGGCCCGTTTCGTGGACCAAAATCGCGGCCGTCGCCCCTTTCTCCGAGGCGATCTCATACTTATACGTCCACCGACCGTAATAAGTCATGGCTCGTCCCTTGAAGAAAGCCGGATCGAGCTTGGCGGGGTCTTTGGGGTCGGGTACCGGAGGGTCATTGACCAGCATGATCAAGGTCTTGCCTCGCACGTCCATTCCCTTGTAGTCGTCCCAGCCATATTCCGGCGCGACCACGCCGTACCCGACAAAGATGACGTCTGATTTCTCAACGGTGACCTTTTCAGACAGCCGGCGCGAGACCGCGATGAAATCGTTGGGGAACGATAAGGCGATCGTCCGTCCGCCCCCCTCCAACGCGCCCGTCACCTGCTTGGCCTGAAAACCCACCAAGGGAACGCTCTGAACAAATCCGCCGTCGGGATGACCGGGCTTCAGCCCCATCTTCCGAAACTGGGCAGTCAGATACTCGACGGTCTTCTCCTCCCCCGGCGTCCCCGGCCCGCGGCCTTCAAATTCATCGGAGGCGAGGACCTTGATGTGATCGAGCAGCGGGGCCGGACGAATACTCTCGAGCGCGATTTCAACCCGGGCTCGGGCGCGGCCCCCACAACCCACCGGCGCCAGAAACACAATACCGACATTGATCAAGATGTGACGTCGCATGATCTCCTCGGGTTCCACAAGTCATTTTTCATACGGAAGGACGCGGCCGTTGGCGACAGATCAGTATCCGCGAAATCAGGGGCCGTTGGGAGAGTCGACTGCGGCGATCGACTTTTCATGAAGCTCCCCCTCGATGAGCTCATCGTCGATGTCATGTGCCGAGGCCGTCAGACGTCGGACCTCTTTCAGGTTCCAGAGATAGGCGCATGCGCCAATCGCGGCGCCTGCGTACATCAAGACGCGAAACGCCATCATCGCCAGTGCCCCGCTGGGATGCGCAACCAGCTTGAAGAGCTGTTGGCTCACTTCTTCACTCAGTCCTAAAGCACCGAAGGGAAGAGGCACGGCCATGGTGAAGAGCGTCAGGGGAACCATCAAAAAGTGCTGGACCAACGTCGTCGCCATGCTGGGGAACAGCATCCGGCCAACCAGGTAAAAAGCCACGACATTGAGCCCGTGAGTGAAAACGGAGATCGCGGCTGCCCCGACCACGACGTCCAGACGGCCACGATATGTCGTCGACATCTCACGAAGTTCCGTGATGACCAGGCTCATTCGGGAATGCCCCCCAGTCATTTGAGGGAACATCCGTGTCAAGATCTGGGAAAAGATCACCACCAACACCAACACACCCATGGCGACCGCGAGCCAGGCCACCATGATCAGCTTGCGGACCTCGGGGGTCGCCAGCCCCCAGGCGAACCCACCCGCGATTGCGGCCAGGATGAAGAGCCCGAGCAGACCGAGGACTCCGATCGATCACCATCGAGGCGATCGCTTGCGTCTTTCTGATTCGCATTTGGGCCAGATAGGCCGCCTTGATGAAGATCGCCCCCGACCGCCCCCGGAATGACCAGGTTGAAGACCATGCCAATCAACCCCAGAAGCACGGTCTCGCTGAACTTGAACTTGGGCTCGATCACCCGGACCAGCGAAAACCATCGCACGAAAGTGCAGATCATGCCCACAAAGTAGACCGCCAAGGCCAGCGCGAGCAACTTGAGATCGAGAGGCTGGCTAAAGACCTCGCGGATCTTTACTTTGTTTTGCCAGATCACAAGCCCCAAAAGGCTAAAAGCCAGCACGACCAAGGCAGCGTTGACAAGTGACCCGAGCCTCGGATGTTTCTTCGGTTCGCTCATGAGAAACTGACTGTCCCTCGGCAATGGTTGGTCGGTGACGATCGGAGTGCGGAATAGGGGCGATCAAAGCGTTCCCTTGGTCGACGGAACGCCGGAGCAACGGGGTCGATCTCGACCGCATCGCGCAGGCGCGAGCGGATGCCTTGAAGACGGCCTCGCTGATATGGTGCGTGTTGCGGCCGTGGTGCAGTATCACGTGCAGGTTCATCCGCCCCTGCGTGCAGACCGCATGCCAGAAATCGGCCACCAGTTCGCTGTCGAACTCGCCGATCTTGGGCGACGGCATGGCCACCTGCCAAACCCAGAATGGCCTTCCCCCCAGATCGACGGCCGCCGTCACCAGCGCCTCGTCCATCGGCAGGATCGGCGTGGCCATACCGCCTGATCCCCGCGCGGTCGCCCAGCGCCCGATCGATCGCCTGGCCCAGGCAGATCCCAACGTCTTCGGTGGTGTGGTGCCCATCAATATGCAGGTCGCCCGTGCATCCCACCGCCAAGTCCACCAGCGAATGGCGGGCGAAAAGCTCGAGCATGTGGTCGAGGAACCCGATCCCCGTCGCGACCTCGGCCCGCCCTTGACCGTCGAGGTTCGAGCTTCAGTCGAATATCGGTTTCGCGAGTCTTGCGCACGATCTCGGCGTGCGTGGGGAAGCATTCAAGATCGGAGGCCCTCGGTGACACACGGAAAAAGACAGATCTCATCTGGCCACAAGTCGAGCCATCAAGCAACGGGTACCCCCAGCGGATTTTGGGGCCCGTTCCTCAAAAACGTTGTTACCATCCTAGACGATCTCGCTTAGCATTTTCAGAAGCTGATCGATCTCGGCGTCGGTTCCGACGGTGATCCGCAGCCCCTCGGGATAGCCTTGATAGCTCATCAACCGGACCAGGATCTTGCGTTCCTTCAGCCGATGGAAGGTATCCCGGGCCGGAGGGCCCCCCGTCGCCCAGACGAAGTTGGACTGGCTGTCGGGAACCGCGTAGCCCATCGCACGAAGGGCAGCGGTCAACCTCGCTCGTGTCGCCACGATCTTTGCCCGCGTCTCGGCCAGGTACGCCTGGTCTCGCAGGGCGGCGATCCCGGCGACCTGGCTCAGCTTGTCGCAGTTGTAAGAGTCCTTGACCTTGACGAGCTGCGTCACGATCTCGGCCCGCGCCACCAGATATCCCAGGCGAATGCCAGCCAGGCTGTACCCCTTGCTGAATGATCGCGTGACGATCACATTGGGATGATCCTCGAGTAATGGCATGGCATGGTAGCGTGGATCCGCGAAATCGGCATAGGCTTCGTCAACGACGAGTGGGCAGTCGAGCGACTCGGCCAGCTCGGCGATTTGCTCGCGAGCCATGCGCCGTCCCCGAGGGACTATCGGGATTGGCCAGAAAGAACAGCTTCAAGCCGGGCGTTGCCAGGGCACTTTTTTCGAGCGTCCAGTCGCGCGTGTAAGGAATGACGACGGCCCGTGCATCTTGAAGCGCGATCAGCGTGGAATAAAGCAAGTAGCTGGGCGACGGAATACCCCGCCAAATCGCCTGGGCCCACGAAAGCGCGAGTGATGATGGTCAACAGGTCGTCCGAGCCGTTGCCAGCCAAAACCATCTCGGGCTCGACGCCATGCAGCTCGGCGACGGTGCGGCGGAACTCGGTCGCCATCGGATCGGGATACAGCCGGAGCCGATCGCTGACGGCTTCGACGAGCGCCCCCTTAACCCGCGGCGACGGCGGATAGGGATTCTCATTGGTATTGAGCTTGATAAAGCCCCCTTCCTGGGGCTGTTCCCCGGGCACATAGCCCGACATCCGCGCGATATGGGGTTGAACGAAGAGTTCGACAACGATATCACCCTCAGTGATCTAAATGACGTTGCCTGATTCCGGGAGGGCGAGGCTCCGTCCGAGCCGGATGGTGCTGCGGCTCGCCGGCTATCGGACAGAACCTCACTGTACCAAGCCGTAAAATCAAGTCCAAGCCAAAGTTAGAGCCGCTCCTGAAAATCTGCGTCACTCATCACTCAGCCGCGAATTCAGCAAGCCGGCGGAGCGGCTCATCGGCGATCCGGTAAACGGTCCACTCATCCAGCGGTCGTGCGCCGAGCGCGTGGTAAAAACCGATGGCGGGGGTGTTCCAGTCGAGCACCGACCACTCGAGCCGCCCGCATCCGCGTTCGACGGCCCGCCTTGCCACGGCAGCCAATAGCCCTTTGCCGATCCCGCGCCCGCGGAAGCTCGGTTTCACGAAAATGTCCTCGAGATAGAGTCCCGGCTGGCCGCGGAACGTCGAGAACGTGCTGAACCAAAGCGCGAAACCCACGGGTTGGCCGCTCACTTCGGCCACCACCGCCTCGGCCGCGGGATGAGGACCGAACAGGTGCTTGCGGAAGTCGTCGGGCGTCGCCCGGCGTGCTGCTCCAGCTTTTCATAGACGGCCAGCTCGCGGACCAGGTTCACCAGCAGCTCCGCGTCTTCGGCTCGGGCCGGCCGGATCGAGAAGCCGGGGGCATCTCGCGGTCTTGCGGCGATGAGGCTGGTGTTCGTCCATGGTTTCATTGTGTGGTCTCCTCGGAACACCGTGACTCCTTGCTCGCCGCGGTCCGTCTTCGAGCCGCAAGTCGACGCTCGAGCGGTGCGCCGACAGCCCTTCCTTGTCGGCGAGGAGACGGATGTCGGGGGCAAGGGCAGCCAGACCGTCGCGGGTCAGCGCGATCACGCTCGACCGCTTGAGGAAGTCGTTGGCGGAGAGCCCCGAGGCCCATCGGGCGGTCCCGCCGGTGGGCAGCACGTGCGACGGGCCCGCCGCATAATCACCGGCCGCCACTGGCGCGAAATGGCCCAGGAAGATCGCGCCGGCGTTGGTCAGGCGAGGCAAAAGCCGCTCCGGCTCGGCCGTCGAGACGTGCAGGTGCTCGGGCGCGATCTGATTGGAGATCGCGACCGCCTCGTCCTCGTCACGAACCAACACCAGAGCCCCGAACCGCTCCAGGCTGTCGCGGGCCAGACCGCCCCGGCTGAGCCGGCCCAGTTGGTCGTCGAGGGCCTGCGCCACCTGGTCGATCAGGCGCGGCTCCCATGTCAAGCAGGATGCTGGCGCCCGGCGAATGCTCGGCCTGGCTGATCAGATCGGCGGCGACGAAGGCCGGCACGGCCGACCAGTCGGCGATCAGCACAACCTCGCTCGGCCCGGCGATGCTGTCGATGTCCACCGTGCCGAAAACGTGCTGCTTGGCCAGTGCGACGAAAAGGTTGCCCGGCCCGACGATCTTGTCGACCGGCTCGAGACCGATCGCCCTCACGCCGTAAGCCAGCGCCGCCACCCCCTGGGCGCCGCCGATCCGATAAACTTCGGTCACGCCGAGCGCGTGGCAGGCGGCCAGAATGTCGGTGTTGAAGCCTCCGAAACGGGAGGGGGGGACCACGACGGCGATCTCGGCCACCCCGGCGGCCTGCGCGGGCACGACGGTCATCAGCAAGCTCGAAGGATACGCCGCCGCCCCGCCCGGAATACAGACGCCGACCCGGCGGATCGGCCGATACAACAGGCCCAGCTCGACGCCGTCGACGGCGCTGGCAGCATCACGTCGTGGTGCCGGATCGCCTCCTGATACGCCAGGACATTGCGCCGAACGCCGCGCGATCGTCTCGAGATAGGCCGGATCGGCCTTGCGATGCGCCTCGCGTAGCTCGTCGGCCGAGACGCGCACCCGAGCCGGCTCGAGCGTCACGCCATCGATCCGCCGCGAGTAGTCGAGCACCGCTGTGAGCCCGTGCGCCGCGACGTCGGAGCAGATCCGCTCAACGACCTGCCGCGGCGCCAGCGGCTCGCCAAACGCCGCGATCGTGCGAGCTTTGCCTTCAGGGCTGACCACATTCCCTTCGGGGCTAAGCTCGGCACGCAGCGCGGCCAGCTCCCGTTGGGCATCGTGCCGTGGACCAATCGATTCGCCGAATCTTCAATGCCACCGCGTTAACCTGTCCTCTCAAAACAACCGATGATATCGCGACAACGCCTCGTCTACCAATAAACTTGGCGCACCTTCGGCCGCAATGGCTGAGCGTGATCCCCACAACTCGCGGAGCACGGCGGGCCCCCCTTCTCGGCGCGAGCGGGATCGGCGAACGAGCCGAATTCAGTTGGTGTCCGCGGAACCCTGGCGCGAGGCTAGCCGTTGCGTGCTACCTCGAACTGCACATATCCCTGGAAGCCCGGGGTGATGCCGCCGGGGAGACTGAATTGGACCGTTTGAGCGCCGCCGGCTTCGGTTGTCGTGCTGGCAATGCTGGTTGTCACCCACGTGGCGCTCCCTGGCACCAAAGTCAAGTCGGGGTTGAGCGTATCGGAGATTGTCGCCGAGGTGATGTTCTTCTTTGACTCGTTCTGATAAAAGATTGTGATGAGGGCCACGTTGGGCGGGAGGCCGATGGCCATCGTCTCCGGGCTCGGTAACTCGCTGCCAACGCTCGTGGTGATCTCGGCCGTCGCCGACCCGTCCGCTTCGCGGCAGGACCTCGTCTCGGGCGCCGTCAGGTCCATTCCATGTGATAGTGAAGTCCGGCAGCATCATCGTCGAGTGCTCGGCACGGTCCGCGGACTTTTGCACGTGCCCGACGTCCGCCGGGACCGCGACGTGACTCAGAGCCAGCCGCGCCTCCAGCACACGCGACGACTTCCGGACGATAGGCGCGACGCGGACCCGTCATGATCACCTCACGCGATGGGCCATCCGGGGGAGCGTACGGCGGCACGGCGCATGCCACAGAGAAGACGGACGCGCTCGGATCCTGGCCCGCAAGTGGTCGGGAAAACATCGGTCAAAACCAGCACGAATGCGGTCACGCATTCGTCTGCCTGACTCTTCGGGAGAACGGAGTAGAGTTGAGGGGCGAATCCTAGCCGTTTCCCGGAAATGTCACAATACGAATCAGTCGTTCAGGGCGCGGCATGCGATCAAGTCCGAGTGGCCCGTCCGGTCGATGCAGATGTTTTCGTACGACGGATTCGCGACGTGCCCTTGGGAATGACCAACGGCACGTCTACGACGAACGTTCATACGGCCCGCGCCCGCCACCGTCCGCGAGATCGCGAAGGACGTTCCCGATCGGTCTGAGCGTCTTGATCACAGGACAACCTCCCCTATTTTTTGCCGCTTGCTCTGTCACACCGTGATAACGAGGGAACATGAGTGTCTTAAGGCCCTTGCAATCGAGTGTGAGTGGCGACTATCATAAATAAATAGATAAGTTGCACGCGCTGCTCATGTTGGGTGGCGCACGGAAGTCATGATGGCCCTGTCGTTCGGCAACCCCGGGCGATAGGGTTTTTTCTTTGCCTTGCATTTACCTTCTAATCGATAGGAAATTCCCATGTCACGATTCACATCGTTCGTACCCCGGTGGTCCGACATCTCGCGCTTCGCGATCGGTACCACCCGGCGTTTCGGGCGTGCTGGGCGGCCGAAGCGGCGTGCCGCGAGTCAGCCGCATCTTGAGCCTCTGGAGGGCCGGGTGGTGCCAAGCACCGCTTACAAGATTATCGATCTGGGCAATCTCGGCGGCGGAGCTGCCGAGGCGATTCGGACTCAACGATCGGGGCGAGGTCGTCGGGTATTCCAATACTAAGAAAGGCGCCGAAGAAGCGTTTGTCTACAAAAACGGCAAAATGAAGTCGTTGGGCTCGCTGATGGCCGGGGGTAGTAGTTTCGCCACGGGCATAAACGACCGAGGACAGATTGTCGGATGGTCGTCGAACAAGAAGGGCTCAGTGAACCTGGCTTTCCTCTACAACGACGGTCGGATGAAGCCCATCGGCAAGGTGCCTTCGGAACCAGTTACCCATGCCGCACCCAGCTTTTCCATCAATAACCGCTGCCAGGTCATCGGGTTCTCGACTGAAGCCGGCGACGCCCAGCTCCTCTCCGGAGGTCGGCTCAAAGACCTGGGCTCACTCAACGGCCTGGGTTCGGTCGCGCTGGGAATTAACAATGAAGGTGCGGTAGTGGGCTACTCGTATCTGACACCCTATCGTGACATTTTTCACACCGGCACCGTGCATCCGTTCGTGTACCAAAACGGCCATATGACCGACCTGGGCACGCTCGGCGGCACTTCCGCGGGAGCCACCGCGATCGCCAATGACGGCGATATCGTCGGGTGGTCAGCCACCACGGGTGACACAATCGCAAGACGTGTTCCTCGATCGCAACGGCACCATGATCAACCTGGGTAGTCTGGGCGGACCCGCCGCAAGTGCAACGGGAGTAAACGATGAGGGACAGGTGGTCGGCTGGTCTGACGTGAACGGCGCCACGAACATTGAGCAGTTCTTGTACAGCAATGGGCAAATGATCGACTTGAGTGCGCTCGTTATGGCTGACACTGGGATCAACCTGTACAGCGTGGCTGGCATCAACGACCTCGGGCAAATCGCCGCCTCTGGCACGACGCAGGCTGGCAAGGATGTTGCGGTCTTGCTGACCCCAGTCACGACGCTCGGGTGACCGCGCGCACCAGGCGGGCTCACACGGGAAGCGGCCGAGCGAGCAGCCGGCTTGAAGTGAGTATCCTGTGACTACAGTGCGGCCGAGGGAGCCATTTGGTGAATTTCCATTCACTCAGCTCGCAGGCACGGGACCGCGAACTTCCGATGAACGTTCAATTCCCCTTGTTGAGCTGGTCGTAATACGACCGAATGTGCTTTTCGAGGTTCTTAGGAATCTTCTGGTTGGAAAGAGCGCCGGCGCCAGCGGCGGTGCCGGCGTCGATCTCGCCCTGGATGTCGATCACGGCGTCCCCTTTGACCGTCTTCCCCGGCGTCGTGAAGTCGAGGGAGACCGCCTTGCCTTTCTTCAACTGTTGCTTGACCTTGCTGGTGTAGGTGGCAGTCTCGTCCTGAGCTTCGGGGCGGTCTCCCTGGCCCCGGCCGCGGCCCAAGCCGTTGCCCATGCCTTTGCGCTGGTTGAAGCTCATGCCGAAGCTGTTGGAATTACTGCCAAGCTGGTTCGTGCCGTCGGGGCCCATGCCGCTTTTGGCATCTTGCAACTCAGCCATCGCACTGTCGAGCGACTCCAGTTCTTCGAGTTGCTTGGCCATCTCGGCCATCTGCTTCTGCGACATGCCCAGGCACTCGGCGGCCTTCTTGGTCTCACTCTTTTGGAGTGAGTCGGCCGCCTTGCTCAGATTGTCGGCAAGTTGCTGGAGTTGCTTCAAACTTTTGGTCTGCGCGTTGAGCTTGTCGATCTCGCGCTGAAACTGCTGTTCGGATAATCCGCCGTTCTTGCGCCCCTCTTCGAGCTGCTTTTTCCGCTGATCGAGGTTCGCCAGCGCGTTCAGCTTCTTGGCCATCTCGCCGAGCTGTTCCTTGAGGGCCTTTTTCTCGGCCTCGCTCATCTTGCCTGACAGCAGCTTTTGTTGCATTTTCTGAAGCTGTTCGGCGGCTTTCTTGAAGTCGCCGCGGGCGAGGTCTTTGGCGAACTGGTCGGCGGGCCCCTGACTGGCCATTTCCTTGAGCTGCTGGAGCTGACGGTTGACTTGCTCGGGGGAGCCTAGCTGCTTTTGACGTTCTTTGAGAGCATCCGAAAGCGCATTCAATTCGACCATCAATTTGTCTTTGGCGCTGGGGGGGCCTTGGCCAGCTCTTGGGCTTTTTTCTCGATTTTGGCGAGCAGCTTATCGGCCTCGGGGAACTTTTCCTTGTCAATCGCCTGGCGCTGACTGGCGATTTTCTTGGTGAGCATCTCGGTTTGCCTGGCGATGGCCTTGGTGTCGACCTGCGGATTGGTCGTGGTGGCCTCGGCGATTCGGGGCACCCATGTCGGCGCAAACAGGAGCAGCGCGGCCGTTGCCGCGGGGATCAGGACGACCCAGGCTCGAGGCGGCAGCCGCAGGCCGAACTCAGCGGCGACGTCCAGATCGGCGACCTTGCACGCCGCATCGGCGATTAACGCTCGACCGACCGGAGTTTCGCGCAGGTCCACGGGCAACGAGAGGGCCGAGCTCACTCGCTCATTCAAGTGAAAGACCCGATCGAGCGCCACGGCCGCATCCACCCGGCTGGGGCCCGAAGCCAGTGCGATGCCGGCCGAGATCACCGCTCCCACCACACCAGCCATTGCAAACGGCACCCACGTCGGACCGGGAACCGTCACATTCAGCAGCTTCTCCAGGAGGATCATCGCGGCGACCAGGGCCAGCGCGATCGACCACGACCACACAAGCGCGGTCAGGAACCGCTGTAACCGCAGCCGCCGAAAGACCCGGGCCACCGGCTTTTCGAGCTCTCGCATGGATTCCCCCGTCTTTTGACGGAATCGAGACGTCCATTCTCGAATCCAAGAACGAATACAGTGATTCCTCTCCGACGAACGTCGTATAATCAGTCTATCTAGAGAGCCATTCGCTCGCAAGTAGCTCAGTTTGCGCGTCCTTCCCACAACTCAGAAGCGATCGCGTCGATCCCTTGGCTTCCTTCCTTTTTGGCACGGAGCCTGCTATAAAACGATAACGTTGAGGTGTCAGACGACGTGATACCATCGGTGGTCGACGGTGGAGATTGGCGAAGTGCGATCTTGTTCCGGAGGAGGGAACCATCATGATCAGCAAGCGGAAATCCGCCAAGATACAGGCAAAATCCAACGGACTCGCAGACCTTGAAGCGGCAGTTCTCCCCTCGCAGCACTTTGAGCGCAGGCTCGAACGGTTCCACGGTGTCCTGCAAGACTTCAACTTCAGCCCGAAGGGGGGCGTCGAGGGATTTATGCTTCACTCGGACGGCCAAACCGTGCAGGTCAACGTCACGGCTGACGTGGGTTTCGCGGTGGTCAGGGGCATCGGGCAAAACGTGGAAGCCACGGTTGAAGCGGCAACGGAAACCGCCAAGCGCACCAAAGGTGACCATCCCGTCTATCGCCTGGTAACATTGAGCGGGACGGACGGAAAGCCCCTGATTTTCTCAGGCGAGGACAACATCGAGACGTTGACGGTGCAAGGGGCCGTCAAGCGAATCAACTATGACCGGCACGGTGCCGCCAACGGGGTGGTCCTCGAGTCCGGCGATTTTATCTATCTCAAATCGGCGGCGATGAAGCGAGCGGGTTTAAAGGTGGGGGACGAGGTAACCGCCGAAGGCACGGCAGCGCTGATGCCGCTCGGCCAAAAGGTCATCACGGCCGAGACCGTCAACGGCATCGCGGTGACGTCGAAGCAGTGACCCGAATCGAGCAGAGTGTTCGCGAGGCCGCCGAAAAAGCCCCGGGGCCTCGCTCGCGGGAGTTTGTCGATGGTAAGCCATGTCACGCATCGCCGCCTGAGAACGATCGCCCGGCTGCTCTTGTTGATCGTCACGACGATCGGGTTTATGGCTGGGCCGGCACTGGCCCAGGCGAAAAAGCAAGCGGATAAGGCCGACTCCCTGTTCGACGACGAGAAGAAAGCCGGCGCCGAGAAGCAGGCCGGCGAGGCCAAAAAAGACGCCGTCTCCGACCGTGACTCGATCGGATTCAGCCAGCAAAATGCCGCGGCCCAGATGGACGAGCTGGAGGACCGCATGTTCCGGCTCTCGGAGGCGCTTCGCGGGCTCGAGCCGGAGAACGCCTCCCGACTCCGGCTGGCTCTCAAGTTTTCTCGGGAAGAGCAGATTCTGGAACAGATGCGTGAGAACTTCAAGTTATTGAAAGACGCACAGCTCAGCAAGGCGGAGACAGAGACGAAAGAACTCATCGCCAAGCTGGAACACCTGCGCAACCTGTTGCTCGCCGAGGACCTCGACTTCCAGCTCAAGCTGGCGCGGCTCCGGCAGATGCGTGAAACACTCGCCCAGCTCGACCGAATCGTCAAGGAAGAGCGCCGCGAGCTCGGCTGGTCCCGCTTTGCCCTGGGCCAACGCAAACGCCTGGCGCGACTCGCCAGCCGCCGACCCGATCTGGAGGCACTCATCCGCGACCAACAGGCCGTGATTGCCGACACCAAAAAAATCTCAGGAAAGGGAGAAGAATCGACGAAGGACGCCCGGGCGGCGATCCGCGACCGCGAGGCGAAGCTTCGCAACGCGGCGGCCGCACTTGCCGCTGATCCATTATTCGCGGACCTTCAGCCGCCTCACCTGCGGCGGGCCGACGCACTGATCGCCGAGGCGGTGACGGTCCTCGATGGGGTAGATCCAAGCGCCGCCGTCGCGGCCCAAGACAAGGCACTGGGCTCGCTGCGCGACGAGCTCGGTCGCCTCGACGAACAGGTGGCGCAAACAGAGCGAACCATTGCCGAGATCGAGTTCCGCCGCCGCGCCGGCGACCAGGCCAAGAACCGCGGCACGGCGGAAAGTCTCGAGGCGACCTCGGCTCGGCTGGGCGACGTGGGCGTGGCTTTGCGAAAAGACCTGATCCGCGCCAGCGCATCGATGCGCACCGCCGAGCAAGGCCTGGCCAAAACCGCGGCCGCCCCGGCGGCCGACGACCAGTCGGCCGCGGTCGACGTGCTGGCGAAGTCGCGAGAGGAATTTGCCCGTGCCATCGAGCGGCTACTCGTGGAGCTACGAGCCGAGCTTCAGACACGGCTCCTCGCCGACCTGACCGACATGCACGAGCTTCAGTCGTCGACCCGCGAGACGACCCAGGCCCAGGCGCCAAGAGTCTTGCAGAAATCTCGGACCGCGCTGATGACAGTGGCCGGCCTGTCCAAGAACGAGGCAGAGCTGGCCGAACGCACCGAGCACTTGCTCGCTCTGGTCGAAGAGACCGAATATGGCATCGCCCTGCCGACAACGCTGCGCATTCTTTCGCGTGAGATGCGCACCATTGGTGAATGGCTCAAGGCGGGCGATGTGACGTCCCACACAATGGCCCTGGAGACGCGCGTTGAGGAAGATTTGCTGGCCTTGGTTCAGGCAATCCGCCGGCTCTCGCCCGCGACCCCTCCAGCCCCGGGCACGCCCCTCTCGCAGGACGTAAGAGAACGCGAGCGCGAGCTGAACCGCCTGGTCGCCGAGCTCAAAATGGTCCGGATGATCGAATCCCGGCTCCACGACGACACGGTCGTCGTGGACAAGAGCCGGCCTGCCGCGGCTACTCCGCCTCCCGTTCTGCGGCGCGAGGTCGAAACGCTGGAGGCCACACAAGAGGAGATTCGCGACGCGCTCGCGAAGATCGCGGAACGATTGCCATCCCCGTTCGAGAGCCAATAGCGCCGCCTAAGTAGCCCCGCAGAAGTCGTCGGGCGGCGTCGGTCGGGCTTTCCAGCCTGACGCACTTCCGTGAGGGCCAGAACGTCAGGCTGGAAAGCCTGACCTACCTCAATATTTCTGCGGTCCCACTTAGCATTGCGCAGGGCATGGCGGATCGCTCGGCTCCATCTGCTCTACGGATAATTGCCGTTCGGCAGGAATCGCTTGGCCGGCACCGCCGTGGCGGCCTCTGCCTCATTGGGGTCGATGAGACCGTCGTTGTCCCGGTCGAGGCGATCGAACTGGTCGCGAGGGCCCAGGAATTCACGCCGCGAGACGTCGCCATCGTGGTTGCGGTCCATCTTCCGGAACCAGTCAGGGCCGGCCGCTCGGGTTGCGGCCATCGATCCCGCCGCGGGCGCATCGGAGCCCGCGCGGCTGAAACCCAGGAGCCCGCTGCGGGCGATGGTGACCTGGAAGTGATACGGGACCTCGTCGGCCGAGACGCGGCCGTCGCCATCGCGATCCCACGACATGACGCGATCGACCGTGCGCATCACCTCTCGGGCGCCCAGGCGGCGGTCTCGGTCGAGATCGAGGACACCGAAGATCGCGCGGCCATGGTCGTCCGTCGTCACATCCAGCCGCGAACGCGCCGCTAAAAGCTGACGATCGGCGAACGCCAGCAACTCTTTCAGGTAGATCTTGCCGTCGCCATCGCGATCGATGACCACCGCGAGACCAGCCAGCGGCGATTGCGGGCCATTGATGGCGACCAGCTCCTTGCCCGCGAGATAGCCGTCCTTGTTGACGTCGGCGGCCTTGAATCGTTGTTGAACGACGCGGCGGGTCACCTCGGCCGCGGTGCTGCCGTCTTCCACGTGGATGTCGAGCCGTACCTGTCCAACCGCGAACTCAACGTCGCGGTCATTGATCCGCTTGACCTGGGCGGTCTTGGGCGATTCCATCGCGGCTTCGACCCGAGCCATCGCTTGGCCGGGCGCCTCGGGCGATAGCGTAACATCGAGCGTCAGGTCGATCGGGGGCCGGGCCAGGAGTTTTCGCAGCTCGTCGGTATCGAGCGCATCGTCGCCGCTAGTGTCGGCGGCGGCGAAAGCGTCCGGGCTAATCGCAAACTCGGAGGACGACAGTTTATTGTCGGGCCTTCCCGGTATGTCCCCCTTTCCCTTGTCATATTTCTTGAGCAACAGCCGGGCCGGCCGAAAGGTCGACTCACCGGCGACGAGCTCGACGACGGGTGGCGAGGCGGTGAAGTGGGCTCGACGTTCGGAAGGCTCGTCGATGAGAGCGGTGACCGCCGGGCTATTGAAGGGCTCGAGCTCGAGGGCGCTGATCATTTGATCGTCGTCCAAGTCGAGCGGCCGGAGCGATCCGGCGATGGTCGCCAGCTCGGGCCTGGTGAGCTGCTCGTCCTTGTCGCGGTCAAGTTGATCGAAGAGAGCGTCCGTGCGGGCAATCGCCTGCCGGCCGACGTGGAGCCGGAACGGACCAATAACCGGGCGGAGGACCTCGGCCAGCTCGTCGATCGAGACCTTACCGTCTTTGGGTTCGACGTCCAGCTCTCCGATCGCTGGAATCTCGCCCGCGCCGGCCGCCAGCCGCACCAGGGCGTTGACGATCGCTGGGTCGGCCTCCTTGGTCGTGAGGGTGCCGTCGCCGTTACGGTCGAGGGTGGCGTGAAACATTCGGACCGAGTCGAGCCACGACTCATCGAATGCCCGGCCCTGGACGGTCACCCGGAGGCGCACGAAGATGGGTCGGTTCGCGGCAAGGAAGATCAGTACGCGTCCGGCACCACTCTCGGCCGCGGCCGGCGGGTTCCCTTGCGGAGACGCCGCGGTCAGCGCGAGTACCAGAATAGCCGCCGCACCGATCATCCGAGAAGTTCCTTGATGGGTTTGGCCTTTGAATCGACGAGCCGGATCGGCCGGCCGTTCTCGACGGTGTTCTGCTTGGCCGGGTCGATCCCCAAACCTTTGATTATGGTCGCAAGCAGGTCAGGGACCAAGACGGGCCGGTCCTTGATCTGCTCGCCGTCGGCCCCGGTGTCGCCGATCATTTGGCCGCCGCGAATGCCTCCACCGGCCAAGACGGTCGACCAGGCGTTGGGAAAGTGGTCGCGTCCGGCGGACTCGTTAATCTTCGGCGTCCGGCCGAATTCGCCCATCCAGACGATCAGTGTATGTTCGAGCAGGCCCCGCGACCGCAGATCGGTCATCAGGGTGGACCACCCGGCGTCGAGGACGCCGCTGAGCTTCTCGACGGTCTCGAAATTCTGCGCGTGGGTGTCCCACCCCAGTCCATTCGTGCCGTCGACGGACGAGAGCGTGACCTCGACGAACGGCACTCCGCGCTCGACCAGCCGGCGGGCCAGCAGGCAGCCCTGGCCGAACGGGTTCCGGCCGTACGCATCGTGCACGGCGGCGGGCTCCTCGTCGAGGTCGAATGCCTTCGCGGCCGACGATCGCATCATCTTCACCGCCCGACGGTAGGCACTCTGATGGCTGAACGAGGGAACGCCCGGGCGGTTTGCCAGGAAGCCGTTTCCCAATGTTTCCATCAGCTCGAGCCGGTCGTCGGCTCGCGGGCGGCCAATTCCGCGCGGGACGTCCAGGTCTTCGACCCGCAATGACGAGCTCCCAGCGTCCATGCCACCATCCAGATTCCGCTCGCCGACGTTCAGCGGTGCGCACTTCGGTCCGAGAAATCCCGAGCTGAAGGCGGCCGCGTTGATCGCCCGGACCGGCGAGATGCTGACGAACCCCGGCAGTTCGGCCGAATCGTCGTCGAGCTCGTTGGCGACGAGCGAGCCGAGCGTCGGATACCGAACCGCGCCCATGGGCAGGTAGCCGGTCCGCAGATAGTAGGTGGCGCGGCCATGGTCTGCCTTCCTTGGAGCTCATCGAGCGAATGATGGCGAGGTCCTTGGCCTGGCGGGCGAGCTTCGGCAAGTGCGGACCGAGCAGCATCCCCGGCACGGTTGTCTGGATCGGTTTGAAGGGGCCGCTATTGGCGTGGCCCGGCTTGGGGTCGAAGGTGTCGGTCTGGCTCGGGCCTCCGGACATCCAGAGCAGAATGCACGACTTGCGGCGGTGCGGGTGTCCGGCCGCGTCGGCCGCCAACGCCTCGATCCAGCCGGAAGCGGAGGCGCCCAAGGCACCCGCGGTCGCGAGCCGCATCACTTGCCGTCGGGTCAGTTGCGGGACATGGCGATTCGGGCGACTCATGGCGATACCCCCTTTGCGCCCGATGGGCGCGAGTCGAGTCAACTGGAAATCGGCAGACAGGTACAGGTACGCTCGTTCCTGGCGACCCAGAAGGGCCGGGTCAATGGTTCAGGTGGAACTCCGGCCCGTTCAAGATGGCCCAGAAGATGTCGGCGAGTGCTTTCGCCTGCTCATCGGCAGTTTTTCTCCGCTCGACAAATCGAACCAAGAGTTCCCGCTCGTCGGGCCGCGGGCGGCGGGTCAAGGTGGCGAGGTAAAGGGTTTCGATCCGAGCCGGCGTGTCCAGAAACGGTGCCTTGACGATCGCCCCCAAGGATCTGGCTGGTCTCGGGGTTTGTGGCGCCGTCGATATAACTTCCATTCATCATCGTGAGCGCCTGAATGATCGTTGTCTCGGCCTCGACCGGCCGCTCTTCCCGGCTGGAAAACAGCTCGAGGAAACGGGCCCGAGCATCTCCCGGCTCGGCACCGGTGGCCTGGGTGAGGCTGTCGAAGAGCTGGCCCGGTGAGAGCCCCCGGACGGGCATCGAGGCAAACATGGGCGTCGTCGACTCGGCCTGCTTGGCGATGCTCGATAAATTGTAGGCCCGCGTCGCCGTCAAGACGCGGATCAAGAACTTCAGTTTGTAGCCGTGAGCGCGAAACTGGCTCGCCAGCTCGTCGAGCAGGCCGCTCAGCTTCGTATCGGCGGCACCTTCGAGGTCATCGAGATCGACCAGGCCGACTCCGAAAAAGCGAGCCCAAACGCTGTTGACGACCGCCTTGGCGAAATACGGATTGTCGGGCGAGGTCACCCATTCGGCCAAGATTTCGCGTGTGTCGGCGCGCGGGCGCCATGCTGGCGTAGACCCGTCAAGGTGGGTCGCCTTGACGACCTTCTTGGTACCCGGGATGGTCAGCTCCCGAAGTGGCGGTGCATCGGGCGAACGGCGGCCGACGAGCGCATTCTCAGCCGTCTGTGCCGGCATGTCCGCAAAGAAGGCCGCGAGGCTCCAGAACTGTTCCCGCTTCCAGCTCGCGAACGGGTGATTGTGGCACTGGGCGCATTCCAGGCGGATTCCAAGAAAGACGCGTGCCACACCTGACGCGATGTTTTCGGGCTTGCTCTCCTTGGCCGTATAATAACCCGCGGCGGAGGGCATCACCCGGGCGGCGGCCGCGTCGTCGATGCGGTTGTTCAGTTTGGCGGTAAGGATCTCCCGGACGATCCGGTCGTAGCCTGCTTCCTCGATCACTTTCTTGCGCAGCCACGCCTCAAAGGCGGGTGCGACCTGGCGGGCGAGGTCTTCGGTATCGGCTTCGGGCAGGAGCAGCTTGCGCCAAATTTCGGTGGCGCGCGTGGTGTACGCCGGGCTGTCAAGCAGTCGCTCGACTAAGGCGAGACGTTTGCCTTGACTGGGATCGTCGAGAAAATCGCGGGCCTCGGCCGCCGTTGGGATCTTGCCAATCAGGTCGAGGCTGACGCGTCTGAGGAACTCGCCATCATCGGCGACGGCGGCCGGGCGGATCTTCGCTTCCGCCCACCGGGCTGCCAGCACGGCGTCAACCCGGGCCGTGAGGGCCTGGGCATCGCTCACGGATTTCACCGGGCTGATACGGCGACCGCGAACGCCCGCCGTCCCATCGGCACGGGTAACGGCGACCATGATGACGACGGCGATGCAACCTCTTGTGAGATGCATGGCTACGATCCTCTCTTCGCCGCGGGGGCGCTGAGGCGGCGTTCCGAGGCCGATCCGTTGCGGGTCCATCCTCATTGATGAGTATCGCCTGCCCGTGATGCTGTCAACGAGAAACTTCTGACATTTGTGAAATGGTCGCGCGGGGCCGCTCGAGACGAGACGGACCGAGGGGACCGAGAGGTGGGGAGCTAACCATTCCTGAGACGTGTGGAGGCTACTTTTCTGCCCCAACCTCTCCCAAAAGGCGGATCGCCTTTGAAGGGGGGGATGTACAACCGCGGGTTTGCACCGTCATCTCAATTCAAATGCAAAAGTTCCACATCGCGATAAAAAATCTCGGCCGCTTCGATTTCGAGCGCAATCCGCCCGCGTGTGATCGGTTCGGGCTTGGCCGACGCCTTCGCTTTCGGGTCGATCAACCGCACGTTTTGGCCCTGATTGATAATCTGGCCGTTTAACTTATGGATAACCGTATCGTCCTTTGCAATGACCTCGACCGTGTTCCAACCATCCACCTCGAATTGACCCGCTAGGTGTCTTTGATATCCGAGGGTCTTGCCGCGAACCACGTGGGGCAAGCCGCCTTGCTCGGGCGAGAGATACGTCGGCATCCGGGAAGACTTGGTTTTGGGGTCGATCCAACTGTCCACCTGCAGGCCATAAATCGCAAGCAGGTCGCCCACGTTGGTCTGCTCGATCTGAAATTGCATCCCTCGCGGCCAAACCGCGTCTGGGCCCAGGATGTGGTAATACAGGCCGGCGTCGCGGTTGAGCTTGTAGCGAGGTTCGAATTTCTTGGATCCCCAACGGTATTGCAGCCGCAGGTGGTAGTTGCCGTATTCCTTCTCGGTGCCGATATAGCCCATCACCACGCGGCTTCCGTCGGCGGCACTTTTGTACAAGTGAATCGTATCGTTCTCGATTGTGATCACGTGGTCGGGGTCACTATTCTTTCCATGCTTTTGCAAAAATGTGTACCAACCGTCGAGGTTGCGGCCGTTGAAAAGAGGGGCCCATTGCTTTGGGGACTGGCCGGTCGTGGCAAACGCCTGGCCGGCGGCCTTTGCCGAGGTTTCCGGCGGCCGCGAGCCGTCGTCACATCGCCCGCGTTGTGGTTCCCAACCGATCATGGTCATGGCCGTGGTGGCCACCAGGCCCAGTGTCAACGTTCGCATGGGTTGCCTTTCTCATTCTTTGAGCGTGGGATGATTCCCCGATCCCGTTGGGTCCGTGCCGCGGAATGGGTCGTTCCTTCCCCGGACCAACGTGTGCCGGCGACTGGCGCGGGGAATTTCGACCACGGTCGGCCCTTGTGCTTGTCGACATCGGGAAGGATGGTCTTGCTCACGGTCGATTGTATCGATTGCGGTGTCATTTGTCGCAAGACGCGCATGCGCCACGAGCGGGGGCCCAGCCGTCGCGTGAGGAGTTCGGCAAGGAAGATCAAGGTCCCATGCTTACACCACCGGACCCGAGCGCAATAGGCCCGACTTTGTCTTTGCAGCCGCTTCACCATCACCGGCGTAATCTCGAGTGGCGAATCATCGCTGAGCTCGTAGCCTCGCTCGATGAGCATGTCGCCAATGCGCGCCTCGGCAAGGTGGATTTCCAGGGACGAAAGTTTCTTTCTCCAGCGGGCGAGCAAGTAAGGCGATGGCGGGCTGTACGACGTGTGCTTGGAATAGCTCAGCATCGCCTGGTCGTAGGGGATATCGAGAAACTCGCAAACGTGCGCGAGCATTGCTTCCGGGCGGGTGACCAGCACTTCGTACTGAAGTTCCATCCAGCGATCCGCCGCCAGTTGGCTGCGCATCTTTGCCCAGAGCGTCTCGGCTTCGATCCAGGGTTCGACCGCGGCGTACATGTTCCCCGCGGCTCCGGCTTCGATCGTCGACCAGGCGACGGCGCGTCCATCGCGAACGAGGTGAATGAAGCGGGCATCGGGCCAGATGCGGAGTAAACGGTCGAAGTGACGATGGACCGTCGCTCCGACCAAAGGCTTACGGTCACGGCGCCGCTTCTGACGCAGGAAGCTGTCAACGAGCTGGGGGTAATCCAGACCCGCGGCGATCACCAACTTCGCGTCATTGAAGAGGCGGTTCAACCGAAGATACTCGTGATATTCACGTAGATCCGGCCAACCGTTGCCTTTGGGCATCATCTCGACGGCGTAGGGAAAGTCGCAGAAGAAAGACAACATCGGGTGGTGATCAAGCATCATCCCCATCAGCGACGTGCCGGAATGCTCGGGTCCTACCAAAAAGACCGGCTGAGCGATCAGGCGTTTACCCCGGGACACAACTTCGATGGACTTATCTGGGGGACTGGGCAAGCTCATTGCTCGATATTTCCGCATGCGATCATCTCATAATGGATATGGAGTGCACGATTCGGGGGCCTGGAGCTGCTTTTGTAACCTGTATCAATGAACTCATCGTAAAGCGCTACGAGAGCACGACGAGCATTGCGATTTACAACGGACCCAGTGCGGATCGGTCGGCTTGGCTTATGCTGGCGCATCGGTAGCGGCGTTGATTAACGAAGGCTCAGCAAGACAACTGCCGTGATGGCGCTCTCAGCAAAGGAAGTGGCAGAGCCAGTCGATGGTACCGTCGTCGTAAACCACGGCGCCTGGGAGAGATGCAAAGTGACGGGAGTGATTGGCCTTTGTCCGGGCCCTCAATACGAATGGCACGAACCAAAGCGGTGCCGCAGCGCGTTCTGTCGCGAGCGTGTTCGTGTTCATCGAACACTCAACCCGCTCGCAAATCTGGCCCGACGAATCGTCGGGCTCGCTCACAGGCGTCGAGTCGCCGCCGAGCGCATGAAGCAACAATAACCCCCTCGCCGAGGCCAGATTAGCCTGATCGGGCGTTATCCCTTGGAAGGCTGAGGCGACAAACACCGCTGTGAAACAAAGAGTGCGAATGCTCGTTCTCATTCCAGCAGTTCAGTTACGCTCACGTCATGGATTTCGCTGCATTGAACCCTGCTATCCTAATCGAAGGTTTAGCCGGTGTCCATAGAGAGAATAGTGGATTTTCATCTTTTTCCGCCTGTCTGTCCAGGTCGCAATCATTTCGGGTGCTGGGGGTTCGACTGTACAATGTCGCTTGCAATTGAGACGCAAGCCGCGGGGCCGGCGGGAGGGCGCGGGACGCCGCCGCCGGCAACGCGGGCCGGTCCCTCGTATTTCGCCCCGTCTTCTCACTCCGCTCGTTCTGGGGCATTCGCGGCGACAAATCGCCCCGACACGATCGCGATTTCACCCGGGCTGACTTTTTCCAGCTTTTTCGGGCCGGCACGGAAACTTTCCTCGGTAGCTTGCAGCCGGAATCCGGCCGGGGGAGAAGTCTCCGTCGGACCACAAGTCGGGAGACGATCAATTCGGCAAAAAAGTGGAGGCGGCTGTCCGGCTTGATCAATCCCTGGAGCTAGGCCGGTCGAACCCCGCTCCCGAGCAAACGAGACCCGGACTGACATGCGCTCAGACTTCCCCTTGCCCCCTGGGCGGCGGCGAGCGGGACCTTCCGGCCTCCATGCCGCCGCCGCGCTGGTCCACGTGCGCTGAGGGTCCGCTTTAGGCAGACCGAAAAACAAAAAACAAGGGCTGACCTCGTCTGGCGGCACCGCGCCAGCGGTGCCGCCCCTAGGGGACAATTCGCGCAACAAAACTCTCGGGAACGCTCGGGTTCATCAAGGCCAGCTTTTCATCAGGCCAGTGGCGACCTCTCGCTGGGCAGGCCCCCATAACGCCTCGGCCCATGATCCTTGGGGCGCAATGACCACCGCGACTGGTTCGATGCAAGAGGACGGTGAGCAGCATGCCGCTCGCGAGCAGCACGGCGCTCGCCGGTTCGGGCAAGCCTCCTGGATTGGGAGGTGGGGCGAGAGCCGGTACGGACCCACGTGCCCCACCGGGTGTTCGGTCTGCCCCGACCCCGCTGATTCCGGCTTGAACAAACTCTTTACCGTTACCTAGTAGTAGTCCTAACGGTGCGTCTGGGCTCGTGAATCCGAAAATCACACTGCGCCCTTGGGCGGCGAGCAGGGACTTGCCGCGGAAAGTCGCGGTGAACGTGGCGTCCTTACCGCGTTTAGCTACGAAGACGTCGGTGGGCGTGACATAGTCGGCCGCCAGCGCCACGACGTTGGGATCGGTGACGCCCAAGCTGGCGACCGCCGGATTGCCTCGCACCCTTGTGCTGCCGAAGAAGTTGGCCGAGGTGACCGGACCCGCGAAGTCGGCCAGCCCCAGCGCGGAGAAGTAGCCCCAGGAGGTGATGTCCGCGATGGGAACCGGCAATGGGACCGAAACCCGAGTGATGGTGTTGCCATTGCCCTTCGCGAAGTCGTTATTGACTTCGTAGAGATAGAGAAAGCCGGCACTGGTATCCAAAGCCGGTGCTGCCTTCTGACCAGGCAGGGGACTGCCAGCCGTGAAAGTCCCATCAAAATTAAAATTGGCGACGTCGCTGGCGCGCCACGTATCTAGCTTCCCACCTTCGTTGGTAAGGACCGCGAAATCGAGCGTGCTCATCAAGTTGTTGGCTGTCGGTGCCGTGTTGCCGCTGGCACCTCGCAGGTACCCTGCCTTGGCCCGCGATTGCGTACAGCAAATGGAAAGCCACAGCGCGACCAAGACCTTGGGCAACACCCGTGAAAATAGTGGGGGCATCGAACTTCTGGAACCATTTCCAGCCAAAATTGTGAGCCGATCAGCCGGGCACTCTCACGCCCCATCTGAACACGCCACGCCAAGGAGGTCAATGTGCATACTCCAAAACACTGCAATCCAGACGCAAGCTGCGGCCGGCGGGAAGGCGCGGGACGCCGCCGCTGGCAACGCGGGCCGGTCCCTTGTATTCGCCCCGTTTTCTCACTCCGCTCGTTCCGGGGCATTCGCGGTGACCAATCCCTGCGACACGATCGCGGTTTCACCCGGGCTGACTTTTTTCAGCTTTTTCGGGCCGGCACCTAAACTTTCCTCGGTAGCATGCAGCCGGAGTCCGGCCAGGGAGAAGTCTCCGTCGGACCGCAAGTCGGGAGACGATCAACTCGGCAAAAAGGTGGACGCGGCTGTC
>CAWHKI010000154.1:0-17434 GCA_963829765.1 uncultured Isosphaeraceae bacterium | reverse complement strand
CCAGCGGGTTGCGTGCCACTTGGCCTTGCCGATCCCGAGCCCTGGCGGAACCAACAGACATTCCTATCGACGTTTCACATTGCGTTAAGGTTTCACAGGCAGGAGGTCCAGCGCCATGGCCGCCGCGCCATCGAGAGGAGAGTACAGGCCCAGTTCGGCAAGCACGATTTCGGTGGAGTAGCCGATGCTGGGCGAGGCGAGTTCGGTCAGGCTTTGGCGCAGTGGCGCCAGCAGGATCTCCCGCCAGAGCCAAGCCCCGCCCAGGATTATCTTGTCAGGATTAAGAATGCGGATAACAGTCAGCAAACCGCGCCCCAGCCAATCCGCGGCTTCGGCGAAGACCTGAAGAGCCAGGGTATCGCCCTGAGCGGCCGCTTGCGCGATATCCCTTGCTGTTATCGCCTCGCGTCGGCCGGCGGCGGGGGAGTCGGGGTGGGCGAGATCCCCTCGCGGCCGCCATCCTCTCTTTTTGCCCCGCCGGGCAATGGCGGAGGCGGAACAGAGAATCTCGAAATGTTCTGTCGCGCCTCGACTTCAGCATATTGCTGGCGACATCCCCGCGCTCATCACCAGCGGTCAGATCGACCACGGCGTTTGCGTGGCCGGACTGCTTTGGTGGTTAACGCTGCCGGCTGCCAAGCGCTAACCGCCTTTGCACGATTCTGGGAGGGCGAGCCTCCTGGCGAGCCGCGGCACCATCCGGCTCGGACGGAGCCTCGCCCTCCCGAACTCACGCAAGGTCATTTACTTGCTTGTTCGCTTGATTAAGTTCGCTGAGGAAGCCCTGCCAGCGCCTTCCGGTATTTTTCGAAGTAAACCCGGGCGTACTCGCGATAATCGACGTCGAGGTCCGAGGCGACTGTCTGAACGACGCCCCAAAGCGCATCACGAAGCAGGCTCGCCACCTTGAGGACGCGGAGCTCGTCGAGGTCTTGCCGGCGGAACTCGCCGCGATAGCTTTCGAGAAACTCCACGTCTTGCTCTTCGGAGTAATCGCAATTGGCGGAAAACCCCGCGAGATCGAAGAGCGGGTGGCCCATCCCCGCATATTCCCAATCGACGATCCAGACCCGTTGGCCATCGTCGAGGACATTGGCGGGCAGCATGTCGTTATGGCATAAGGCCGGCATGTAGGGAGCGATGGTGCGCGACAGTTTGCGGGTTGTTACCAACATCTCGTCGATATCGGAGGGGAGAAGAGCTCCCAGTCGCCGCGCGGTGGCCACGTAAGTGCGACTGGCCTGAAACGGCGAGAAAAAGAGCATTTCGCCGATCAACTCGTCCCAGCCTTCGTGCAATTGGCGAAGTACGCGGGCAAGCCGGGCGCGAATCCCGGGTTCCCGTGGCGCCGGCCGGGTCGAGTGTGCGGCTCGGGACGTAACGGCTGACGAGCACCCCATGCTCGCCATAGATCAAGGGAGGTGAGACGCCGAGAGGACTGGGCAGCGCGATGACATTGCAGCTCGTTGCGGCGATCGATGCCCAGAACGAGCAATTCCTCGCCGATTCGTGCAACGAATTGCTCGTTCGCGTCGTCAACAAGGTAGTTCCTGTTGGTGATCCCGCCGTCGAGGCGTTGCAGGCGGATCGGGCCGGACCAAAGCGAGAGGGAACGAATCCGCTGGGCATAGATGTCGTCGCTGCTTGTCCATTTCGTCGGCTGATTTCTTGTAAATCCGGGGGAGCTCGTGGAGATCATGCGCCCGTCAGGTTCTTGGGTCGAACCGCGTGGCGGCGGCCAGGCGCTTGCCACGTGGGAAGATCGCAGAGGCCGCCGCCGCAAAAGATATGGTGCCAAAGCTGGGTCGAGACCACACAGGTCAGCGCCACGTCAAAGACGCCACGCGCCGGCGTGATCCGCGGCATGTGCGTTTGCCAGGCGCGCTGACGTGCCACCGCCGCGGGGTTGAAAAAGCCCGTGGCACTTAGCGACTCCGGGCTTAACAACTGGTCCACCCACGCGGGCCGGTGCGGTCCGAGGAACGAGCCGGACATGTCTGCTCGAAACATCGTTTTGGGCCGGTTGGCAATTTGCGTGGGAAGAATGCGCGTCGCCACCTGCCGCAATATCCACTTTTCAGTCATCCCTCGCAGCTTGTATTCCGGAGCAATGCCGGCACAAAAAGAGATCACGTCGTCGTCAAGGAACGGATAGCGCGTTTCGACCGATGCGTTCATGGCAATGCGATCACCCTTGGAAATCATTAATAGACCGGCGAGCATGACCTTGTAGCCGACATAGAGCGACTGATTGAGAGGATGCCATCGCTTGATATTTTCATTGGTGATATCGAGGTCATCATAAGGATTGTGGTCACCCAGCCGCTGCCACATGCCGCTCGAATACAAGATCGGCTTTGCTTGTGAGATCAACTCGTAGAGGTCTTGCTGCGCGGGGCGGACACCGCCGATGGCCAGCTCCGGTGGAAGGTGCACGGCGCGGCCCGCGATGCTCTTCATCAGCAGGTTGCGAACCACTCGAGACGGGCCGTGGCCCACACCGCGGACCATCGAATCGCGGATTTTCTGGCACTTATACCAGATGTAGCCGGCCAGGGCTTCGTCGGCCCCTTCACCAGTCAGCGCGACTTTGTATCCCTGCTGGTTGACCGACTGGGCCAGACGCAGAAGAGCCGCGCACGAGGTGTCGAGCACTGGTCCCTCGGCCGCGCGAATCAAGTCGGGAAACGCGTCGGCAATCTTCGACCGATCCATCGCGATGGTGGTCAAGGGAGACCCCAGTACTCGCGCTGCCTCGGCGGAATGCGTGCGTTCGTCCGGCCCGGCATTGTCGAGTCCGACCGTGAACGCCGGAATCGGCTCACCGCGACGGCGGCTGCAAAAGCCGAGCACGACAGTCGAGTCGAGCCCACCACTGATGTAGCTGACGACCGGTACGTCGCTGCGCAGCCGACGCTCCACGGATTGCTCGAGCAAAGCCTGGAACTCATCGATGAGCGGGCTCGGATCATCCAGCCGGCGCTCGTGGTCGGCGTCGGGAAAATCCAGGTCCCAGTAGCGGTGCTTGGTCACACGGCCGTCATGAACCTTGAGGAAATGACCGGGCGGCAGCGACGAGATTCCCTCAAAAAAAGTGCGCGTGGTGCCGGCGCAAAAAAACGTAAAGAGATGGTCGACGCCCCGCGGGTCGGGCCGCGCGGCGACCAGTCCCGAGGCCAACAGAGCCTTGATCTCTGAACCCCAAAGCAGCCAGCCGTCGACCTCGGTGTAGTAGAGGGGACAGATCCCGACCCGGTCTCGCCCCAGAATGAGCGTCCGCGTGTTGCGATCCCATAAGGAAACGGCGAACTGACCACGAGCCCTGGCAAACATCGCTTCACGATGATCTTCATAAAGATGGACCCAGGCTTCGGTGTCGCAACGGGTCGCCAGGTGGTGGCCGCGAAGTAAGAGCTCTTTGCGTAGCTCGGGGTACTCAAAAAGCTCGCCGTTATAGGCAACCCACACGGAGTTGTCTTCATTGGCGATCGGCTGGCGTCCCCCCGCGAGGTCGATGATCGACAACCGTCTGGCCCCCAGCGCGACCCCGGGCTCGATATGGAATTGCTCGTCGTCAGGCCCGCGATGAGCGATCGCACCGGTCATCGCCAACAACCGCTGGATCGAAAACTCGCGCGATCCCGCCAAATCCATAGCGCCAGCGATTCCACACATGGCTATACCTCAGTTGTCGCGATCGCCGTGGGCGAGAAAATCATCGTGCAAATCCGCGGGGGGAGCGCACCAGTTAAATTACCGCGATTAAGGCAGTCTGGGCGGCCTGACCGCGCGAGCACTTGCAAGGAAAATCATATCATTTGTGGATAGAAATGGTCAAGGCCTGAGGGCTGGGCACCCTCACGTGACGGCGGCGACGGTACGCCCGGCCATAGACCAGTCCGCCCCAGATGCCGATCACGAAAGTGCCGATTCGGAACAGGAGGCCACGGGGGCCAAGGGGGACATAGAATGCCACGTTTTGGGTCCTCGGCGCGGGTGGAGGGTGATAGGAGCGATGAGCAGCGATGGCTCCGCACCGGCACGCACCGGTTCGCCATGCCGGCCGTCACAGATGCTGCTCTGGCCGGCAAACCGGTCGCGGATTTGGGTACCGAGCACGGGAATCGTCGTGTGGGTTTCGCCGCATTGATTGGCGAAGACGATGGGAATGCCGAGGTCCATCGCGACCTTCGCCGGAATCGCGCTGGAGAGGGGGCCGACGTGGCCAAAGAGCCAGTGCCGGCGGCCCGAATCACGGTCCGCGAAGTCGGGCCACGCGGCCGATACCACGGCAAGGTCGATGCGATCGCGATAATCGGTCCACACTTTGCGGTAGATCATGTCCGCGCAAATGGCGAAGCCGACCCGTCCCCACGGAGTTGACACGACCATGGGCGCTCGGCCGGGATGAAATCGGAAGCGTTCCCAAAAGACTAAATGACGCTTGCGATAAATGTGAGTGTCGCCGCTGGGGGAGCAAAAGGCGAGGGAATCGTAGAGATGGCGCCCCTCGCGCTCGACGAAACCCGCGGCGATTCCCATCCCCCACTGGCGGCTGCGCTGGCGGAGATGCGAAAGGGTGGGGCCTTCCGCCGTTTCACTGTACGGACCATAGTCAGGGCAAAGGCTATAGCCGGTATTGAAAAGCTCGGGCAAGACCGCGAATTCAACGCCGGACAGGCGAGCCGTACGCAATAGGTCGTCGGCCCGCTCCAGATTGCACGGGACGTCAAGAAGCTCTGAGCTCATCTGAACCGCGGCCACTGCAATCTTCACGGATGTTCACCTCGCCACTTCGAATCAAAGACGAACAACACTTACCTTTATTTCGGCTCAACCCCGGAGCGAGATTCATTGGACTTCTTTTTTTGCGGATCAGAAGCCAAGCCATCCTAAAATCCCACCGCGGCGCGGCTTGGGCAAGGTGCGGGCCTCGTTTCGCAAGTTCTCGGCCCGGTCGCGCAGCTCGCCCTTGGGCGGAGATTGAGCGGGGGTCAATTGAAATTTATAGTCGCGCTCGATCGCGTAACGAGATCGGCACCAAGTTTTCGGTGAAGAATTCGGTGAAGTAGTTGTCCCACCATGGGGCATTGATTGGCTGGATCACCGTCTTGGTTTCGTAACCGTCGAGAATCAGGGTGATTTCCCGTTGCCCGTAATACACAAAGCTTTTGGAAGCCGGCGTCGGGCCAATCTCTTCGCCGTTAACAATGACGGTCGCGCCGGGGGGATCGCTGCGAATCGTGTAGCGACGCTCGACGCAACCCGCCACCAGGCTTGCGCTGGCCAGCAACACGAAAGCGGCCGCCCCGCGACCGTTGGCTTGGAGCTTCCTCATCCTTCGCTCTCCCAGCACCCGCTTCGAACGACAAGCCTTTCACCCGGACGATAGGTTACCTAAATCATGAAACGCGGTAAGCTACTTCCAGTGTAGGCCCGCGCGGTCGGCAGACATTTTTCCCGCTCAGGGAAGGGACGCGTCGTCGCCGCGGTTCGACTCGAAGATCGACAAATCCGTTTCGGGTGGAACGAGCGGGAGTGTATCGAGAGTGCGGATTCCGGGCAAGCCAGCTTTAAACTCTTGGAGAAAACAACCGCGCTATGACCTCGCACGACCTGCCCCCACCGACTGGCCCGGCCGCGCTGCGCCGGTTTCTGCCCGTTCTGTTCGTGCTGTTCGCCGGCAGTGGCTGCGCGGCCTTGATTTACGAGGTCGTCTGGCTTCAGCTTCTTCAGCTTGTCATCGGATCGACCGCCGTCTCTTTGGGCGTGCTACTGGCGACGTTCATGGGGGGCATGTGCGTGGGCAGCCTGCTCTTGCCTCGACTCGTCTCAGGCCGGCATCACCCCCTGCGGGTTTACTCCCTGCTCGAGCTGGCCATCGGCGCTGCCGGGCTCGCGGTGTTCTTTGCGATGCCGTCTATCGAAGGGGCGTACGTGAATTTTGCCGGCCACGGTCTGCCGAGCATCCTCCTGCGCGGGACCGCGGCCACTGTATGCTTGCTGCCACCCACGATACTGATGGGCGCGACCCTGCCGGCGATCGCGCCTGGGTCGAGACCAGCCCTCTTGGCATTTCTTGGCTCGGCTTGTTCTATGGCGGCAATATTGCGGGGGCCGTGTTCGGTTGCCTGCTAGCGGGCTTTTACCTGTTGCGCGTTCACGACATGGCCGTGGCCACTTATGTCGCCGTCGCCCTCAACGTAACCGTGGCCGTGATCGCTCTTGCCCTGCCTACTGGCCCGGCCCGGTGCGAGCTCATAGCCGACCCCCCGATGAAGGAGGGGGCGAGGCGTCCTCTTGGCGCCAGGGCCGTGTATCTCGCGATCGCCCTCTCCGGGACGTCGGCGCTGGGTGCCGAGGTGGTCTGGACCCGACTGCTGTCGCTGTTACTCGGTGGGACTGTGTACACATTCTCCTTGATCTTGGCCGCGTTCCTGACCGGTCTGGGGATCGGCAGCAGCCTGGGTGCATTCCTGGCTCGGCGGGCCAACTCGGCGTGGCTGGCGCTGGGCGCCTGTCAGTGGCTCCTGACCGCGGCCATTGCCTGGACCGCGTTCATGATCTCGCAGTCACTCCCCTACTGGCCGATCACCCCCGAGCTGTCGCCGAGCGCCTGGTACACCTTCCAACTCGACCTGGTGCGCTGCCTCTGGGCCGTCTTACCGCCGGCGTGCCTGTGGGGGGCGAGCTTCCCGCTGGCGCTCGCGGCGGTCGCCGCTCGCGATCAGGACCCGGGGCGGCTGGTGGGAGGGGTCTACGCGGCGAACACTATCGGCGGCATCGCCGGCGCCCTGGTGTTCAGCCTGGTGCTGGTCCCCGCCATCGGCACCGCCGGCGCCGAGCGAGCACTGATTGGGCTTGCCGCGGCGGCCGCGCTGGTGGTCCCTTGCCCCTGCTCCGACCAGCCCCCGCGAACGGTCCGTTTGGGCGGTACGGCGGCGCTGGCGGTCGCGGTGGCAGTGGCCGGCTGGCTCGCCTGGAGCGTGGTCCCGCTGCCGTGGGTCGTCGTGGCATTTGGCCGGCGCACGCCAAGCTTGCTCTCACAGGTCGGCCCCCACCATCGTCAAGAACATCCCCGACGAGCCCGACGACCTCGACGTCTACTGTACCTACGTCGGCGAGGGCACGAACGTCTCGGTCGCCGTTACGATCACGAAAGAGGGCGTGCTTAGCTTCCATGGCGCCGGCAAGATCCAGGCGTCGACCGAGCGCTTCGACATGCGGCTCCAGCGCATGCTGGGGCACATCCCGGCCTTGATTCACAAGAAGCCCGAGTCGGTACTGGTCGTGGCCTGCGGCGCGGGCATCACCGCCGGCACGTTCGTGTTGCACCCCGACGTCAAGCGGATCGTGATCTGCGACATCGAGCCCTTGGTGCCGACCATCGTGTCGCCGATGTTTGGCAGGGAGAATTACCACGTGGTCGACGGCATCGCCCGCGAGAACCCACACACGGTGAACGGCAAGCAGGTCGAGGTGGTCTACGACGATGGCCGCCACTTCCTCCGCACCACCGGCGAAAAGTTCGACATCATCACCTCCGATCCGATCGATCCTTGGGTTAAGGGCTGTGCCGCGCTAAATACAGTGGAATACTACCAGATGTGTCGCGATCACTTGAAACCTGGTGGGAGCGTGAGCCTCTGGGTCCCTCTCTACGAGAGCAGCCTGGAAACGACCAAAAGCATGATCGCCACCTTCTTCCAGGTCTTTCCCAACGGCATCATTTGGAGCAACGAGCGTGACGGCCAAGGCTACGATGCCGTCCTCTTCGGCCAGGTCGAGCCGATGGTGATCGACGTTGACGAATTTCAACGCCGCCTGGACCGCCCGGATCATCAGCTCGTGAAACAGTCACTCCTCGAGGTGGGGTTCGGAGAAGGGCCCGACTGGGTGGTCGAGGAGGGCATCGACCTGCTGGCCACCTACGCCGGACAGGCGCCCTTACTGAAAGAGTGGTCTCGAGGCGCCCAAATTAACACCGACCGCAACCTGCGGCTCCAATACCTGGCTGGTATGTCGTTGAACACCCACATGGGCGAGACAAACATGTCGAGCATCCGAGCGCATTACCGCTTCCCCGATCAGACATTCGTCGGCTCGCCCGAGCGTATCCGTGTTTTGAAGCAGCTCCGGGTCCGGCCGGTCCGGTTGCGGTTATGACGAAACTCGAAAGGGATTGAGCGCGAAACGGACCAGGAGGCTCCCAGATGCGTGCGGTGCTCCAAAGAGTGGCCAGGGCTTCGGTCGAGGTGGATGGAACATGTGTCGGCCGCATTGGGCGAGGTTGGCTGCTCCTGCTTGGAGTTGCCCAGGGCGACACCGAGGAGGATGCCGCCTGGATGGCCGAAAAAGTACTTAACCTTCGTGGCTTCGAAGACGACGCCGGCAAGATGAATCGGAGCGTGCTCGAGGTTCGTGGTGGAATTTTGGTCGTGAGTCAGTTTACTCTACTGGGTGATTGCCGCGCGGGCCGTCGGCCGAGTTTTACCGGGGCGGCCGATCCCGCCCTTGCCGAGAAGCTCTATCTCGATTGCACCGGGCGGCTCTTCGAATCGGGCCTCGAGGTCGCGACCGGCGTTTTCCGCGCCACGATGCAGGTTGAACTGGTGAATGACGGGCCCGTCACATTTCTGCTGGATAGCCGGAAGTCGCTTTGAACGCAATAGGGATCAAAGAGGTCACCTTCCATGACAACGCACACGGCTCGTTCCCCTCTCTTGCTGGGCCTGGACGTCGGAACCCAGAGCTTGCGGGCCGCCCTCATCGACGCGCACGGACAAACCGTTTCGGTCGGAGTCGCCCCGATCGCGACGAGTTACCCGCGGCCGACGTGGGCTGAACAGGACCCGGTCCAGTGGTGGGCGGCCGCCGCCGACGCGGTCAGGCTTGCCCTGGCCAAGGATGGTATTGACCCTCGTCAAATCGTCGGCATTGGCCTCGACTGCACCGCCTGCACGGTGTTAGCCTGCGATTCGGCCGGCGAGCCCCATCGGCCTGCATTGCTCTGGATGGATCAGCGAGCCTTCCGCGAGGCCGCTGAAATCAGCGAAACCAAAGATCCCGTCTTGCGCTATGTTTCCGGCCGCGTCTCCCCCGAGTGGATGCTCCCCAAGGCACTTTGGCTCAAGCGCAACGAGCCCGATGTCTACTCGCGTGCCGAGCGTATCGTCGAATGCACCGACTGGATGATGTTTCGACTGACCGGCGATTGGACGCTGTCGCTCAACCACGTGGCCGTCAAATGGAACTATGCACGCCCCGACGGCGGCTGGCCGGTCGGGCTCTTGAAAACCGTCGGTCTGGAAGATCTCCTGCAAAAGTGGCCGGCGCGGATCGTCCCGCTGGGCAAGGGAGCCGCTCGCTTGAGTGAGCAGGCGGCCCGCGACCTGAGGCTGCCAGCGGGGATTCCCGTCGCCCAAGGAGGAATCGATGCGTACCTGGGAATGCTCGGCCTAGGAGCGACGCAAGACGGCGACGTGGCGGTGATCGTTGGCTCGAGCACGTGCCATCTCGCCCAGTCGCGCGAGGGAGTCTTCGGCTCGGGCGCCGCCGGCTGCTATCCCGACGCGACTGCGCTTGGCCTGTACACTCTTGAAGCCGGCCAGACCGCCACCGGCTCGATCCTCGAATGGTATCGCCGCCATTTCGCCGGAGACCAGGAGCGCGACGCCGAAAAAAGAGGAGTCAGCGTATTCCAGGTCCTCGACGAACACGCCGCCGCCGTGCCGCCAGGCTCGGACGGCCTGGTCGTTCGTGAGGATTGGCAGGGAAACCGCTCACCTTATAAGAACCCCCATGCCCGCGGGGCGATCACCGGGCTGTCGCTGGCCCACGGACCGGGCCACATCGTGCGCGCCATTTACGAAGCGACCGCCTGCGGTACAAGGCACATCCTCGAAGACGCTTCGGCCCACGGCCTCAAGGTCGAGCGGATCTTTCTCGGCGGCGGTGGTGCCAAGTCGGCTCTTTGGCTGCAAATTCACGCCGACATCCTCAAGAAGCCCGTCCGGCTGGCGCGCGAAAGCGAGGCCTGTGCCCTCGGTTCGGCGATGGCCGCCGCCGTCGCCGCCGGTATCTATCCCGACTTCGACCAGGCCGCCACCGCCATGGTCGCCATCGAGCGACTCGTTGAGCCCAACCCGGCCAACGCGGCGGTTTACGATGAACTGTTCCAAAACTACGTCGAGCTCTACCGCCGGCTGAATCGGCCCGTCGATTCCACTTGACGCAGGCCGTGTTCCTCTTATCTTGCCCACTCACGCTTTACTCTGGCCGTTCCACCTGAAAAATAGGAGGGCCTCCCATGGCTGGGGTGTTAAATACGGCGCAAGGAAGCAAGACGGAGCAAGGTCGAGGTCGAGCGGACGTCGCGAATTCTTTTATCGCGACCGTTTACCTCAAACAGGCAACGGTGCTGCTGGGCCAGGGCCAATATGTCGAGGCGGAGGGGTACCTCCGGGAAGTGCTCCGTTTCTGGCCGGATCATCCGGGAGCGCTCAACAACCTGGGTACCGCGGTCTGGCGGCAGGGCCGGATTCGCGAGGCCGAAGAACATCATCGCCGGGCCCTGGCTCAGGCTCCTGATGACTATGCCATTCTGAATAACCTGGGAAATATGTTGTGGGAGCAGCGCCGGCTCGACAAGGCGGTCGAGTGCTATCGGCAAGCCGTCGAGCTCCGGCCCGATTCGCCCCAGTCGCTCATGAACTTGGGCACCGCCCTTGGCGACCTCGGCCAATTCGACGAGGCCATATACTGGACGAGGGAAGCACTCCGTGTCCTCCCCGATTGGGCGGATTCTCATGTGAACCTCGGAATCGTACTGGCCCGCCAAGGGAAGCTGAGCGAAGCGGCTGAATCTTATGATCACGCACTCAAATTGCGCCCGGATTTCCCAGCGGCGCGGCGGAACCGTGCTTATATCTGGTTGACTCGCGGCGAGTTCGACCGCGGATGGCTCGAGCACGAGTGGCGGCTCAAATGCGCCGAGCTGCTGCTTTTGCCGGTCAGCTCTCCGCGCTGGACGGGCGAAAACCTTGAGGGACGTTCGATCCTGCTCGTTGCCGAGCAGGGTTTGGGTGACACCCTGCAATTTATTCGCCTGGCTCGGCTGGTCAAGGAGCGCCGGGGCCATGTCGTGGTCGCCTGCCGCAAGCCGCTCATCCGGCTCGTGGCCCGATGTCAGGGAGTGGATCAGGTGGTGGATTGGAAGTCGACGTTGCCGGATTGTGATGTGCATGCGTCGCTAATGAGCCTCCCGGCGATTTTTGGGACGAACCTGGAAAACGTGCCCGCCGAACCCTATCTTTCAGCCGACGCGGGCACCATCGAGAAATGGCGGCCGATCCTCGACCGAGCCTCGCGGCGGCTGCGCCGCGGCGACACCGGCGACGGAGTGATGAAGCACGACCGGGTCTTTCGTATCGGGATCGCCTGGCAGGGAAATCGAGGCCACAAGGGCGATCGCTGGCGTTCTTTTCCGCTTCATCATTTTGCTCCGTTGGCGAAGCTGCCCGGCGTGTGTCTGATTAGCCTGCAAAAGGGCGACGGCACCGAGCAGCTTGCCGAACTGGCCGGTCGGTTCCCGGTAGGTAAGCTGACTCGCCGGAAAGGGGACCGGGAAGACCGGCGCGACTTTCTGGACACGGCCGCCGTGATCGGCCAGCTTGACCTCGTGGTAACGCCCGATACCTCACTGGCGCACCTGGCCGGCGGCCTGGGTGTTCGGGTGTGGGTCCCTCTATCAACCGTCGGTGAGTGGCGCTGGCTGATCGACCGCGAGGATTCACCGTGGTATCCATCCATGCGGCTCTTCCGCCAGACCGATTTTGGCGACTGGGCAAGCGTGTTCGAGCGACATGGCCAGCGCCCTGTCGCAAGAATTCGCGACATGATCACCTGTTCCGATTGGTGCGTGTTCATTGAAATGGCACTTTTTGGCACTAAATGACAGGGTTTCGGAAGGCCTCCGTTGCAACGAGCCAATCCAAAAAACGAGTTGTGGCATTCCGGCAAAGGAGGTAGGCGCATTCGCGTTCGGGGCACGAAAATTGGGTCGCCGCGCGACCGGCCTGTGCTGCCCTCGAGGGGCCAACAACACCCCCGAGCGAACTTAGCCCATCGTGAACCAGCATGTCTTTGAACCCGCCACCCGAATGAGCGAGCTCAACTCAACGTGAATTGGCACGCACGGGAACCCGGAAAGAATCGCGAAACAGCAAAAGACGAAACAGAACTCGCACACCTTGCGCACAACGCCCATACTAACAATATAACGTGGCTTACAAATTTCGTTAATGCACCTATTCCGATTCTTGGGAAATCTCGATCAGAACCTATTGTTCTGATGTGGCTTAAAAATTTTTCCAAACTTTTTGTCCGCGATCATTGCGCGCACGGATGAACCGCCCTCGCTCGGCGCGGATCTGCCGATCCTGCCGGATCGCTCGACCGTGCGGCCTGCCGCCTTTACGTCAAACATCGCGGCGACCGACCGATGGGCTTAGCGGCGCACGGTCGATGCACGCAGTAAGAGGCAGGGCGAATGGGCGGCGGACGGAGACTTCGGTCCCCGCGTGGCCCGGTTCGGGATACCCAGGCCCAGCCGGGAATGCCGATCTGCCGGCACGCGACCATCGCCGCTATAATGGAGAGCCCAACTGACCAAAATGGAACATCATGCCAACGAGGGCGACTTATGGCTGGCGTCGAAACGGAACCCACCCTGCGCATCATCCACGAGCCGACGGTCTACTTGCTGGGCCGACAGGTTGTCGATGAGGAAGCGCTTGCCGCATTTCTATCCGACCACGAGGTCATGAAATGGACGACCGATACCGAGGTTGGCGGCGAAAAGTTGATCGAGACGGCGGGGCGAGTTTGCTATATGTCGTTTCAAAAACCACGGCCGGGGGGCAACAAAGCGTATATCGGGCACATCCTCGAGGTCGGTCACGGCTCGGTGTTGGAACATGCGGTCTTTAACCTGCTCATTACCGGAGTGAGCCGCAGCCTGACCCACGAGCTGGTGCGGCATCGGGCGGGGTTTGGCTTCTCGCAGTTGAGCCAGCGGTTCGTCGATGAGTCGGAGTGCTCGTTCGTCGAGCCCGAGGTCATTGCCGCCGACCCCGCGCTGCACCGCGTCTGGCTCGAGGCTGTCCACGCCAGCCAGGCCGCTTATCGCGACCTCGCCGACCGGCTGACGGAAACATTCAAGGAGATCCCCGACAAAACCCTCAGGCGTAAGAAAGCACGCGAGGCGGCACGCAGCGTCTTGCCCAACGCGACCGAGACTAAGATCTTCGTCACGGCCAACGCCCGGGCGGTGCGCCATTTCATCGAGATGCGCGGCGACGCCGCGGCTGACGTCGAGATTCGCCGGCTGGCCATCGCTGTCTGCAAGCTGCTTCAAGACGAAGCTCCCAACCTGTTCGGCGACTATACCTTGCTCGACCTACCCGAAGGCGGCCAGGCCGTCACCACGGTACACCGCAAGGTCTAATGGATCTCAACCCATTCGCCTACGCTTCTCGTACTCACAGCCCCGCTCCGTAGTGGTTCGGCTTGCCGATCGTCGCGCGGTGACGGTAGGCTAAAGCCTATCAAGTGCCAAGCGAAATCATGAAGGCCTGGGAAAAGGCGGAAAGACGAATTCCACTCGAATCCTCGACGGACTAGTCCGCGAAGCGGGACAGTGATCCATGTCCTACGAACTCCTGGAAGAAGAACCGCAGGAGCCCCCCAAAAAAACCACCAACTCGGTTCAGCCGATGCCACGGCTCTGGAAATCGGAGCCCGAGCCGACTGAGGAAGACTCGCGGTACGCCAAGAAATCGCGGAAGAATCTCGAATCCGACTCCACGGATGAGAAGAGCGAAAAGAAGGTATTGATCGAAGAGACGCCTACCCTCGACACCTTCGACTCGCGGCGCCGTGCTCGTCTGATCGTCGGGACACTAATTAGTGCTTGCCTACTTCTGTTCGGGTGGACCGTCTATCGAGCCTTCTTGTACGATCCCGTGGGAATGGCAGCGAGCAATCCCCCCCCGGGGCCGATCGTATTCCCGGCTGGCCCTGAAAACCGAGCCGCGCTCGACCAAGAGGCTGCCCAATTCATGTTCAACCGGGCCCATGAGTTAGCAAAAAACGGCCGGACCGACCAGGCCGTGGCGATGTTGAATGAGGTGGTCAAGGTCTACAAGGGAACGCCCACCGCCAGGGATTGCAAGGCCGCACTCGATCGTGCCGACAAGAACCTGCCGTTATTCAGCGATAGTCCTCTTGTCGCGAATCAGAAAGAGATACCGAAAGCAGCGGCGGCGCCGCGCCGCGGCCCGCCGTTGTCCATGCCGCACCCAGCCCCCCACAGACTGGCCAAGGTCAGGCCGCCCCGATCTTGGCGGCCAACCCTGGCGCGGTGATGGTAACGCCGTCCACTTCACCGGCTAAAACCGCAACGTCCCCGCGGGCGGTGGCCTCCCGTTCCTTGCCGCGTGGCTTCCAGGCGAATCCCGATGCCGGCATCCATGAGTCTGGCTGGCCGTTCGTCATCGTGGGCAAACGTGACGGCGAGCCCATGATCCTGATTCCCGGCGGCACTTTTTTGATGGGTAACAAGGATGGCCAGCCCGCCGAAGCACCGGCGCATCAGGTTCGACTGTCAACCTTCTACATCGACCAGCACGAAGTCACCAACCGACAGTTCCGCATCTTTTTGCGCGAGTCTCACTATGGCGGCCAGCCCGCGGGCAAATGGTTGACCGACGCCAAGGCCCGGGCGGAGCCGGATGACTTGCCAGTCGTTCGCGTCAACTTCAATGACGCCGAGTCGTTCGCGAACTGGGCGGGCAAGCAGATCCCGACCGAGTCGCAATGGGAAATGGCGGCTCGGTCCACCGATGGCCGGATCTATCCCTGGGGCAATGGACCGATCACGTGGTCCCGGCCTCGAGTCTTCCGCCAGATCGATCCGGTCATGACATTCCCGGAGGACAAGTCGCCCTACGGGATATTCGACATGGCGGGCAACGCTCACGAATGGACCAGAGATATTTTCGAGCCCATGTATTATCATCTTCTCGCCCAGACGATCACGGAAAATCCGATCGGCCCGCCCTCCCGCGGCCGCACGCCGCAACACGTCGTTCGAGGAGCCGCCAAGAACGGGCCCGTCACGTATCGGGAGGGCCTTCCCGCTGCCACG
The DNA here is from genome assembly GCA_963829765.1 of uncultured Isosphaeraceae bacterium. Lineage (GTDB taxonomy): Bacteria > Planctomycetota > Planctomycetia > Isosphaerales > Isosphaeraceae > CAWFRS01. The sequence goes on along the minus strand of CAWHKI010000154.1, from coordinate 2,226 downwards.
CGGCTGCCGTATCTCGGTTTTCGCTGCGTACTCGTCGTCGAGTCGCAAGGGTCGTTACCGCCCGTGAGTCAGCCGATTGTCGCGCCACCAAGGGCCTCCGCGGGCCAGCGAGCCGCGCCACCCCCGTTCTGAGCCGGCAGTCCGTCCACGTCCCCATTAGGGCTTGAGCAATCACAACCACCCGGCAATCACTTCCTAGCCGGAACGGCTCGAGACCATAAACAGGCCCGGCTCGTGGTCACGGAACCACCCGAGCGTCCGCTCGATACTCTCGACGTAGCCGCAGGAGGGTTGCCAGCCTAATCGGGCACGCGCTTTCTCGGTGCTGTATTCAAGGTAGCGTCCCAGGAGCCAGACACCATAACGCGTCACTCGCGGCGGCCGAGACCTCATGAGCAGCCGGTCTTGAATTTCAAGAAGAAAGCCCCCGGTAAACGCCAGCGGGAAGGGGACTTGCCGGGTCACGCGAGAGACGCCAAGTGCATCGGCAAACATGTCGAGAAACTCGCGCTGAGTCATCCGGCAATGACTGGTGATGTTGTAGGCCTCTCCGCGCGAGCCCGGATCGTGTGCCGCCAGCATGGCGGCGTCGGCCACGACGCCGGCGTAAACGGCACTCAGCGGATTATCCCCCTTGCCGACGATCATCATTTGACCGCGGCGAAATTGGCGGACCAGCCGCGGCACGGTCGTCCGGTCGCGCTCGCCGAAGAGCCAACTCGGCCGGATGACCGTTAGCGGCAGGCCCTCATCGGACATTTTCCAAAGCAAATGCTCGCAGTCGACCTTACTGCGCGTGTAATAGTCCAACATCCAGACGTTTTGGCCCAGAGCGGCCGACTCGTCGATGGGTTCCGGCCGATCGCTGGGATGGCCGTACGCGCTTGTCGAGCTGATGTGGATGAAGCGATCGATTCCCTCGGCCATGGCAGCCTGAGCGAGAACTCGGGTGGCATCGATGCAGCCTGTCTGAAACTCGTGCCACCGGCCCCAATCACCGACCTTGGCCGCGGAGTGAAACACGCGTGCGACGCCAGCGACGGCCGCCTGGCACGAAGCCTTATCCGTGAGATCACCGCGGACAATCTCAACGCCCAGGCTCGCCAGAAAATCGTTGGAGCTACCGGGCCGCACGAGTGCGCGAACCCGGTCACCCCGGGCCACCAATCGCTCGACCAGATGGCTCCCCAAAAGACCCGTAGCCCCGGTGACGAGGACCTTGTCTCCGCTACCACCCAGGCTCATTTGCGCCTTCCCTCTTTGGCTCGCCTGTCGAAACGACCCATCGTGCGGGCCGCGGGGCGGATCGTCAAGGTCGTTCCCACAGCTCAGTTTGCGCGGTTGGAGCGGGCGCCCACACGATATCGCACCACCCCGATGGAGGAGGTTCGTGCCCATTCGCCCCAACGCCAGATGGCCAGGCCCAACCCGGTGCCGGCGGCCGCCGAGATCGCGTCACTGACGTCGGCCGTTCGGTCCGGGAGGAAAACCTGGCCCATTTCCAGCACCGCTCCCAAACCAAAGCCGATCAAGACGGCACTCAGGAACGATTGGCGCCACGACCGCGCCGCCAAGAGCGCGCCGAGCGGCGAGAAAGTGACGGCCTGGCCGATCACGTCCGCCAGGTCCTCAAGAGTGCGGCTATCGAAATAAGACCAAAACGGGACGAACATTTCCGGTTGCAACCAATCAGCCTTAGGCCAGGCGAATCGGAGGGGATACCAGGCTGTCAGCATGGTTGCCAGCCACCACGCCGCGATCGCCGGCAAGATGAAGCGACGAGCTTCCACAGCCCGCAGTCGCGCTACCAGCGCCGCACCCGAGGCTGAACCCAGGCTCGCCAGTAGGACCGTCGTCATATCGACGTCACGGCGAGGGATCACAACCTGCATCACTTCAATGACCAAGCTCAAGCCCGTGGCCAGAGCGACGACCACGCCGATCGCGCGGACGTCGCATCGCCCCGATTCCCGCGATGCCAGGCCGAATAAGCCGCCAACCAGCGTCCAAACAATCAACTGGCGCACCACAAACCGGCCTTCTCGGACCTCGGCGGTCCGACCGCCGACTGCTCGAATGGGATCAGCCGCGCCATATCGAGCGCGGCGGCAGGGTTCCTGATACCCAGTTTGTTGTACGTTGGCAAAAAACCGGCAAACAGCAAAGCCACGACAACCACCAGTGAACATGCTGCCAGAGGCCGAGACAACAGCAACTGGCGAATCC
>CAWHKI010000153.1:0-24032 GCA_963829765.1 uncultured Isosphaeraceae bacterium | reverse complement strand
CGAGGGCCGGAACGACCACAACGGCCAGAATAACGGCCAGAAAGACCCCCGGAACCTCGTGCGCGGCCCCCAGGCAAACCGCGATCACCCAGATCAAGATCAGCAGGGAATCGTGCGCGCCCCCCAACCAAACCGCGATCAACGCGATCAAGATCATCAGGGAGCTGATCCGGAACGAGAGGGGCGATGAGACGAAATTAGTCGAGGGCTTGTACGGGTCGACGGGCTCGGGTGAGGTGAACGAGATCGGCGATCTCGGAGCTCCGGCACTCTTGGCGGGCCGGGCGGTGTCGAGACTATGACCGCACAGGAAGCAGAAGGTGCCTTTGGGGCGGTTCGAGGCGCCGCACTCGGGGCAGACTAACCAGATCCCATCGGACACGCCCATCGGGATTTCCTCATTCCCACAGCGATCCCCAGGAAGATCCCTACCAGCGAGCCGATCAAGAGCGTGACCCAGGCGCCGAAGCTCTCATACTGCCAGATAGGAACGGCCAGTGAAAGGTCGATGATCGTCAGTCAGACCGCGCGGATCGTTCTTGCCCGCGCTGAAGAGGACCAGTTACGTCGCTGCTCAGAAGGAACCGATGAACCCAGAATCGCTGGGGCCGTTCGCGATCTTCATAGTCGCTCCGCTCTGGTTCCGCGCCGAGCTCGATCACGGCTGCCTCTCACGCTGAAGCCGGATCGCCTCGCGGCGCAAGTCTTGATCCAGTCGATCGAGATCGCCGAAGTGCTTCTCCGCGTCGTCGTAACGATGATTCTTGTCCGTGCGCTTCGAGATCGTCTTCAAGTAAGCCTGAAACTGCGGCAACCGAATCGGAGTCTGCATCAAGTAATAAACCAAGAGCCATCCTTCGGCGTAGGCGAGCAACGAGTGATCCAGGGTGTTGCCGAAGGCGGCGTTGTCGTCGGTCAACAAATCGGTTGCGCTGATCCATTTCCGCCGGCGCTGAATGTGCGCCAGGTCGTCCAGGCGAGCCGCGTTGATCTGCCCCGGCACTGGGGGCCCATGAAGCGTGCTGATTTCGCCGTAGAGCGCGATCCCTTCGACCACGGCCCGCGGGGCATCACACTGGCGGGTTAAGAGGCCCGTATTGAAAGTCAACTGGTGCGTCCCTTCGTGAACAAGCGTCGTCACGTTCTTGTGACCCGCGCCCCGCTCGTTCAAGGGGACGTTGCGAAAGTCGAAAAGGACCAGCCAGTTCTCGAGCTTCGAATAAAATCCCCACGTATACGCAGACACGCCACTGGCAAACCTGCGGCCGAAGTCAAGGTATGGACGTTCATCGCGAAAAACGACGAGCGTCAAGCGGCGTGGGGGCCGTTTGACGTCAAACCCATGTGCCTGGTAATAAGCCAGGTATTCTCGCGCGAGGTTCTCGCAGTCGTCCAGGGTCAATTTCATAAAGGGCTCGGTCGCGTCACCAATCGCTTGATATTGCTCGGACGTCAGAGTCAAGACAGGCCGGCGGGTCACCGCCCGGACCCGGGTTCGAGCTCGCTCAAACTCTTGGGCGGCCTGTTGCTGCGGAGAAAGATTATCGTCGCCGGCCGCGATTCCTGGCTGGATGAGTCCATCAGCACAACCGAACGCGGCCCCGGCGGCGACGGCTCGCCGCAACCAGCTCCGACGGTCCATCTCTTTTGCTCCGGATTTGGTCATTTCTCGTCCGGCCGACATGTCAGGTCTCCTCGTTGCCGGAATTCCCAATCGAGTGCCACGAAAAAAATGAAAAATACGACAGATTCCCGGCTTGCTCGAAGGCGGCTCGGCCCTGTGTGATTGGGAACCATTGCCGCTTGAGGTTACAATACTCTTCCGTGCCGGTGCCATGGTCCTCCCAGGCATGGAGCATCGCGCCGGCCAAAACTTGAGGCATACTTCCGGCTCCAAGAGGAGCGGGAAGCCGAGGTTCGACAAAACGGCCACGCACGATTGTCCTATAAAGCATCGAGGGCCAGATGTCTACTCGCGAAGGGGGCTCGATCACGGGCTGGCTGGGCAACCTGAAGGAAGGCGACCAGGCGGCCGCGCAGCCGCTCTGGGAGCATTATTTTTCGAAGCTGGTGACGGTGGCGCGGACGAAGCTCCGGCGGATGCGCAAAACCACCGCCGCCGAAGACGAGGAAGACGCGGCCTTAAGCGCGTTCAATAGTTTCTGCGCCGGTGCCGCACGGGGCAAGTTCCCGCAATTAGCGGATCGCGACGACATCTGGAAATTGCTGGTGGTGATCACCGCGCGGAAGGCGATGGCCCAGGCCAATCGTGAGGGCCGGCAAAAGCGCGGCGGCGGCCGGGTGGTCGAGGAGGCGGTTTTGTTCGGGCACGGACTGGAGGGGGGCGATGGGTCCTTAGCGGGCCTCGAGCAAATCGCGGCACAAGGACCCAGCCCCGAGTTTGCCGCGATGATGGCCGAGGAATGCGGACGCCTACTCGACTCGCTTGGCGACGACTCGCTCCGACAGGTCGCGCTTTCCCGGATGGAGGGCTATAATAATGACGAGATCGCCGAACAGCTCGGCTGCGCCCGCCGAACCATCGCGCGCCGCCTGGACCTGATCCGCAAGACGTGGCTGGCCGGCGAGGAGGTGGACTGATGTCGGGCGATCGCTCTGACGAGAGCGAGCGAAACGACCTCGAACAGGCCCGCCGAATCCACTGCGCTTGCGAAGCCTTTGAAGCCCGCTGGCAGGATAGCGACCGGCCCCGAATCGAAGACGTCCTCGACGGGGCCAAACCCAGCGATCGGGGAGCCCTGTTGGAAGAGCTCTTGATCCTCGAGATCGAGTTGCGGCGCGCCGCCGGCGAACGCCCGACACTCAGCGAATACTGGCGCGATTCCCCGAGGCCGATGGACGAGTCGAGGTCGCGTTCGCCCAGGCCGCCTGCGCATCGGGTGCGCCGCGCGAGACCGTCACCGTACCGGGAGGGCCCCTCTGGTCGGCCGGCGCGAACACCTCGACGCTCAACCCCGTCTTCGGGATCGTCGGCGATTATGAGGTCCTTGAAGAAATCGCTCGTGGGGGCATGGGGGTTGTGTACAAGGCCAGGCAGCGGGGAGCAAACCGCCTGGTCGCACTCAAAATGATCTTGTCCGGTCAGATGGCGTCCGAAGACGAGCGCCAGCGGTTTCTTCGCGAGGCCGAGCTGGCCGCCAACCTCGATCACCAGCACATCGTGCCGATCTACGAGGTCGCTGAATTTCAAGGGCTGTCCCTTCTTCAGCATGAAACTCGTCGAAGGAGAGAGTCTGTCCCATCAGATCAAGGCCAAGAAAAGATCGGGGACCCGCCACGACCCTCAAACGGCAGCCGCGGTTGATGACGACGATCGCTCGGGCGGTTCAGTATGCCCATGATCGCGGTTTCCTGCATTGCGACCTGAAGCCATCCAACATCCTGCTCGATAGTGAGGGACGCCCCTACGTTACTGACTTCGGCCTGGCCAAGCGGGCCAGCGAGAACAGCGAGGCCTCTCTGAGTGGGGCGATCATGGGAACACCCAGCTACATGGCCCCCGAGCAGGCCGCGGCTCGCGAAAAGGGTTGCGGCCGACGACCGACGTCTATGGCTTGGGCGCGATCTTCTACGAGCTACTGACCGCTCGCCCCCCTTTCCGCGCCGCAACGGTGCCGGAAACCGTCGTCGCCGTTCTCGAACGAGACCCAATTCCCCCGCGCGAGCTGTCGCCCGAGGTTCCCAAGGAACTGGAAACCATCTGCCTCAAGTGTCTCGAAAAATCACCTTCCGACCGCTATGCTTCCGCCGCCGCCGTGGCCGACGAGCTCGATCGCTACCTGCAAGGCGAAGTCATCGACGCGACCACCTTAATTCCTCGCCTGCGCCGCTGGAATCGCCGCGAGCCGGAACTGGTCGCCCGTCTGGGCGGCCTTTTGCTCGTCGCTTTGATCGCTCAGTTCAACTACTACTTCTGTCGGCGACCCCGGATTTCTGGCACCATTACACGATCCAGGGGGTGCTCGCCCTCTGGGCCGTCTCGGCCGTCATCTTCCAGGCCATGCTCCGCTCGGGCTGGCAATCCGACGAGGCTCCGCGCGCTCTGGTCGGCGGCCGACATCGCCTTCCTGACGGTCGAGATCAAACTGTTTGAGCAACTGATCTCCGCCTCACCCGCCTCGGCCGAAGTGCGTGTCGAAACGACCTTGCTCGTGGGCTATCCCCTCTTGATCGCCGCCTCGGGCCTGTGGTGGCGCGTAAACATCGTCTGGATCACGACCGCTCTGGCGATGACCGCCTATACCTGGCTCTACGTCGACGCGGCGCTCCACTGGCGTGCCGGACATCTTGTCTGCAACCCAAGCTCCGACCTACAGCATCCCGATATCTTCCTGGCGGCCTTATTTCTGACCGGCTACGTAGTCGCCCGCCAGGTCAAGCGCATCTTGCTCTTGAGCCGGTACTATGAACATCGGCAGGTCAACTGACGCGCCGTCGGTACGAGCGGAACGGCGCTTGTCGTAGATCTAACAGAAGTATTGGTGATATCCACGTCGTCGAGCAAATGCGTGGCTCCGCGGAGAGCGACCCCAGTCTCCAGTGGCCGAGTTCCCCTGTGCGAATCGCTGGACCGTGATTACACTGCGCGAATGCGATTGTTCTTTGCATTGTGCTCAAGTTCGCAAAGGCCGAGCGCTTCCATCAAGGGCGGGATGTAGAGGGCAAAGCGACCGCGTAGTCCCTTCTTCAATCCGTACCAGCCTCCAACGGGGTTGTTCGGGTCGCGCCCCCAAGCCTCAACCGTTCCGGGTTTCGCCGGTTTCTGTTCATCCGCGCTCCCCAGTTCGACCCAGCCTCCGGCGGCCCTCAACATCTTGTGCAGATCATCGATGCAACGTGCGTCATAAGAGAGAACGGTCTTGCCGACCGTACAGACCAGGACGGTCTTGCCTTCCTTTTCTTCGACGTGGATCGTGTACTCGGAGTTGCCAGGTGGCGTCTTGAGCTGCCAGGGGTTGTCTTTGGTCCGATTCAGCACAGCCATGGGTTCCCCTTCCAAGTGAGCCGGACAGGTTCTTACCGGTGAGATTATTCATAGGCCATCGGTGTCGCACGATTCGGGGACGGTATTTTCAGGCTGGCAACGCTACGCCGCTAGCGGCTCAGCCTGCAAATGCGGCGGGCCTGTTCGATATCGGCTTGGATTTGGTGGACTAGCTCGTCGAGCCCGGAGAATTTTTGAGTGCCGCGAGGCCGCTCGAGAAAATCGAGCTCGACCGTCTTTCCGTAGAGATCGCCGGAGAAGTCGATCAAATGGGCTTCGACCTTTCGCGATGCGTCACCGAAGGTCGGGTTAGGACCGATATTACACGCGGCCGGCCAGGGAGGACCTTCGCCGTTGGCCCAGGCAATGCACGCGTAAACGCCCTCGAGCGGAACCAAGATGTCGATCGCCGCGAGGTTAACGGTCGGGAACCCGAGGCCCGCCCCTCGCCCCGCGCCGTGATCCACCTTGCCCCTGATGCGATGTGGCCGACCGAGCAGCCGCGCGGCTTCCTCGACGTGCCCCTCATTTAAACATTGCCGGATCAACGACGATGATACCATGCGGCCGTCCACCAGCGTCGCTTCGACCACCTCGAAATCGATCTTCGCCTCGCCGCACCAGGAGCGCAAAATGGTCACGTCACCCAAGCGATCGTGGCCGAACGCGAAGTTCGGGCCTTCGACGATCCCCTTCGCCTGAAGCTGAGAGCAGATCACGCGATCAAAAAACTCACGGGCGGAGAGATCGAGTAGCCACGGCCCGGTGTCGAAGACCGCCACTTCGGTGGCACCGGCCTCTTTAAGCAAGGCAATCTCGCGCTCGGGCCAGACAAGGGGGACGGGAGCCCGTTCCGGTCGCAACAATTTCACGGGATGCGGGTCGAACGTGATCGCGAGCGCGGGAGCTCCCGCTGCATCGGCCTTGGCCCGGAGCCGCCCAATCAGTCGCTTGTGACCACGGTGAACGCCGTCGAAATTGCCGATCGTGACAAAAGCACCTCGAGCCCGCGCGGGGAATTCACGAACGTTCTCGATCGGGATCACCGACATTTTGCCCCGTTCATCGAACCCGCGGCTCCGTTCCGTTGGCCGGAGCACCATTGATGGAGTGACAACAAAAATAGATTATCGCCGCATGAAGACGAGACGGTCAATGCTCGAAGCGGCTCGGGTGCGCCAACGGATTCCGGCGGTGAGGGGCGGTGACCGATACCAACCCAAAGCGCCAGCGAGGATTCCGTCGGCTCTCCCCTCGCTCGCGCAGTCGGGTTGGTATGCCCAGCGTAGACTCCGATCTCTTCACGGCGCTTTCCTGAGCGTTCGCCAGAATCTGTTGGCGCACCCAGCGGCTCTGGCCCCCGGCGGCACATGTGGCGAGAATGATGTAACGCCTGGGCGAGCACAGAGCGAGCGACGCGGTGCATCGGTGATGCACTGACACAACGAGGAGTCATCACGCGATAATGAATGTCTTGATTCTGGGTAGCGGCCATGAAGAGCGGGCCTGGGCTGCGTGGCTGGTGGCGACCGGAGAGCATCGGCTCGTCGCGGCGTTTCCGGGCTTTTCCGGCTCGTCGCTGGCAGGCATCCCCATCGCGAGCGATCTCGACGACGCCCTGGCCCGCGAGGGTGCCGACGCGGCCATTGTGGGAGGGCCGATCGCCGAGCGCGGCGAATTTCTCAGGCGAGCCGCGGCCGAGGGCCTTGCCATCATCTGCCTTCACCCGCCCGGCGCCGACTCCGAAGCGTATTACCAAGTTGCCCTCAGTCGGGCCGAAACCGGGGCGGTCATCGTGCCCGACTTGCCCCTCAGGCTTCATCCCGGCGTGAATTCGATACGGCAAACGATGGCGAGTGGGGAGCTTGGCGCTTTCCGCGGCTTGCGGCTCGAGTTTCCCTGCACGGACGAAGGAACCGACCTGGCCCGCATCGTGGTTCCGCGAACCGTTGACGTCCTGCGCTCATTGATCGGCGAAATCGAGGCCCTCACAGCGACCGGCGAGCCGCCTGGTCAAGATCCCGACATCGAGCTGGTCGTCCATTTCCGTGCGGCCGAAGGACGTCGGGCCGAGCTGCGCACCTGGTGCGCCGACGGCGAGCCGGCCCGACTCACGCTCGCGGCGGCCAACGGGTCGCTGACTCTCGAGTTTGACCCTTCGCTCCAGAATTCCTCTGGCTTGATTCGGCGCACTCACCACCACGGCGAGGAGCAGACAGAGCTCGAACCCTGGGACCCTCATGAGGCGATCTTCGCCGTCTTGACCTCGTCATGCGCCCGGCGCGGTAACACGGAGTTGCCATCCCCCAACTTGCACGATGCGACGCGAGCGATGGAACTGGCCGAGGCGACCGTGCGAAGCCTGCGACGCGGCCGGACCGTCGACTTACATTACGAATCGATCAGCGAGGAATCCAACTTCAAATCCGTCATGACATCGACGGGCTGCATGATCTTGATTGGGGCGCTCTTCGCCATTCTGGTGGCACTTTCCGGCCCACCGCTCGGGTATAACTGGACGATCTACATCGCCTATCTGATCCCGCCGGTCCTCGTGATCTTCATTGTTCTGCAGACGCTACGGATCGCGATTAAGAAGCCTGGTCTCTCGAATGAGGACCGGCGGCGCGAGCCCCCGAACGGGGGCGGAGTCGCGTAACTTGGGGCCTCAGCCCCGAGAAGGGGGTACCCGGGCCGTTCTTGCTCTTGGCGTTCCGGCCCACTCCCCCGTTAACAGTGCCGGGGGAGTGGGCCGGAAGGGAGAAACCGGCGCTACTGCCGGCCCACTCGGGGCTCACGGCCCGATCTGGCCGACGACGCCCGCGACAATGAGGGTGGCCAAACCGAAGGCCACAACGCAGGTCGAAACTTGGACCGAACGACGGCGATTGTTGAGCACGGCAGGCTGGGCTCCGGCGCGGTTCAAGCCGCCTTTTTTTTCCCTGTCCCGGGAACGTCACCCGGAAGCTCGCGGAAGCTGTCGAAGCTCTTTCGGAACCGGGGTGCCAGAACATCGAATCGCTTCGACTCCACGGTATATTTGACCTCATAGTCGAACCGTTGGCCCCGGAACCGACGCTCGATCACGGTCATGGAAAAGGGACCTCGCTGAGTGCGAACCACGGTCTCGAGCGCCCGGACCTTATCCTGGTCAATCGGCCGACAAGAAATCACTTCGCAGGTCGGGTCTTCACGACGCAACTCGTCGGGAAGCCGCTTCGCCAGCTCCTCCAAGTCGGTGTTACGATGGGGCTGAGCAAGCACCAGCAGATTATCGGACCAGACACCGTGGGCCGGCCCATCGGCGAACAGAAGCGCAACCTCGCTGGGGGCGAGCACCGGGGCCCACTTTTCGGGGAGGTCGAGCGCGAACTTGTACTCACGTTGGATCCAGCGGTTCGACGCCTTCGCGAGCAGGTCGGCGCCCGTGTTGGGTGGCGTGAATCGGGCTGCACTCACCAAGGCGTCAAAGGCCGGCCGAACCTTAGCATAAATCGCATCTTCCACGTTGAGAATAAACGTATAAAGCTGACGGTTGGCCGTCATCCGCACGCTGACTTCGCGCCAAAAGCCTCCCTGCTCGGGGTGAAATTCCCAGATCGTCTCGAGCCGCTCGCCCCGGGCATCCTTGATGATTTGATTGGTCGCGAGCTTGCCGTTGGGACGCCCGTTTCGCCTGGCGGTCGTGTCGATGCGGGTCCGATAGTCGTCCAGAAATTCGGGCGCGAGTGCCAGCTCACAAGCCGCCACGCCGGGCCGGTCAAAGTCTTTCTGGGGGATGATCGCCACGAAGATCCGATCTTCTTCTTCGTGTACGGCGACAGGCCAATCCTTGGGTATTTGCGTGGCCAGGCCATATTTCGGTGCCTCGAACGGCGCGGTTGGCAGCAGGTCGGGGGCGGGAGCAGCGGTGATAAGTGCAAGCAATAAGAGAATCGTTGGCATCGTGGATTCGCTGGATAATAACCACTTTCAAGTTTGAGCAAGCACGGCGGAGTGACACTGGCTCAAGGTTTCCATAATGCCTCTCCTATTCAGTTTACCGGCGGTCGCCGCGTGCACTGATGTCTATCGATCTTACATCCGAAACGCCCGAATCACTAGCGGATTCTTCCGCAGCGCCAAGTCCGCGGGCCGCCCTTCACCTTTCACATCTCCCGAATAAAATCCGCCGCATAAGACCGCACGTGCTTGCCGTTGAGCACGTGAAACGTGCGCAGCCGTTCGAGAAGTTGGCCGCTGAACCGCTTCAGAGGCAGATGGACGATCTTACGGCCGAATTTGCGAGCCAATCGCCGCCAGCTCGCGGGAGGAATCTTGGGGCTGACGACCGCGACGTGCTTGTCGCGACTGTGCAGAAACGCTGCGGCTAGCAGCCGTTCTTCGAGCGTATCGGTGAAATCGAGCCGCTTGTCAATCCAGATGTCGGGGATGGGCCGCGGCGGATAAATGAAGAGAGCGCCGCCGTATTGCGCTGGGCGATCCCCGGACCGACCAGGTTTTTCATGGGATCGGTGGCGTAGAAGGCAAGGGTCGATTCCTCGGAATGCTCGGCATACCAGGTCGTTCGGTTCGCATAAATTCGCGGGTCAGCCGGGATGTCGAAGAGAAAGACCACGACCTCGAGCGATCCGCGGCTCGGGGGCATCACCTTGACGTAGAGGCTGCCCGTATGCCAGTTCCGCAACGTCTCACGAATGTCGATGCCGTCGCGCACGCTGGTCGTGAATTTCTCGACGCGCGCCAAATCGGCACCCAAGATGGCCTTCGCCTGTTCTCGGACGTGGCGATGGAAACTCTCGATCCGGTCGTCCTCGGGGGGCCACGAGCACATGCCGAAAGGATCCCAGCGCTGGCGCCACCGCGTTTGTTCTTCTCGCTCTGGCCGCGGCCTCAGCTCACACGATCGCCAGGAAAGCGACTGCCCTGGTAGCCTGCTCACCATCGGACCGGTGCCCCAGACCGGTAGCTCGGCTTGATTGATTCCCATCCGCGCCAGCCCCGGCTCCTCGAAGCCGGATGAGTATGCCGCGATATCTCCGACATTGTCGACCGGGTAGGTCCGGGCTGTCTCGGCCAGCGCCAGGGCAAAATCGTCGCCGGCCGTTTGCTGGGCGGCCACGACCAATGTGTAAAGGTCCGGCGTTAGCCGGCGGTCGATGAGCGACAGGTTGCGAATGTATCGAAAATAAACCGAAAGCAGTTGCGGCGTAATGCGCTGGGCAATCTTGGGGTGTTTCTTCTTGAGCAGCTCGCGTGCATCAAGGACCATCTCCTTGACGCCGTCGACGGAAAGGTTGTCGTCGGGCAAAAGCTCGCGGCGGCCCCGCTCATAGAGCGCGGTGATGTACGGCAGCTCGCCCAAAGCAAAGATCAAGGTCTTGGGATCGACCGCATAGGTTGCGATCGGGGCGAAAAACGATTCGGGGCGAGGCGGTTCCGCACGCCGTTGGTAAGCATCGCGGACCCACGGCCAGTCTAGTATCGAGCAGACAAAAAGGATCGAGCGATGCCGCGTTTCCAAATGACGGAGCCGGGCCGCCATCCACGCGATGCGATCTGAGTTTTGGCCGGGTAGCGGAGCAGGAATGGCTGGCAAAAGGGCCGCCGCGAAACGCTCGGGCTTCACCCGCTTCAGTGCATAGGGGTCTGGGAAAGTGCCTGTGACCGGCTCGAACCGCGGTGTTTCCATGTCGATAAAGGCACGCGCGATCCGCTCGCCACGTGCCATTCGCAGAGCGGCGATCACCCCCTGGCAGGGGTCGATCGGCACGTAGCTAAACCCCATCTCTCGCCCGCTTTCGTCGTCATCGGTCTCGATGTCGACCTGGACGACGACCGAGATCACCGGCAACCGGTCAACGGCCGCCTCGACCTCCTCTTGGAACGAGGGCGGCAGCGGCACCGCAACGCAGTCGTAAGAGCGGCTCAACAGTTCTTCTCGAACCTGAATGGCGAAATCCCCCGAACCGTGGATGATCGGCATCACCCTGATCCGCGGGCTGATTGCCAAGAAATCGTCGGCGGTCGACGGCGCGTCGCTACTCATTTATCGCTCCACGGTACTGGGCATGATTTTCGGCGCGAGAACCGTCGCGGCGACGATCCGTGTGCCAATCGTCACGAGTCGGGTGGTTTCGCTCTTGAGTGTTTTTCTCTTCTGGTATCAAGTGTAACCGTCGAACCCAGAAAAGAGGAATTGCTTCAATCCAAGCGGTCGCGAGATAGACGACATGATGCCCGCGCTTCAGGAAGCTTTGCGCCGGTTGTTTCCTCCCTTGAAGGTCAAGTCAAAGCTCTGGAGCAGCATGGTCTTACTGACCGCGTACGGCCTCCTGGTGGGGCTGGCGATCTGGTTCGAGCATCTGCCGCCCATCGAATGGGGAGCCGAGTCGACCGTCGTCAACGGGTTAGCCCTGGGCTTCTTGGTCGGCTTTCGCAACAACCACGCTTACGACCGGTGGTGGGAAGCACGCAAGCTATGGGGCCAGCTCATCAACGAAAACCGCAACCTCTGCCTGAAAGTGCGGTCGTTACGTAGCATCGAAATCGCTGACCGAGATGCGATTGGCCGGTTGTTGATCGCATTCGCGGAAACCCTCAAAGACCACTTGCGCCGTCGCGATGGGTCTGACGAATCGGCCGCCCCGGACGAACAAAAAGGACAATGGTCTCACCGCCCGAGCCGGGTGGCCGGTGAGTTGGTCGACATCATGGTCCGGTGTCAGCGAGAGGGACGTATCGACGGCTGGGGCATGCTCTGGCTCGACGCGCAGTTGAAGTGCTTGATGGATATCTGTGGCAGTTGCGAGCGGATTCGCAACACGCCACTTTCATCGTCTTATCGCGCGCTGCTCCGGCATGGGATCGCGCTCTACCTGGTCGTTGCGCCGTTTTATCTGATCGAGGATACCGGGCTTTACGGATTGCCGATGTTCATCCTGGCGGCCTATTTCCTGATGGGCATCGAGCTGGTGGCCGAAGAGATCGAAGAGCCCTTCGGCGCTGGCGGCGACAATCTGCCGCTGGAACGATATTGCGCGACGATCGCAAGCTCCGTCCATGAAATCCTGGGAAGCCCAGACGAGTCTGCGTTGACCGATTAACCACAATGCCCCGAAACACGGCTAGAAACGTCGCCGGACAGAGCCGGCTCCTACAGGAATTGTAGGAGGGAATCGTTCCCGATCCCGGATCTAGTCTTGTGTCGAGTCGTTGATTAACCACTCCTTCCTCAGGGAAGGATATTGGTAACGGCGATTCGCCCAACTTCGCGGCCGCCGACGAGCAGGGGCATCTCCTGGCCGGGCTTGAAGTCCTGCCGCGACCGGTAACCTTCAGGCGCAGGGTCGGAATCTATTCTACGTCCTCATCGAAGCCCTCGTCATCATCGTCCGCGTCGGGATGAAGCGGGTCATCGGGGCTGAAGAAAAGGTCGCCCAGGCCGAGGGGCGGCGTGCTGGCCTCCCATGGCGGAGCGTTTGCGGCGGGCCAGGTCTTGCAGGTCGGCCGCCTCTTCGCCGAGCACGCAGAAAAGGGCTTCCTGCCAGGCGGCGTCGCGGCCCAGGGGATGGGCGGGGTCTTGCGCGATCCGTTTGAGTGCGAACCGCAACAAGTTGATCCCGTCGCGCGGGGAGAAATCGAGTTTAAGGCGATGCGCTTGCTGAAGAAACTCGACGGTCAGGGCCAGGAGCGCATCTTCGGCGAACGGCAAGTGGTACTTGAGAATTGCCATCTCGTCGTCACGGGTCGGGAACCCCAGCGACAATGTCGGTTGAAGTCGGGATAAGATGTAATCGGGTACCTCATAGGTCGACTCATCCTCGTTCATCGTCACGCACACGCGAAAATCCGGGTGCGCCGGTACGGTAATCCCGGCCACGATGCTTTCGACGTAACGCCGGTGATCGAGCAGTGGCGCCAGGCTGGCCCACGACTTCTCATTCATTCGGTTCCCCTCGTCAAGCACGCATACGCCTCCCGTCAGCATCGCCGATAACAGGGGGGACGCATGGTAGGCGATTCTGCCGCTCTCGGCCAAAACGGGAGTGATGATCAGGTCTTCCGGACGGGTGTCGGCCGTACACTGGTTGATATAGAGAGGTTGCTTGCGCAACCGCGCGGCCGCCATCGCCAGCGTCGTCTTGCCAATGCCCGGCGGTCCCATCAGCCGCGGAGCCAGCGGCAGATCGCGCGGATCGACAATCAGCCAGCACGCCAACAACTGGTGCAAGATGGCGTCTTGTCCGATCCATTCTTGCTCAGTCGCGTCCGGAACGCTGAGGTGAATCTTCACTCCGCCCAAGTCGACGGTCTTGGTCAACGAAGGCACTGGCATGGATTGGCGTCCGGTCATGAGAATGTCAACCTGCGGAAGGAGGGTGGCTGGGCACTGACGATCACGCCCTTGGGCCGTTCATTATGATCCTAAACCGAGTGTAACTGATTGCGTTGCGATCGGCGAGTCGGGCAAACTTCTGAGGCAACCCGCTGGCCAATCGAGCGGTATTGGGGCTAACCTTTAACGACACGTTGCCACGTTCCCAGCGGGGCGGCACTTTCTGTGAGCCGCCGACCCGATATTCCATTTTCAAAATGGAGCTCGATTCATGGACACTCCTTCGTCGATGCCCGACCCCCAGTTCGAGCCGCCGGCCCTCGAGGTCCTCGCCGGCGACTTAAAGAACGGGAGGCTCGCCGCCATTCTCAATTCCCTGCGCACGCAGTTGATCAGCGGCCTGATCTTCTCCCTGCCCATCGTGATCACCTTCTGGATCGTGTACTGGATTTTCAGCACTGTCGAACGGTTCCTTCTTGACCCCCTGGCCGACGTCGTCAACAAAATTCAAGCATGGATGCGCGACGCGTCGGCATGGCAGGAGCTCAGGCTGCCGGACTGGTGGTACAACGTCGCTTCACCCGTACTGGCCCTGGTGCTGATGGTGGCGATCTTGTATGGTGCGGGACTATTCTTTAGGTCGTGGGTCTACCGAACGCTCGATTGGTTGCTGTTGCATGTGCCGATCGTCGCGACGATCTATAGGGCAGTCCGCAACGTCGTTAACTCGCTGGGCGCCCAGCTTCGAGGCGGTGGTGATTTTAAACGCGTTGTCTTGGTCCCGTTTCCGCATCAGGGATCACGGTCCCTTGCGTTTGTCACGAACTCACTGCACGACGTTTCGACGGGCCAGACAATTCTGGCAGTGTGCGTGCTGACCGGAGTGATGCCGCCGGCCGGGTTCACGCTCTTCGTGCCCGAGGAGTCGGTGACCAATATCGCCTGGAGTGCGAACGAGGCGCTCCAGGCGATCATCTCCGGAGGAATGACCGCGCCGGCTTCCGTCCACTTTTATGAAGGCCTCAGCACGCCGATTCAGGACATCGGCGGGCCACTTGTAGACGCGCTGGGCCATGCTATTAGGCCCTTGGACGATGCGGAGGGGAAAAATGCCGGTTGAGAACAGCGAGACCACGACCGGGGGCTCCGCGAGCGGCCAGATGCTACAATGGGCGGGAGGTTGCCGATTCGAGATCCATCGTAGGAGCATTTTCAAATGGCCACGGCTACGGAACCCGGAACCACGCTTTGGTCGGCCCCGGCCACCGATCATGCGATCCTTGAAGCGATGCAAAACGACTTGCTTTACGAGGTCGTCGACGGCCAGGTTCGGGAGTTGCCACCGATGGGCATTATCGGAGTTGTTCGAGCGTGAGAGCGCCGGCGAGGAAACGCCGGTGTGATGACAAGGTGGAATCGGCCCGCCGTCGATCAACCAGCCACCTTACACCGGTCACCCCGCACGATAAGCCCGGCGATCTTGTTCGGCTCCATCGGCGCCGCGGGGAAACCTATAACAACGTCTTGACTTTCGCAAGAACGGTATCCACGAAGGCAACAGGCAGTCGGCTGATCAAGTCGGCACGGCGGGCTCTCCAATCTACACTCTTGACCTGATCAGCGAGAACAGCGCCTCTCACGGGTAAGCCTGTCGGAACGAGGACCTCAAATGGATATCCTTTTACCTGACCTGTAATCGGGCAGATGAGTGCGAGGCCAACTTTGGCGTTGTACGCGGCCGGCGATATGACGAGCGTGGGTCGTCGGCCAGCTTGCTCGTGCCCGACTTGAGGACTCAGGCTGATCCAAACGACGTCCCCCCGTTCAGGAACGAAGAAGGCCGGCATCACCACGACTCCCGGCCAACGGCAGGCCCCATGTCGATCTCGCCATGGATGTTCTCAGGAGTCACTCCCGCGAGCAGCAAATCCAGGGCATAGGAGTTGCCCTCCGTTGCCGGCACGAGACGCATAGGGATCACCTCGAAGTGAGAACCGTGCTCGACAAGCCGTAACGGTGTCCCCTCACTTATCCCGAGCCGACGACACAGGTCAGACGGCAGCACAACAACCCTTCTTTGGCCGGTCGTGACATCGTGTGTGTGGCGAATGTCCACGACATCTCCATTGTTGACTAACTCTTCCGTTGCCGCGAGCGCGGTTCGATCCGATCCGATTTTGGCCACACGCGTGCGCTCTTCGCCCGTGACAGTGATCGCCATGTCTCCCTCATCCTCGCGACCGTGGACCTTACCGATCTTCGTTTCAACGGCTGAACCGTCACGCTTACGACGCGCCATTTGACGTAGTCCTTGTATGGCTTTTTCAGAAAATCAGGCAGCCTGACTTTCAGCATACCAGGAAAACAATTTCCCTGTCAAAAGAAAAAGGGAGTGCCGAGTCAAGCTCGACACTCCCGTAATAGATCGTGCCTATTTCCGGCCTAATCCATCAATACATATCATCATACCCGCCATGCCCGCCGCCGCCCGACTTCTTCTCGTCGTCCTTGGGCGCATCGGCGATCAAGGCGTCGGAGGTCAAGAGCAGCGTGCTGACGCTGGCCGCGTTTTGCAGGGCGTATCGGGTGACCTTGGTGGGGTCGATGATGCCGGCCTTCACAAGATCGGTGTATTCGTCTTTGAGGGCGTCGTAGCCGAAGTTGCCCTTGCCCTCGACGACCTTGGAGACGACCACTCCGCCGTCCTGGCCGGCGTTTTCGGCGATCTGAGCGAGCGGGGCCGCACAGGCCCGGACGATGATGTTGAAGCCGACTTCCTCATCGTGAGTAAGGCCCTTGGTCTTGACCGATTTCGACGCACGCAGAAGCGCGACGCCGCCACCGGGCAGAATGCCTTCTTCCAGGGCCGCCCGGGTCGCGTGCAGCGCGTCTTCGACGCGAGCCTTTTTCTCCTTCATCTCGCTCTCGGTCGCGGCACCGACGTTGATCTTGGCCACGCCGCCAGCCAGCTTGGCCAGGCGCTCTTCCAGCTTCTCTTTGTCGTAGTCGCTCTTGGTGTCGGCGATCTCGCGGCGGATCGACTCGATCCGGCCCTTGATCGCGTCATGACTGCCGGCCCCTTCGATAATCGTGGTGTTGTCCTTGTCGATGATGACCTTCTTGGCACGGCCGAGGTCGTCGAGCGTCACGTTTTCGAGCTCGATGCCCAGCGCCTCGAAAATCGGTTTCCCGCCGGACAAAACGGCGATATCTTCAAGCATCGCCTTGCGGCGATCGCCATAACCGGGTGCCTTGACCGCAGCGCTGCGGAAGGTGCCCCGCAGCTTGTTGATCACCAAGGTCGCCAGCGCCTCGCCTTCGATGTCCTCGGCAATGATCAAGAGAGGCTTGCCCGTTTGGGCGACCCGCTCCAAGACCGGAACCAAATCTTTGACCACCGAGATCTTCTTCTCGTGGATCAAAATGTACGCATCTTCGAGCACCGTCTCCATCGTCGTCGGGTTGGTGACGAAGTAAGGGCTCAGATAACCGCGGTCAAACTGCATCCCCTCGACCCATTCGACTTCGGTCTTCAGGGTCTTGCCTTCCTCTACCGTGATGACTCCGTCCTTGCCGACCTTCTCGGTGGCCTCGGCGATCATCTTGCCGATCTCAGAATCAAAATTGGATGCGACTGTTGCCACCTGCTCCGTCTCGGTCTTGGTCGTTACCTTCGTGCTCAGCTTGTGAAGCTGCTCGACGATGTCGGCGACCGCCTTGTCCATCCCGCGCTTCATGAGCATGGGGTTGACGCCAGCAACGACGGCCTTGAGCCCTTCGTTGTAGATCGCCTCGGCCATCACCGTGGCCGTCGTCGTGCCGTCGCCCGCCACGTCCGAAGTCTTGCTGGCGACCTCCTTGACCATCTTGGCGCCCATGTCTTCGTACTTGTCTTCCAGCTCAATTTCTTTGGCGACCGTTACACCGTCCTTGGTCACCGTCGGCGAACCGAACGACTTCTGAATGATGACGTTCCGGCCGCGGGGCCCGAGCGTCACCTTCACCGCGCGGGCCAGTTTGGCAACGCCGCGCTGTAGGGACTGGCGGGCGTCTTGATCAAACTCGAGCATCTTGGCTGCCATGTGTGATTCACTCCCGATGGAAAGAGAATTAGCGGCTCATTGAGAGCCCGGTCAAAAAAACAATATCATCAGCCGATAACGGCCAAAATGTCTTCCTCACGCATCAACAAGACCTTTTTGTCGCCGTCGAGCTTGAACTCTTCGCCGGCATAAGAAGTGAACAAAACCTGCTCACCCACCTTCACCTGCAACTCGCGGCGCTTGCCGTCCT
Organism: uncultured Isosphaeraceae bacterium; assembly: GCA_963829765.1. GTDB lineage: Bacteria > Planctomycetota > Planctomycetia > Isosphaerales > Isosphaeraceae > CAWFRS01. Next base: position 6,396 of record CAWHKI010000153.1, on the reverse strand, counting down.
TGGTGATTCGCCCGTCACCGACCGCGACGACTTTGCCCTTTTGCGGCTTGTCTTTGGCCGTGTCAGGCAAAACGATGCCGCCAGCCGTCGTCTCCTTTGCCTCCTCACGCTCTACCACCACCCGATCGCCCAACGGTTTGAGTGCCATGGACCCAATCTCCTTGATATCACTCGATCAACTCATGGATGACTGCGCCCCGCGGCCGTTAAAATGCCGCTCGCAAGTTCACCAGCCAGGCGCTTTCGCATCGCCGGAAACGATGCTTGACTCGCCTTTCCTATGCAATGGACGTGCCTTCGCGAACGATCGTCTTAACTTTATTCTGCAACAATGGTTACGTTATCGAGTTGCGGACGAGCGAGGTCCAGGCTTTGCTGCCGATCACGACAAATCATTGCGGGCACCTGCCATTTCGGCAGATCGACCTGAAGGAATCAGCGGCTCGAGCCGAAATCCCGTCTACGCGGGTATTTCACACATTCGCGCCTGCCTGTGTGCGTCGCGCGTCGCACCAAGCTTGTGAAAGGGGGGGCTTCGTGGTCTCTTGGAAGGCCACAGGTCTTCGGACGCGATTCTCGCGAATAGGGAAAAGGGAAAGGGCAACAGCGTCGCCGATAGCGAGCTGGGATGTCGGGTGCGACTTGGCAAGGCGGCATGCCTGTGGTACGGTGCCAAGTCACAGGAGACCGTGTGTTATGACCATTCAATTGCCGAACGACCTAGAGCGAGGAATAGAGGCCGAGGTGCTTAAAGGCCATTACCCGTCCGTGGATGACGCAATGGCGGAAGCCGTTCGCCTGTGGCTGCAACAACGACGGCAAGGCGAGACCAGCTTAGATGAACCGCCCATTCTTACCGCTGAGCAACGGGCCGACCAGGAAGCCCAGCAACGGATGTACGCCGCCGGGTTACTGAACGAGATTAAGCCGCCGAGGCGGGTTTCGACCGGCACCGAGCGTTTCACGCCGATAACGATCCAGGGCGAACCCCTGTCTGAAACCATCATTCGTGAGCGGCGCTGACGGTGGCGTCGTTTTTCCTCGATACCAGCGCGGCCGTTAAACGCTACGTTCAAGAAGCTGGTTCGACCTGGACGCGTGCCCTCACGTCCCCGGCAAACGGTCATTTCCTGTACATTGTCCGCGTCACCGATGTCGAAATCACGGCGGCCATCGCCCGCCGGAGGATAGCGCCGACGCTGAGCATCGCCCAGGCAACATCTGCCTTGAACCAGTGGCATCTGGATTTCGCCCAGGATTACCGCATCGTTGAGATCACCATTCCGCTGTTACAGAAGGCAACCCAGCTCGCCGATTTGCATGCCTTGCGGGCCTACGACGCCGTGCAACTGGCCGCCACCCTGGAAGTGCGTGCCAACGTTCCCTCGCTCACACTGATTTCTGGCGATAGCGACCTCAACAAGGCCGCCATGGCGGAAGGTCTGCCGGTGGACGACCCCAATACACATCCGTAGAGTCCAATGGTTATCTGTTTACTCCCGCAAGCTGAAGGTCGCCCCGCTCGCGGTCGACCGTTGCGAATGGTGTCCCGGCTTTGTGAAGAAGGGGCTGAGAGGCATCTGAGGCCACAAGGCGGGAAGGAAGGAGCGAACGGTGACATGGATAGCGTAATTTAGCGCATTGAGCTCGAACCATTCACGGCGACGGCGAATGGATTCGATGTGCGCAGGGTTCTTTCAGCCGATCTTCGAGCCACGCTTTGCGGTTAAACGTCCCTTCCTCTTCATCGAGCAGGAGCGCCTGCCGGAACAGCGCGTCATGCAGTGATAGCAGCGGCTCGCGGACGTATCGATTTGCATGTCCTTCGGCCCTTTTTAATTCGATCCACTCGCGTCGGACGGGAGGATGACAAAGTGCGACCAGTGGCGAGGTGTGATGGCCCGAAAATGGCGCTGATCCACCGTCAAGAGCCGTTGAATTCCCAGGCGTTCCGCGGTTGCGACGACCGAAGCATCGGCGATTCCCACGTTGAGGTCGCGATACTGCGTGTGGATGGCGTAAACGCCGCCAGTGTCGCAGATCAAGGCCATTCGCCGTCCTTCACCGCTTGACGGAGGATTTCGCGAGCGTTAGCCGATGTACCGCTTCGACCACTTCGGTATTTCCCCATCCCGGTCGGCATGGGCCGTTTGCCCAGGGACGCATACATGGCCAGGGCATCATGAATCACGTCGCTGGCGGATCGTTGCTCGTTGGCCGCGAGTTCCTGAGCCACGGCGGCGGTTTGTTCATCCAGTTCCACAGACACTGACATAGTCAACCTATCTTTATGCTCAACCGCGTTCCAGACTTTGCGGAAGATTTCCACCAAAGACTCGATGGAAACCGAGTCTTTGACCGACGAGGACCGGCATGATGACGTTGATCGTGTCACGCAGCGCCCTACACACTTGGCTCTTGCATAGGCCCGACGCCACGTAAACCATGCACGCAATTTCGATTCATGCATGGACAATCCTGCTGTGCGACTCGGACTCTGTGCAGTTTAGCCGAGGTCAGCGACATCGGCATAGCTCCAAAGAATAGGTCACGTTGTTCTTTGGGCTGCCGTTGGTGTATTCCAATTGTGTACCCCTGGGTTGAGGCCCGGGTCGTTTGTCCCTACCCACTGGCTGAATGCGGCCGTGTTGCTGGTGCCGTCAGTGACGCTCGCCGGCCGCACAACGCCGCCATTGAAAAGGCTTGCCCCGAGCCGCCGCGCCGTCCCTGTCACCATTCCCGAGCATTTCGGGCGGCCCCACTCGCACAGTGCCGCCCGATGGCCGGGTAGACCTGGGTGGTCGCCCCCCCAGTCCCGCACAGATCCGCGTAAGCGGTTTGGCATAATGAGAGAGGAGTCGAAAAAGTCCCGCGAAGCCGCGGGATCGGGGGCATCGGCGGTGGTGCGGGCCGAAGGGCGGCGGCTTTTGGCGTCGTTCCACTTCCGCAATCAGGTGTTCGAGCCGTGATTTCGCCGCCGGGTTGAGAAGGAAGATACTCGTCGAATCCCGTCGCGCTTTGGCCGCGCGACCGTCGAGGAGGTGCATCAACCCCCGCCTTGAAAGCGTGGCGAAATCGCGGGGATTTCGCCGTAAATGCTTCTCGCAGTTCGCGTAATGGTCGGGATCACGCTGGACGTCATCGGCGAGGATGTCCACGACTTCCCTGACGAATGCGGCGGGATCAAGGGCGAAGGCCCGCGCGTAATCGCGGTCAGCGTCGTCAGTGTGTCCGAGATGGTAATACGAGGAGCCGCGGGCGCGGGAGGCCGCGCAGGACTGCGGGTCGAGCCGGATGGCCGTATCGTAGTCGTCGATCGCGCCGCCGAAGTCATGTTGGATATGGCGGGCCGAGCCGCGGTACCGATACGCCCTGACCGAGCGCGATCCGCGCGATTGCCCGGTCGTAGTCGGCGATCTCGCCGGCGTAATCTTTCTGGGCCTGGCGGAACTGCCCCGGTCCCTATACGCGTCGGCATAGCGAGGGTTGAGCCCGATTGCCCGGTCGAAGTCGGCGATCGCAGCCGAGTAGTCCTTCCGGAAGTAGTGGACATTGCCTCGGTTCTTGTAGGCCCGCGCCGAGCGTGGCTCCAGCGCGATGGCCGCATTGTAGTCGACGATGGCGCCATCGAGATCGCCGAGGGCCCCCCGGCAGTTGCCGCGGTCCGTGTAGGCGTCGGCGTGGCGCGGGTCGAGCCGGATGGCTACGTCGTAGGCGGCGATCGCGCCGGCGAAGTCGCCATGGGCGGCGTAGACCCCTCCTCGGCGGTAGGCGGCCTCCGCGGGACGCGAGTCGGTCGGGGGGGCCGGGACGCAGTCGACGGTGGCCACGACGAACCCTTTGTGCATGAACTCGGCGCCGGTCGGCACCTTCGCCGCCGGGCCACGACGCCGCGCCGTGTCCGGCGGGATCAGCCCGCCGCGGTTCGGAGTTGTCTTCATGAGTCGTCGGCTCCGGGAAGCTGGTGCGGCGCGGGCACAACTCGGCTACATACTCCTGATTGTAGCACCAGAACGAGGCCAGCGCCCCTACCTCGGATTTTTTCCAGCTCTGAGGAATAACCATCGCGGGGATTCTCCCGGCAGCGGGCGGGTGGCCGTGGCCGGTCGTCTGCGCGGACGGCGATCGGACTCGCAGGGGGGGCGAGCGACAGGGCGAACGTGTTTTGCTGACGAGCGGTTGGAAACTGGTGACCCGAGAATTGAACGGTGCCGAATGCAGCGAGCCCTTGCCGCCCAAGTTCACGGAGTCTACCATAGCGAGATCGTCCGCGAGGCTCTGCGCTTCTCGAAGGACAGGAGCAAGAACGGAATGCCAAGCTCAATGCGTTCGACAGGCAGTCAAACTGGGGTTCGATGAAATCGATAAAGGCAACGGCATCGTTCTGAAGGGCAAGAAGGAGATCGATCGATTCATTGCGGATATTGCAACCGAGGTCAGGACGAACACCGCGAAGAACGGCATGTAAGAAGTTGGAAGTCATCATCGCTCCGAAGGCGCGAAGCGACATCGCGAATATCGTTGCCTGGACGGAAGAGCACTTTGGCCCGCAAGTTTTAAAGCGCTACGCGAAACTCATTGCGACGGCAATCGAGCAAATCGCCGAGGATCGCAAATGTGCTGGTACAGTCAGCGGCCGGAGATCGCCGAACATTGCCGAACCTATCATCTCTATTTCAGCCGCACGGCCGCAGGACGGGCGGGGGATCGGATTCGCCCACCAATGAAAGAGACTGCGAAACCGGCCAAGAGAAAGCCGTGACTGGCATGAGCCTCTCCGCAAAGTGATCGCTACGCCGCGACTTCGCGCCGTCGGGTTTGATCGGAAAGCCCACTCGCCAACGTCAACGAACCAGTTAGGACATGATTGATCACTGACGCAAAGTGGAATCAATCGTCTCACTTGTCGACTTGCAACTTGACAAAAAGTTGCGTGCCTCTTATTATACCATCAGGTTAATTAACCGTATGGTAAATTATGCCGATCGATCAACTTAGCATCACATTTGCGGCCCTAGCCGACCCAACGAAGCGCGCGATCCTGGCTCGCCTGTCGCAGGGACAGGCGGCAGTGCTGGACTTGGCCAAGCCGTTCAACATCACTCTGCCGGCGGTCTCAAAGCCCCTCAAAGTGCTCGAAAAGGCCGGCCTGATCGGGCGCCCGCGGCAGAGCGCATTGGCGGCCGTGCACCTTTCCAGCCAGGCCGTTGCAGGGTGCAGCTCCATGGATCGAGGGCTTCCGCAAGTTTTGGGAGGGAAGTTTCGATCGTCTCGACGACTATCTGAAAGAGTTGCAAACGGAAATTGATTCTCAAACCGATTCACCCAAGAGGAAATGGAGCCTTGATGCCGGCCGATCCCCGACTGACCGACGAACCTGGATAACCCTGTGGAGATGGTCATCTCCCGAAATTTCCCGCACCGCGTGAACTCGTCTGGCGGGCATCAACGGGTCCGAAGCATGCCGGACAATGGTGGGGGCGGGCGGCTTTTCCACCACGACACACTCGATGCATTTCACTCCCGGTGGATCTTGGGGATGCACAATGCACAGCCCCAGAGCCGTCGAGAAACTATGAGGAATCGAGATTACCTATATCGAGATCGTAGAGCCGTTGCGGCTGAACTACAAGCTCGGTGGGGTTGAGAGCGACGAATCCGTCCGCTTCCATACCGATGTTACCTTCGAGCAAACCGGCGGAAAGGGAGGAGAGATTAGGGTCACTATGCGATCCGTGTTCGCCTCTGCCGAAGCACGTGACTTCGTCATCAAGACCTACCACGCCGTCGAGGGTGGGAAACAGCACCTCGCCAACTTGGAAGATTATCTTGAGACGATTTCGGTCGGCGAAGCGAACGAGCCGGCGTTTTCGATCAGCCACGTTTTCAAGGCCCCGCGCGAGAGCGTTTGGCAAGCGTGGACCGCGCGTGAACACCTCATGCGTTGGTTCGGGCCCAAAGGCTCAAGCCTCTCGAGTGCCGAACTCGACCTGCGCCCGGGGGGCTCGCTCCACTATTGCATGAGCGGGCCGGGCATGGAGATCTGGGGCCGCTGGGTCTTTCGCGAGATCGATCGACCCGACAAACTCGTTTTTGTAAGCAGTTTTTCGAACGCCCTTGGTGAGATCTTACCGTCTCCGTTTCCGGGCCTCGAAAACTTTCCGCCGGAAGTGCTCACCATCGTCACATTTGTCGATCATGCTGGCGTCGGCAAGGGAACGCTCGTCACCGTCGAGGCCAGGCCAATCAACGCAACCGTTGCACAACGTGACTTCTTTACGTCGTTCCACGGCTCGATGCGCCAAGGCTGGACGGGCACGCTGGAACAACTCGCGAAGTTCTTGGGCTTGGACGCGTGATGTGTCACCTCTGAACGCCGCGAACCAAGACCGAGGG
>CAWHKI010000152.1:0-10399 GCA_963829765.1 uncultured Isosphaeraceae bacterium | reverse complement strand
ATGTATTGCTGGATCGAGCGAGCCGCCCGGTGACTTGATGAACGACCACGAGGGACACGTTCCGACGGCTTCCTGGACGGGCGAGGCTTGGGTCAAGCGAGCGATCACCCTCGGTGTGTTCCTCGCGGGCGCGATCTTGCTTTTCGCCCGGCTCGGGCACTATTCCCTCTGGGATGATGAGGCGGTGACCGCGCTGACCGCGCTGGGCGTCTGGCAAACGGGCGACACGACGGTCGTCATCGGCGACAACATCGTGGGTTACCGAAATGGCTCCCTCTTGGTCGGGCTGCGCGAGCGACACACTCCGCCTCTAGGATTCTACCTGGCCGCACCATCGTTGGGGCTGTTGGGCGAAACTGCATGGGCGGCCCGATTGCCATTTGCCCTGTGCGGACTTGCCAGCGTCGCGTTGCTCTTACTTGGGCTGAAACTGGCTCACGCCGACCTGACGACCTGGATCTTGATGGCCGAGGCGATCTTGGGCAATGTCTCCTTCTTCCTCTACTGTCGCCAGTGCCGCTATTACGCTCCGGCCATCCTGACGACGTTGGCCCTGGCTTTGCTCTACGTTTTCTGGGAAGGCCGCAGGCGCTCGGTGGTGGCGTTTGCACTGCTGTCGGTCTTGCTGCTGGCTGCGAACTACCTGAATTATGCAGCACTCTACGCGTGCCTGGCGGCAGACTATTTGATCTGGGGTCGGAAGCGACGTCCCCTCACGGCCGGCGACTGGCTCTGGCTAATCGTTCCCCAGGTCCTCCTGGGGGTGCCGATCGTTCTGGTGTGGAATCCCCTGGGCAAGGTCGCGGCGTATTATCAGACAGTCAATTGGCTCACCGACAAGGCGACCCTCTTCTGGTGGAATTGGCGTGACCTAAACCGGTGTGAGTTCGGTGTGGCAACCTTGGTGGTGCTAGCCCCCATCTGCTACGCCCGCACCCGGTGGGATGGCCTCCTTCGCCTCCCCTTGGCCGCGTTTATCTACGTTGCCCTCATCACGATCGCTTCGCCACAGGCGGTCGCTCTGACCTGGAAAGGCGATGTCCGATACCTCGCTCCGATGATCCCCCTCTGGATCACGATCGCTTGCCTTTGCCTCCGCGCGATCGCCCCCGAAGCCATCCCGGCCGCTTTGCTGGGGACGGTCGTATTCGGGACGAACCTGTTGCACGGGGGACCGGCATTCCAATGGGGTTTGAGGTCGACCATCACATCTTATGTCAAAGAACTGGCCTGGCCCCCTGCCGACCCTTACACCACGTCCGCCGCCTGGATCAACGCCAACGTGCCGGCTGGCTGCTCGGTCCAAGTTCGGCCGGTTTCCATGTCCTATCCCTTGATGTTCCACGCCCGGAAGGCCGTCTACGCCGGACAGTTCGCGGCACCCCCAGCGCCCCAGTTCAAGGGGCTCCCTCCGATCCACTTCCGCAACATGGCATCGCCTGATTTCATCATCGCTTTCGGTCCCTTCATCCAGATAGTCGCACGCGAACTCAAGTCCTCTCGTAATGAAATGATCCGCTATGAACACACTGCTGTGCTTGATATGTATTGGGAGGAATTGTTCCGTCCCGAGCTGTTCTCGCACACGTTCCGACCGATACCTGTCCGAGATCCGGGGACCGAGGCGATTCACGTCCTCCGTCGTGTCGTGCCGCCAATCACCCCACGGCGCCGACACGGAAATGCGCCCTTGAAATTGGACACGATCGCGGCCGGGCGATTATAACGCTAAGATCAACTCGACAAGCTCGCAGCACAGCGATCGGGGTCGGCCTGGAGGTGGATTGAGACTGCCCGAGGAAGACGTTTTCGCAAGAAGGGTCGATGCAGGCAGCCGTGGCTCCGATCCCAAGTGCCGGGCCGAGTCGGCAACCGTTGCCAGCCTGGAATCGGCGCCCTTGGCTGGTTGCGACTCCGTTGGCCTTGATCGACATCTTCGCCTTCATCCCCATCCTGGATAACGGCTTCGCGTGGGGGCACGACGACGATCCTAACTTCCGCGACAATCTCCATTAACGCCGTCTGGGCGCAGCCCAGGTGAAGTCGGCCTGGACTACGTTCTTGCTCGGCGATTACAAACCCTTGGCCTGGTTGTTGTTCGAGGCGGAATATGTCTTCTGCCACCTCGACCCACGAGGGTACCACCATCGAGCGGCCCCAAGCCCCCGCACGCCGGCCCGCGGGTGATTGAGAACGCCGCCGGGGCGAAATGTCATCGTCGCCGATCATCAGATTATTCGTGCCGCAACGACGTGACCGGATCGACCCGCGCGGCACGGGAGGCCGGATAGAGCGCCGCCAGGGTCGTGATCAGGCATACGATCGCCGGGATCCCGATGACCAGCCAGACAGGGTAGACGAATAGCGTCCCCTTCAAGGGCATCTCCTTTTGAGTCTCGACGATGCGCCTAGCGATCGCGTCGCCCGGGAAGGAAGCCAGCCAGCCGAGCATCAGTCCCAGTCCGCTGCCCACGAACCCGATCAGCACCCCCTCGACCAGGAAGATGCGCCGAACGTCGCGATCGCGCGCCCCCAGGGCCTTCATGATCCCGATCTCGTGGGCACGCTCCAGCACGCTCATGATCATGGTATTGGTGATCCCGATCGCGGCAACCATCAACGCCATGACGGCCACCGAGGCCATCGCGAACGTGATCAAACGGACGTTCATCCGGATCGTGTCGATGAATCCCGCCCACGAATACTGGCCATAACCCATCGCGGCGATCCGATCCGCGAACTCCTTCACTCGCTCCTCGTCGTCGACCGTCACAACGACCTCGTCGAACCCCTCTTTGGCCTGGTCGGGCGCACGCAGGTAAAACCGTGCGGCGGTTGCGGCGGGAGCAGGATCTCGGTGTCCCCGATGTGCCACTCGCCGAACGGCGAGGCCTGGGAGGTGTCGTCGCCATTCTCGTCGCGCTCGCGGACCACGCCGACGATCGTGAAGGTCTCGGCAACGGTCTGCTCGGCCCTCGTCGCCGACGTGGCGGGGATACGGTCGAAGAGCGTGGCGAGGGCATCGCGCTCGTCGCGGGGGATCGGCAGGAACCGGACCACGGCCGCAAGCCGCCGCAAACCCGATTCCAGCGCCGGCTTCTTGTCAGCTTCGACGGCCCCGATGTCGTCGAGAAGCGAGCTCAGGTGCAGCGAGCCCCGAGGGCTCGAGCGATATTCCATGCGAAAAGTACGCCCGAGCGCTGCGTCGGCCTCATGGTCGCTGACCAGGCCCCATCGATAGAGGAGATACTCGTGCACAATCGCCACGCGGCCGTCCTCAGGCTTGAAGATCCGCCCAGCCAGCAGGCGATCGGCCAGGAATCGACTGCCGGCCGGAAGCGAGCATGCGCTCGCATTCTGCTTTTTCTCTCCCAGGGTCGCCGTACCGAAGCCTTGAACGACTGGCTCGACACGCACCACGTGGTCGAGCGCTCGATCCGACGAGAGCGCCGCGGCATCTAAACGGACGCGTCGATCCCAGTGAGACACCCCCCGCCAATTCCGGACCAGCGCCCGGCGGATCCGCTCGCGTTTCGCCTCACTCATCGAGCCCCGCGGCTCCCGCTCCGATTCCGGGACGTCCGCGGCGCTCGGCTGGTATTTCGGCTGCACCGCGACCTTGCGGAGCCGATCGTCCTCGTGAAAGAGCGCCACGATCGCCTGTTCCACCCCCTGTCCGACCGACAGACTGACGACCAGGGTGAAAGTGCCGACCACGACGCCGATGATCGTCAGCGCAGTGCGCACCTTCTGCTGCCGTGCGGCCGCCAGCGCCAGCCCCCAGATATCGGCCGGGCGGGGCGTCGTCGTATTGTGCTTGATGGTACTCATTCACGCCTGGAAGATCATTCCCACCGTCGTCAGCCGATACGCGGCCAGCTCGTCCGCCGTCATCCCGGCAAGGTCGCGATCGCCCGCGCGGATGGAACCCGACGTGGGACGGTCCAGGCCCCCGATCAGGTGCAGAAGCGTCGACTTCCCCGACCCCGATTTACCCAGCAACGCGACTCGCTCGCCCCGCCGCACTTGCAACGAGGCCCCCCGCAGCGCGAAGACCGCGGAAGACGCGGGACCGTAGCTCTTCACGACGTTCTCGACCGCTACGGCACAGCCCGCGGCGGAATGATAACCCGCAACCACAAGCGACCACTCCTCCATCTCTTTCAGGACGCGGCCTGAGAGACGAGTCTGTAAAGACACTTGTCCCACCAGACCACAGGCGGGAACCGATTGCAAGCCGGTCGGGCTGCACTTGATTTTTCCAAGGGTGCTGATGGTGCGCGGATTTGCATGGAGCATAATACGCGCCTGGGGTTCCGGATGAAGGCCGTCACCAGATGAGCTTGCTCCGGACAACCGGACAGCCCCCTTTCGACCCGCCGGCCAGCCGCGTATCATGAGCAAAGAGCCTCGGGTGAGCCAGACGGGTCGAGCGTGCGAAACCCCGGCCGCCGGCACCAGGACTTTTCGGCCGAGATCATCGAGGTCGACCGGCGGTTTCATTCACGCCATGCCCCTGACGGATCGACCGAGTCATGAGCGAGCCCCCAACTCATTTTGAAACCGCAATGGCCCCACCGGCGCCCCGGCTCGAAATGCGGCACATCGGCAAAAGCTTCGGCGGCGTGCGAGCGCTTCGGGACGTCTCGTTGACCGCAAATGCCGGCGAGGTCCACGCCATTTGCGGCGAGAATGGCGCGGGCAAGAGCACACTCATGAAGATCCTGGCCGGGCGCCATCACCGATTTTGAGGGAGAGATCCATCTGAGCGGCCGCCCCGCCCGGTTTGTTGGCCCTCGCCAGGCGGAAGACGCCGGCATCCGCATCATCTACCAGGAGCTCAATCTGGTTCCCCAGCTCACGGTCACCGACAACATCTTCCTGGGCCGCGAATTGTCCCGGGGCGGACGGCTCGGCTGGCTCGACAACCGTGCGATGGCGGCTCGATCCACAAGCTTGTTCGAACGACTCGGGGCGGCCATCTCGCCCCAGGCCAAGGTCGCCGACCTTCGCATCGGCGATCAACAAATGGTCGAGATCGCCAAGGCACTGGCGTTTGACGCCGAGATCGTGATCATGGACGAGCCCACGTCGGCGCTGTCCGACTCCGAGGTCGCCAGGCTCTTCAGGGTCATCGCCGACCTGCGGAGAGCCGGCTCCACGGTGCTGTACATCAGCCATAAAATGAACGAAATCTTTACCCTGGCCGACCGCGTGACCGTGCTCCGCGACGGTGAGGTCGTCGCCACTGCTTCGCGCGCGGATATCTCGCCCGGCCAGGTCGTTCGGTGGATGGTTGGGCGCGAAATCGCGTCTCTTCGACTACGTGAAGCATTCGATCGGCGAGCGAGCACTTCTCGAGGTAGAGCGGCTGTCGCTACCGAGCACACCGGGGAGCGGCCGACCTAGCTTGCGCGACATTTCCTTCGCGGTACACTCAGGCGAAGTCGTGGGTGTCGCGGGCCTGCTCGGCGCCGGTCGCACCGAGTTGCTCGAAGCCATCTTCGGCGCCAGCCCGGTTCCGCCTTCGGGCACGATTCGCTTGGAGCATCACCCGGTTCATTTCACCCATCCCGACCTCGCGATCAAGGCCGGGGTTGCCATGGTCACCGAAGACCGCAAGGCCCTGGGTCTTTTCGACCACATGACTGTGACCGAGAACATCACGATCCGCCGGCTTCCCGAGCTGACGATCGGCCCGCTCATCGACCCGCGAGCCGAGCGGCGTGCTGTCCAGTGGTCGATCAAAGAGCTTGCTATCAAGACCGCGGGTGGAAACGTTCCTGTAACGAGTCTCTCGGGCGGCAACCAGCAGAAGTGCATCCTCGCCCGCTGGCTCTTGGTCGAACCGAAAGTCCTCTTACTCGACGAGCCGACCCGCGGAATCGACGTGGGCGCCAAGGCCGAGATCTATGCCCTCATCCGCAAGTTGGCCTCCCAGGGCCGGGCCATTATCATGACCTCGAGCGAGCTACCCGAGCTCCTCGCTGTCTCGGACCGGATCATCGTACTCTGCGAAGGCCGGCTCACCGCCGAGATCCCGCGAGCCAGGGCCACCGAAGAGGCGATCATGCACGCCGCAACGTCCTTCCTCGATCGGACGAAGACCGGATGATGAATGAACGAGGATCGCACGTCTAATGGAGATTGTCATGCGTCGATTGCTGTTGTTGCTCGTCATTTCCCTCGCCATGTTCTACCCGCGGGCCAAGGGCGAGTCGCCCCGATTTCAATCCCAGGTAATCGACCCACACGTCGGTGAGATTTGCTACGCGGTGGCCGTGGCCGACGTGAACGGCGATCAGAAGCTCGACGTCATGGCGGTCACCGAGGACGCCGTTGTCTGGTACGAGAACCCTAGTTGGCGCAAATTCGACCTGATTCGCAAACAGACGGCCCGCGATAACGTGTGTATCCAGCCTCACGACATCGACGGCGACGGCCGGACCGACTTCGCCCTGGGCGCCGGGTGGCGTCCGCCCGACACCAAGAACCCGAGCACCCTTCAATGGCTCGGCCGCGACCGGGAAGGCCGGTGGCGGGTTCACCCCATTCACTTCACAGAGCCCACACTACACCGCCTGCGCTGGGGGGACGTGAAAGGAACGGGCAAAAAACAGCTCGTGGTCGCGGCCTTGCAGGGGCGCGGTACCAAAGGCCCAAACTGGGGAGCTGGGCAAGGGGTGCATGTCATCGTTTATGACGTTCCCGAGAAACCCGCGATCCAAGCCTGGCCGTTTGAAATCGCCGAGTCATCGCTGCACACTATCCATAACCTTCAGCTCATCGACATGGATGGCGACCAACGCGACGAGATCGTCGTCGCCTGCTGGGAAGGGGTGTTCCTTCTCGACCACGAACCATCAGGACGATGGACCAAGACTCGGCTCGGAACCGGAAATCAGGGCCCTCAGCCGGCCAAAGGGGCAAGCGAGGTGAAGGTCGGCCGTCTTCGTGATGGCACTCGCTATATCGCCACGATCGAGCCCTGGCACGGTTATCAGGTCGTTGTGTACACCAAAGACCGAGAAACGAAGTCATCGCCCGCTTCTTCACTCTGGTCACGGCACGTGGTCGCCGAGCCGGTGCAGTGGGGACACGCTGTCTGGACCGCGAACCTTGATGACGACGTTGATGATGAGCTCATCATCGGCCAGCGCGACCCAAATAAGCCAGGCTCGCCGGGCCCACGCGGACCGGGCGTGTTCGTGTTTGACCCCAAGCCCGGCTCGAACCCACTCTCCTTCGAGCGGCACACCATCGACGACGGCGGCATGGCCTGCGAAGACGCCCTCGCCGCCGACCTGGACGGTGACGGTCGCGCGGATATCGTCGCCGGCGGTCGGGCGACGCACAATGTAAAGATCTACTGGAATCGGAAAGTTGACCCGAAGATTAACGCGCCATTCAAGCAGCCCGACGTAAAAGCATTCATCAAGAGGTTTGAGTCGGACGACCGCGAGGTCTACGCGAAGCGACACGAGATCCTGGCGTCACTCGACCTTAGGCCGGGAATGGCCGTGGCTGACGTCGGCGCGGGCACGGGGCTATTCACCCGTCTGTTCGCCGACAAGGTCGGAACCGCCGGGCGGGTGTACGCCGTCGATATCGCCCCTAGCTTCCTTGTCCATATCGCCGCCGAAGCCAAGAAACACGGCCGATCCCAGGTTGCGACCGTGCAGGCGAGCCAGCTATCGACCAACCTCCCCCGCCACGCCGTTGACCTGGTTTTTCTCTGCGACGTTTACCATCACCTTGAAAGGCCGGAGAAGACCCTGGCATCGATCCGCGAGGCGCTCAAGCCAGGCGGCAAGCTCGTGATGATCGATTTCGACCGAGTCGAAGGAAAAAGCACAAATTTCGTCCTGGAGCACGTCCGCGACAGCCAGGACGTTTTCCGCAGGGAGATCGAGGCGGCGGGCTTCTCCCTGATCGCGACACAGAAAGCCCCGATCCTCAAGGAAAACTTTTTCCTGTGTTTCGAGCAGTCATCGCCCGTTCCCAAACGGTTGCCCGAGCGCTAAATGCAACGGCCTAATCCCCCGACGGTGGATAACCTCTAATTACTCTCGGCATCCGACGATGCCACGCCAGTCGAGGCTTCGGGTTGTAGAGCTTGCTGACCGCGCACTTCGTGCCATACCTCGACAAACGCCTGAGTTTCGGCGTCGCGCCAGCACAGGCCCGTTTCTTCCAAAGCGTTCGCCCGATGACCCCAACGCTCTCTCCATTGCACCGGCCACTCAGCGACCACGCCTCGATAGGCGAGCGGATGAAAGACTGTCGCCGCAGGGTTCGGTTTGACGGGAAGGCGACGAGCGCTGAAGTCGCCCACCGCCCCAGGGACTGGAGCCGGCTCAACTTCGGCGATCTCGCCCTCGTCCATAAACATCATCGAGAGCCGTCCTTGGACACACCCAACTTGAGACCGTTCTCGGCGTCTTCTCAGGCTCCCTAGCTCGCCCACAGATAACCCCTTACACTTTCATCACCTCGTTGGAAGGAATCCGTCCGATTTGCAGAGAGCATCCTCACTCCATAACATTATTGGTCCACTGACCTCACACTTTCCACCTGTTCACCAAAACTTTATTTAAGTTTGTCATTTGCCTCCTGATTTTTCCGAAGATATGGTCCAGTTCCCTTGGCCTCGAGCACTCATCGATGACAGATTTCAATACGACGCCGAAAGAACGCACAGAATCGTCAAACTCACCTGAATCCATGCCGGCGGAATTCGGGCTCGCCACGGCTGTTTTTGTCGTGGTCGCGGGAATGGTCGGCGCCGGCGTGCTAACCACTTCGGGCTACACGGTGGCCCTGGTTGGGAGCAACCAATGGATGCTTCTTCTCTGGGTTATTGGCGGTGTCATGGCGGTCTGCGGCGCTTTGACGCTTGCGGAACTGTCGGCAGCCCTACCACGCACCGGCGGAGATTACATCTACCTCTACGAGGCGTACGGGCCGTTGCCAGCGTTCTTGTCGGGTTGGGTTTCATTCTTCATCGGTTTTGCCGGTCCCAGCGCGGCGTCAGCATTTGCTTTCGCTAAATACACCCTAGCACCTTTCCAGTCTCCGGGTGCCCATTCTTCCGTCTTGTGGGAACGTCTCCTCGCAACCGTCGCGATTCTTTTTTTTGGGGCAGTTCACGTCTCCGGCCGGCGACGAACAGCGAAGGTTCAAGGTTGGATCACTGTCCTCAAGCTAGCAGGTCTTGGGGCATTCGCACTGTCCGGTCTTTGCATCGGTTGGGGTAATCTAGCTAACATTCGGGACCTTACGCCCCTTGATGGCAAGCTCAGCATGACGTTGATGTCATCGATGGTGTACATTTATTATGCTTACACTGGGTGGAACTCGGCGTCATACTTGGCGGGCGAGGTGAGAGATGCCCAGCGTCAGTTGCCGCGGGCGATTCTGCTGGGAACGGTAGGCGTGACGATCCTCTACCTGGCCCTTAATGTCGTTTACGCATTGGCGGCTTTCGGCCGCCGATATCCGCGATCGTCAATGACCCGTCCAACGATCAAGGCCTGGACGCGTTGGCCAATATCGCCGAGCTCGCCGCCGGGCGACTTGTTTGGTCCCCGGTGGTCGAGGGCCATCGGCGGTGCCATTGGTCTCATGCTCCTCTCCACGCTGAGCGCCTATGTCCTGATCGGACCCCGTGTGGTCTATGCAATGGCCAAAGCAGGTCAGTTTCCCGCCGTGGCCGCGGTTGACCGCGCGAGCGGGGACTCCCGCCGTGGCGACCGCCATTCCAGATTGGCGTTGCCCTTATCCTTCTCTGGACGGGTTCGCAGGAGAGCATCATCGTTTACGCGGGCGTTGGCCTTTCCATCTTTTCGATGCTGGCGATGAGCTCGATCTATGTGCTCCGATGGCGACGCCCCGATCTCACGCGGCCCTTTCGCACCCCCGGATATCCCGTGACTCCGGCCATCTATCTCTTCCTGACCGCGCTCCTCACGGCGGCGACGTTCCACGATCGCCCCAAAGTTTCTTGCTACGCTCTGGTAAGCATTCTGGCTGGAGTCCCGTTCTATTACATCTGTGTTTTGGTTGAAGCACCGAAATCATTCCAGTTGATCCCTGTATGGCTTACTGCATACCAGAGTCATTCCGATTGATTCCAGTCTTCGTTAAAACCCCGAAATCATTCCAATTAATTCCCGTCTTCGTTAACACCCCAAAATCATTCCAATTCACCCCTATCTTGCTCAACACTCCAAAATCATTCCAGTTAATGCCCCCACCGTTGACATCACCTGCCAGGGCTTGTCCAATTAACACCTGCCTTATGTAATACCGCAATATCATTCCAGTTAATTCCCGTCTTCGTTAAAACCCCAAAATCATTCCAGTTAATCCCTGTCTTGGTTAACACTCCAAAATCATG
>CAWHKI010000151.1:0-5752 GCA_963829765.1 uncultured Isosphaeraceae bacterium | reverse complement strand
CCACCACGGTCTGAACGGACGGTGTTTCACGGTGAAGGAGATGGGTTGACGCTCCTTCGCCACCCATGTTGATTGTTGGATGCATAAATCACCTCACGTGAGTTTCGGGGCTTCCGCGTTGGTCTACGGCACTTCTCGACCGTTAGATATCGACACGTTTCGTTGGGGAAAATCACTACCGTTTCGCTGCGTCGGTCGCGGCGTGCGGTGAAGTCGGCAATGCCGCTGCTCCAGGCCGGAGTCCTACATCCGGTTGGGTCGACGAATTCGGTTCATCGATCAAGCAAACTGCGAAGACGCATCAGATCCGGGACGCTCTACGTTTCAAGCCGGTGCACAGCGACCGGTTGAGGACGAATGCGACCGTATCGGCGGCTACGCCACGGATTTGAATCATTGCAATCAGTGACTTGAAAATTTTCCTTGGAGTTGTCATCATGTTTGCCACCCTACGTGGGTCGGCATTAACTAGAGGACAACCTGTGACGAAAAGGAGATTGGCATGACGTCAGCAATCATGATGGAACGCGCAGGCTTGGGAATGTCCAACGCGCCCGGATCAAATCCGAGTGGCATGATGGGCACTCCGGCGGCAACGCCGAACGGTATGAATGTCGTGATGGTTCCCCGTTGCACGATGACGTTTAAGAAGTGCGCGGGCGGGATGAAAGTCGTCTGCTCGTGTGACGACAAGGTCTCGGCAACCATGCTTCAAAACCTCTGCAATATGATGCCGGGTGGTCTGTGCAGTTTTTGCTGCATGATGAACGGCATGATGGTTTGCTGCTGCAACCTGACCATGGCCATGTGCAAGTGCGAGCCCACGGACGACGGAATCTGCCTCACCTGCACCAGCGGCGATCCGGCGTGCTGCGCGATGATCGAGGCTTGTTGCGCCTGCATGACGTCGATGATGAAATCTGGCTGCACCTGTTGCCTGATGATCAACAACATGCCGGTCTGCTGCGGCTGCTGAAAGTGCCGTTCAACACGCTCATCCTACTCGCATGGGCGAGCTGCGGACCGTCTTCGATGCGGCCCTGTTCGCCCCCGCGATGAGCCCGCCTTGCCAGAACAAGCGGGCAACTGACAGCGAATTGAAGCATGTCCCTGCCAGGAGGACAAACGTCGGCATTCCTCGCTCCGTAGGGGGCTTGCGACGCATGAGAACCTCTGTAGTAGGCGGCAGTGCCGTGTTCTTTCAAGGCTCGCCTTGAAATATTCCAGATTTTCTGTGATATTTAATCTGAAAAGTTGGAATTGCGTGCCCTCGTCATAGATGAGTGGATTGATCGTGGATGCCTACTCCGAGCTTCTCCTGGATGTGTGGCGCGAGGTAGGCCGACACTTGGAGATTCAAGAATCGATCGATCGCATTGGGCGGCTGATCGGGCAGCGAATGCCGTTCGAGTCGGTGTTGGTCCGCGTGCTCGACGTCGAGCGTAGCCGCGTGGAGACCTTGGTGCGGGCACTGCTCATGCGCGAACGGTCGAGTCGCTCGATGGGACGGAAGCGAGTGAAGCCGAGCTAGAGGGGCTCTTGGCCTGGTGGCGCAAGGGTGAGCCGGTACGACTGGCGGCGAAGACGGCGAGGCAGCGGCTGCCGGGCCTCTTGCCTTTGGGCCTTGAGGGTGAGGTTTTGTGCGGCCCGCTCCGTTGCGACGCGGTCGCCCCGAGCGTGGTGGTCGTCTCATCAGGCCGACGGGGCCACTTTAAGCGCGAGCATGAACTGTTGTTTCCGCCTCTCTTGGAGCCGCTGGCCGTGGCGCTCGAGAGCGATCACCGCATCCGCGAGCTGACAGCGCTTCGCGAGGCGGCCGAGGCCGACAAGCGATCACTTCTGGCCCGGTTAGGTCGCCTTGATATCACCGATTCGATCGTCGGCGCCGAGACAGGGCTGAGGGGAGTGATGGAGCAGGTTCAGCTTGTCGCGTCTTCCGATACGCCGGTGTTGATCCTCGGTGAGACCGGCTCCGGCAAGGAGGTGGTTGCCCGGTCGATCCACACCCGATCCCGGCGGGCCTCTGGGCCGTTCTTGAGGATCAACTGTGGCGCCATTTCGCCCGACCTGGTTGACTCGGAGTTGTTCGGCCACGAGCGGGGAAGTTTCACCGGCGCGGTCGCCGAACGCAAGGGGTGGTTCGAGCGTGCCGATTGCGGCACGCTGTTCCTCGACGAATGCGGCGAGCTGCCTCTGCCGGCCCAGGTCCGGCTGCTGCGGGTCCTGCAGGACGGCACATTTCAGCGGGTCGGCGGCGAGAGACCGATGCACGTGGACGTGCGCGTGGTCGCCGCGACGCACCGCGACCTGCCCGCGATGGTCGCCAGTGGGCAGTTCCGCGAAGACCTGTGGTACCGAATCGCCGTGTTTCCCGTCAGCCTGCCTCCCCTTCGTGAGCGGTTGGCCGACATCCCCGCCCTGGCGGCTCACTTCGCATTACGGGCCGCGAAACGACTCGGGTTGCAGGCTTTGAATCCCACGGCCGAAGACATCCAACTGCTAGGTTCCTACGGCTGGCCGGGCAACGTGCGCGAGCTATCGGCGGTCATCGAACGCGCGGCCATCCTCGGCGAAGGCAAACGGCTCGACGTGGCACGCGCCCTCGGCGCCGCCGCGGTGCCCTCGCCACCGGGGCCAACGAGCCCGGAACCGCCGACAGCGCGAGCGACATGGCCCGCGCCCCTCCCATTAGAGCCGTTAGAGCGGTCATTTCCCAGCCTGGACACCGCCATGGCCCAGCACATCGAAGCCGCGCTGGCTCGAACCCGTGGCCGAGTCGAGGGCCCCGACGGTGCCGCGGCGATCCTCCAGATCAACCCACACACGTTGCGGTCGCGCATCCGCAAGCTCGGAATTGACTTGCGACAGGCAAGAGAGCGGGCAAGCGAGGGTCGCCGGAGTCAGGCATCGTTTGGTAAGACGACCTAGAGAAGGCTTAAACCACTGGCGCAACAAGAATGTGAACGCCTGACAACTAACACGAACCGTGGAAGAGGCGAAACATTCATCAGCCGCGACAGCCATCTCGCACTCTCTGACGTGCCCCAGATTCTCGCCTGAAAGGCCAGGCACGAGCCCTTCGCGGTCGCCTACCGCCTCACGACCTCGACTTCCACCCAGTCGGTTTTGACTTGTCCCGGCCAGAGCGAGCGGATTTCGGGGTCAGCCCAACCGGTATCGGGGGACGGTTCGAGGCATACTCGCAGCCGGCGCCGGCCGGGCCTTTCGATCGCGCCCGCTGGCAGATTCGCGACGGGGCCCAGCTTGAAACGGCGCACGTCGGCCTGGCCTCGCGGCGATTGTTGTCGCGGGAGCCCCTGGCCGCTGACTAAGAGACGGCCCGCGTCAAACCGGCCCGCGATTCCCTCGATCTCGACCAAGATCGCGTGGGCGAGGTCGCAGGGAAGCGGCAGCCAAACGGCAAGCCAGGGGGGATTGCCAAGGTCCATTCCTCGCCGAGCGGGAGATACGTCGCGGCCTTGTCGTTGCCGGGTTCATCGGGCTGGAGCCTGATGGCTCGCATGATGAACGCGTCACGCGGGAGTCGCGGATGGTCATGATCGCGTCGAGCCGCAGCAATGGGTCGAACTCGAAGTTGAATGGCTCATGGGGGGGCTCGAGCTCCCACGAATCGGTCAGGCCGGCGGTGCGGATGCGGGTCTCTAGCACCAGGCGATGTGGGCCGTTGGTCTCGAAGTCGCCGGGGAAAATCGTGAAGGCAACGCGGCCGGGCCCGGGGGCCCACGGTGAGAACTCTTCCAGGGCGGCTCGCCCCGCCCCGATCACGCGGTGCGACCATTCGAGGTTTTCCGGCCCGACGCGACGCCCGCCCTCTCGAGAAACGGGACTTCGTAAGTGACGGCGATCAGAATCTCGGAGCCAAGCCCACGAGGGTAGCGCCGGCGGGCGCTCCAGGTCACGGAGTACCCACGCCGAACAACGGCCTTCTCTTCCTCCGCGACAAGCTGATCGAGCAGCCAGAGACGCGCCAGCGCGCGCCCGGCGGCCCGTCGCGCCGATTCCGACGGGGATGAGCTGAAAATGCGAGCGGCTCGTAAACACCGGCCCGCCCATGCTCCGCGACAGCTTCGATCTCGTCTGGCGTGACGTCGGCCTCGCCAAGGCGTGAAACGGCCTTCGCGCTTGCCACCACGCGGAAAGCTTGCGTCCTCCGCCGACCAGTACAGCGGCGGCCAGTGCCATCCAGACGGCGGTCTTGGGCTCAAAAAGCCAGTGGCGTCCGGCGGTTTCGTCGGAAGCACGCTCACGCGGCGCGCGCCCCGCCGGCGTGAGCTGATCTGCCGTACTCGCTTGCCGCATTCGCTTCTCTGAAATCTGGGATTGTTAAGTGTATCTGAAATCGGGGACCCAAGACGGAAGATCAAAGGCTCCGTCGCGGGCCGGCCAGTGGAACACGCGAAGGCAGCGGGCGCGAGCCCCGGCGCCGGAGCTACAGGTCGGTCCGGTTTTTCCGCGCATGCCCCGGCTTTTCGGGAACGATCCCGGGCTTTTCGCCGAAGGTCCCGGGGAGCTCTTCAATGATGGTCGGCTTTCGCACACGGGCCCCTTCCCCTGCTTGCAGCCCCAGGTATTCGCTGAGATCATCGACGGCGTCCTGCACCGCATGGAGGTCGCGATGAAGAGCACGAAGCTCGGACCAGAGCCGCTCAGCGGGATCTTCCGAACCCTGCTGGTCGGTGATAATTGACAAGTTTGTCTTCCGCGATCACTTGATGCGTCAGGCCCACCTGGTCGAGCAGAAGCTTCAAACCGGTCTTCAGGCGAACCCCGTCCAACTCAAGCTGAACCATCGTTTCCGGTTGACGCTCTTGCGATCAAGCGCGGCCAGATCGAGCACCACCGCAGCCTTGAGTGTTTCTCTCAGATGCGCGCAAACTTGCTCAAGGGAAGTTGGCCGCGCGAACGGGAAGCGATACGGCCGCAAAAGGGCCTCCTGAACCGGGATGGCGCCGGCGGAATCTTTCACCGAACGCGACGCTCGCGGGCGTTCAGAAGGCAAGTCGGCGCCATGGTTTCCTTGGGTGCTTCGCCGGCCTTCTCCCGGACCGCGGAGACCGAATTCGCAGTTGGCACCTCAGCGCGTTCCTGCGCATGAATGGCAAAGCGTCCCGAAATGATGAGCCCAATGACAAGGCCGGCCAGCAGCAGAGCCCAAAGCGGACGACTCATGCACCGCTCCCATCGATTGGAGGCGCGACGCGGAAACAAGAAACCAGACCTGGTCCAGCAACGATTTCCGTCATGCCGAACCACATGACGCATTGTACCGGCGAGAGCCCAGGGGTGGCCAGCGGCACCACCGACCCAGATCTGAGACCGGGCGTGCCACCACCTGGCCTCGGTCGTTGAAAGACATATTGTCCCCGCCGGAGCACTACTTCGGCGGCTTTTCACCGATGCAAATTGAGCTTCGCGAGTGCCTGGCGATCACCTGGGCATTCCCGCTCATCGAGCCCGCCGATCGTCTCGTAGACGGCTCGTTTCATCAGCAAGCAAAACCCCGAAAGCTTGCGAGCCTTTAACCATTTCCCACGGTGCTCCTTCCGCCACTGCCGTGCAAACCCGCGCATGTCCGCAGATCGTGATACGGCACGTTCTCGACAAGCCGCGGCGGCGCCGCGTAGTTGGACATGGGACCGACAAGGCCGATGGCCTTGCGAGTAGGCGGTAGGCAGTAGGCAGTGCAGTGAAGACGTCGCTCCCGCTGTTCTCGCTGTGCCGGGTCCCCGAC
>CAWHKI010000150.1:0-12643 GCA_963829765.1 uncultured Isosphaeraceae bacterium | reverse complement strand
GTCGCGCAAACTTAGTGAGAATAAAAACTGCCATGTTGTGATGCTGATCGACTTCGACGGGAGACCCGAGAGACGAGACCAGGTAGAGAGTCTCATTCCCGATGACCTCCGGGATCGTGTATTTGTTATTGGTGTCTTGTCACAACCGGAGAAGCTGAAAGAGGACAAGGGGCTATCGTTCGAGCAACTCGGTCGGGAGTTAGAGGAGGACTGTCCAAGACAAACTGGCGGCATCTGGAATCACGAATTGTTGAAGCACAACGCCGTCGAACTGGATCGCCTTTGGAAAACACTCGGCGATATACTTTATCCCCAGATCCGTTGACTCGATCAGTTATTCCGTGTATCTCCATAGTAGATACCAGGAGGCCCTCATGAAGTCTCGTGTTCAGAAATGGGGCAACAGCCTGGTGCTCCGCATCCCGAAATCCTTCCCGATGGAGGCCGGTGTGCGCGCTAACGGCGATGGCGAGCCTGTCCGTTGTTGACGGAGCGCTCATCGTGCAGCCAGTCATCCCAGAACCGCCAACCCTGGATGAGCTGCTAAGCGGTATCACCGAGAGCAACATGCTCAGTGAGTGGCGTACGGGGCCGGCCGTCGGCGAGGAATGCTGGTGAGCCGCAAAAGCGCTTGGATTGGCCGGCGCGTAAAGCGGCGAGGATCGGTGCAGTCTCGGAAGACGTCGTTATGCCTTATTCGCGCTGATCTGAGGCATCCCGGGAGGGCGAGCCTCCGTGCGAGCCGAGTGCTGATGCCGGCTCGGACAGAAGCCTCGCCCTCCCCACGTCGCCGGCTCACACCGCGGGAAGTATAACCAGGTGCCGCTGCCGCTTTCGGACTTCGCTTCCAGGAATCGGCTAGCGGAGCTGGTCAGGCGGGGTGGGGCCGATTGACCTTTCAGGAAGTTGTTCCAGACGCATCGGTGGCGGGGAGCCCGACCATGAGCACGGCAGTTGCGACCAAGACCCACTACAGCCTGGAAGACTTGTGGTAATGCCTGATGGAAAGAGCTAGACCAGCTCGTCGGGGCACGGCTCGTGGAGCGGAACATGGGCACTCGAATCCAGTTGGGTGGGGGGGGGCGAACCTAATATTTCTCGATCGGTTTTGCGAGGAACATGACTCGGATACAATTGCCGGCCGTGACGGGTATCAAATGCTTTCCCATGAGCCATGCCTTGTCCGCAGGCCCGATGTCTCTTTCATCCGCCGCGGGCGCCTTCCGAACGAGGTGCTGCCGATGGGCTGGGGAAGCATTGCCCCGACCTCGCCGTCGAAGTTGTTTCGCCCAATGATTCCGCCGATCACCTGGAAGAGAATGGATTATTACCAAAAGGTAGCCGTGCCTTTGTCTGGGTCGCTCAACCAAGTCTCGCACTGTCATGGTCTACCGTCTGCAACGAGGTCAGCCTCTGCGAGAGTAGCCATGTATTCTCGGGCGAGAATGTCATCCCGGCTTTCGCTGTCCGGTGCGAGACATCTTTCCGCCGCCAGGCGGCCCATACTGGGCCCGATCGCACGGAACGGGCCTCATGAAGACGTTCTCCAGCCTCGGCCTGAGTTAGCTAGCCAACGTCATGATGGACGACACCATAACCGATCAGTCGGGATCGTCCCACAAGTTGTTTCGCGTATTGCGGCACGCATGCCGCCTTCTCCTTGGGCTTGCCGTCGTGGGGACGGTTCTGGGCGGCTTGCTCGTCGGTTTCGAGCCGGTGGGGGGCGATCCCGACCGGCTCTATCGACCGCTCAAGAGCGAGCTGGCCCGCGGGCTAAGGGAGGGGCGGCTGCCGTTCTGGAGTAGCAGCTTCGGCCTGGGCGTTCCCTTGATCGCCGAAAGCCACGTCGCCGCCTTTTATCCTACCAACCTTTTACTCTATCGTGTTTTCGACGTTTCGACCGCGTATCGCCTGTCGATGTGGCTTCATTATGTGGCCGTTGTGGCCGCGACCTATTTCTATGCGCGGTGCCTGGGGCTAGTCACCTGGGGAAGCGCATTGGCCGGCGTGTGTCGTTCGCGCTGTGCGGGTTCCAGACGATCCACTCGAGCCACGAGCCGTTCTACTGCGTGATGCCCTACCTGCCGCTCGCGGCGCTGGCGATCACCGAGCCGCTATATGGCAAGCGGCCGGATGGTCTGGTTGGCACTTCTTGCTCTCTTTCTGGGGTTTCAATGGACACTGGGCCATTTTCAGATCCAGATGTGGACCGGAGGGCTCGTGATCTTGACGGCACTCTGGCGAGCGGGCGTGGGCCGCAGGTACTTCGTTCGTGCCCTGGCCGTGATCACCGCGACGGCCTGGGGAGCGGCCGTCGCTGCCATTCAACTTGGGCTAAGCTGGCAGTTCGCCGAGTCCGTGCGGCAGACCCACCGATCCACCAGCGAGCTTCTTCACTTTTCATTTCCCCCATCCCACTGGTTCAAACTGGTGCTCCCTCGGCTCATTCGGAGAGCTGCCACTGGCACCGAAGATCCGTACTGGATTGCACAGCGAACCTCGGGTTACGAGGCTGGCCTGTACATCGGAACGATCCCGCTCGTCTTGGCCGTGATCGGTTTCCTTAGCCGCAGCGCCGGCCGGGCTACGGATTTTTGGAGAGTCTTGGTGCCTGTCAGTTTCGCGGTCGCCAGCATGCCTCACTGGTGGCCTCAAGGATTTCTCCAACTGGTTGCTTTACCCGGATTCGGCTATTTCCGGGGTGCCTGCTCGTTATACTCTGCTCACCAGCCTCGGTTTGGCCGTTCTGGCCGGCCAGGGATTTGACATCTCGATCTCGAAGCTGAGGTTTCGCCTGGGCTTCGCGGCCGCCCTTGTCGGCGGCGGCTGCGGAGCGTGGTTTGCAATTTTATGGGCCAGGCGGCCTGATGTGCACCTCCTGACCTACGGGGGGATGGCCGGTGGGTTGATCTGGGGCACGCTCTCCTGGGCCGTGGCCGTCGCCCTGGTATTGGGGTGGCGGGCGAGGCGAATCCACTCATGGCACCGTTGCTCGTCACGGGCGTTGAGCTGGGAATTCTCTTCTACATGGGGACCACGCGGTGGGGCTGGGCGGTCTCGCTCCCGTCCCAGAGTCCGATCTTGACCGAGCTGATCCGTCGATCTCCGGCCGGTTTGATCGGCGGTGAGACCGAAAATCTGCCGGTCCGCGCGAACCTCGCGACCGCGGCTCCCTACCTGGGCCTGGCCCATCCGCCGGCCAATCGACTTCTCGTCCTGCCGCAAGAACTTCTTCTCCGCGGAGAGCTCTTAAGTCCACATGAAAAGCCCGATCCCGCCGTGCTCACGCGCTGGCTATCCCGCTGCCGCGTTTCACACATCGTCGGTCGGGGGCAGCGTCTCTTGGATTGGGAACGCTCGTAGGTTCCTGGCCGGACCGCGCGCTCGATCAGATCCAACCCGCCAGGCCCGGTGATCCGCCGCATCAGGAGTGGTCGATCATCGCATTGCGCGAACCCTCGCCGGAAGCTCGTGTGGTCGCGAAAGCCCGTGAAATAGCCGATCGTCCGTCGTTGGTCAACCGCCTGTCCCGTGCGGACGATCGCGACGTGGCCTGGTTCCTGGCGGAGGACCACGTCCCCGCAAGGCCGGACGGGCAATCTGCACGGTTGGTTTCATGGGACGGAACCCGCCGCGACAATCGAGCATCAAGGAACCTGCGACCTGGTGATCGCGCGAACCTTTGATCAAGGATGGCACGCGCGAATCGGCCGAGGTCCGGAGCAACCCGTACTCCCCGTCGATGGCGGGCTTTTGGCGGTGCGAGTCGAAGGCTCGGGCACAGATCGCGTGAGACTTCGTTATTACCCGCCGCAATTGTCGCTGTTCGCGGCGACCTCGCTGGTTGCATTGTCGCTCGTTGCCGCCGTGCTCGTGGCTGCGCTTGTGGCCTGGGCACGGTCCACGATGCGCGGCCACGCTTGGCGAGCCATCACGGGCTGAGCTTTTCGAGCTCGCTCCCAATCGTGTCCATAAGCGAGGCGATTAGCCGATCGCTGAAATCGAACTTAATGCCCGCCGCTGCGAAAAGCTCGGGGAGCGGCCGAGACCCTCCCAGCCCAAGTGCCTTCCTGTAGTCGGCCACGGCCCCCGGCCGGTCGGTGAAGGAACGCTGCCAGATCTGTAACGCCCCGAGCTGGGCGATCCCGTATTCAATGTAGTAGAAAGGATACAGGAATATGTGAAGCTGGCGATGCCAGGAATGATCGCGGGCGTCTTCATGGCCGGACCAGTCGATCGAGCCGCCGAACCGGTCGAGCAATCCGCGCCAGGCGGCCTTCCGCTCTTCGCGGGTGTGGTCGGGATGACTGTAAATCCAGTGTTGAAACGCGTCGACCGTGGCGATCCACGGTAAAACCAGCACGATACCCTTGGAGGAGCTTGCGATTGGATCGGTCGGCATCAGCCTGGTTGTAGAATGGATCAAGCTTTCGTCGCACAGAAGTTCCATGGTCATCGAGGCGACCTCGCAAAACTCGATCGGGCTTTCGCGGTAAGCCGGCAGCGGCTGGCCGCGGGTTGCCAGCGTGTGGAACACCTTGCCCCCTTCGTGGAGCAAGGTGCGGACGTCAGAATCGAGTCCGACCGCGTTCATGAAAATGAACGGCAATCGCCCGCTTCGAACGTGGTCTGATAGCCGCCGGGGGCCTTGCCCTTGCGATTGGCCAGATCGAGCAGCTTGTGGTCTCGGATGAAGGCGAACTGTTCCACCAGCTCAGCGTCGACGTCGCGAAAGATGGTCTCGGACCCCGCGGCGAGCTGCTCCACGTCTTTGAAAGGAACCAGCGGGGGCCGGCCGAGCGGGTCGACCGCCGCGTCCCATGGACGAGGCTCTCCACGCCCAGCGCCGCCTGTGCTTCTCCTGGATTTGTCGCATCAACGGGACCACGACCTTTTCGACGGATTCATGAAATCGAATCGAGTCAGCGACGCCGTAGTCAAACCGTTCGCGACTGCGGAACGCATAGTCCACGAAGTTGCCGAATCCCGCTTCGTGGGCGATCTCAATCCGGAGCTGTTTCATCTTGTCGAAAAGATCATCGAGCGTTTCGCGGTCTTGGAGCCGCCGGGTCGCCGATAGCGTCCAGGCTTCTTGACGCACGGAACGGTCCGTCTCTTCCAGAAACGGCGCCATCTGCGCCAGCGTACGCTCCTGACCGCGAAACGTCACGGTCATGGCACCGATCGTTTTTTGGTACTGCTGCTCAAGCTCGGCCAGTTGCGTCTCGCGTGGGATGTTTGCATCGCGAAACAGACTGCGGCGGTTCTCGAGTGCACGATCGAAGACGAAATACCGGTCTGGCGGCAACTCCGATCGAACGGGCGCATCGAGGTAGCGGCCCGGATCGCATTTTGGATTGGCTTGAGCTTCGGCTCGATGTCTCGGACGAAGGCCAGGTAGGCCGCCTCTCGTTCGGGATCGTCGGTCTGGCAGGTCATCGCGACATGGCGCTCGACTCCTTCCTCACCCACGGCCGAATTCAGCTCTCCCACGGCGACCAGCCAGCGCTCGAGGTCCGTAACGGTCTTTATCGGTAGTTCCATCACCTTCTCGTACCAGGGCTCGATCTGTTCCCAGGTCTTGACTCGAGTTCTCGGGCAGCCATCCGTGTGGAAAGGTTACAGGTTCATAGCGACTCAAGGTCGTTCTCCTTAGCTCGGGATGATCAGGTTGGCGGCCCGGGGGTCTTTCAGGGGATCGAGGCCCGGACCAGCCATGCTCCCGCGAATAGCCAGCACGACATAATCGTCGTGGCGATAATCAACACCAGTGCCGTCGTCGCGACGGCCTCCGCATGTGCAAACAGCCCCTTGGCCTCTCCGAAAGAGCCGATCGTCTGAAAAAGCGCCAGCATCGCGGTGGTCCCGATCACCACCTCGCCGAGCCCCGTCAAGAAGACAATCAGGGCGATCCGGCCGACCGGGTCGCGAACGATGGTAAAGATTAAACTCAGGCCCAGTATAACCACGAGAAGATGCCAGAGCCGCATCGAAACCGTCCCCTGAAAACTTTCGGGGCTCGCTCGAATTCCGCTCGCACGGTTCGAGTTCAGTCCCGATATCGCATGGATCATGACGTGATTCCGCATTCCTGTCAACCGTGCCGGAACCGCTGGCGAAACCAGAGCACCAGGAGATTGAGCCGATCGGCCGCTTCGGGTATCTCTGAACAGGAAATCCGTGTCCGTTTCGATCGACACGCAGACGAGCGGGCACCTCGGAAAATGGACCATTGGGAGGAGACAGACGCTTTATGAGTTCCCAGAAAACGCCCACTCAGTACCGCTTTTCCTTCGGCCCTAGGAACATCAGCACGGGGGCTTATCTGTTCTCTTACGCCCAGTTCTCAAGGAGATGAAATCGGCGCAAGTTGAAGGCCTATAAAGAGCTCGGCTTCGACGCCGTTCAGTTTCACGATGATGATATCGTCCCGGCCGATCTCGATTGGCCCAGCGCCAAGAAAGGCGTCGCCGATGTCAACGCAACGCTTGGAGCGATCGAGGGCGTACTTGCGATCGCCGGGGTTGTTCGAGGTAAACGCGCCATCGATGGTCCGCGGATCTTCCCAGAGCCGAGGGCGATGATCTCGACGAAGAGCCCCTCACCGTCAAGGATCTTCTTGACGTCGGCGACGCCCTTCTTGGTGCTGGGCCAATCGAGCTCGGCCGGAACGATGTCGTCGTCGTGAAACTGGACCGCGTCGAAGCCGAGTTCTTTGTAAGCCTTGAGTTTGCGCGTCTTCCATTTCTTTACGGACGGGCGGGCCAAACGGATCAGCCCCGGTGCTGATATTCCAGGGGCCGAAGGAAAAGCGGTACTTGGTAGGGGTTGTGCTAGGGTTCATCATTCGTCGGTCTCCTTGGCGGGGTCGGTTTTCGGAGTGCCCGCGGGTGTACAAGTCGATCGAATCGGGCACGGCTTTGCGTTTAGAGATACCCGAACCGGCCCGTTGGCTCAATCTCCTGGCGGCCCGGTTTGGCGAGGCCCTCCAGCGCGATTGACAGAGAATGCGGCGTCGCGTCATGATCCATGATGAAAAAAAGAGCGATCTTGAACCGTTGCGAGCGGCGATTCGAGCGGGCCACGAACGTTCTCAGGGGACTTGGTTTCGATGCGACTTTGGCATCTTTTCGTGGTCATTTTGGGGCTCAGTTTGATATTCACCATTGTCCGCGACCCGGTCGGCCGAATCGCACTGACCGTCTTTTTGACGGGGTTGGGTGAGGTGGTGATCGGCACCACGGCCGTCATGGCTCTTTTTCAGACGATCGGCTCTTTGGGAGAAGCCAAGGGGCTGTTCGCTCATGCCGAGGCCGTCGCGACGACGGCCCTGGTCTTGATCATCGCCACGACCGTGATGTCATCCTGGCTTTTCGCCGGCGTTTGGGTGGTTCGGGCCTCAATACCCTAAATGGGCCGCGCCTTCCCGCGCAAGCTTACACTCGGTTAAGGAGAACGACCTTGAGTCGCTATATTCCCGAGACATTTCCGCACCAATGGCTTCCCGAGAAACTCGAGCTCGAGACTTGGGAGCAAATCGAGCCGTGGTACCAGAAGTTGATGGATCTACCGATCGAGACCAAACAGGACTTCGAGCGCTGGCTGATCGCGGTCGGAGAGCTCAACGCGGCGGTCGGCGAGGTAGGCGTTAGGCGCCACGTCGCGATGACCTGCCAGACCGACGATCCGCAGCGCGAGGCCGCTTATCTGGCCTACGTTCGTGACATCGAGCCCAAGCTCAAACCGATCCAGAACGCGATTCGCAGCCGCTACCTCGATGCGCCCGTTCGATCGCAACTGCCCCGAGACCGTTATTTCGTGTTCGATCGCGCTCTCGAGAACCGACGCAGCCTGTTTCGAGAAGCCAATATTCCCCGCGAGACCCAGTTGGCCGAGCTCGAGCAGCAATACCAAAAGACCATTGGCGCCATGACCGTGACCTTTCGGGGGGAAGAGCGCACCCTCATGCGGATGGCCCCCGTTCTGGAAGAAACGGACCGGTCCGTTCGCGAAGACGCCTGGAAGCTCACTTCCACTCGGAGGCTCCACGATCGAGACACGCTTGACGGGCTCTTCGACACGATGAGAAAGCTCCGGGGCGAGATCGCCGAGGAGGCTGGCTTCGCCAACTTCGTGGACTATGCGTTCCGCAGCCGCGAGCGGTTCGACTATGGGGTTGACGATTCGATCCGGTTTCACGAGTCCGTCGAAAAGGTCGTGGTCCCTTTGATGCGGCAGATCCAAGAAAAGCACAGGCTCGCGCTGGGCGTGGAAACGTTACGGCCATGGGACACGGCGGTCGACCCGCTGGGCAGGCCGCCCCTAGTGCCATTCAAAGACGTGGAACAGCTTGCAGCCGGCACCGAGGCCGTTCTTCGCGATGTAGACCCCGCGCTGGGCGAACAGTTCGCCTTCCTCAGAGAACACCAGTTGCTTGATCTCGCGAACCGCAAGGGCAAGGCCCCCGGGGGCTATCAGACGACCTACGAAGACAGGCGGCTCCCGTTCATTTTCATGAACGCGGTCGGCCTCGATTCCGACGTGCGGATCTTGCTTCACGAGGGAGGACACGCCTTCCACACGCTGGCTTGCCGCGGCGAGCCTCTCTCGGCGTACCGCGAAAGCCCGATCGAGTTTTGCGAGGTCGCTTCGATGACCATGGAGCTCTTAGGCGCTCGCCGGCTTGACCCGTTTTATGGCCAGGCCGACGCCGAGCGGTCCAATCGCAAGCTGCTCGAGGGTATCGTGCTGGTTTTACCGTGGATCGCCACGGTCGACGCGTTTCAACACTGGATTTACAGTCATCCCGACCACACCCGCGAAGAGCGGAAGGCCGCCTGGCGCGGATTGCTCGACCGGTTCGGCGGCTCGATCGACTGGTCCGGCCATGAAGACGCCCGCGATCATTCCTGGCATCGCCAGCTTCACATATTCCTGTATCCTTTCTACTACATTGAATACGGGATCGCCCAGCTCGGGGCGTTACAGATCTGGCAGCGTTCCTTCACCGACCGGCCGGGGGCCGTGGCTAACTACAGGAAGGCACTTGGGCTGGGAGGGTCTCGGCCGCTCCCCGAACTTTTCGCAGCGGCGGGCATTAAGTTCGATTTCAGCGATCGGCTAATCGCCTCGCTTATGGACACTATTGGGAGCGAGCTCGAAAAGCTCAGCCCGTGATGGCTCGCCAAGCGTGGCCGCGCATCGTGGACCGTGCCCAGGCCACAAGCGCAGCCACGAGCACGGCGGCAACGAGCGACAATGCAACCAGCGAGGTCGCCGCGAACAGCGACAATTGCGGCGGGTAATAACGAAGTCTCACGCGATCTGTGCCCGAGCCTTCGACTCGCACCGCCAAAAGCCCGCCATCGACGGGGAGTACGGGTTGCTCCGGACCTCGGCCGATTCGCGCGTGCCATCCTTGATCAAAGGTTCGCGCGATCACCAGGTCGCAGGTTCCTTGATGCTCGATTGTCGCGCGGGTTCCGTCCCATGAAACCAACCGTGCAGATTGCCCGTCCGGCCTTGCGGGGACGTGGTCCTCCGCCAGGAACCAGGCCACGTCGCGATCGTCCGCACGGGACAGGCGGTTGACCAACGACGGACGATCGGCTATTTCACGGGCTTTCGCGACCACACGAGCTTCCGGCGAGGGTTCGCGCAATGCGATGATCGACCACTCCTGATGCGGCGGATCACCGGGCCTGGCGGGTTGGATCTGATCGAGCGCGCGGTCCGGCCAGGAACCTACGAGCGTTCCCAATCCAAGAAAGCGCTGCCCCCGACCGACGATGTGTGAAACGCGGCAGCGGGATAGCCAGGCGTGAGCACGGCGGGATCGGGCTTTTCATGTGGACTTAAGAGCTCTCCGCGGAGAAGAAGTTCTTGCGGCAGGACGAGAAGTCGATTGGCCGGCGGATGGGCCAGGCCCAGGTAGGGAGCCGCGGTCGCGAGGTTCGCGCGGACCGGCAGATTTTCGGTCTCACCGCCGATCAAACCGGCCGGAGATCGACGGATCAGCTCGGTCAAGATCGGACTCTGGGACGGGAGCGAGACCGCCCAGCCCCACCGCGTGGTCCCCATGTAGAAGAGAATTCCCAGCTCAACGCCCGTGACGAGCAACGGCGCCCATGAGTGGATTCGCCTCGCCCGCCACCCCAATACCAGGGCGACGGCCACGGCCCAGGAGAGCGTGCCCCAGATCAACCCACCGGCCATCCCCCCGTAGGTCAGGAGGTGCACATCAGGCCGCCTGGCCCATAAAATTGCAAACCACGCTCCGCAGCCGCCGCCGACAAGGGCGGCCGCGAAGCCCAGGCGAAACCTCAGCTTCGAGATCGAGATGTCAAATCCCTGGCCGGCCAGAACGGCCAAACCGAGGCTGGTGAGCAGAGTATAACGAGCAGGCACCCGGAAATAGCCGAATCCGGGTAAAGCAACCAGTTGGAGAAATCCTTGAGGCCACCAGTGAGGCATGCTGGCGACCGCGAAACTGACAGGCACCAAGACTCTCCAAAAATCCGTAGCCCGGCCGGCGCTGCGGCTAAGGAAACCGATCACGGCCAAGACGAGCGGGATCGTTCCGATGTACAGGCCAGCCTCGTAACCCGAGGTTCGCTGTGCAATCCAGTACGGATC
This sequence comes from uncultured Isosphaeraceae bacterium, assembly GCA_963829765.1. GTDB lineage: Bacteria > Planctomycetota > Planctomycetia > Isosphaerales > Isosphaeraceae > CAWFRS01. The sequence continues at coordinate 2,008 of CAWHKI010000150.1, read as the reverse complement.
TTCGGGTGCCAGTGGAAGCTCCCGAATGAGCCGAGGGAGCACCAGTTTGAACCAGTGGGATGGGGGAAATGAAAAGTGAAGAAGCTCGCTGGTGGATCGGTGGGTCTGCCGCACGGACTCGGCGAACTGCCAGCTTAGCCCAAGTTGAATGGCAGCGACGGCCGCTCCCCAGGCCGTCGCGGTGATCACGGCCAGGGCACGAACGAAGTACCTGCGGCCCACGCCCGCTCGCCAGAGTGCCGTCAAGATCACGAGCCCTCCGGTCCACATCTGGATCTGAAAATGGCCCAGTGTCCATTGAAACCCCAGAAAGAGAGCAAGAAGTGCCAACCAGACCATCCGGCCGCTTGCCATATAGCGCTCGGTGATCGCCAGCGCGAGCGGCAGGTAGGGCATCACGCAGTAGAACGGCTCGTGGCTCGAGTGGATCGTCTGGAACCCGCACAGCGCGAACGACACACCGGCCAATGCGCTTCCCCAGGTGACTAGCCCCAGGCACCGCGCATAGAAATAGGTCGCGGCCACAACGGCCACATAATGAAGCCACATCGACAGGCGATACGCGGTCGAAACGTCGAAAACACGATAGAGTAAAAGGTTGGTAGGATAAAAGGCGGCGACGTGGCTTTCGGCGATCAAGGGAACGCCCAGGCCGAAGCTGCTACTCCAGAACGGCAGCCGCCCCTCCCTTAGCCCGCGGGCCAGCTCGCTCTTGAGCGGTCGATAGAGCCGGTCGGGATCGCCCCCCACCGGCTCGAAACCGACGAGCAAGCCGCCCAGAACCGTCCCCACGACGGCAAGCCCAAGGAGAAGAGCGGCATGCGTGCGCAATACGCGAAACAACTTGTGGGACGATCCCGACTGATCGGTTATGGTGTCGTCCATCATGACGTTGGCTAGCTAACTCAGGCCGAGGCTGGAGAACGTCTTCATGAGGCCCGTTCCGTGCGATCGGGCCCAGTATGGGCCGCCTGGCGCGGCGGAAAGATGTCTCGCACCGGACAACGAAAGCCCGGGAGCAAGTCTTCGGGGCTGTAGTGGGTCTTGGTCGCAACTGCCGTGCTCATGGTCGGGCTCCCCGCCACCGATGCGTCTGGAACAACTTCCTAGAAAGGTCAATTGTACCATTACGCCGACCAGCTCCGCTAGCCGATTCCTGGAAGCGAAGTCCGAAGGCGCAGCGGCACCTGGTTATACTTCCCGCGGTGTGAGCCGCGACATCGACGTGGGGAGGGCGAGGCTTCGTCCGAGCCGGCATCAGCACTCGGCTCGCACGGAGGCTCGCCCTCCCGGGATGCCTCAGATCAGCGCGCATAAGGCATAACGACGTCTTCCGAGACTGCACCGATCCTCGCCGCTTTACGCGCTGGCCAATCCAAGTGCTTTTGCGGCTCACCAGACTTCCTTGCCGACGGCCGGCCCCGTACGCCACTCACTGAGCATGTTGCTCTCGGTGATACCGCTTAGCAGCTCATCCAGGGTTGGCGGTTCTGGGATGACTGGCTGCACGATGAGCGCCCCGTCAACAACGGACAGCTCGCCATCGCCGTTAGCGCGGCACACCGGCCTCCATCGGGAAGGATTTCGGGATGCGGAGTGCCAGGCTGTTGCCCCATTTCTGAACACGAGACTTCATGAGGGCCTCCTGGTATCTACTATGGAGATACACGGAATAACTGATCGAGTCAACGGATCTGGGGATAAAGTATATCGCCGAGTGTTTTCCAAGGCGATCCAGTTCGACGGCGTTGTGCTTCAACAATTCGTGATTCCAGATGCCGCCAGTTTGTCTTGGACAGTCCTCCTCTAACTCCCGACCGAGTTGCTCGAACTATAGCCCCTTGTCCTCTTTCAGCTTCTCCGGTTGTGACAAGACACCAATAACAAATACACGATCCCGGAGGTCATCGGGAATGAGACTCTCTACCTGGTCTCGTCTCTCGGGTCTCCCGTCGAAGTCGATCAGCATCACAACATGGCAGTTTTTATTCTCATTAAGTTTGCGCAC
>CAWHKI010000149.1:0-14654 GCA_963829765.1 uncultured Isosphaeraceae bacterium | reverse complement strand
GTATCCTTGAAAAGAAAAGCCAGTGACCTACCGCATCGTCTTGACTGCCAGGGCCAGAGCCGATGCCCTCGAGACATTTTTCTTCCACCCAGCCGATAGATCGCCGGATGCTGCCGAACGCTGGTATACCGGCCTGGACAAGGCCATTGCCAAACTGAGCACCCTGCCCAACGTCACCCGATTGCCGAGGATGAGTCCGAGCAGCTAGGCGTCACACTCCGCCAGATGGTTTATGGTCGCCGCCGTGGCGTCTTTCGCATCCTGTTCTCCATCGAAGGCGACACCGTTACCCTGCACTATGTTCGCCACAGTGCCCAGGGGCCTATCGAGCATTAGGATTCGATCCGGAAGCACGAAGCCCCAACAATTTGAGGTATCATTGATTTAGTTAGTGCGTTTTCGTGATCTAGCGGACAAAATCTGAAAGCGCTACCCGCCTTCGAAGTCTGGTCATGCCTAATGGTCCCGGCACTGTATCGGAAATCCTTTGGCATTTTACCGGCGGCCCGAGGTGGAACAAGAACCTAAACCGCCAGGACGCCGAACTCAAGCCACCTGATGAAGCCTATGCAGCTTTGAGCTCCATCCTTGCGTCGCGGAACTCCGGCTCGGTCAATACAAGGAGGTCGCACATGTCATGAGACCAAGCACGTGGAAGGTCAATCCAACGACTAATAAAATCATCGGTTCCAATTTTGCCAAGACCACGCTGGAATCGGTTCCGGTGTGCTGTCTCGCAGAGATACCCGTCGAGCATCTTAGTTATCACGCCAAGCGATATGGCAAGATTGGCATTGGCTTTCATCGAGACGCCGCGATTCGCTGCGGCTTTAATCCTGTCTTCTATCAACTCCACACGTCGGATGTTCTTCAGAACATTTATGCGGGATTTGCAGCACTAAAGAAGATGGCTCTATGCGATTTGGAGTCTGTAACTGCTGGGTTGAGATCCAAACTCGAAAGGCTTCCGAACATGGGGCATGATCTTGACGACAAATTATGGTCAACATTTTACGAGGTGGAGGGCCACGCGAACGTCGCGAGTTCCGCTATGCCGGATGCCGACAGGAGCTTCCAGATATTCCTTGCCTTTGTGAAGACGTTCAAGAAGAAGGAGTTCACAACTATTTACTGCGAACGCGAATGGCGTTCGATCCAGCCATTCAAATTTAACCTCGACGATATATTCACGATCGTGTTGCCCGGCTATTCCGGCGACGGTGGCCATTTTGAGCGGTTCATCAAGGAGCGGGCGTCAATCACAATTCCTCCGACGGTCTATGTATCTGCATGGGATGAATTGGTCACCTGAGTTTGATGTCCGCTTCACGGCTTCGACGCAAGGCAAAGAGTCAACGAAGGCGGTGCCAGATAGGTGACTCCGTTCTTTGCTGGCAATTGCCGTCTGGACCCTTCAATAACATTGAGGGTCAACGCCATATTACGGCGGAATTGGTGTCGTGCGGAATTGGTGTCAGTTCTGTTTCCCCCGATGGGTTAGTGCGAAACCTGCTGGAAATTTGAACTGACAACAATTTCCAAATTCCCCCCCCCGATGGGTTAGTGCAAACCGGCTGGAAATTTGAATGACACCCCGATGGGTTATGCAAACGGGCATTTGCATTTCCCCCTGTAATCTGACACCAATTTTCCCCCTTTATCTTTTGTACTTTCTGTTAAAAATCAATCGTCTCCCAATTGATTCGTTCGACGCCGACTGTTCGTCCGATTCAAAACTCACTGACGCCAAGATCACGGTGCCACGACTGATAAACCTCTGCAGTTGTCCCAGGCCGCTGGCCGGTTAGGGAGTCACGCCTTGACAACGAGGTTCGTGAGCGGAAGAACGAACTGCCTCGGTTGGCTGCCGAAAGGCACGAAGCCGTGGTGACGGTAGAAGGCCTCCGCTTGCTCATCCTTGGCGTCAACCACCAGCGCGAAAACGGCGACTTCCGATCGCAGGGATCGCTGGATGGCATCCCATAACAAAGCACTGCCAAGCTTGCGTCCGCGATAAGCCTGGTCCACCGCCAGCCGGCCAAGCCGTGCTACGGGAACTGACGGATAACGCGGCAGCCGCTTGGCAAGCTGTGCCGGCATATCGGCAAGAGGGATACCGGCCGCCGCAAGGGTGTAATAACCGGCCACCTTGGCGCCGATCGCTTCGGTCGCAACGTAGCACGCCGTTGCGCGCGGCGGACATCCTGCGTGACTTGCTTTTGGAAGTACCGGTCCAACGCTTCGACGCCGCACGAGAAACCCGCCCGGTCATGACCCGCCCCGAGCGCCTCGATGACGAACGGTCCCGCCATCAATTTGATTCCCGGATCAGCCGGGAATGGGCTTTCTTGGCCCGCTTCATTGCTGGTGACAACGCTGGCGGATCGAGCAGAAGATCGACAAAACGCTGCTGATCTTCGATCGAAAGCCGGATGATGTTGGCCTCTTCGATCGTCCTGTGCGCGGCCTCCTGGGCGGCGGAAACGACGAAATCGCTGATGCTGCGGCCCTGCATTTCAGCCGCACGCTTCACCACCGCCAGGGCATCGGGCGCGATTCGCGCTTCGATGCGTGCACTGCGATTATGTTCTTTTGGCATCATACAACCTCTCATTGCAGTCTTCAGTATTGTACGGCACTTCCCCGGACAATGTCAAGCGGGGCGAAAGGCGCGCGCACCGCGCCGCGGGCGTTGAGCCGAGCTTGAGGCCCGCTCTACCGGCGGTCGGCGCCAATTGTGCACCAGTGCCTCGTGTCGCTTTGGCCGCCAACGGTCAGGAGAGGCGCAATGACGTGACGTTCGAGGATCGGTTCCAATCCGTGGGAGGGGCAGTCGTTCTGACCTCTTCGGCCCAACGGTGTTGGCGCGAACTACCGGCGGCCGGCGCCGATTGTGCACCAGTGCCTGGCCGTTTAACCGCGAGGCGGGTGACAGCGGACGTGAGTCCGCGATCAGGTCGCACAACCGCAGAGGTTTATCAGTCGCGGCACCTTGAGCTTGGCCGCAACCTCCTGAAGCCTTGAAGCCGGCAGCGGTCACGACGGCAGGGTTGTTACCGTTATACTGGCCGCTCAATCAGCCGATAGCTAACGTTGCACGCTTACGCTTCTTTAGGTAGGCGGCTAATCCAACACCGCCAAAGCCGAGCAGCATCAACACCCAGGTTGAAGGTTCTGGAACGCTCAACTGATAGGTCTCGAACGCGTTTAATATCAAGTTCAGATTCGTCGATGTCAGTGCATCGCCAGCGACCATAGCGTCAGAATCGGCGAAAAGTACGACCGCGCCACTCTGCGGACCGAGTACACCCGGCGCAAAATAGTCAATCGCCGGCTCGCCTACGCCGAAATTGGCAAGCACCGTGCCTTGGCCGATGTCGCTGAAATACCCCGTATAATCACCATAAAAGTCGCTAACCGGATAGGGACTCGTCAGGGGACCCGTAGGGTCGATAATCGGCGCCGTCTGTACGCCATTGAGGGTGCCCGTAATCGTGACACCGAAAGGGTTCACAAAACTCGCGTTCGTGGTCGGAGCGCCTGCACCAAATGTACTGTTATCGGCGAAGATCAGAGCAGTTCCTCCGCCAAGGACAAAGTCAAGGAGCGCGCTTTGCTCGGACGTTGATAGCGGCGTGACAGCGCTATAATCTGTGTTCGCGACGCCGAGGATAACAAGCTGAACGCCCGAGAGAAACGTCGGCGTAAGAGTGCTCGTAAAATCAAACGTTGTATCTGGATAAGCCGACGAAATGTCATTCGCGAGAGCAGAATCCTCGCCAGGGGCGAGACTCTCAAAGCCTCCGTGCGCTGCGTCTGAAGCCGCCAACGATAATTCCAGCATACGCGAAGTTGCATGTTGCTGCGGCAAACATCGCTGCAAAAGCCATTACACAAGTTTTATTCATTTGACCTTCTCCCCCTCAAGCGGCGAAAACGACCGCTCACCACACGTTTCCAGAAGAGAATCTAAGCCTGCGCATCCGCAGATTTGTCGTCGGGCGAGTAACGCGGCAATGCTGAACATGGAGATCACGGCTACCAGCACTGCTCGGCTCATGAGATGCCCCTCCTGTTTTGAAAAAAACAACTTTCTTACCTCGTTCTACAAGTGAATTGGCCGCCAATCGAGCAATCTGGCACGAAGGATCGAAAAATTCAGAGAAATCGACGACTGCGTAGTTTTTCCGCAACATCAATTCCGGCCAACGTTGTCCTAACGCATCGTTGAGCGTTTCCAGACGGGCGCGAACGTTACGCACTTGCCTAAGAAAAGAATGTCATGGAGAGATTAGCCTTTCTAAGCGGTGAGGCTCAGCGAGAGCATTACGAACCGAGGTTTTCCGGCGTGGGAATTAGCGCCGAAACCATCGCGGGCACTACACTCGGCGATTTCCAGGTTACCGGCTTCGGTGACTCCCCGAGGGCCAGTTTTGGCGAGACGGTGCAGCCGGCCGTTCCTGAACCATCATCGTTTTGGCTCGCCGCGATCGGGGGCCTGGTTTTGCTGTCCGCCGCTGGCATTCGGAACGGCCGCGATTGCGTCGCCGCGAAAGCACCCTGGCCCGCGTTTCACGACCCGGGTCTCCCGCGGAAAAACCAGGGTACCAGGGGACATTGCTCATACCAGGGTGCTCATACCAGGGGATATTGCTCAACATTGACGCTGAATAGGCAGTTTGGGAAATTTCGTTCCCGGTGCTTGGTTCGACGCGTCGCGGCCGTCCCCGACGGACGAAGGCTGCATCCCAAACCCAAAGCCTTGGCCGTTTCCAACGTCCATCCTGACGTCCCAAAGGGGCGATCCCGGCACACCGATTGTCGAATGATCGCCAGGTCAATGTCAGCCGTGACCGCGTTCACACCTTCTACCCACAAAGTCCCGCGCGGGACCGTGCCCGGCTCCAGCCGTACCGGCCCTTGTTCGGCGCGGTGAGCCAGCGCAAGCTCGACCACGGAATTGAGGACACCATACTTTGGGATTCCGCGAATCGAGCGACGAACTAAGCCACCAGCCGTTGCGGAACTGCTGGACGGGACACGCCAGCAGTTAAAGCGGCGGTGGGCCTATCTAAAACGGAGGATCGCCGATCGAGCCTGGCTCGTCGGCCAGCGGTCGAGGGCTTTTTGTAGTAGACGGACGACCAGAAGAGCCGCGTTTCGGGGGAAGAATTGCTGGTGCATCTGGGCTGGCGGCTGTGGTGGATGAGGCCTCCCGAGTGATGGTCGCGGTGGCGTCGAAGGGAACCGTCAGTGGGTTGCCTTGTTCATCGACTCCGGTTAATAAAGCGACCGACTGTTCGGCTTGGTCAAGAAGCCGGTGGCACTGCGAGAGCAGCGAAACGCCGTTCTCGTATTTCGCCAGCGCGGTGGTGAGCTCGGGCTCGCCCCGCTCGAGGCTCGCAACGATGCGTTCGAGCTGGATCAGGGCTTGCTCGAAGCTGGGCTCGGGTTGCGGTTGGGGCTCATCTGGCATGGGCAAATCTCATCTCTTGAGTGAGGGTAACCTAGACAACCCGACTGGTAATCTGCCCGACGAAGAGACGGGTGTTGATCAGATCGCCCGTCTTCACGTCATTAGCGTTACGCACCAAGGTCTTGGCGTCTGCCAAGAGCGTGAGGCTGTAACCGCGCGCGAGCACCCCGAGCGGGCTCAATGCCTCGAGGCTGGCGGCGAGCCGGGCCACGCGGTGGCGGCGGGCGACCAAGTCGTGATCGAGTGCTTGTCGCGCCCGCTGGGCCAGTTGATCGAGACGATCGCGGGCATTGCGAAGCTGACTTTGGCCCGAGAGCCGCAGCCGGTCGGCGAGCCGGTCGAGATGGAGAGCGACCTCGCGAGCGTCGGGTACGCAGTATTCACCAGCCTCACTGGGAGTGAGCGCCGTTTGTCGGCGGCCAGATCGGCCAGGGTTACGTCGATCTCATGGCCGACGGCCGAAACCACGGGCAAGCGTGAGCCGACAATGGCCCGAACCACCGATTCTTCATTAAACGTCCAAAGGTCCTCGAGGCTGCCCCCGCCGCGGGCGACGATGATCACATCGGCCCCTACGACTCGGTTGGCAAGCTCGAGGGCCGCCACGACTTCGCGGTCGGCGCCAACGCCCTGAACACGGGCTGGTGCGATCAGGACCTGCGTGCACCGCCAGCGGCGCGAGGTCACTTGCAAGATATCCCGGACGGCCGCGCCGGTTGGGCTGGTCACGACCACGATCCGGCGTGGGAAGCGCGGTAAGGGCCGTTTCCGGCCCGGGTCGAATAACCCCTCCAGGGCGAGCTTGGCATACCGCTGGCGGAATGCCAGCTCAAGGGCCCCGATCCCTTCGGGCTCGATCTCGCGGACGACAATCTGGTATTCACCGCGCGGGGGGTACACCGTCAGACGTCCCAGCGCCCGCACGGCCAGCCCGTCGGTGAGGTCGAAGGCCATCCGCCGCGAATCGTTCTTCCACATGACGGCGCGAATCGACGCCGAATCGTCCTTGAGCGTGAAATAAATGTGGCCCGATCGCGGCCTGGCGACGTTGGAGACCTCACCGTGCAGAGCGACCTCGGCGAAGTCGGCCTCGAGACTCCGCTTGATCCGCTCGGTCAGCTCGGAGATCGATTCGAACATCGGGCCGAAGGGATCATCCGCTTGGTGGGCCTTGAGCCAGGGGGTGCTGGACATTGAACGCATTCATCCAGGGTGACGATACGGGGTTGCAAGTCGCAACCGGGATCTTCTCGTAATCGCGGGTCGCGAGCAAGGCCCAAACCGGGTTCCAAGTGCGCACTGGGCCTTGATTCCGTTGTCACCGGGCGCTAGCGACTGCCTTCCTTTTCCGCGCCTGGTTCTGCGGCGATGACGGCGATTCGTAACACGGCCACGAGAGGTGGGCGACGGCGTCAGCAGGATAGCTTGCGATTCGGGCTTCGAGTTGCTTAAGGTAATCGGCGACGGCGGTCTCTTCCTCCCCGGGCCGCAGATGGCCGATGGCTTCGATCTCCAGTGAGAATCGGCCGGCCGGGCGATGAGTGCAGAACACCAGAAAGACCGGTGTACCGGTGAGAACGGCAAGCTCTGTCCAAATAGCCAGGAGCCGCTGGGGGCGGCCAAGCAACATGCCGGGGCACGTATTGGGGCCCGACCAGGGGATGTCGCCATTCAAATAGATCGCCAGACCATCGCGAAGCGCCGACCGTGCGCGAAAGATTCGCTCGACGGCTACCCCTGGCGACAGGTCGCGACGTAAGAACATTTCGGACTGGGGATGAACGCCTCCGGCGTCGAACCGGTGAGCGAGCTCGCTCGAGATGTGCCGGGGCCTTTGCACGAGCAATCGAAGCGGGACCCCACGGCGAAAGAGCCAGTGCACCCCAGCGATATGTGCTCCGAGATGGCTGCCGACCAAGATCGCCCCTCGGCCATCAGAGAGCGTGGCGCGAAGGCGGTCATAGCCGCGAACGTCGAACCGGCTCAGAACGACCTCGTCGGTCTGGCGGTCGAGCGGGTAGTCGCGCGACAAACCGCGCCGTGTTGGCCGCCAGCGCCGGCCAGGTTGCTTCTATCGGCCAGTCCGCATCGAGGGCCGCGCTGGCGCGTCGCAGGGCCGCGCGCATCCTCGTTGCGCGGCGGGGCCGCGCTAACAGCACCAGCCAACCCATAAATCCCAAAATTGCATCGCCACGAGCCGGCCCTAGTCTGCGCAGAGCGGGCAAGAAAAGTTCGTAAAAAACGAACTTCCAGCTCAGAATGCGCCTCATTCTGCCGAGTGCTCAGCGAGATCCGCCGGCTTCCCGGCCTAGTTCGTCTCCTCACGAGCGTGGTCCTTGTAGAGAGGCCAAGGATCTCAGACGTTGGTAGTCCACCTTGTCGGTGGAAGTCGCGGGCAAGTCGTCGAGGAATGTGATCGTGTCGGGGATCATGTAGTGGGGCAAGTAGTTGGTGCAATGGCGCTTCATGGCGATGATCGACCGCTTCTGGTCTCGTTTCAGCGCGACGAACGCGGCGATGGAAACGCCGTCGTCACCGATCTGGGCCACCACACCCGCGCGATCGACACCGCCATAGCGATAAAGCGCTGACTCGATTTCACCGAGCTCAATGCGGTATCCGCGCTTCTTGACCATCCGGTCGCGGCGCCCGTGGAACTGAAAGCAGCCTTCGCCCAAGTCCCTCACGAGATCACCGGTGCGGTACCACCGAGTGCCAACGTCAGTGATCAGAAACGCAAGGGCGGTCTGCTCGGGCTGGCCGAAATATCCGCGCATCACGCCGGGGCCGCTAATGACCAGTTCGCCGACCGTTCCGCGCGGCACGTCGCCTCCCTCTTCGTTAATCACACGTGCACACAGCGGGGGGCAAACAGGGCCGATTGGGAACGGCTCCGTGCGGTCGGGCGAGATCGTCGCGGGGATTGGATAGGCTGTGCAAACGTTGGTTTCGGTCGGCCCATAGAGGTTCCACATGGCGGCCTGGGGCCAGAGCCTTTTCAGCCGCGCCAGCGCGGCCACAGGAAAGACCTCGCCGGCGAACAGTACGAGTCGGGGGGGCGTGTAGCCTGGGCGGTCCAGGCCGCCGTGCTGAGCTAAAAGTGCGAGGATCGAAGGAGCGGAGTACCAGACGCTGATCTGGCGACCGGTCAGGAAGTCGCCGAGCGGCTTGGGGTCTTTTCCCAGGTTTTCGCCGATCAGCACGAGTGTCGCCGCGGCCTGACAGGCCGCGAACAGGTCAAAGACCGAAAGGTCGAAGTGGAAGGGAGCGTGCGAGGCGAACCGGTCGTTGTTTTGCCATGGTCCGAGCGTCTGCTGGCACCAGTCCAGGAATGTGAAGGCATTGGTGTGCGAGAGCATCACTCCCTTGGGTTGGCCCGTCGAGCCCGAGGTGAACAGAATGTAGGCGAGGTCATCGGACTCGCGAGGCGGCAAGAGCGGTGACGGCGCATCGTCACCAATGACATCAGACCAGGCGCAGTCACCCGCGCTCGCGATACTTGGCGATGTGGTCTCGTATGCCGCGGGCAGCTTGGCACTGGCATCGGAAGAGGAGCCAACCACGATCAACCGCGGTGGCGGCCCGCTGGCGGGCCACGCCGTCTGGAGAACCGGTGCCAACTCCGCGGCCACGATTACGGCCTTGACGCCGCTTGCCGCCAAGATGCCCGCGGCACGCGCGGCCGGCCCCGTGGGATCGACCGGAACATACGCCGCTCCCGTGCGCAATACGCCGTGGATGGCTGTCACGGCCTCGAGGCTCTTGGGTAGCCAGAGTCCCACCCGATCGCCACGGTCGACGCCCCAGCGAGCCAGCCGCGTCGCCACGCGGTCCGCCCCTCGCATCAGCTCGGCATAGCTCTGCCGCCGGCCGTGCTCATCCTCGACGGCCGTCTGGTCGGGCCGCCGCCGGACGGCCTCGGTGAGTAATTGACTTAAATGCCGTCCATCCATGGGCTAATGCCTATCGAAAAGCAATCGATAAAAGTATTGGTCATTCACGAGCGCGCGGGCGAGGGTTAGAAACAACCGTCGATGGCCGATCGCGTTGGGATGGTCGTCCCAGGCGGCGATTTCAATCAAGCCCGGGTCGAATGAGTCGAACGCATCCGAGAGGTCAAAGACCGTGAGTCCCTGGTGCAATGCGATGGCCTTGAGCCGCGCGACGGTCTCGGCACGCGCCGTCGGAACGTCGGACTTCCCCACGCGGGGGATGATGGCAATCGCCAGCGGTACACCTGCCGCCCGGCATTCCGCCGCGATTGCTTCCATGGTCTTGTCGTACAAGGCCCAGTACTGAGGACGTAATTTGCGCTTGAGGCGGGACTTGTTGATCATCTCGTCCTCGGCGTTGACGCGCACGTCATCGGGCTCGACACCGGCGAGGGCGACCGCCTTTTGGAGGAAGTCGTATTTCAGGTCGACATTTTTCCGCAACATGTCGCAGAGATGAATCTCCATGAGCCGAATGTCGAGCGTAGTCGCCGCGTAGATCACCAAATCGGGCTGGAACCGGATCACTTTGTCGCGCAGCGTGTCGAGGCGCTGCATTGGGCTATAGGCCGCGACGCCGAAGTTGAGCACCTCGAACCGCTGCGGAGGAACGAGCCCCAAACGGACCGAATGACTGTTGAGCCACTCTTCGAGCTGGTTGATGTAAGTATCCTGGTGCTTGACGCCCCAGCCCATTTCGATCGACGAGCCCAAGACCGCGATGCGCACGGTGTTCTCAGGCTTCTCGATCGTCAAGGGGTCGTCGTGCATGCCGAACTGATTGGTCACAAACGGCTGGCCAAACAGTGTGCGCTCGACCGACGGTAAGAGCTCGAATTGCAGGAACTCGCCATCGCGATACTGGACGACGTTCGCTTGCTTGAAGGGGACCCAACCGCTCGGGTTGGCGATTAATCGATGCGCGGCATCGACTCGCGTCGAGCCGGAGCTTTCTTGGCCGCCGATCAAACCCTCGTAGTAGCCCGCCGCGTGGCCGTTGCGCTCGGCTCGGTTCAGTTCGGGAGAGCGGATGCTGTCGATCACGTCGCGCACATTGTCCCAGTCGACGGGCCACGGTAAGAGCGCCACCGCCAGGAGAGCCAGCGACTTGATGACGCCGATACGGGCCTTCGCCACGGAGCCCATGTCCCATGTCGTCATCGTGGTTCTCCCGCCGGGCCGTGGAGGTGAACCGTGGTTGCCGCGTCGTCGTGCTTCCGCGAGATGGGGCTATACTGCCGGCCGGCATCGGGATCATGACGGCGCGCCTGACCCGGCGCCGGGGCCCCCAGGAACTGCATTTCGGGCAGCCCGCTCATCGCATCGTCGAGCCGCTCCGCCAATCGTGCGTGGGCGATGGCGTTGGGATGGAAGTCATCCGGTTCGATGGCGAGTTTTGCTGGATCGAGGCCGTCGTAGGCGTCAGTCACAGCAATGATTCGCGTGAAACCCGCAGCTTTCGCCGCCTTGACCAGCGCGCGCTGGTCGGGCCCGTCGTTAGGCCGCCCGACCCGTGGAATCAGCACCCAGACGATGGGCACGCCCATACTGCGGCAGTCAGCGGCCATCGTCTCATACACGCCCGTGAGGATGTCCCAGTGCCGCGGCCGGAGAGTTCGCTTGTAATCATCGGGACTTCCAAAGCGTTCGAGGCGCGCCCTTTCCAGCACTTGATGATAAACCGCCGAATCCCAGCCAATCCCTCGGGCGAGCAGAAAGCGGAGCCGGCGTTCATCCCAGCCGACGTCGGATGCGGTCGATTCACAAATCACCATGTCCGGATTCATCGGCCAGCCGACCTGCCCGAAATGGCACCAGCGCTGGCCGGGAGATTGCCCCGGAACGGCGCAGTTGATGATTTCAACCGACAGGCCGCTGGCGGATCGAGACCGCGCGTTCCAGTTTCGTTCCAGGATCGACTCGAACCGCTGCTCGACATCGACGCCCCAGCCCGCGCCAATCGAATCTCCCACAAGCCCGATGCGGAACGTGCGTGGGGGTTTGGCGACCGCATAGGCCTGGTCACGCATGCCCAGTGAGTTCGTCCGCCAGTGTATGCCTTTCTTGAACTTGTCATCATCCGGTTTCAAAACCAGTTCGCGCAAGTCGTCGACGCGCATGACCAGGGGCGAGTCTTCCAGAGGCACCGACCAGGTCCCATTTAGCGTCCCGCGGGCGCGCAGGCACGGCACGTCGGTCAGATCGTCAAGACGCCGGCCCGGCGCCATCAACTGCTCGTAATAGCCTCGCTCGATCCGCTCGAGATCGACACGGTTGAAGAGATTGCTTTTGAGGCTGTCGCGCACCCGCGTGGAGCGATCGCCCGAAAGCCGGTCTGGTACCAGCCCGCACGCCAGGATCGCAAGTGTGACGATCAACTGCCGGCTCATCACGTTCCTCATGTACCATGAAACCCACGGCTGAGCATGTTAAGCCAGGCCGACACGCTGGGGCTCGACCAGAGCGACCAGAGCACGGCAATCGTGGTGAAAGTGGCGGCAATCTTCACAGACCGGACCGCCAGTTCGCGAAGACGGGACTGGATCGCACAGCGGCCGGCCCTGCTCCGCGCCGCCGTTCGGCTCCGGCGGGCATCCATCTGCACGTTCACCAGCACCAGCAACCCCAAAATGCCCCAAAAGAGGGCGTCGGGAATCGAAAAGCCCCAGCTCCCCCGCAGCCAGTACCATTGATAGGCATGCAAGAGCCAGGTTGCCACGAATACCGCTACGGTGCCCGCAGCCAATGCCGCCGCTTGGGGCCAACGTTTGAGGCGGAACACCACCGGATTGAAGAAAAGGCGAACCATGAAATCTTTCCAGTAGATGTTGATCCGACGCCAGTAATCAGTGAAACCTGTCGCCAAGAAGTAATAGTGATGCGTTTCGGGAAGCTGAAAGCCATACAAGTGGAGCATGCCGCAAGCGATGTGAAACTGGCCCGACACTTCGAGATACAACAGGTAATTGGAAACCAGGTAGCAGGAAAGACTCGCCAGGTTGTGCACCCGCGCGGGGGAAATCAACATCTCGTGATAGACCAGGCGGTAAATCAAGAGATGGACCGTCCCCTGCAACATCATCTGGAGGCCGCGCCGCTGCAAGGCATGAACGTCAGCGGCGAAATAGCCGCGCTGCATGGTCCGGTAATCGACGACTGGAAACAGCGTGAAACAAAAGTTCGGCAGCATGAAAAAGTAGCCGAGCGTGTCGACCAGGGTCTCGCGTGCCTTGGCATGTTTCAGTTCATAAAGATAAACAATCATTCTGAACATAAACATGGATGCCACGAGCGGCCAAACGTTGTCGGGGATGATGGCGCGGGGCAAAGCAGTGGCGCTGCAGGCTACGGCGAACGCCACCATGGCAACGGCGGCAGCGCGGGCGAGCCAGGGAATGGGCAGGAAGCAGATGCCCACGAGAATGGTGCTGGCTGCGAGCACGATCGCTGTGACTTGAAGGCCGAAGATCCAGAACAAGCCTCCCACTGAGACCGCCACGAAGACGGGTTTCTTATACCGAAAAGGGGCGAGATAGTGTACGGGGAGAGCGGCGAGCGCAAGGGTTACGAGCATCTGGAAGGTGTGGCCCTGGTACGCCCGTTCCTCGATCCGGTAGACCTTGAAGACGACCAGCAGCAGTGCCAGGTAGAGGAAATTGCGCAGGAACGCCCTTGCACTGCGGCGGCACGTTTCGGGCTCATCGGAGTAAAGGCCCGCTGTTGGCCAGAGCCCGGCCACCGGGTGTTTTTCCGTCCAGGGAAGATACTGTCGGTGCAATGGCCGCCGAGGTGGCGCTGCCACCGACCTTCGCGTTTCCGCCCCCATGGGTACGCTCCCCTCTCCGGCTCGTCATCCACGGGGGCCGCGCGTGATTGCCGCGATTCAGCCGCTGACCGGAGGCACGCTCCCGAAGAAGCGGCCACACGCCCTTTGAGCCGCTCGCAGCCGGCTCAGCCGGCCCTCTGTGTGATCCACTCTTACCGCAACGTGCGGGTATCGACGGCTCGAGCGATCAGGATGGCGGGACACCAGACGAGGGGTGATCGACTTGGCTGTTTGTGGATTGAAAGCGCGGGGGCCGGTCCCTCCGTGAACCGGCGAGTTCCCCGCTGCGGCCGCGCCATCCTTGATCGCTTCATTTACGGTCAATGTCGCTACGTTATCTTTTAGTCGGTCGTCGTTCGAGGCGAATCGTGCCGCGCATATCATCGGAAAACATGCTAACAAGCCGAATCAGGCTTTTCTGCCAGCCAGAAACGACTCAGCAATGCGCGACAGTTTGATCTGCTCCCCTTCGACCACCGCGATTTAACCCTTCTTCATTGGGCCTGTCAACCCGACTGGTGGCGTCCTCACGCTGGCCATCACGCCCAGCCTTGATTTTCCGGCGATTTTGCCGCCAAAATCTCTCCGAAAAAACTCGGATCGGCACATTGTCGCCGCGAGCCCTTTTACTCTTGGCTCGATCAGACACGTAAACTGCCCGATTTCCACCGAAAAGACCAAGCCGCCGCCTACTCAACGCGGCTACCCCTCTGCGCCGCTGCTCTCACTGATTTGCGCAGTCCTCCGCAACGGGCATGTTGTCTCTAGTCTATGAGTGGCACAATTTGGTTTGGATGCTCTGGGCGCACGCCATGACAGATGGCTTTCGTCGAGAGCTGCTACGCGTGGCTCTGGCCCGCCTGGGCTGCGTTGCGGCAGGCAACCCGGATCGGCCGATTGCGTCGCGGGCGGCCTCAATCGATTTCCACGAAGAAGTGAAGTAACCCGCCCGGTCCAGCCGATCAATAGGGATGTGGCTCGGCTTGCCGCGCTTTCGTTCAAGTCGCGCCGAACCCGCGACGCAGAGATTCACAACTTATTGCGGAGGCATCAGTCATGGCCCTCTCTTTACAGCTTCGATGCACCATTCCAGGTACGTGTGTGAGAATACTCGCCTGCGCTTTGGGCACTGGCGCTGGGCATGGGACTTTCGCCCTATTACGAGGCCCGTGGCCAGACGGTTGCCGCCACGGCCCCGGTCACGCTTGACCAGTTACTCCAGATGAGCCCCGCGGAACTCGATGCGATCTACCACCAGGGAACGGCTACGGCGCTTCCCGAGGGTCGGGTGCGAGGCACAGTCATCGTAGGCCAGGAACAAGGCGAACACGCACCTTATCGCGGTGCCCGGCTTATGTGG
>CAWHKI010000148.1:0-42530 GCA_963829765.1 uncultured Isosphaeraceae bacterium | reverse complement strand
TTTTTTGCGCGCGCCGACGTATTGCTGATCTCGGCCTGGTGGCTGCAGCCCGGCGCCGCGAGGGCGGCCATGAGCCAGAGCACAAGCCGGCGGCCACAGGCGGCGCGATCCGAAAACCTGGGAAAAAGAACTCGGCGCATCAGGGACCTCCGGGCGCAGGTGAGGTTCCCGATTCGCGGCCGCCGTTCTCGGTGTCGCCCTCCGTGTGGTCGGCCGGGCTTTGCAGCGTCAGGCGTGCCGTGGTTGGCGAAGACTTCCGGGGTGTAATACCGGCTGTCGGGGTCGGCCGGGTGGATCGACGGCGAGGTAGCCGCCCTCTTGCCGATCACGATGGCGAAGACCGACGGGACAAACAGCAAGGTGGCGAACGTCGACATCACCAGCCCGCCGATCACCGCGCGGCCGAGCGGGGCCTGCATCTGGCTCCCCCGCTCCAGGGCAAGCGCCATCGGCACCATGCCGATGCTCATCGCGCAGGCCGTCATCAGAATCGGCCGCAAACGCTCGCTGGCGCCGATCTTGGCTGCCTCCGCCGACGGCTTTCCCGCCTTCCAGTGCTCGTCAATAAACGTCACGAGCATCACCGAGTTCGACACCGAGACGCCCAGGCACATGATCGAACCCATGAACGACTCGATGTTGAGTGTGGTGTTGGTGAAGTAGAGAATGATCGCGATGCCCGCTAAGACCCCCGGCACCGCGCTGATCGATATCAAGGCCAGGCGCGGCGACTGGAAATAGGCCGTCAAGAGCACGAGGATCACGAACACGGCGACCCCCAGCCCGATCCCGAGCGACTCGAACATCTCGAGCATCGGCGGGAGCTGGCCCATGGTCTCCACCCGCACGCCGCGGGGCGGCTCTCCGCTGGCGGCGAGCGCCCGCGCGACCTGCCGCGACGCTCGGCCCATGTCTTCACCTTCGACGTTCGCGGTCAGGGTCACGTAGCGCTGCGACATGTCGCGGTCGATCTCGCCGGGCCGCACTCCCTTTCGAACCATCGCCACGTCGCGTATCATCAGGTTGACCAGGGGGTTGACCGACTCGACCGGCAACGTCTCGATGTCTTCCGGCTTGTCGATCCGCAAGGGCGGTATCTGGAGCTGGACCAGGTAGTCGAACCCCGTCTTCACGTCGATCCAGTAATTGAGCGAGGCGAAACGGGTCGACGCCGTCGCCATGACGATGGCGTGGGCCACGTCGGAGACCTTGGCGCCGGAGAGCCCCGCCTTCTCGCGGTCGATCGTGACCTCGACGGTGGGGTAGTCGAGCGCTGCACGAACTCGATGTCGCGGAGGAAGGAAATTCGCCTCATGTTGGCGGCGATCTTCTCCGCGTGCTGCCGCACCAGCTTCAGATCGGTGCCGACAATCCGGACCGCGATCGGTGTCTCGCGCCGAAACTCATGACCTTGGTCACCATATCGCCCGGCTCGAAGCCGAAGGTCGACAGCTTCGCTTGCTTCTCCGCCGTCTCCTTGGCCAGGCCGCCTTGCTCTAGGCGCTTGGCCAACCAGGGAATCACCCGTTCGGGCAGGACCTTGCGCAGCCGCTCGCGGAACTCGTCGAGTTTGATCCCGCTGTCCTCGGTCAGCGCGACCCGCAACTGGCCGTCATCGGGCCCGCGCATAAAGAGAACCATGTTGTCGATGCCGAAGTTCGGGGCGACCTGGCCGACGTACCCCATCGTGATCTTCATATGTTCGGGCTTCGCCTCGCGCTCGATCTCCTCCAAGCACTTGGTCGCCATCTGCCGCGTGAGCTCGAAGTTCGACCCCGGCGGCGACCGGAACCGCAGCACGAATTCCCCCGAATCGATCTGCGGGAACAGCTCGGTGCCAACCTGCAAGCCCACCACCCAGAGGACCAGGCCGCACGCCCCGAGATAGATTGGCACCGTCAGCCAGCGCAGCCGGACGAACCAGCCCACCGCCGTGCCGTAGAGCTTGAGCAACCGGTCGAACAGCCCGGGTTTCTTCTCGCCATGCCCCCCGTGGTGCTTCAGCAGCTTCACGCTCATGATCGGCACGAACGTGCTCGAAAGGAAGTACGACGAGATCATGGCAAACCCGACCGCCAGGGTCAGCGGCATGAACAGCGACCGGAGCGGGTCGGCCATGATGAACGCCGGTATGAACACCGACAAAATGCAGAGCAACGCCAAGAGCCGCGGCACCGCCGTGGCGTTGTGCCGCGAGCAATGCCGCACTGGCAACGTTCGGCGCGTGCTCCATCTGCACGTGCGTGTTTTCAATCGTCACCGTCGCCTCGTCAACCAGGATGCCGATCGCCAGCGCCATGCCGCCCAGCGACATGATGTTGATCGTGTTGCCCGTGAGCCACAGCCCGACCAACGACCCCAATAGCGCCAGCGGGATATTGGCCACCA
Source organism: uncultured Isosphaeraceae bacterium (assembly GCA_963829765.1). GTDB lineage: Bacteria > Planctomycetota > Planctomycetia > Isosphaerales > Isosphaeraceae > CAWFRS01. The sequence continues at coordinate 40,142 of CAWHKI010000148.1, read as the reverse complement.
CGACGAGCACGCTTCTCAAATCGCCGAGGAACAAGAGGATCATCAGCCCGGTCAAGCCCGCGCCGATCGCTCCTTCCGTGGCCACGCTCTCGACCGCCGCCACCACGGTAGGCGACTCGTCGAACTCGAAGTTGATCGAGACGTCCTTGGGCACGGCGTCGCGGAACAACTTCATCGACTTTCGGACGTCGGCCACGACGGTCAAGGTCGATCCCGTGTCTTTCTTGATGATCGGCAGATAGACCGCGTTCTTGCCGTTGACAAGCGCATACCCATACGTGATGTCGACATAATCCTGGATGGTCGCCACGTCGCGCAGGTAGACGTTCCGCTCCAACTTGAGCGGAATATCGCCCAGCTTCTGGATGTCAACCACCGTCGCGTTGTTGGCGACCATCGGCATCGAGTCTTTGATGTAGATGTTTCCCGCGGGGATGACGGTGTTCCCCGTCGCCATCGCATCGATGACGTGCTGCGGCGTTAGGTTGTAGTCCAGGAGCTTGTGCGGGTCGACGTTGATGACGATCGACCGCATGTTGGGCCCGAACGGCGAGATCGCCACCGTGCCGGGGACGTTTTTTTGCACCAGCGGCCGGATGATGTTCTGTGCCAGGTCGCCCATCGCCCCCAGCGAGGTCACTTCGCTCTCGAACACCAGGTAGCCGACCGGGACGCTGCCGGAGTCCATCCGCATGATCATCGGCGGCAACGTCCCCTTGGGCATCCACGACATCGCCCGGTCGGACATCGCCACGACCTGGGCCATCGCCTGGCCCATATCAGTGCCGTTGAAGAACGAAAGCTCGCACAAGGCGACCTGCTGGATGTTCCGCGTGTCGATGTCCTTAATTCCATCCACGTACTGGAAATACAACTCGAGCTCGTTGACGATGAAGCCCTCCATCTGGTCAGGGCTCATGCCAATGTAATCGAGAAAGACGTAGATCTTCGGGACGTTCAGCGAGGGGAAGATATCCACCCGCATCCGGTTAAGGCCCAGGAAGCCACCGCTGATCAGCGCCACGACCAGCATCAAGGTCGTGACCGGGCGCCGCATCGCAAAGGAGGTCGGACTCATGAACCATCCCTATCACTAATTCGCGCGATGGGCAGGTACACTTAAACGGACCGCGGACCACCCAAAACAAATCATGCCGCCAAACGGATCGCGCCTGCCGCACGCTCGGCGCAATCCACCTATTCCAGTTACACTCTACAATGCCCCTTGAATTACGCAAATTCGCGGCCGAAATTCTCTGTCCTGTTCGAGTGTAACCTCTGATGGTGAAATGACATAAATAGTGCGAAAATTTTGAAGCTCCTTGCCGAACACCACCCGACCGAAATTGAAGGCAAGCGAGCCCGGTTCGCTGGCTCCCGCAGCGGCAATATGTTCACGATCTGGATGAATGCTCAACCGGCTCGACGGAAGCGGTCTCAAGATCCCCGAATACGTCCGGCAGGCGGGCGAACGGACGCCCTTCGCGGTGTTGACCCGCTACCCGGCACTGGTCGGCCCGGTCGTGAAACCGCAGTACCGCCGCGCGATCCGCTTTACCGCGGGCGTTCTCAAAACGAAGGCGACACGAGGATCCGCGAGAAAGTTGGAAAATCTCCAGGGAGTTGCTTGCATCCGGGTTGCGCACCGTCGATGATTTCTCTCTGGCTTGATGAAAGAGCGTGCGCTCGTCCACGCCGGTTTTCAGAATTGACGTTCAAGGGGCCTGCTATGCGTTTCTGCCTCATTCCCGATGGTTTTGCACTCCTATTGCTCGCGGCGACATCGATAACGCGGTTCGCGCAAGCCAGCGAAGCCCACGACAGCGCAACGCCAAAGCCCCTCCGCGCCGGCATCATTGGTCTGGACACCTCGCACGTCGTCGCGTTCACGCAGCTTTTGAACGCCGCGACCCCCAAGCCTGAGGTGGCCGGAGTACGAGTTGTCGCTGCTTATGCCGGGGGGAGCCCGGATATTCCATCCAGCATTGATCGCGTGGCCGGCTACACCAAAGACTTGCACGATAAATTCGGCGTGACGATCGTCGGGTCGATCGACGAGCTGGTGACACGGGTCGATGTCGTGCTGCTGGAGAGTGTCGACGGCCGGACTCACCTCGAGCAGGCGCGGGCGGTCTTCAAGGCTCACAAGCCGGTGTTTATTGACAAGCCGGTCGGGGGAACACTTGCCGACGCCATCGCCATCTTCGATTTGGCACGAGAGACGAATACGCCGTGTTTTTCGAGCTCCTCGCTTCGCTTTAGCGCGGGCATAAAAGCCATGCGTCATCACCCCAAGGTGGGCGACGTACTGGGCTGCGACGCTTATGGACCTTGCTCTCTCGAAGAGCATCACCCCGACCTCTTCTGGTATGGCATCCATGGTGTCGAGATGCTCTTCACCATTATGGGTACCGGCTGCGCGACGGTCTCGCGCACCCACACCGATGGGACCGATTCGGTCGTGGGGGTGTGGCAGGGAGGACGGCTCGGGTCGTTTCGCGGCATCCGGGCGGGCCATGCCGACTTCGGGGCGACGGTTTTTGGCTCCAAGGGCATCGCCCCCAGCGGCGGCTATGGAGGCTACGAGCCTCTCGTTGTCGAGATCGTCAAGTTTTTCAAGACCGGCAAGCCTCCCGTGAGCGCTGGCGAGACGCTCGAGATCTTTGCCTTTATGGAAGCCGCCGACGAGAGCAAGCGGCAGGGAGGCAAGCCCGTGACGATCGACAGCGTGATGGCCAAGGCGAGAACTGCTTGCACCATCTTGGGAGGGCGAGCCGTGACGTCATCCGGCTCAGACAGCGCCGGGGCCTCGCCCACCCGGAATGACACGAGGCCATCGAGACCATGAACGAATCGCCCCCGTTGTCCAACGTTGTCACCGACCCCGCCACACTTCCTCCACTGTTTCTCGATGACCGGCCGACGAAAGTCCGTTACATCGTGCTTGCGTTTCTGGCGGCGATGACGTTCATCCTTTACCTTGATCGCTCGTGCATCAACCAGGCGGCCCCGATCATTAAGAGAGAGTTGGGGCTCAGCGAAGCCCAAAAGGGCATGGTCTTCAGTGCGTTCGCGCTGGCCTACGCGATCTTTGAGATCCCGGCCGGTCGGTGGGGCGACAGGTTTGGCTCGCGGCGCATTGTGACGCGGATCGTGCTCTGGTGGTCATTCTTCACGGCGCTCACGGGGGCGGCCGGGGGATTCGCGTCGCTGATTGTCATTCGGTTCTTGTTCGGGGCCGGAGAGGCCGGGGCGCTGCCTAACTCCGCGAGGATCTTGCGGGCGTGGTTTCCCTATTCGTCACGCGGTGCGCCGAGGGAGTTGTCACCACGGCGATGTTGCTCGGCGGCGCGGCCTCGTATACGGTCTCGCAATGGCTCATTGATTGGGTCGGCTGGCGATGGTCGTTTGCCGTCTTCGCCTTGATCGGCGTGGGCTGGGCGCTCGCGTTTTATGCGTGGTTCCGCGATGATCCCTCTGACCATCCACAGGCCAACGACGCCGAGCGCCGATTGATCGCGGAGGGGCAACCGCATGGTCGATCGGTAGAAGCCGCGACGGATGTTCACACCGCCGGTCCAGCGGATCACAAGCATGTTGTGCATGGCCCGATCCCTTGGGCGCGGGTGCTGACCTCGCCAATATCTGGCTCTTGAGTGGTGCCATGATCACGATGACGGCGATGTCGGAGCTGGTGAATTCGTGGTATCCGACTTACTTGCAGGAAGCCCGCGGGGCATCGCCGGCGCTCTCTGGGCGGCTGACCACGTTCGTACTCGTTCCGGGGGCGATCGCCGCGTTTTTTGGCGGCTGGCTGAGTGACTGGCTGGTTCGAACCACCGGCAGCCAGCGATGGGGCCGAACGGCTCAGGCCGTCGTGGGGGGGGAATTGCCGCATTCGGCATCGTTGCCAGCGTTTGGAGCGACTCGACCGTGGCCGCCTCGGCGTTCATTGCGCTGGTCGCGTTTGGTATCCACCTTCAGCTTCCAGCCTGGTGGGCGACAGCCACCCAGGTGAGCGGCCGGCATCTCGGGGCCATTTTCGGTCTGATGAACATGATGGGCGGGCTCGGCCGCATTCTGTCGCAGAACTTTGTCGGCACATTCGCGGACTGGAGGAAAAGCCTGGGCTATACCGGGCGTGCCCAGTGGGACCCGTCTCTTTATCTGTACGTGGTGATCGCCCTCGGCGGAATGGTTTTCTGGGCGTTGATCAATCCAGAGAAGACGGTTGATGATAACGTGCTTAAGGGCGACTGAGGCGTGGACGAGCTGGTCAGGTGAGCCTTTTAGGAAACACGCAGAACTTTCGCCCCGCGAACGTCTCCTTGGTTCAGCTCGATCAAGGCGCGGTTCGCGTCCGCCAATTCGTATTCTTGAAACTCTGGTTCGAGAGGGATCTCAGCCGCCAAGCGGAGGAACTCGCGCACGTCAGCACGCGTGACGTTGGCGACGCTCTTGATTTCCTTTTCCAGCCAGAGGTGTGAGGGGTAATCAATGCCTAACAACGCGTTTTTGTCGACGTCCACCTTCCGGATCGCGTTGATCACCAGCCGGCCGCCTCTTTCGAGGTTTTCGAGTGCCTTGACGATCGGTGTCCAGGCGGGAGTGGTGTCGATGATGGCGTCTAGCCGCCGCGGAGCCCGTTCGCCGGTGTCGCCGGCCCAACTTGCGCCAAGTTGGCGGGCGAAGTCGCGTTCGCTGGCGGAGCGGGCGAACACGAAGACCTGGGTTTTCGGATAGCGGTGCCGGACCATTTTCAGCACCAGGTGCGCTGAGGCCCCAAAGCCGGTGAGGCCCAGGGCCTGCCCGTCCTCGAGCCCGGCTAATCGGAGTGAGCGGTACCCGATTGCGCCTGCGCATAAGAGCGGGGCGGCCTGTGAGTCGGCAAGTGGCTCGGGGATCGCGTGCGCGAAGTCCTCCGGCAGGGTCATCAATTCGGCGTAACCGCCGTTCGCGTCGCGGCCCGTGGCTCGAAACTGGTCGCAGAGGTTTTCATCCCCGCGCTGGCAGAAGGTGCAATGCTGGCACGCCGAATAGATCCAGGCGGCTCCCACGCGGTCGCCGGGTCGAAATAAGCTGGTTCCTTTGCCCAAGGCTTCCACTCGACCGACCACCTGATGGCCGAGGATGACTGGAAGCCTTGGCGGCCGCGTTCGCCCCTCGATCTCGTCGAGCTCCGTATGACACACCCCGCAGACGCTAACGCGGATCAGGACCTCGCCGGCGGCAGGTGTCGGATCAGGCCAGTCAGCCACTACGAGTGGCGTGGGCTGCTCGCTGACTGGCCCGAAATCCTTCAGCAGCATGGCACGCATGGCCGGCTTACACCTCCAGCCGCCATGGCGAGCGCATCTCACGCGAGATCATGGCGTTGCCTTTGTCGGCGCGGGGGCCGACGAATTGTTCGGCCTTGGGGTCCCAATCGAGCGGAATGCCCAGTCGCAGGGCAATCGAGCCCAAGTGACAGACCGTCACCGACCGATAGCCCACTTCGACGTCGCAAATTGGCCGCTTGCGAGTGCGGATGCCGTCGATGAAGTTGCCCATGTGGTTGTTCGAGGCATAGAGTCGGACCGTCTCGCCGTGAAGCGGTTCATTGAGCAGTTTGTTGTCGCTGGCCTCGATTCGGCCGCGACTGACGAAGATCCATCCCTCGTCGCCAATAAAGCGGTTGCCGTTCTCGCCGTCGCTGGTCGTGATCAGATGGGTGCCATCGGCGTATCGGTAGGTCACCGCGAAGTGGGGGTGACAATTATAGCAGTTCGCCTTCTGGGCAGGCTGCGTGCCGGTGGCCGTCACGCTCACGGGACCGGAACCGTCCATCCCCAGGCCCCACTGCGCGATGTCGTTGTGGTGGGCCCCCCAGTCGGTGAGCTTGCCACCGCTGTATTCGTACCACCATCGGAATTCATAATGACAACGTTCTTTGACGTAGGGAACATCGGCGGTCGGGCCTTTCCAGAAATCCCAGTCGAGTTCCTTGGGGACTGGTACCGTGGGAAATGGGCCGCCGATGGGGTTATCGCCGATGCGGGCCTCGACGGTGTGCACCTTGCCAATCCGGCCGTTACGCACCAGCTCGCAGGCCATCCGGTACCGCGCGTCGAGCGCTGCTGGCTGCCGGTCTGGAAGATACGGTCGTACTTGCGGGCGGCCTTGACCATCGCCTTGCCTTCCTCGATCGTGAGCGAGAGCGGCTTTTCGCAGTAAACGTCGCATCCGGCCTTCATCGCGGCGATCGAGGTCAAAGCGTGCCAGTGGTCGACCGTGCCGATCGTGACTGCGTCCAGATCTTCCTTGAGCAGCAGCTCGCGAAAGTCTTTATATTGGCGACAGCCTTTGCCGACTTCGTCGGCCGCTTTCTTGCGGCGGCAAGCGTCGACGTCGCAGACCGCGACGAACTTGACGCCCCGCTGCTTCTTGGCCGCTTTCATGATGCTCTCGCCCTGGCCGCCGACGCCAATCGCCGCCATCACGATCCGGTCGTTGGGGCCAAGCTTCTCGACCTTTCGCGCGGCGGTGTCGCGCTCTTCCGCGTCCGCGAGAACTTCTCGGGCATACCAGAGTGGCAATCCCGCCAGCGTCAGAGAGGCCAGCGAGCGATCCAGAAATCCCCGTCGCGACATCGATCCGCGTTCATCGGTCATCGTCAATCTCCTCAGGTTCGGTCGGACACTATTCGGGCTTTGTGCTAGCATATCACCGTTAAACTGGAGAAGGAACAGTCTGTCTCATTCGGTGTCTCGCTCGGCACGACTAACTTCGAGAATCTCTTACGCCGTGCAAGGCTGTCAAGCTGGGCAAGATTGAATGCCGTGCCTTGCCGTTGGTTGCCCCGCCAGGCCGCGCTGTGCTCAGGATTATCTTGTATGTGCTGCGCGAAGGGCGTATCTTACGCGTGTTCTGGAGATGAATTGTGATAAAGAGTGCGGGCCTGGGTCTGTGGGTTTTCATTCTCTTCGGCATCTCAGCGTCAACGGCGGCACCGCCCTCTTCTCCGCCTGAGCCGCTCGATTCGCGACTTGTGTTTGAGCGAGTCGCCGCGGAGCCCGAGATCGTCACGCCCACGGGGATTGCCGTCGACCAGCGCGGCCGAATCCTGGTCGTCGAGAGCCACACTCATTTCCGGCCGACAAATTATCAAGGGCCGCCGACGGATCGAATTCGCGTCTTCGAGGATCGCGACGGCGACGGCAAGCCGGAATGCACCGGCACTTTTTTTGAGGGAACCGAAAAGACGATGAACGTGGCCGTCGCCCGCGATGGCACGGTCTTTGTCGCGACCCGAAGTGAGCTGTACCGAGTAGCGGACCGCGATGGCGATGGCCGGTCTGACCGCGCGACCACCGGCAAACTTCCCACACCGATCGTCCGGCTCGACACGAAGGGCAACTATCCCCACAACGGCCTGTCGGGCTTCGCTTTTGATTACGCGGACAAGGTCTATTTTGGATTAGGCGAGAACCTGGGTGCCGCGTATCGGCTGATCGGCCACGATGGGACGACGCTCTCCGGCGGCGGCGAAGGGGGCAACATCTACCGCTGCCGGCCTGACGGAACGCAGCTCGAACGAGTCGCGACCGGGTTTTGGAACCCGTTCCACCTGGCTTTCGACGTGTTCGGGCGGCTCTTTGCGGTCGACAACGATCCCGACTCGCGTCCTCCGTGCCGCTTATTGCATATTGTCGACGGCGGCGACTACGGGTACCGCTATCGCAACGGTCGTAAGGGACTGCATCCGTTCACGGCCTGGAACGGTGAGCTCCCCGGCACGTTGGGAATGGTCGCGGGGACCGGTGAGGCCCCTTCCGGGGTTATTTCGTATGAGTCGGATAACCTTCCCGATGATTACCGTGGCACGCTCCTTGTCACGTCGTGGGGTGACCATCGCATCGAACAATACCGCCTTGAGCCGCGAGGCGCTTCGTTTCGGTCGGTCATGAAGCCGATCGTGAAGGGGGGCGAGGATTTTCGGCCTGTCGGGATCGCGATGGCGCCCGACGGCACTCTTTATATCAGCGACTGGGTCGACAAGTCGTACAGCGTGCATGGCAAAGGCCGGATCTGGCGGCTGCGGAATGCTCATGCAATCAGGTCGTCGGCGCCAGCCGCGGGGCCGCCGGTTGATCGTGCCGCGAGATCAAGTGCGCTCGCGCTCGAATCGCTCGCGACGGGCGGCAACCTAAAAGACGACGCGATCGCCTTATCCTTGAAGAGCGACTCGCCCGATATCCGGCGCTGGCCGCGCGTATCCTGCCAGCCGATCGCATCGATTTGAAAGCGATCGCCGCCGACGACGGCTCGCCACTGGTACGTGCCGAGTCCCTGCGACGCCTGGCCGATCCCACGGCCGCGGATCTTCTTTTGAAAGCACTCGGTTCCGATGATCCGTTTCTTCGGCAGGCGGCTCGACAAGGATTGCGGCGCTCGCTCAAAATTAATGAATTGATTGCGCTGGTCGGGAGGAACGACCTCACGGCCGGCCAGCGGCTGGGGGTGCTCTTAATCCTGCGCGACTCGGGCCGATCAGAAACCGTGGCGCTCATACCGGGATTTCTAGCTGATCCCGATCCGCTGATCCACTTCGCGGCGATCCAATGGGTGGGCGAGCACCGGCTCGAGCCATTTCGCCCTCAATTGCTAGCGGGCCTGGCCTCGAGCGCGGGCACCAAGAATCTGTTCGAGGCAACGCTCGCCGCACTGGAACAACTCGATGGCAAATTGCGCGGCCCCAAGGACGAAGTATCGGGAGAAGATTATGTCGCCGCGCTTCTGAGCGATCCTCGCACGCCGGCAACGGTGCTCGAGCGCGGCTTGCGCATGCTGCGGCCCAGTCACCCCGCCCTGACGCTCGATCGGTTGCGGCGGTTCGTGACGGGCAGCGACAAAGCCGTCGCGATCGAAGCCTTGCGAACCCTGAGCCAGGGCCCGTTCCCAGCGCGATTCACTGTTCTCAGCAAAGTGGCAATGGACCGCGGCGCGGAGATACCGCTTCGTGCCGAGGCGATTGTGGGATTGGCTGACGATGGGATCAACCACCGTCAGGCTCTCCTGTTGCTGGCAATGGGCCAGCCGCCCGAATTGCGGCGTGAAGCCCTTCGCGGACTGCGCGAAGTCGCGCTCGACGGCACAAGAATATTCGGCATTGCGAGCATCCAGCCGCGACGACGTTGCCTCTCTGGAGCTGGCGGATCGACTCGCCTTTGCCAAGTCACCGGCCGCGACGGCGGCTGAGCCGTCCACGCCTCCGGTCGCAGCGCTTGACGCCTGGCTTGGACTTCTCGATGGCCCGGCCGATCCGGCGGCGGGCGAGCGGGTCTTTTTCCATTCCAAGGGGCCCGGCTGTTTTCGTTGCCACCAGGTTAACGGTCGAGGCGGCCGAGCGGGTCCCGACCTCTCGACCCTGGCGGCCGGAATGAACCGGCGACGGCTGGTGGAATCGATCCTCACACCGAGTAAGGAGATCGCCCCCCAGTTTGTTGCCTGGAGCGTCGCCCGAACGAACGGCACCGTTTTCACGGGCATCTTGCTCGACCAAACCCCCGAGGGCTCACTCGTTTTCGCGGATTCTCAGGGCCGGCTGACCGCGGTCAACTTTGATGAGATTGCCCAGCGCAAGCCACAGACGATTTCGATTATGCCCGATAATCTGGTACAACGCATGACTTCCCAAGAGTTTCGTGACCTTTTGGCTTTTTTACTCCGGCGCACATAAGCTCATTCGCGATTCGTTCTTCGACAGGAAAATCATGAAACGCATCCCGCGTGATCTCGCCCGCAAGTTTGCTTTCGACGCACGCGATGAACCGCTCTTGCGGGTCGAGCCGGGTGAGCCGTTCGAGGTCGAGACCTTCGATGCCAGCAACGGTTACGTCAAGACCGAGCACGACAAGGCGCTTCCGTCGCGCCGGCCGGGGTTCGACCGGGTTCCGCCACTGGCCAATCCGATTGCCGGCCCGATCTGGGTCGAGGGGGCCCAGCGGGGCGACGTGTTGGTCGTGTTGGTCGAGGACATCGAGGTCGACGATTACTCCTGGATCGCGATTGGGCCCCGCCGGGGACCGCTCGGTGATTCCACTCGATGGCCCGAGCTGTCGAGTGAGTACACCACGAAGATTTTCCGGCACACGCCCGGTCCCAGCGGCACGACCCGCGACGGCACCCTTCACTTCGACGGCCAGCGCTCATGGCCGATCACCCCATTCATCGGCACGCTCGGGGTCGCCCCCGACCGCGAGGTGACGACCAGCCTCGACGGCCAGGGCGAGTGGGGGGGCAACCTCGATATTCGCGACGTCGCGCCCGGTAATCGCGTCTTTCTGCCGATTTTTCATCAGGGGGCGCTCTTCTACCTGGGCGACGTTCACGCCAGCCAAGGCGATACCGAGTTTACCGGCACCGCCGCTGAAACCAAAGCCACGGTGCGCGTGCGCCTCGAGCTGGAGAGGGGCAAGCGCATTCCGGGAATGCGGATCGAGAAGCCGGACAGCTTGATCGCCATCCACGCCGAACGGCCGCTGGACCTGGCGGTCGAAACGGCGACAATCCATTTGATGGACTGGCTGATCAGCGAGCGCGGATTGTCGGCGATCGACGCGTATTGCCTGGTCAGCACCTGCCCCGACTTTCGGATCAACGTTTATCAGATGTGCCGCATCCGCAATCTGCGTCCGGTTGCGGGGGCCGAGATTCCCAAGATCTACGTACCAAACTAGATCTACGTTCCAAACTAGACTGTTGTCTTTTAAGCGGAATCGAACGCGTATGTCCGTACTCACGCAACCAGAAACCCAAAAGCGGCCTCCGGGCCCCCCTCGAAGTTGGCTCTTCGGCAACCTGAAAGAGTTCGGGCGCGACCCGTTGGGCGCCATGACCCGTTGGGCTCGGGAATATGGCGATGTCGTGTCGGCCCGTTTCGGGCCGAGGCACGTTGTGTTCCTCAACCATCCCGATCTGGTCGAGGAAGTCTTGGTCATCCAGAATCGCAAGTTCATCAAGCACTATCGGCTCAGGCAGACGCGGCGGGCGCTGGGCGCGGGCCTGTTGACCAGTGAAGGAGACTTCTGGCGAGGTCAACGTAAGCTGGCCCAGCCCGCATTTAATCGCGAGCGAATCGCCAACTACGGCCGGCTTATGGTGGATTACACGGAGAAAATGCTCCAATCGTGGGAAGACGGCCAAGTCCGCGATGTTCAGGCCGACATGATGCACCTGACTCTGGAGATTGTGGCCAAGACGCTCTTTGACGCGGAGATCGGCGGCGAGTCGGTCGATGTCAGCGCAGCCCTGGAAACCCTGATGCGAGCTTTCGTCGCGCGGAGCGGCAACGTCATGACACCGCCCCACTGGGTTCCCACGCCCTTGAATCTGCGGATCGAGCAAGCCATACGCCGACTGGAGCGGATCCTCAAAGCCATCATCGTAAAGCGGCGGCAAGCGGCGAAGACCGGGGCGATTTGCTGTCGAGGCTTCTCCACGCCCGGGATGACGAGAACGGCCGTCAGATGAGCGACCAGCAGCTCCGAGACGAGGTGATGACACTTTTTCTGGCCGGCCATGAGACCACGGCCAACACCCTGGCATGGGCCTGGGTGCTCTTGTCCAGGCACCCGGAGGTGGAAGCCCGCCTCCACGCCGAGATCGATCTGGTGCTTCGCGGCCGGCTGCCCACCGTCGCCGATCTCCCGCGGCTCAAGTACACCGAAAACATCGTCCACGAAACGCTGCGAGTGTATCCGACCGTTTGGGTGATCGGCCGCGAGGCGATCGAACCAGTCGAGCTCGGCGGATATGCCATCCCCGTGGGGACAACCATCTTCATGCCACAGTGGGTCATCCATCGCGACAGCCGCTGGTTCGACGAGCCCGAGACGTTTCGTCCCGACCGCTGGGCGGATGGCCTGACCCAGCGGACCCACCGCTATGCGTATTTCCCGTTCGGAGGCGGTCCAAGAATGTGCATTGGCAACAACTTCGCCCTCATGGAAGCAACACTGATCCTGGCGACCATAGCCCGCCAATATCGGCTTACGCTCACGGCCGACGCCAGGATTGCCCCCCTCCCCGCGATAACCCTGCGACCGGCCCACGGCGTCAAGGTCGTGCTGACGAAGCGCCCTTGCCCGCCCTGAGATCTCTTCTCCGGAAAATTATTTATGAGGGCACCAGCATATCGAAATGGCCAAGGCTGGATAATCGTTATTCCTTGTAGTATTTTGAGTTACGGAGTAGAACGGGACAGTGGTTTTCCGAGCGAACGCCTCTATTTTGCGTGACAAGGTGGTTGTGTGGAATCTCGGGGCTAGAATTGCTCTCGGCGAAGCTATATAGTAATAACTTGGAATTCGGCGAGGGGGGAAGCTTAGTCGTCATGCCATAGGTAGGTTAACGGTAATTCTTCAATCATGATTTCCCTCCAACCGAAAAACCACGCACCAGGGCTGAAAAACCGAGGCTTTCGCTATCAATTCTCGCGGCGTGAGCACATTTGTCGGGTGAGAACTTGCGGATGTTATTCCGACTTGTGGTCGGATGGTCCGGGCCGTCTATTGGTTACAAGGCTTTGCAGTAGATGCCCGTGACGCGACGGGAACAGAAGGAAAGCTTGAGGCATGATCACGGCAACGTGATTCGTCTTAACGGTGGAAATCTCACTTGTGCATCCCAAAAATGAGCGGGGCGTGCTCGGGTGGGCGGTCGTCGAATGTCTCGACAACGTTTTTTTTTGGAGGTATCATTCATGAAGCGGAAACAGCGTGCTTTCACTTTGATCGAACTGTTGGTCGTGATCGCGATCATCGCCGTCTTGATCGCGTTGCTCTTGCCGGCGGTGCAAGCGGCTCGTGAGGCAGCGCAACGTGCGCAGTGCGTGAACAACCTGAAGCAACTTGGGTTGGCATGCAACAACTACGTTTCGGCCACCAACGTCTTCCCGCCGCAGACGAGCTACCCAGCGCCGTCGGCGCTGCTAACGCTACTCCCGCTGGTACTAACTACGGGTTCACCTGGTATTACGCTATCTTGCCGCAAATGGAGCAGATGCAGATTTTCAATGCGGTGAATTTCAGTCTCTCTCCCGCGCACGCTGGCCAAGTATCGGCGGCGATCACGAAGATAAACGCGATGCTGTGCCCCTCGGAATCCGCCAACACCCAACTGTTCGCGACGTCCAATGTGTCAACGGCGGTGGTGCCAGGCAGCTTCTATGCCGTAAGCAATTACGTCGGTAATTACGGTGGGCCGGCGGTGAACTATCCGTACAGCGGGACGATTATCCCGGAAATCGATGTCGAGTCCAACCCGTCCTCGGTGGGCGCAATGAACCCAGTGGGTATGCAGTCCATGTTTGACGGCACCTCGAACACGGGGCTCATTAGTGAGCGGCTCTTGGCACTTTACCCGTACGGCGGCTCAGCGACGACGGTTTATCCCTCGGGGAACAACGCGGCCTGGCGTGCGGTCTTCCCGGGGACGGTGCGCTGTCGCCCCAGCCACTGCCACGTCGGCGATTGTCGGGTCGGCGAAGGGTTCGTACAGGGGTGCAATGCGATCTTGGGGACGACGGCGTCGACAGGTCCGGCCATAGTGGGCGTCCAGATGATGATTGGTCATCCGGCATCAATCGTTATGACGAGCTATATGCACTGGACGGCCCCCAACACGTCGCCGTGCGCGAACACTTCGGACGCGGTCGCCTCTACTTACACGCCGGGGCCTTTTGCCCCTGCCACCATCGGCCCCTGGGGCTCGGCCTCGGCGAGCAGCCTGCACAGCGGTGGTGTTAATGTTTGCTTTGGCGACGGGTCAGTGCACTTCATCAAGTCGTCGGTTGCACTGCCGACTTGGTGGGCGCTTGGCACGCGTAACGGCAGCGAAGTGGTCAGCTCTGACCAGTACTGAGCCGCGAGAATCAGACCGAAACTTGCGAGAATGGCCGGGCGATTCGCGCCCGGCCATTTTCGATTCGTCATGCTCGTCGCGTTCTCGAGTGTCGATCGGTGCTCCCAATTCCTGAGTCCCTTTCCTGTCGCTCAGCCCCCGTGTTCGATCCGTTGCAGCTCAACCATGTCGCGGTACAGTCCGCTGCTGGCCATGAGCTCGTCGTGGCTGCCAGCTTGGGCGATCGCACCGTCATCGAGAACGAGGATCCGGTCGGCATGACGGATGGTACTCAGGCGGTGGGCGATCACGAATGAGGTACGGCCCTGCAAGAGGTGGTCGAGGCTCTGCTGGATCAGACGCTCGCTCTCACTGTCGAGGTTGCTCGTCGCCTCGTCGAGGATGAAGACTTTGGGGTCGGCGAGAATAGCCCGCGCAATCGCCAGCGCTGGCGCTGGCCGCCGCTCAAGCGAACACCGCGCTCACCGATCAAGGTGTTGTAGCCGTCGGGGAGCCGATCGATAAATTCGGCGGCGTTGGCGACGTGGGCGGCGTGCTCGATCCGGGCTCGCGTGGCCCAGCGGTCGCCATAGGCGATATTCGCGGCGATCGTGCCGTCGAAGAGAAACACGTCCTGCTCGACAATTCCCAGTAACCGACGGTAACTCTCAACCTCGATTTCGCGCAGGTTGAGCCCATCGAGCGCGATCGTGCCGGACGTCGGGTCGTAGAACCGGGCGATTAGGTTGCAAAGCGTGGTCTTGCCCGATCCGCTGCGGCCCACAAGCGCGATCGTCTCGCCGGGCTCGACATCAAGGTCGATGTTGTGGAGTACTGCTCGGGTGGTCCCCGGATAGATGAAGCCGACGTTTCGGAGTGTCAGTTCACCGGTGACCATGCTTTTGGAGATCGCGCGGGTGCCAGGGCAATCGGCCATCTCGCGTGGCTCCGCGAGCAGGTCGAGCACGCGGTCAAAGCCCGAGAGGTTGTTTTGAAACTGCGTGACGCTCGTGGCCAAAACGGCCATCGGCTCGAGCAACATCGCCAGATAGACCAGGAACATTGTCAAATCGCCCAGCGAGAGCCGGCCGTCGATCACTTGCATGCCGCCATAGAGCAATAATGCGACCGAGGCCATGGGCAAGACGAATTCCCAGAGCAACTCGATCAACCGCGACAGCCACCACACGTGCAGCTCGAGCCGTGCCATGAAATGGTTTTGGCCCATGAACCGCGCGACTCGCTTTTCTGCCGGCCGAACGCCCGTACCACGCGCATGCCGCCGAAGACCTCGGTCGTTTGGCTGTCAATCTCCTGGCGCTCTTTGCGGACGTCGCGGAACAAGGGCCGAATGCGACGGTTCCAAAGGAGATCGGAATAATAAACGCCAGGCACCAAAAGAAGTGCCCCCAGCAAGAGTCGCCAGTCGACCCAGGCGAGCACGACCACGCCACCCAAAAACTGGACCACGGCCTGCCATGGGTTATAAAGCATGCTGAAGATCAGCTCGCCCACGCCGCCGGCATCCTCGCGCAACAACTCGAAGCCCCGCCCGACTTGAGTTGGTACACTCGGTGCAAAGGGAGCCGCATTGCGTGTTCGTACACTTTGCGGCGGACAGCCACCTGGACTCGCTTGGTGACCCTCGTGGCCCGCCATCGGCTCGAGAGCCCAAAAGCTTGCCGAGCACCGAGACGACCAAGACCAAGGCCACCAGGGCGATCAGCCGTGCCTTCGGTGATTCGGGCAAGGGAACGGAGCTCCAGGCGATGACTCTCGCTGGCAGAGGATGGGCCAAGATGACGTAGTCGATCACGACCTTGGTGGCCACCGGCGGGATTAACTTCAAGAGTGTCGCCACCGAGGTACCCACGAACGCAACCGCCATCGTCAAGCGGTAACCGATCAAGAGCCGGTAAAGCTCGTGATACAGTCGTGTCAGCGAGCGGTGCTTGGACGGCGGTTGATCCGATGAGGGTTTGAGAGCCGGCTCAGAGCCGGTCCGGTGCCGGCGATGTAATCCCGGAATCGAGACGGCTGGCGATTCGCCAATGTAATGATGACAACGATCATCCTCGAGGTGCGTGAAGGATAGGCGGGCATCCCCGGCCCGACTCGCAGCAGATATTGTAGTAGCTGCGGCCCGGTCTTGCCCCCCAACGCGAATCAAATGTCCCCTCGCAAGCCGACCGAATTTGGGATTTGGAACTTGGAATCTGGAATCTGAAATCTATGGAATCTGGAATCGTGATCCTCTTCGGCCTAACGTCGTTTCTGGCATCGGCATTATTGTTCTCGGTGCAGCCGATGATCGGGAAAATGGCCCTGCCGGTTTTCGGCGGAACACCGGCCGTGTGGAACACCTGTCTCGTTTTTTTTCAGGGAACACTGCTCTGCGGTTACATCCTGTCACACGGAGTGCGACGGACCGGATGGTCCGCACACACTCGAGTCTCTGGGTTTTTCTTACTGGCCGTTGGCTGCCTCCTGGCCGCGGGCTATCTGACGCAGCCGCTCATGCTCGAACTAAGCCGCGATCAGCCGCCTTTGCTGGACAGCGAGCCGGCGCTGGTTTTACTGGGGGATTTATGCGGCTCGGTCACGCTACCGCTTGTGATGGTGTCGGCGATCGCGCCGCTCGTGCAGAGATGGTATTCGCTGATCGGTCACCCCCGGTCCCAAGACCCTTACTTCCTCTATGCCGCGAGTAACACGGGCAGCCTTCTCGCTTTGTTGGCCTATCCCTTCGTCATCGAGCCCAACTTGGGCTTGACGGCACAAAGCCGCCTTTGGAGGACGGGCTTTCTCATCCTGGCGATTTTGGTCGTGGCCTGCTCGCTGATAGCTCGGCGTTTGAGCAAAGTCCGAGCCATGGTGAACGAGCCTCTCGGTTGCGATTCGCCGCCAGTTGAATCAAGCCCGGCGGTCGCGACATGGGCGAGCTGGATCGTCTTGGTATTTATACCGGCGAGTTGGCTCTTGGGCGTGACAGCCTATCTAACGACCGATCTTGCGTCGATTCCGTTGATGTGGATCATTCCGCTTGCGCTTTATTTGCTCAGCTTCGTTCTCGCTTTTTCCAACTCGACGATGGGCTTGGCCCGGGCCACTGCTTTGTCGCTGCCTTATCTTCTGATTTCCCTCGCGTTGGTCATGGTCGCCGGATTCGTTCACCTGTTATGGATTCCCCTTCATCTGATAGCGTTTTTTGTCGGTTCCTTGACCTGCCATTCCGCACTGGCCCAGATGCGGCCGGCAACACCGAATCTATCGTCATTTTATGTCACCATCGCCCTGGGCGGGCTCCTCGGTGGAATCTGGAACGCCCTCGTTGCTCCTCTGATCTTCGATCGCGTCGTCGAGTATCCCCTGGCCCTGGTCCTAGCCTGTCTGGTCGCATCAGGGTTTAAGACCGACGCTAAACGACGAGTCTGGGAACATCCCTTGTCAGACCTGCTATTCGCGGGGGTCGTCTTCTGCTTGACGGCGATTCTCGCCACCAACCAGGCGGGGCTGGGAGATTCGCTCTGGGGCGTACTGGGCGTGATGATGGCTTCGGGCCTGGGAATTCTAGCCTGCGTGAAGGCCCAACGCAGGCAAGCTCGGTTTGCGCTGGTCGTCGCCGGGGTCATGGCAGCCGGGGGCCTGGCGCCAGGCGTAAGCGGTCGTTTGCTGCACATCGAACGCAACTTTTTTGGCGTCGTGCGCGTCACCCACGATGCCGAACAGAACGTGAATCGGCTGTTCCATGGCACGACGCTGCATGGTCAGCAGAGCCTCGACCCGGCCCTGCGCCGCGAGCCATCGACCTACTTCACCCGTTCCGGGCCAATCGGCCAGGTTTTCCGTGCGATGGGAAAGGGGCTGGCCGCCGCACGGTACGAACGTCGCGATTGTGGGATTAGGAGCGGGAACACTGGCGAGTTATGCCCGCCCCGGTCAGCACTGGGCGTTCTACGAGATCGACGCCGCCGTTGAGCGAATCGCTCGCGATCCGCGGTTCTTCACTTATCTACTTGATTGTGAGGCCGAAACCGTCAACATCGTCTTGGGCGATGCCCGCCAGCGCCTTCGGGGAGCGCCGATCGAGCCTATCAGCTCATCGTCCTCGACGCCTTCAGTTCCGACTCGCTGCCCGTGCACTTGCTGTCGCGCGAGGCGATCCGGCTTTACCGAGCCAAGCTCGCCACCGGGGGCGTGCTGCTTTTTAACTTGTCGAACCGCTACGTCGACCTCGACCCGGTGATCGGCCGTCAAGCCGCCGACGCGGGCTTAAGCTGCCGGTTATGTTATGACTTACAAGTCAGCGACGGCTGAGAAACGGGCCGGCAAGCAACCGTCGATTTGGGCCGTCATGGCCGCGAACGAGGCCGACCTTGGTAGCCTGGCGGCCGATCCCCGCTGGCAGCCCCCTGCTCTGCGGCCAGGTTCCTCGGTCTGGACCGACGATTACTCGGATCTCGCGTCTTATCTTCTGTTAACGCCAGGGCGGAGGTCGCGACGCGAGCGGGCCCCGATTGTTACGCCACGGCCAGAGTGACGATTTAGTCTTGTTTAACATTCCGGCATCGCATCCCGATTTGGTATTCTGGTGAAGGCATACCGCTACAGAGCCGGGGGAATTGAATTTGCTGAAACACTCGTGAAGCCTGCGGTAGGCAACTCGACGGGCTCTCACCCGCGCGGATTTTCCCAATGAGCATCGGGCGATCATTTCTGACACTATTTCGCATGCGCGGTTTTGCGTGCGGCGTGGCGGTATTGGCGTCGATCGCCATGCCCACGATCTCGGTGAATGGCGGCGAGCCCGACTCCTCCACCCAGTTTGCCCGTGACCTATTCTTCGAGCAAAATGTCCGGCCGTTGCTTGCCGAAAAATGCTACTCGTGCCACGGTGACAAGAAACAAAAAGCGGGCCTGCGGCTCGACTCGTTGGAGGCGATTCTTAAAGGAGGCGAATCAGGCCCCGCGGTGGTGGCCGGCAAGCCCGAGGAAAGCCTGATCGTCGAGGCGATCAACTACCAAGGGCTTGAAATGCCCCCCACCGGCAAGCTTGCCCCCGAGAAGGTCGCTGTCCTCACTCGCTGGGTCGCGCTGGGCGCTCCCTGGCCTGGCGGCGATCGAGCGGCCCATGCGCCGCGGGCCGCAACTGATTTGAAGGGATCGAGTCTCACGGCCGGTAGACCGGCTCATCTGGTCTCTCCAACCGGTTCGCCGAACGGTCGTTCCCCGCCCTCTCCAACGCGAGGCCCGAAGAATGGACCGGCTGGTCGCGAAACCCCATTGATGTTTTCATTTTTCAGGCTCTCCTCAACCACGGTCTGAACCCTGCCGCCGAAGCCGACAGATCGACGTTGATTCGACGTGCGACCTTCGATCTCACCGGCCTGCCACCGACGCCCGAGGAAGTCGACGCCTTCCTCGGCGAATGATTCACCCGACGCTTACGAGCGATTGATAGACCGACTGCTGGCCTCGCCGCGGTATGGCGAGCGCTGGGGAAGGCACTGGCTCGACCTCGTGCGCTATGCCGAATCGGACGGCTACCGGCAAGATGCGTTCCGGCCTCATGCGTGGCGTTACCGCGATTATGTCGTCCGGTCCTTCAACACCGACAAACCTTACGACCGCTTCTTGACCGAACAGCTTGCCGGCGACGAGCTCGACCCCGGCGACCCCGACCTGCGGGTGGCGACCGGCTACCTCCGGCAAGGCCCCTACGAATACAACCAGCGCAACGTGCGTGGCCAGTGGGCCGACATCCTGAACGACATTACCGACGTCACAGGCGAGGTCTTCCTTGGGTTAAGCATCGGCTGCGCTCGATGTCACGACCACAAGTTCGACCCGATCCTCCAGAAGGACTATTACAGGCTCCAGGCCTTTTTCACGCCACTTTTGCCCCGCGACGACTTGACGCTGGCCACGCCGCGTCAGTGGGCCGAATATCAGTCAAAATGCGCTGTCTGGGAAAAAGCCGCGTCTGACATCTTGCGCCAGATCGATGCTCTCGAACGTCCCTATCGCGACAAGGGAACGGCCACTGCGATTAAGAAGTTCCCCGAAGAGATTCAGGCGATCCTGGCCAAGCCCGATGCGGATCGGTCGTTGCTCGAGGGGCAGCTCGGCGCCCTGGCGTTCCGACAGATCGCCTTCGAGCACGACCTGGTTCCGGCGTTGCTCAAAGGTGCGACAAAAGCGCGGTGGGATGAGCTGCACGAGTCGCTTAAGCGTTACGACTTCTTGCGGCCGATACCCCCGGACCCAGTGTTGACTGCGACCGACCTTGGGCCGGTCTCGCCGCCGACGGTGATTCCGGGCGAGCGTAAGCAACAGTCAATCGAGCCGGGATATCTCTCTGTGCTTGACTCGGGCCCGGCCCGAATTGACCCGGCTCCCAACTCGCCCCGATCGACGGGGCGGCGGCTGGCTCTGGCCCGGTGGCTGAGCCGGCCCGACAATCCCCTTTCGAGCCGTGTCATCGTCAACCGGGTCTGGCAGTACCACTTTGGGCGTGGACTGGCCGGTACGGCGAGCGATCTTGGCCGTATGGGCGAGGCCCCGAGTCACCCCGGGCTGCTCGACTGGCTGGCGACTGAATTTGTCGAGAGCGGCTGGCACATGAAGTCCCTGCATCGCCTGATCCTGACTTCCGCGGTCTACCGCCAGGCGGCTCAACGCACCGAGAGCGACCTCGCTGCCGGCCAGCGACTTGACCCCGAAAACCGATTGCTCTGGAAGCGAACCGTTCAGCGCCTCGATGCCGAGGAGATTCGCGACGCCATGCTGGCCGCCAGCGGCGAGCTGGCTGAGACGATCGGCGGCCCCAGCGTACCCACGTCGCAGCCGCGGCGGACCATCGACACTCGCGTCATTCGCAATATACGCGACGCACTCCTTGATGCCTTTGATTCCGCCGATGCCATTGCCTCTACCTCACGCCGCAATACGACCACGACGGCCACGCAGGCTTTGCTTTTGATCAATGGCGAGTGGGCCCTCACGCGTGCCAAGAGCCTAACCGCCAGGCTTGAACGACGGAAACCATCGTCGACCGACGATCAGCAGAGGATCATCCTGGCCTACCGCCTGGCCTTGGCGCGGCAACCCGTGCCCGAAGAAATCGCGGAGGCGATGGCATTTATCAATCGGCAGGTCAACCTTCTTCCGCAGTCGACGAAGCAATCACGGGCCACGGCTGGCCATGATGCGCTTGTCGACTTTTGTCATGTGCTCTTCAATTCTAGTGAGTTTTTGTATGTAGACTAAGCGATTGGAAGTGCCCGTCATGGACGTGAGAATCCCTCATCAAGTTCGGCCGCTAACCCGCCGTGATTGGCTGCTACAAGCAGGTGCCGGTTTTGGTGCGCTGGCGCTTGAAGACCTGCTGGTGCGAGACGCGGGCGCTGGGCCAGATTCGGCATCTCGCTTCCCAATCTCCACTTCATGGCACCGCCCGGCGACGGCCAAGAGCGTTATCTTTCTATTCATGGAAGGAGGGCCCAGCCATCTCGATACGTTTGACCCGAAACCCGAGCTCAACCGCCTGGCGGGTCAGCCGTTGCCGCTGAGTTTCAAGCCGGTGATCACGCCCATGGGCGAAGGGCGGGCGCCCTCATGGCGTCGCGTCGGAAATGGAAGCAGCACGGCCAGAGTGGGATTTGGGTGTCTGACTGGCTGCCGCACATCGCCACCTGCGTCGACAACATCGCGGTGATCCGTTCTTGCTGGTCTAATGGCTTGAACCACGTCGGCGGCGTCTGCCAG
Source organism: uncultured Isosphaeraceae bacterium (assembly GCA_963829765.1). Taxonomy (GTDB): domain Bacteria; phylum Planctomycetota; class Planctomycetia; order Isosphaerales; family Isosphaeraceae; genus CAWFRS01. The sequence continues at coordinate 18,494 of CAWHKI010000148.1, read as the reverse complement.
ATGAACACGGGCTCGACACTCGCCGGCCGCCCCTCAATGGGGAGTTGGGTGACCTATGGACTGGGAACCGAGAACGCCAACCTGCCCGGGTTCATCGTTATGCAAGATTCTCCCCGTTCGCAGGTGGCCGGCGGCCCGCGGAATTGGGGCACGGGCTTCATGCCGGCGGTTTACCAGGGAACGCGCTTAGACAGCGGCCCTGAGCCGTTCGCCAATCTGAAAACACCTCGCGAGATCGGCCAGGCGCGGCAGGAAGCGAAGCTCGCTCTCCTAGGCCGGCTCAATCGCCGTCATCTTCTCGCCCGAGCCGACCAGTCCGAGCTCGATGCCCGAATCAAGAGCTACGAGCTGGCATTCCGCATGCAAGCCGAGGCACCCGAAGCCGTCGATCTCGCTCGCGAGACGGCCGATACCCTCGCCCTTTATGGTCTGGACGATCCAGCCGCCGAGACCACCGGACGACTTTGCCTGCTGGCTCGCCGTCTGGTGGAGCGCGGGGTGCGGTTCGTGCAGGTCTATTGTGGTGCCGGAAGCAAGTGGGACGCTCACGCCGACATCGAGGGCAACCATGCCAAGACATGTCGCGCGATGGACCAGCCCGTCGCGGGCCTCCTCAAAGACCTCAAGCGCCGGGGCCTGCTGGAAGAGACCCTGGTCGTCTGGGGTGGTGAATTCGGTCGCACGCCCATGTCGGAAAAAGGCAATGGCCGCGATCATAACCCGTATGGATTCACCATGTGGATGGCGGGCGGAGGCATCAAGCCGGGCATCGTCGTGGGCAAAACCGATGACCTCGGTCTTCATGCCGTCGAAGACCGGCTCCATGTCCACGATATCCACGCCACGATTCTCCATGCCCTCGGCGTCGATCACACCAAGCTGATCTATCGCCATCAAGGCCGTCCCGAACGCGCGACGGTTAACGAGGGGCAGGTCTTTATGCGGTTGTTCCAGGCGTAGATCATGTTGCTTCCTGGTACTTCGGGACTGCTGTGTTACCTCCATGTCCGCGAAGCGAACCATATGGACGTTGTTCGACAAATGGCCGAAGCGCCGCTTCGGCTTACGAATGAGCTCGCCGCGCCCCGAACGCAACCGGCCGATACGGAGCGATGATCATGTCAGTCTTTGGACCGTGGCGGATCCAAATCTCGGTGCGGTCGCTATTGATCGCAACCGGCGCCATGGCGATCTTGCTGGCTCCGTTGGCGTGGGTAACGCGGGAACGGCGACAGCTACTTCGGCGCGCGAGGAAGCGATCCGTTCGGTTCTTTTGGCTGAACGTCGGCGCTCCGAGCTACGCGCGAAAGCGGGCCGCCCTGCCGCGAGCACCGAGGACCGAGCCCCGGATGAGGTCACAACAGAAATCCCGTCGGTACCTCCCGAAATCCTGATCGAACATCTGCGGAAGGAAAACGACGAGCTGAAAGACACCGTCGACAGCCTGCGCGAGGAAGTCAAGCGACTGAGAGCCTCTAAGCGAGCCCGCTGAAACCCTTGCGCGATTTAGGTCAGGCTTTCCAGCCTGACGCGTTGCCGCATGGCGGAGGATGTCAGGCTGGAAAGCCTGACCTACGTCAATACTCTCGCCGTCCCGTTTCGTAAAGGACGGAAGAGCGAGGATTGAGGACAGAGGAAGGACGAACTGCCGGTCGAGCAGGCAATTCGTCCATGTCCCTTACCTTTCGTGCTTCTCCTTTACCTCGACAGCCAGCTTACCATCGTCCGAGTGACCAAATCCGCGGCATCTTGCTGGACGAAATGGCCGGACTGGGGGATGGTTACGAGCGTCAGGTCCTTGTCAATCCAGTTCCAGGTATCGTTGAGTGCACCGGCCAAGAGGGCTGGGTCTTTCAGCCCATGGATCATCAGAACGGAACACTTTACAGCAGGCATTTCCGGGGGCGGCGCCTCGCCGGCGCGATCTTTCTCATCAGGAGACGAGCGCGGATAGTTGGCTTTGTAATAATTAAGCATTCCTTCCATCGACGACCGCTTCAGCGCAGCCCGGTAAACCTCACGGGCCTGGGGTCCTTGACCCAAAAGGTCAGCATGTCGGCCGTGACACGTTTGGCTGCGTCGGGCTTCTGGAAGTTGCGGGCATACTGGCTGTTTTTCTGCTGCTGGGGGTTGGTCTTCAACTTGCGCATAAGCCCGCGCGGGTGCGGCAAGTTGAGGATAATCAGTCGATCGGTCAGCTCAGGGTGGGTCATGGCGAAGGTCCACGCCACCATTCCGCCCCAATCGTGACCCACAATGACGGCCTTGCCGGGCCCGAAGTGCTTGACGACCGCGACCACGTCGCCGACCAACTTTTCGGTCTTGTAGCTCTCGACTCCTTCGGGTTGACCGCTCAGGTTATAACCTCGCTGATCGATGGCAACGACATGAAAGTGTTTCGAGAGTGCGGGCATTTGGGCACGCCACGAATACCAAAAGTCGGGAAAACCGTGGATCATGACCATCAGTGGATCGTCTTTCTTGCCCAGGCTCACGTAGTGGATCTTGACTCCACCCGAGTCAACAAACCCTTCCTCGGCCCCAGGGTAGCAGGCTCGCCGCCGGGGCGGCGGGCTCAGAAGTTTGTGCCCCGGCCCCCGTCCAGCCGGTGACAAGCAGTACCAGCGCTATCATGGACAGCGAACGAATGTAGCATGGCCGCAAGGCCAACCTTTTGCGATTGGACTCGTGTCGCATCCGAACCATCGGTCTTGCCGCAAAGCCTCGTTGTGTGCTCATCGATGTGATCCTCGAAAATACGGTGCCACCGGTGCAGTTGCGCCACGCTCTGAAACGAGAGTACAGTCTACACGTCCGATTGCCGCTGACGAACCTTTTTATTTCTAGAGAAACCATGCCGTTGCGAACGCGCGCGGGGGCTTCGACTCCGGAAACAATGTTACGATGGCCCGACCACCGAGCAAACAGCCGACCGACGGCGAGTTCAATTCCCCATCATCTCCGCGAGTTGGCGGGCGCCGCCGCTCGATCACCGGACAACAGGCTGCCGCGGATCCGGTAAAGCTGTTCCACGTGTTCTCTTCGAAACGGAACGCCCGCGCCGGCGGGCGGCGGTTTGGGAACAAGCCTGCTGGCGATCGCGTCGATCAGTCCGGCCAGTCCCTCGCCCGTATGAGCTGAGACTGTGACGATGGCCCTTGATCGAAAAGAGAGATCGCCGGCGTGCCAGGCGGGAGGCTGGTCCGACTTGTTGCCTACCAGGATCGACACCGATTGGGACGCCATCAATTCATTGTCGATCGCCTCGAGCGGAAGAGATTGATCGAGGACGATGAGCACAAGGTCGGCTTGTTGTTGTTCGCGCAGAGATCGTTCGATCCCGATACTTTCAACCAGGTCGAACGACTGCCGCAGGCCGGCCGTATCCGCCAACTCGACGGGCCAGCCCCCGAAAACCGCCTTGACCGAAACGACGTCACGCGTTGTGCCTGGCGTGGGGTCGACGATCGCCCGCGTAAACCCGACGAGTGCGTTAAAAAGTCGGCTCTTCCCGACATTCGGACGGCCGGCGATCACCACCTTCCATCCGCCCAGCAGCCGCAGCCCGAAATCGGCTCGAGCAATCAGGGCTTCGAGGTCAGCGAGGGCGCGATCGGGGTCGTCCGCGATGGCATGCCTCAGTTGCGTGAGCTCGGTGCGCAGCGCACCCTGCGCCTGATCCAGCAGGATCTCGGCGGCTGGAATCGTCGGTGCCCGTCCAAGGTCGATGAGAGCGTCACGAGTGAACGAGTCGTCAGAGAGGTGTTCGGCCAGCCGACTCCATCAGCGACCGTGGCTCCGGCTGCTTGCAGGGCATCAACGACCAGCGAGATCGCCGCTGGTCCGCCGTGGCACTGAATCTCGACAGCCGGGGGATCGCCAGCGAGCACAACGGCGACCACTTCATCGCCAAGTCCGTGGCCGATCCGGCCTAGCCGCAAGCGTGCGCGCCGGGCCCAGCGCAGACGCGCGCCGCGACGGGGTCGGAAGACAGCGTCGCTAATCTCGAGCAGCCGCGGTCCCCAAACGCGGATCACCGCGATGGCGCTGCGGCCTTGAGCGGTCAGAGGGCTCATCCACGCTCCACTGCGGGACGTATCGTCCTCGGATGGAGTCGGTTGTAGACTCGTGCCGATCCCAAGTTCGAAGTCCGTTTTTCGTGAAATGATACTGGCCATCGGCTTGCCGAGTCCGCGGAAAGTGATGGTCTGGGTGTCGAACTCTCCGAGCCCGATTGTATATCGGCAAAAACCCTTGGCGTCAAACGATTCGCTCTTGAACTCGACGGCGATCCGATGCCGTGTGCCGGGGGGATAAAGCGGCGGCAGAGAGTGGCGGACGCCGGGGGAGGGGTCGCTGAGTATTCGATAGGCTGGCAGAATCGTCGCCGGTGTATGCGGCAACTTCGCTTGCCACGATCAAGTTAAGGCTGGGGGCCGGCTCATCACGCTCGCTCGCTGAGCGTACAACCACTGCCGACAAGAGTCTGCGCTGCTGGAGCGTCTCGACGCTGGGCCGGAATCGTTTTGACCTGCGGTCCTTGGTCATAAATCCGTGGTCCTGCGTCCAGAAATTCCGGCGCGCTTGTCTGGCCGCCGGTATAGCGCTTGCAAGCGGCGTCCCGGACTCGCCTGGAGCCGGCTTCCTCCGGCGACCTTTCTAGCCGCGTCTCGGGGCATCGCTTTTCTTGCCGTGCGCTGATCCCCCGCTGACTTGAAGCTCAGGCTCGCTCAGAAAAAGCGGCTGATTACGTCAGCATGCGCGCGACGGGAAACACGCCACTAGGGCTTCATATCAATGTAAATCGGCGGCGGAAAGGCCAAACTTTCGGAAAATCAGGCAATTGCCGCAAAAACCGGAGATTCTCAATAATTCTAGACGCCCGCCGTCGTACCCGTCACTTGACAGCGGTGGCCAGGTATGACAGACCCACCAGAACGAGATCGGGCTGGATCATGGCGTCCTCTCCGCTGACAAGGCCAGCCATGAGGGCGGCATCGCCTCCCGCCCAGACGACCCATGGGTCGCCACCCAGCTCAGCGGCCTGACGAGCGACGAGTTCTCGGACGAGCCCGACGGTGCCCCAGAAGATGCCGGCCGTCAACGACGTAACCGTGCCCCGGCCCCACAGGGGTGGTGGGTCGTTTGCACGGAATTGACGTGTGTCAAGCAAGGGAACCTGTGCGGTACGAATGTGCAAAGCGCTTGCCATCACGCCGAGCCCTGGTGCGATCGCGCCCCCTTCCCATACGCCCTGGCTAGTCACGCGTTCAACCGTAATCGCGGTACCGCACGAGACGACCAGCCCGGCGCGGCCCGGTGGCATAATTCGGGTGGCGGCAAGAACCCCGAGCGCACGATCCGCGCCGCCGGTTTCGGCTCCCTCGACGTCCTTGGCGATGGGCACGTCAGAGGCCGCCTGAAACCAGGTCGCGTCATTGATTTTCCTGGCTTCGAGAAACTCGGCAAACTGCGTCGCGATGGGAGGATTCACCGAAGCGATCCCCCAGGATGACGGGTGATGGCCCAGAAAGGCCGACTCTGTCCACGCCCGTGCCCAGGCGGACGGTTCCAGCGGGATGGCAACCCTTTCCGTGAGCTGCCCTGGTCCGATGACCCGAGCCCACTTGAGCCGGCTGTTTCCCACGTCGGCCACGAAGTGATTCACGGGTCAAGCACCCGAGGGTGATGCGGCCGCCACCAGGACGGGCACGGGATTCGGCTCGGCTGGCGGCTGCGGCTCGGCCGGTTGGTGCTGCTCTTCTGGCGGCTGCAACATCGCGACAATCCGGTGGACCAACTCCGGTATGCCCTGCCCCGTCACGGCCGAGATTGCCACCGCGTCGCGGCACAGCTCGCTGATGATCCGCTCACGAGATTCGCTTGCGCCGGTGATGTCCATCTTTGTAATCACCAGCAGTTCAGGTCGGTCGGCCAGGGCGGGGCTATATTGCGTCAGTTCGTTGCGAATCGCGCGGTAGTTTTCCACGGGGTCGGAACCATCGAGCGGGAGGGCCTCGACAAGGTGCACCAAAACGGTGGTCCGCTCGACATGGCGAAGGAACTCGTGGCCCAGCCCGTGGCCGGCATGTGCGCCCTCGATCAAGCCTGGGATGTCCGCCACGACGAAATTGTGCTCCGAGGCGACCACGGTTCCAAGATTGGGATACTTTGTGGTGAAGGGATAATCCGCAATTTCGGGATGAGCGCGCGAGATTCGCGACAAGAGTGTGGACTTGCCGGCGTTAGGAAGTCCAATCAGGCCGGCATCGGCAATAACCTTGAGCTCCATGGTGATCCAGCGCTCCTCCGCGGGATGCCCTTTTTCGACCTGGCGTGGAGCCCGGTTCGTCGACGATTTGAAGTGTGTGTTGCCATGCCCCCCCTTTCCGCCGCGTGCCACGACCACCTGGTCGCCGGGTTCCTTAAGGTCGCGAAGCAAAAAGCCACGATCCCGATCGCGTACCAGGGTGCCGGGAGGCACCTCGATAATCAGGTCCTCGGCCCCACGACCAAAGCAGTCGGAGCCTTGACCGTGCTCGCCCCGTTCGGCCTTCCAGTGTCGCTGATGGGAAAGGTGAGCGAGGTTAGTGTGGCCCTCCGAGGCGCGAATGATGACGCTACCCCCCTGACCGCCATCCCCGCCATTGGGGCCACCTCGAGGCGCGTACTTCTCTCGCCGAAAGCTGAGACAGCCGTTGCCACCAGCCCCCCCCTGCACAAAGATAGCGACGCGATCGACGAACATTTTTTAAGGAATTACGTTGATCCGTCGCCCCTCTTGGTCGAAAAGCACCTTGCCGTTGACCACCGAATAGATGGTCCAGTCGCGGCCCAGCCGCACGTTTTTGCCGGGCCGCCACTTAGTGCCGTTCTGGCGGCAAATGATACTGCCCGGTTTGGCGAGTTGACCACCAAAGAGCTTGATTCCCAACATCTTGGGGTTCGAGTCGCGACCGTTGCGGCTCGAGCCCTGTCCTTTTTTGTGGGCCATCGAATATGATCCGTTAGCAGGCGTGTAAAAAAACGATCGTCTGGGTCTTCCGTCGCAGTATTCCAACGCGAAATCGGCGATCACTTTCGCTGCCTATGTCAGCGTATTCGTCTATTCTAGCATAGCGACCAGGAGCCCCAAGCGGCAAGAGGGTCTGATATCCCTGTTGCCGCGTCGCAAGTCTGATGAGGGCTAACTTGTCAGGCCCGCTCACACCAATTGGCAGGTGCCTATCTCCTTGCCAGGCACCTGTTATCTTGCCCAGAGACCGCCAGACGCCTTTCGCCTTGCCGACCCCGCTATTCAACCTCCTTATCTTCCCCGACTCGCTCGCCCAACGCGTTGCAATAATGCCAGTGTTTTTGTAAAAAACGCTCGGTTCGTGAATGGTAGCTAAACTTTAATTCTCGCTCGTCAATCCATTCGGCCTACCAATGGAAGAACTTCTAATTCACAGGGAGGCAAAGACCTGCGGAGATTTGCGGGTTAATCGCCCTTGGCCTAAACAGAGGTTAGCCGCTGAAAGGGCAGCGAGCGGCATGTGAATTGCAGTCCCATCAGTGTCCTTCGGGCTCGGCATTTCTATCGCCCAAATACGGCGGAATTTTCTTCCAGGCAGAGAGCTTGCACAATTGAGGTATCGCTTCGTCGATTGAGCCTCGAGCACAAGGACACGGATCGATCGGCGGTGGAGGTCGTCATTGAGGACGATCTCGTTCGGCTCGAACAGGAGGTTTACGATGTCCGCTATGAAGCCCCTCGCCCTGGGAATGCTTGTTTGGGCAGCCACGGTGAGTGTCGTCCATGCCGATCCGATCATCTGGCCCAACAACTTCAACTGGGTGGCTTACTTTGCTGGGCAGAACGCCAATAACGGAGCGAGTTTCGCTCTCGCCAGCCCGTCGCCCCCGGTGGCTCAGCCGGTAGCCGCCCCAGCGGCCAATTCCGTCGTTTCAACCCCGCAAACTCCACCGCCCGCCCCGGAAACGATCGTTGCCAACGCGCCAGTGGCGCAACCTCAGGCACCAACTCCGCCGGTATCGAGCCCCCCGGTTTCTTCCGGCCCCATTGATGCTTTTATCAATCTGGGCAACGGGCCGTATCCCTTGCAGAACAGTATCACCACCGGCGGCGCTCTGCCCTGGTACGATAGCTCCCAGATCACCAGCCTTTTCGGTGGTCAGCCGACCGCTTCGCAGATCCAAAGCTTCGACAGCACGATTCTTCAACGGGTTCAGCAAACGTTCAGCCAGAGCGGAGTGTCCGTGACGTTGACCGACAACCCCAACGTGCCCGCCTTCCACACCCTCAGCCTGGTGTCAAATACCGAAAGCGCATCGTTAAATAGCGCGATCGGCATGACGCAGCTAGCGCGAGCGGCTTCAGCTTCATCGACCAGATCGCTCCTTCGGCACAGTCGGTTGATCAGCTCGAATGGATCGTCGCCCACAACATTTCTCATGAGTTGATGCTCGCCTTTGGTGTGCCCGAAACCTACGATCAGACGGGCGATTACGTCGATTCCAAGCTGGCGAGCTGGGCGATGATGGTCAGCCCGACGTCGACGTTCAGCCCCGCGGCGGCCCAGGCGATCACTCAGGCCCTTGCCAGTCAGAACACCACGAGTTCGGGCACTTCGCTCGGAGCCCAGGTGCTTTCCGCTCCCGAGCCAACAACGATTGCCCTCTGGGCGCTGGCGGGCGACAGCCGCCCTCATCGCGCGACACCTTCGCTTCCGCCAGCGCAACGGTTGACCGATCGCCTGTAAAATGACCGGGGCGTTCGCATTGTACTTCGCGAGCCGGCACGGCAGATTGAGCGGGTAACGCCGAGGAATCCCGCATTCACGTCACGCTTTCCCGCCAGCTTCAGTTGCCTAGCGTCAAACAAAGGTATAACATCAAGGAGGTCATTGGCAGAGCAAAACGTTATTTCTGGGAAAATGCAACCAGAGGTGCGGCTGATGGAGCGATCGCGAACAGTCCATCGGCACGCGATCGGTCTAACCCGTCGCGAGCTGTTGCAAGTCGGTTATTCGGGTCTCCTCGGCGTTGGGCTGCCCTCCGTGCTAACCTCGTGGTCCGCGGCGGGAACGGCGGCATCCGCTACCAAAAAAGCGAAGTCGGTCGTATTGATTTTCTTGACTGGCGCACCGAGCCACCTCGACACGTTCGACCTGAAACCAGAGGCACCCGTCGAGATCCGCGGAGAGTTCCAGTCGATCGCCACCAAGGCCCCTGGAGTCCGCTACTGCGAGCATCTGCCGGGCCTGGCAGCCCGGGCCGACAAGCTCGCCGTGGTGCGGTCGATGACACATGGACTGCCCAGCCACGAACATGCGACCCACATGATGTTGACGGGCATCGACGTCTTGCCGCCTGGCTCGACGCACATGGCCTCACGCGCTGACTGGCCGTGCTTTGCATCCGGGCTCGACTTCGTCCGCCCGCGCCAGGATGGAATTCCCAGCGGCGTTCACCTTCCGACCTACTTGAACAACGGCTACGGCTTTTGCGGCCAAAACGCCGGCGTTTTGGGTCCCAAGTTTGATCCGTGGCACATCAAGCAGGACCCCAGTATGCCTGGCTTCCGTGTCGACGACTTGTCCCTCCCAGTCGGGCTGACCGCCGAAAAGATCGGCCGGCGGCGGGCGTTGTTGGCCGAGATCGACAGCCAGGCCGGCGCCATCGATCGCCGCGGGTCAGATCGCGCCTTCGCCGGGATTCAAGACAAGGCATTTACCATGCTGACCTCGGGGCTGGTGAAGCGTGCCTTCGAGATCGATCGCGAAGACCCGCGTCTACGTGATCGCTATGGACGGCACATGTTCGGCCAATCGCTACTGCTATCGCGCCGCTTGATACAGGCCGGTGTGCCTATCGTCCAGGCAAACATGGGCCACATGAACACCTGGGATACGCATACCGACAATTGCAAACAGCTCAAGACACGGCTCTTGCCGCCCCTGGATCAAGCGGTCTCGGCATTCCTCGACGACCTCGACGCGCAAGGTCTCTTCGAGGAGACGCTGGTCGTGATGGTTGGCGAATTCGGCCGCACGCCCAAGATCGGCCAGAGCAGTGTCAACGATCCGAATCAGCGCACGGGTCGCGACCATTGGGCGGGCGTTTTCTCGGCGGTATTCGCGGGCGGCGGCGTGCGCGGCGGCCAGATGATCGGCCGGTCCGACAAGATTGCGGCCTATCCAGCCACGCGCGGCTATTACCCGTCCGATCTCGGTGCGACGATCTATCACGCTCTCGGGGTCGAGCCGTCCAGCGAAGTTCGCGACCAGCTCGGCCGGCCGTTACATCTTAACCGGGGCGAGCCCATCGCCGCTCTGTTCGACGGCTCGATTGCCTGAGGAAGCACGATCTTGCCTGAAGCTTCCCGGCGGGCGTTTGATCACGAGCGATTCGGTTTTCTCGATGTCGAAGAGCGGCGGCAGGGTCTTTCGCCCATAGTTGGGGACGAGGACTTCCTTGACACGTGCCGGCGCGAAATGCGTGAAGAAGAGCAGGTCTCATCGCCGCCGGGAACCGGGCCAGACCCGGCGGACCACACCGCGGCCGATCATCAACAAGTTGCGACCGAACATCATCACGACCCCGACAGTCGCCGCGATGATCGATGCTACCGGCATCATTGTCTCAGGGCCAAAATACGCGAACAGCATTCGGAAACCTCTCATGAGTCACACGGAAAGGTTCAACGAGTTCAATCCATTTCCGAACGGATCGAACTTAGCCCGTTGAACCAACCACCGTGAGTATAACCGCCCGACCACGCGAAGGCAGCGCCCTGGGCAGCTCGGGGTCTTGTCAATTGCTGGCACGATCGTATCCGGGTCAAACGAGGGCCGGACGATGAAGTTTCGCTGTCTTGTCGTCATGAGCCAGGTTTGGGGGGCTGCCCGGAGGCGTTTCAAGGGAGTTCATGGCTCGTCTTCGTTTGTCACCGAGTCAGCACGAGGGTGGATTTCGCATGCTCGGCGACTTCCTTGGGGAGAACCAGGCGGACTTCAATTGTTTCGACGAAAACAGCTTCGCCTGGTCGAAGAAATGCGGCGAGTTGCGAACCCCGCTCGTGCCGTAGGGCATGATGCTCCCCGCCTGGATAGGATCGGAGAATTCGACGACCGACATGTAGGAAGCTCGACCACGGCGTACCGCTGGGGCCGGAAAATGGCGATCTCAGGTGACGAGTACACCGTGAAAATGATCCCTAACGGCCCCGGTGTTCCAGCGACCGGGAGGCTGGCATTCAGGCCGTTAAAGAGGCGCCGGCATGCTGAACGTCGGGCTGATTGGCGATTCGCTGCAACCGATGAGCCTTGCCCCAAGGATATTTCCAGGTGCCATACATTTGCGAGACTTTCTTCGTCGCCTTATCCAGGCGATGAACCAACTCGAACGGTCGTTTCGATAGTCCGGCTTCAAGGTCTCGGCGGGATAACCAAAGCCGTACAATTCTTCGTACCACGCCACGCACAAGGTCGTTTGCGTCGAATCCAGCGACGACTTACAATCCCAGTCTTGCAGGTGGGCAAACGCGGGGCCGACTTTCGCCGCGAGCGTGGGATTGGTCGACTGTAGGCGAGCGAAGTCGTCCTTCAGTTTGGGGAGCTCGGTGAGCGGCCAGTAGAGCGTCGTGTCATAGGCCAAGTTCTGGAGGGAACCAAACGTCACGCCCGTCGCCTGACTGAGCAAATATCGAGATACTTTGGCACGTCGCATGTCGACATCGTGGTCTTCCAGCATGTATGTGGGAAATTTTTCGGGAGATGGGTTGTCGGCGGGGTTATCCGTGGTCGTAAACGGCGACGAGTTGCAGTTTTGCACGTAACCGCATTTGGGATTGAACACCTGTGGCAGCTCATCGAACATATGGAAACCTTTCCATTCGGCGCGGGGGTCGCTGCCATCGACCGGTTTGCGCAATTCAACGACGGATCACGCACCGGAATCGCACCGTTGTAGGCGTAGAAGATGTTCCCCGCCCGGTCCGCGTAAACGACGTTGAACATGGGAATCTGCGCAATAGCTCATCGCCGATCGCCACTCGGCGAAGTTTCGGGCCAAGACCATATCCCAGGCCTGTTTGCCACGGTTGATATCGAACAGCCTCGCCACCTGCACGGCTATATACGTCGTGTCGTTTTCTTTCTCAGTGATCGGACCGTGATGGGTCTTGCGGAAGGTGACCTGACGCTCCTCGAGCGCCTTGCCCTTCTTGACCTTTATTGTTTCAGACCATTCAACCGCTTTGCGATAACCACCATCGTAACGGTAATTCAAGGGGTTGGATTTGTCGTCGAACGTCACGCGCCAGCCGTCGGCGATATCGGGGTCGTTGACAGTGTATGCCCAGCCCAGGTTTTCGTTGTGTCCAATCGTGGGGAACGAAGTGCCGATAAAACAGGCCCCGGTGAAATTCAAGCCCTGGTCGCTGCGAATATGAGACTCATAAAACTGCCCCATGCCATACCAGGGCTGATGCGGGTTGATGAACAACATCGCCGAGCCTGAAGCGGTTTTTGTCCCCGAGATCGCAAAGGCATTGGAGCCGATCGCCGCTTGCACGTCCCTCGCGAACGGCGACATGTCGGGCGCCGGCACGTCCCAGCTCGCGATCGACCGCCCCGTTGGCGGGGCCGGCTTGATCGAGCGGGCGATTTCACCCGGTTGGCGGTTACCGGGCCGCTTCACGTGAGCGGCTCCATAAATGAAATGCAGGATCATATGGCGGTCCATAGCCAAGACGTACCACGGCTCAAAATGGGTCAGCAGGCGCGGTTTCGTCTCGGGGTGCGTCGCCAGATATTTGTTGATCCCGTCGACATAGGCCACTGTCATTGCTTGAAGTTCGGGCGTGAGCTGGGTGAAGTCTTCTTGCGAGCGCCTGACGATTTCAAAGCTCCGGTTGAGGATGTCGCTGGAGAGCTCGGATTCGCCCGCCACCTCGGCATAGCGGCCAAGGGCCTGGAGGCACGTGTCTTCGAGTTGCCAGAAATGGTCTTCCGCCTGGGCGTATCCCATCCCAAAGAAGGCGTCGACGTTCGACTTGCCGTAGATGTGCGCGACTCCCCACTCATCGCGCTGAATGGCGACGGAATTCGGCGCGAGTACCGGAACTTCGGCCGCCCGCGTGGACGCTCCCGAGACAAAGTGGCCGAGACCTACAACGAGGGCCAAAAAGCTGAGCGAAACGAATTTCATGGAGTGCTCGAATGCGGTGAGTGGGGGATAAAGACACTTCGCGCACAACCAAGAGTTGCCCGAAGGATGTCCCAGGCTTAGTAGTAAGTCGCTGTGACGACTCGCGCCTAACCTGATATTATCAGTCCTTAGCTCGCTTCACAAGGGATCGATCTCTAATGACCAGAAGCCTGTTTGACGAACCCGCCGAAGAACTTTCCGCCCCGGGCGCGGATGCGCCGCTGGCCGAACGGATGAGGCCCTGCTCCCTCGAGGAATTCGTGGGCCAGGCCGATGTCGTCGGTGAGAAGTCGCTCTTGGGATTGGCTCTGGGCCGCGCGGGCGGCAAGCTGCCCTCCCTCATTCTTTGGGGACCGCCCGGCACCGGCAAAACGACCCTCGCCCGCTTGATCGCACGGCAACACGGATCGAAATTTATCGCCCTCTCGGCGGTTCTCGCCGGTGTCCGCGAAGTTCGGGCGGCCATCGACGAAGCACGCAGAAACCAGCATCGCAATTCGCGGACGATCCTTTTTATTGATGAGATTCATCGCTTCAACAAGGCCCAGCAAGACGCCCTCTTGGGCGCGGTCGAGGATGGCACCGTTAGCCTGATCGGGGCGACGACCGAGAACCCGTCGTTTGAGGTCAACGCCGCCTTGCTCTCGCGGTGCCGCGTTGTGGTCCTTCAGCCGCTCTCCCCGGATGAGGTCGCCCGGATCATTGGCCGGGCTTTGGAAGACCACGAACGCGGTTTGGCGGAGCTGAAACCGCGGCTCGCGCCATCCCTGATCGACCAGCTCGCGCGGTGGGCCGGCGGCGACGCGCGGGTGGCGCTCTCCACTCTCGAAGAGGCCGTCATGGCCACGCCCCCCGCCGCCGATGGAACCCGGCCGATCACCGAGGCGATCCTGATCGAGGCCCTGGGACGAGCCCGCTATGCCTATGACCGGCAGGGAGAAGACCACTACAACCTGGCTTCCGCCCTGATCAAGTCGGTGCGGAACTCCGACGCAAACGCGGCCTTGTACTGGCTGGCGAGAATGATCGAGGGGGGCGCCGACCCGATCTTCATCGCGCGGCGGCTTTGCATCCTTGCCTCGGAGGACGTCGGACTGGCCGATCCGCAAGCGATGGTCCAGACGGCGGCGGCAGCCCAGATCACCCACCTGATTGGCTTGCCCGAGGCGCTTTATCCGCTGGCGCAAGCGACGATCTACCTGGCCAGAGCCCCCAAGTCGAACCTGGTGAAGAGCGCCTATCAGGCCGCCGCCGCGGATGCCGCCGCCTCGGCGCGCGAACCGGTGCCGCTTCACCTGCGCAATGCCGTCACCGCGCTCATGAAAGGCGTCGGTTACGGCCAGGGTTACCGATATGTTCATGAGGACCCCGGGGCCAGACAAGAGATGCCCTGTCTGCCGGAACGGTTTCAGTGCCGTGATTATCTTGGACGCGGGCCCGCCGCGAAAAGCGCCCCCGGTCATGACCAAAAGCATGATTGATCGGCCCGTCGACATTAAGGCGATCTCTGGATCAAGTTCGTAATCACGAACCCCAGGACCAGTTGCCGCCGCCACGCTTGGGTGACCGGCAGGTCGAAAAGGTGAATTTGGCCGGCTCATGTTACCTTGCATGGAACCAGGTTCTGAAGTCTTTCATGCTTATTCATGGAAATGGCACTTTTTGGCACGGCCAGGCACGGTCTGAGAGGGCCTCTGTCTCAGAAACCCCATTCGAGAAAAGAATTCAAGCAATTCGGCAAACGAACAGGCGCACTCGCGTTCGGGGCACGAAAAACGGGTCGCCGCAGGGGGCCAGTGGCACCTTGAGAGAGGGGCAAGATTGGACATTCCTCGCCGAACATCACCTGACGGAAATCGAAGACAAGCGAGCCCGCCCGGCTGGCTCCGTCAGCGGCAATACCAACCCGACGCGCGAGCGAGGGGAACGAATGCCGCCGCGAGTCACTCGCGGGAACCCTCACTGGCGCGTCGGGTTGATATGGCTTCTGGGGCAACCCAGGCGGTGTTCGGCGAGGGGTGTCCAATCTTGCCCCCGGACCGAGCCCAGCTCAACGTGAATCGGCATGTCTTGGAACCCGCCACCCGCATGAGCGAGCCCCGCTCAACGCGAATCGGCATGTCTTGGAACCCGCCACCCACCACCCATCACCCGCCACCCGCATGTATCGCCTCGTGCTCGCCATCGGCGGCGAGCACTCGTTTTAGTTTGCGCAGTACTCCTACCTTATAATATAACATGGTTTGCAAATTTCGTTAATGCACCTATGCCGATTTCAACGTAAATCGTGATCAGAACATATTGCTCAGGATGGACTTAAAAAATTTTCCAAACTTTTTGTCCGCGATCATTGCGCGCACCGTCCAACCAGCCCTGCGGGCCAAATCATACATGCGTGCTATTAAAGCGACGCCGACCAGCGAGGGAAGCGTGAACCACAATGGCTCCGCAGTAAAGTAGATCAGGGGTAAGTCCTGCAGGGACGGAGACCCTGTTGACCGAAACGGGCCACCGTGAAGCCCCAACTATTGCTGGCCGAGCGGACGTGCCCCGGCGGATTGTTGAACGCGCCGCCCCGAAGCCGACGACGGGAGTCAAGTACATCTTCTTCTGTATGTATGTCATCAATCGCATTCGGAGTTTCGCCCGCCGCGTACGGTTGGTCCCTATCTCTTTCGTGCACCCATTCGATCATGTTCCCCAGCATGTCGAATAAACCCAGATCATTCGGTCGGAGACTGCCGCACGCCCAGGCGTGGTTCTTGCTGTTTACGTCGTACCGTGCATACCCGTCCAAAACATCGAGAGAGTTACCGTGATAGCGACTCGTCATCGTGCCTGACCGGCAAGCGTATTCCCATTCCGCCTCGGTCGGAATGCGATAGCCCTTGCGCTGGAGAACGTCGGCGGGAATGGTCATTCCCTTGCCGTAAACACTGTTTTTGGGTAGGTAGCACCACTGGTCCTTAGGCAACCCCTCACTCTGGCTGAGCCAGTTGCAGAATTGGGCGGCGATATACCAATTGAAATCGACCATCGGGCCGTCGGTGTCGGGGCTATCGCCGGTGACCGACGATGCATCAAACTTCCACACGGAGTTGGGCCACATTTTCACGAATGCCTGCCACTGTGCCTTCGAGACCTCCTTGGCGGCGATGACGAACCGGCGGGGGATGACCACACGATGTCGTATTTCAAGCTCGGAACGATCCGGCTCGGTCGGGGGCGAGCCCATCATGAATTCGACGGGCCCGTCGACCACGACAAACGTCTGGCCCATGCTGTTCACGAACCAGCGGCATCGCCCCATTCCTTGAGTTTCGATAACTCGGCATCAATCTTTCTCAGTTTCTCCTCGTTGTTCCATTGCCGCAGGGTCCACTCCGCCGCCCCGTGGATTCCGGCGTCAGGGTCGTTGCGGTACAGTTCGAGCAGCTTGCCGATCAATGGCTCCCGCTCGCCAGGGGACAGCCCGTCTGTACCGTACGCCCCGAGTGCCAGGATCAGTGCCCGGCGCATCGAAGTTTCGGGGTGGAAGAGGATGGCGTCCATCCTTTTTGGGGTGGCGGGTCGAAAAAACCTGGGTGGCGGGTGGTGGGTGGCGGGTGGCGGGAGAAGACACTGGGGTGGCGGGTGATGAGTGGTGGGTGGCGGGAGAAGGCACTCGGGTACTCGGTGGTGGGTCGTCGGTGGCGGGAACTGAACTGCCACCTCCGACCACGCCACGCGCACTACCCGCGAGGCCGCCCTTTTCTCCCGCCACCCACCACCCGTCACCCGCCACCTGAGTCGTCCGCGCGTTGTCCAGTCGGTCGAGTTCGGCGATGAGAGGCTGAGGGGGGGCACCGAGGGGGGCGAGCCAGTTGACGATGAAGCTGCGGACCTGTGGGTCGGCACTATGCCGCAGCAACGTCCAGACATCGTCGGTTCGACCTAGCCGCACTAGCGCCACCGCCGCCCTCGCCTGGCGATGGGCTAGCTTATCCTTGTCGTCTTCCTTTGCCCCGGATGCCGGCTTCTTGACCAGCTCAGACTCCAGGATCGTCAGAGCGTGAGAGGATACGGCTTGGACCAACGGGAAAAAGGTTACAAATTGGGGCGGAGTTGCGTCCATGAGCAGGTCAGCCAGCACGTCGGGCCGATCAGCGGCGTAGTCGGACAGAATGCTCGTCGCCAGGGACAGCTCGGATTCCGGCTTGCCCTGGACTCGAAGGGTTTGAGACAGCGGCGCCATGAGGTGATCACGAATCGGCCGCAATGTCTTGATCAGAGGTTGGTAATGGCTGGGTTCTTGAGGACCGACGCCAGTAGTCGATCGGTGACGAAGCGAGACACTGTATCCCACTGCTGCGTGTCCGCCGCCGCATCGACAAGCGCAAGGCGCACGCCCCCCGGAATCGGTGGTCCGGATCGCTGTTCGGGTTGTCCAAGATTTTCCAGAGCCGATCAACCGGGGCCTGATGATTCTCGCGCATGAGCTTCCAGATCACCGGGCAGTTCGAAGGGGTCGGCGTTCAGCAGCCGGCCGAAGAGATAATCACCCTGCGCGGCATCGACGGGGAGCAGGGCGAGACTGGCGTGGAGGTGATCCCGGCTTGTTTTTTCGGATTCCCCCAGCAAGTGGACCAGCCGAGGCTTGGCCCAGCGGCGGTAGCGCGAGAGTTGCTTGATGATCGGTTCGACGTCCGCCGTGCTGGCGGTCTTCAGCGACTCGACCAGTGATGAAGCCCGCAGGTTGTCGTAGCCCTCGATCCCCGCCCAGGTGAACAAGGAGACCAACACGGCTAACCCCAGCGTCCTTACACCATGGAACTGCCCGGCCCGTTTCATCATCTTTTTCTGCGGCTCGGTCCAATCCCCGCGACTTGTCAGCAGCCGGATGTTCGCCCACTCCCAGACCGAGGGCAGCCGCCGGTTCTCGCGCTTGTCGTTCCAGAGCGACGACCGTTCCGCCAGCCTGAGCTGCGCCGCCACGCCGGGTTTCTCTTTGCTTGCGAGTCAACCACTCTCGGAGTGACGGAACGAGGTAGTCGTGGGTCAACTGGTAGTACCGAAGGACGGAGGACGGAGGACGGAGGACGGAAAGAGCGTGGATGAGTCGCTCTCGCGGCGCCGAAAGCTGGTCTTCATCTTCTGGTCTTCCGTCCTGATTCCTCCGTCCTCCGTCCTCACTATTCCGTCCTCCGTCCTCATTCACTCCCTCGGGTTCGGTCGGCGTGATCAGCCGAAGCTCGTGATCAAGAATTCTCATCACGTCACCGAAGTCGCTGGGGCGGTTCACA
>CAWHKI010000147.1:0-15119 GCA_963829765.1 uncultured Isosphaeraceae bacterium | reverse complement strand
ACGACGTTTGGGTCAAGCCCAACAGTGAGCTCATAATTGCTGATTACAAAGCCACGTCGAAGAACGGGGAAGTCGGCATCGAGGCCGATTGGCAGGACGGCTACAAGCGCCAGATGGAGGTCTACCAATGGCTTTTCAGAAGAAACGGGTTCAAGGTGTCATCGACCGGCTATTTCGTCTACTGCAACGGGAAAACCGACCGAACCGAACTTTCAATTCAAGGCTTGATTTTGATATATCCGTCATTCCTTATAAAGGAAATGACCGACTTTCATGGTGGCAACTCCTTCGTCCCAGCCGGCGATGACCTCTTCGCACCGACGGGGAACGAAAATGGCTCGCCCCGTCCACCGAGCTGTCGAATTTCTTCCCCTTGGCACCCCGCCAGAGCCAGCCGGTATAGTGCACCACGCAAGTCTGGCCGGTCTTGGGCGACGGTCCGTCACCCACCTTGATGTCGCGATACTCGAGCCCGCTGTCGGTCTTCTTCATGACCCCGAGCAGTTCGACCTCGAACAACAAGGTCGCGTTGGGCGGAATCACGCCGCCGCGACCTCGATCACCGTAGCCAAGCTCAGGGGGTATCAACAGTTCGCGCTTGCCACCGACCTTCATGGTGGCGACGCCCTCGTCCCATCCCTTGATCACCTGGCCCTCACCCACGGGAAACGCAAACGGAGCGTTACGCTTTTTCGAGCTGTCGAACTTCTTGCCCTTGGCGTTGTTTTCCCAGAGCCAGCCCGTGTAGTGGACGATGCAGGTCTGACCAGTCTTGGGTGTCTCGCCGGTCCCTTCCTTCTCATCGACGTACTCGAGGCCGCTTTCGGTTTTCTTCATCGTCTTGCTCGAAGCTGCATCGCCTGGGTCAGATCTGCCAGCTCTCGCCGCTCATTTGTGCGAGGGAAAAAGAAACCGCGATGATCGTCATTGCGGCGAGGATCATCGAAGCGTGTCGTGATGGTCATTGTCATCATGATTCGTCGTAGCTCCTCGTGTCATGCCAACAATCGTTCCGTCTTTTCGACTCTTCCCAGTCGATGGTGTCTGGCTTGCCGCCGATCCGAAAGTCATCGACCCGGTTGTCTGCGAACCTACCATAACAACCATTCCTCTGAGAAGAATGGGCCACCCTCAAACAGCCCCACTCGCGATGCTGGCCTGACGGAATCAGCCGGATCGTCTATCCTGGAAGAGACGGATAATGGACGAGACCAAGAGACGACCGAATGTGAACACCCTGCGCCGCATTGGAGGCTGGCTCGCCCCGTACCGGGGCCGAATGACGTTGGCGCTGGTACTTACCACGCTGGCCTGCCTTTTCAACCTACCGGTTCCGCTCTTGGTCCAAGAGCTGATCGACCGTGTGGTCACCCAGAACCGTGGAATGCCTTGCCGCTTTATGCACTCGCTCTTTTTCTGCGTCTTCGCCATGCAGTCGGTGCTGTCGCTCTTCAATAGCCTGGTGATCGGCCAGATTGGCCAAGGCGTTGTTCGCGACTTGCGGCATCTGCTTTATGAGAGGCTTCAGCAACTTGGCTTGGCTTACTACGACAAGACCTCCAGCGGCGCGATCATCTCGCGAGTCATGGACGATGTCGGTGCGATTCAAGTCGTTCGTCACCGGCCAGACATTCACGATCTTGACCGACTTGGGAACCACCTTGGCCATCGCCGCTTTACTTCTCGCACGTGATTGGAGGCTGGCGCTGGTGGTCATGGCGGTCGCTCCCTTCTTTGCGCTCAATTTTCGCTACTTTATGCGGCGGATTCGCGTTACTAACACCATCATTCGTGAGAAAATGGACCTGCTCTTTGGAAACCTCAAAGCCAAACTCGATGGCTCGATTGTGATCAAGGCGTATGCACGTGAGCCCGAAGAGATCGCCGAATTTGCTTTGCAACTGGATGATGTGCACGTGCCGAGGGTTCAGGAGAGCCAGTTCGGCGCCGCCGTTTCCAATATCAGTGTGGCGATCGGCGGTGTAGGAACGGCGCTGGTGTTTGCCGCCGGAGCATGGGAGGTGCTTCAGGGTCGGCTTACGCCAGGTGGAGTGGTCTCGACGGCGGCCCTGGCCGGCATGGTGTTCGGTCCGGTCGCACGCCTGGCTGACCTGGCCTATGTCTTCGAGCAAACCGCCGCCAGTGTCGATCGGCTGGGTGAAATCCTTGACCTCGAAGCCGACGTGGTCGAGCCGGAAGCCGCCGAGGTCTTATTGTTACCCGGTCCAGCCGGAAGGGCCCATGGTGATGTTGAGTTTGATCGTGTCGGATTCGGCTACCGCACCGGCCAGCCGGTCGTCTGGGATGTCCGCTTGAAAGTCAGAGCCCGGGATGAAAATCGCCTTGGTTGGGCCCACTGGCTGCGGCAAGAGCACGCTGATCAATCTATTGATGAGGTTTTATGACCCGACCTGGGGTGAAATCCGCTTGGATGGCATCCCGATCCACCGCATCCCGACTCGCGAGCTACGCCGGCAGATCGGCGTCGTCTTACAAGACCCGATGATCTTTCGGCTGAGCCTGGCAGACAACATTCGATATGGCGCGATGAATGCGACCGACCAGATGGTCGAGGAAGCTGCCCGTGCCGCCTTGGTCCACGAGTTCGCCGTGGACCTTGCCCGAAGGCTATGCCACAATCGTCGGCGAAGGGGGCCATAAGCTCAGCCAGGGAGAGCGCCAGCGGCTGGCGATTGCCCGTGCTCTCTGTAAAGACCCGTGCCTTGGTCATTCTCGACGAGGCGACCAGCTCACTCGACACGGCAAGTGAAGCCTTGATCCAGGCGGCTCTTGGCGAATCTGCTTCATGGCCGCACTGCATTTATCATCGCCCACCGGCTCTCGACGATCGTCGACGCCGACCTGATCGTCGTCATGGACGGCGGCCTGATCGTCCAGATGGGCACGCACGCCCAGCTCCAGGCTGACCGCCATGGTCTCTATCGCCGAGCTCTGCGCCGAGCAGTTCGGAGAGCCGGCGATGCTCACGGACCGTCGTCTTGCCAGTCTGTCCAGCGGTCGACAACGATCCATGACATCGATCGGATGAAGAATTCAGGGCTGAAGTGTTGACCTACGGCCTCGTGGGTGTTGCTAAGCCGCCATGCTGTCAGCCATCGCTCGGATTACCTTGGTGGGGTTGGGGAGGGTCCCACGCCGCGGGGGGGTAGTCTCTATATGTTTCTGTCCAGGTGTGGAGGCAACCCGCGGAACACAAGCTGGTGATTACGAGAATGATAACCGCCACGGTACGAGCGAGCCTCAGCATCACGAATTCCTTTCGTTTGCAGTTGAGGTGACCCATCTCGCGAAACGTCGGTTAGAGCGTGGCCGCTCCCGGTGCCGGCGCCAGCGGTGGTGTCGCTGGTGTCGTGTCGGGGCTGGAGGCTCTGAAGCGGCTGGAGGCACCACCGGTGGGGTGGTGGTCGTCGCTGGAGGCTGTGGGGCGGCTGGAGCGGCCGGTGGTGTGGTCGTGGCTGGAGGCATGGGAGAGGGCGTTTGCTGCGGCGGCGGAGCGGCACCAAAATCATTGGGCACAGTCGCCGGCGGCTTGGGCTCGGACGCGTTTTGCGCCGCATTGGTCGTGTAGCTTCCAGGCATCATCGAGTAAGCGGGGCCATAGGCCGGCGTCGGGAAATCGTCGCACTCGTCGCAGTGCCAGATGGAGTAGTGGCCCACATGTGACAGCGACGGGGCGTAAGAACAGCCCGTCACACCCATTCCCAGCGTGATGGCCATCACCGCACGACAACGCCTCATCATGACCGAAATCCTTTCCGCGGCGGTTCCGACATGCCCAAGGCCGTCGATCAACTCACGACCGATCATTCCTGCATGCAGGATCGATTGTCGGACTGAACAGATTTGAGCCGATCCGTCGCGACGGCACAGTCCCGACGTTCGTAATGCGTCAATCCTTAGATTCATCGGTCAGGTCGACCCCTTGCGATCAGTCGAATTGGCCAAGCAGCGGGCGAGCGAATGCATCGGCGGCCATCTTGGCCGTTTGAAAAGGACGGGCGCGGTATGATATTTTTGACTCTCCCGCACTCGCCGCGCACAGGAACCTCGGTGGACATGCCATGGCGACATGTGTATAGTGGATGTTTAGCCGACCTGAGCTGGCTCACCATGAACCCGCCTAAGAGGATAAAGCAGGGATGGCCGCAACGGACATCGTGATTCGCGGCGCGCGCGAGCATAATCTGCGAGACGTGTCACTGGTCCTCCCGCGGGGTAAGTTGATCTGCCTGACTGGAGTCTCTGGCTCGGGCAAGAGTTCGCTTGCGTTTGACACGCTTTACGCCGAGGGCCAACGACGCTATGTCGAAAGCCTTTCGAGCTATGCGCGTCAGTTTTTGGGCCAGATGCCCAAACCCGAGGTTGACCGGATCGATGGGCTAAGCCCCTCGATTTCGATCCAGCAAAAGACAGGCGGGCGCAATCCGCGGTCGACGGTTGGCACGATCACTGAGATCAACGACTATTTGCGGGTGCTGTATGCGCGGATCGGCCACGGGCATTGTCCCAAATGCGGCTGCCTCGTGGCGGCCCAGACCCGCGAGCAGATATTAGCACGGGTACTCGAAGAGCTCCCGGCGGGGACGTCGTTTCTCGTGCTCGCACCGGTCGTTCGCGGCCAGAAGGGGGAATATAAAGATCTGTTCGCCGATCTGGCCCGAGCCGGCTATGTGCGAGCTCGGGTCAATGGACAGCTTGTCAACTTGTCTGACGACCTTTCCCTTGGTCGCCAGATCAAGCATCAGATCGAGGCTGTGGTCGACCGGCTGACGGCCGGGCCCAATCTCAGCTCGACGCAACGCGGGCGGTTGGCCGAGGCGATCGAACAGGCTCTCAACCTCGGTGAAGGCACCGTGATCATCGCCGCCGATGGCCAGGCCGATTGGCTTCTTTCCGCAAATTATGCCTGCGCGGTCTGTGGAATCGGCTTTGACCCTCCCAGTCCGCAACTCTTCAGTTTCAACAGTCCCCAGGGAATGTGCCTGGCCTGCGACGGCCTGGGCATCCGCCATGATTTCGCCCCTGATCTCTTGGTGCCGAATCCGGCGTTGTCCGTGTGGGACGGGGCGATCGCGCCGTTAGGTCCCGTCAAAGAGATTGGACGATGGCGCCGGCACCTTTACGAAGGGCTCGCGGCCAATCTCGAGGCCGATCCCGACGGTCCGCCCAAGGGCTCGATGCTGCGGGGCCCATGGCGCAATCTAGACGAAAAATGGCGCCGCGCGTGGCTCTACGGCACCGGCGACCGGATCATTGTTCACCGCTGGAAGAACCGGCACAAAGTCTGGTCGCACGCCGAGAAATGGGCCGGTGTCGCCAATGAGCTCTTGGCTAAGTATCGCGGTGCATCAGGCGGCCCGGTCCGTAGTCAGCTCGAGCCGTACATGCGCAGCATGACTTGTCCCGAGTGTGCGGGAACCCGGCTCAACCCACGTGCGCGAGCAGTGACAGTTGGCGGTAAAACCCTGGTCGAGCTGGGTGCAATGCCCATCGCCCAGGTCGCCCGATTTTTCGATGTGCTGGCAGAGGGCGCGGCCGGTATTGCGGGGGGCGAGCACGGTGCTTCGACCGAGGTCACCAGGCTCGACACGGTGTCGCGTACCATTGCCGAAGAGCTACTCAAGGAAATCCGGGCCCGGCTCAAGTTCTTAATTGACGTTGGGTTGCATTACCTCACACTCGATCGTGCCGCTCCCACGCTTTCCGGAGGCGAAGCCCAGCGGATTCGCCTGGCCAGCCAAGTGGTGCGGGCCTCGTGGGCGTACTTTATATCCTTGACGAGCCGTCGATCGGCTTACATCCTCACGATAACGATCGCTTACTGGCGACGTTGCGCCGGCTCGCCGAGTTGGGCAATACGGTCATCGTCGTCGAGCACGATGAAGACACAATGTGCGCGGCCGACCATCTTGTTGACTTCGGGCCAGGGCCGGGGGTCAAGGGAGGTGAGGTCGTTGCTCAGGGGACGATCGACGACCTCGCTCGTTCTCGCCAGAGCCTGACCGGTGCGTACCTCGCAGGCAAGAAGTCCATCGTCATTCCCCGCGAGTCGCAAGGCCCCCAACGGACATTTCTTGACGATCAAGGGGGCCACGCACAACAACCTCAAGGCGATCGACGCGACGTTTCCCCTCGGGCTATTTGTGTGTGTCACGGGGGTCTCGGGTTCGGGTAAAAGCTCGTTGGTGGGAGATATTTTACGTGAGGCTTTGACCCGCGACTTGAACGGCGCTATCACCGAGCCGGGCGCACACGACCGAATCGAGGGGATCGAGCATCTCGACAAAGTGATTGATATCGACCAGTCGCCGATCGGTCGCACGCCTCGCTCCAATCCGGCGACATATATTAAGTTGTTTGATCAGATTCGCGACCTGTTCACCCGAATGCCGGAGGCAAAAACCCGCGGATACTTACCGGGCCGGTTCAGCTTCAATGTCTCGGGAGGCCGGTGCGAAGCCTGCGAGGGCAACGGCTCGAACCGGCTCGAAATGGATTTTCTCGCCGATGTTTGGGTCACCTGCCCAGTCTGTCAGGGCAAACGATTTGGCCGCGAAACACTGCACGTTCGGTACAAGGGCAAGAGCATCAGCGACGTGCTCGATATGGACGTGCAAGAGGCGCTCGAGCATTTCGCCAACATTCCCAAAATCGCCGCGATGCTTCAGACCTTGCACGACGTCGGGCTTGACTACATCAAGCTTGGCCAGGCGTCGCCGACCCTGTCCGGCGGAGAAGCGCAACGAATCAAACTGGCACGTGAACTGGTCAAAAAGGGGACGGGTAAGACCCTTTATATTCTCGACGAGCCGACCACCGGGCTGCATTTCGATGATGTCCGTAAGCTTCTGGAAGTGCTTCAGGGCTTCACCGCCGCGGGCAATACCGTGGTGGTGATCGAGCATAACCTCGACGTGGTGAAGACGGCGGACTGGGTTATCGACCTGGGGCCCGAGGGAGGCGCGGATGGTGGTCGCATTGTCGCTGAGGGCCCTCCCGAAGCCGTGGCCCAGGTGGCTGAAAGTTATACGGGGCAAGCGCTGCGCAAAGTGTTGGATGTTGGCACGAGGCCCAACGGCAAAGCGACGTCAAGGCAAAGCGGCCGCAAGGTTCGCTCGCGCGCTCGCCGCGCATCCAGCGAGGGCATGAGGGCCATCGAGGTCCGCGGAGCTCGTCAGCACAACCTTAAAGGGGTCGACCTCGACATTCCCCGCGATCAAATGACGGTCTGCAGCGGGCCCAGTGGTTCGGGCAAGACGTCGCTGGCGATCGACACGCTCTACGCCGAGGGCCAGCGGCGGTATGTCGAGAGCCTTTCGAGCTACGCGCGGCAGTTCTTGGCCCCGTTGCAAAAACCGAAGGTCGAGCGAATCACGGGCCTTTCGCCGGCGATCTGTATCGAGCAAAAGACGACAAGCAAAAGCCCGCGGTCGACGGTCGGCACCGTCACTGAGATCTACGATTATTTGCGCATTTTGTTTGCGCGGCTGGGGCATCCTTATTGCCCCAAGTGCGGCGTGCCGATCGGCACGCAGACCGCCGATGAGATTGTCGAGAAGGTCTTGCAGTTGCCCGAGGGTTCCAAAGTCTTTGTAATGGCGCCCTTCGAGCGGCGTGATGGCGATCGCTATGAGTCGCTCTGGGACGAGCTGCGGGCCTCGGGCTTTGCTCGCGTGCGAGTTGACGGTAAGTCGGTAAGCCTGGACTCGCCTCCCAAGCTGAGCGATCGCCGCAAACACAAGATCGAGGTGGTTGTCGACCGGGCAATCGTGCAGCGGTCTACCCGCTCGCGGCTCGCCGATTCGATCGAATCGGCGCTCGACTTGGGCAAAGGGGTTGTTCACATCGCACGCGTCAGTGATAAGGCCCTTGAATCAAGCTGGTCCGTCGATCGCTACAGCCAGCACCGCGTGTGTGATTCTTGCAGCCGCAGCTTCGATGAGCTCGCACCTCATCATTTCTCATTCAACAGCCCGCTGGGCTGGTGTCCGATTTGTCAGGGGTTGGGAATCCAGCAGGGTGCCAACCCGGCGGTGCTCGTGCCCGACGGCCGGAAGAGCCTTCGCCAGGGGGCTGTGAGCGTCTGGCCGGACTTCGGCGCCAATCCGATGTTCACCCGGATGATCGAGGCGATCGCCCTGGCCGAGAAGATCGATTTAGACAGCCCGTTCGACGACCTTGACGGCCGTAACCGCCGAATCATTCTCCACGGGGCCGGCGAGACCTGGTACAAGGTCGGCGGCGGTGCGGACGTCCCGCCTGTACCCGCGCGGTCAAGGGTGAAGATGCCCGCGCGATTAGCAAAATCCAAAGGCCAGGCGCCCACGCAGCCCGGCGCCTTTTCCTTCCAGTACAAGGGTCTATTCCCGGCCATCGAAGAGGCGGGTCGTATTT
This sequence comes from uncultured Isosphaeraceae bacterium, assembly GCA_963829765.1. Taxonomy (GTDB): domain Bacteria; phylum Planctomycetota; class Planctomycetia; order Isosphaerales; family Isosphaeraceae; genus CAWFRS01. The sequence continues at coordinate 6,704 of CAWHKI010000147.1, read as the reverse complement.
CATTTGCTTATCGCTTTAGGCTTCAGGGGATGGTCGACGAGGTTCCCTGCGCGGCCTGCATGGGAGCGCGGCTGCGCGATGACGCCGCGGCCGTCCGGTTTAAAGGGTTCACGCTCGACCAGATCAGCCGCTGGCCACTGGGCCAGACTCTAGGTTTCTTCAAGGGGCTCACGCTCGACACCAACGAGCGGCATATTGCCGGTGACTTGTTGCGCGAGGTCCGCGACCGACTCACATTTCTGGTTGACGTTGGCCTCGATTACGTGTCGTTGGCCCGCGGGACACCAACGCTCTCGGGCGGCGAGAGCCAGCGCATTCGCCTGGCAAGCCAGATCGGCAGCGGGTTAACCGGCGTCTTGTACGTGCTCGACGAACCGACGATCGGGCTGCACCCGCGAGATAACGGCCGGTTGCTCTCCGCCTTGCGACATCTGCGCGACCTGGGTAACACACTGGTTCTTGTTGAACACGATCGCGAGGTCATCGAGGCGGCCGACCATCTCATCGACTTCGGGCCGGGTTCGGGCGGAGAAGGAGGGCGAATTACGGAGGCCGGCACGCCCGCCAAGGTAAAGCGGTCGACCCAGTCGCTGACGGGTTCTTATCTCAGCGGCAGGGCGGCGATTCCCGTCCCAACCAATCGCAGGCCGGTCGCCGCGAATGCGGGGAGCAAGGCGATTTTGATCAAGGGTGCGAGGCAGCATAATCTCAGGGACCTCGATGTTCGATTCCCGCTGGGTGTGGTGACTGTTGTCACAGGCGTTTCAGGGTCGGGTAAAAGCTCATTGGTGGAAGACATCCTGTGGAAAGCGGCCGCGCGGGCCTTGCACCGCGCGCAACTGACTCCCGGCGCTCACGAGGCGATCGAGGGGCTGCAACACATTAACAAAGTCATCAGTGTTGACCAGACCCCACTGGGGAGCACTCCTAGCTCGACGCCGGCAACCTATGCGGGGGTATTCGACCTGATCCGAGAGCTGTTCGCCAAGCTTCCCGAGTCGAAAGTAAGGGGATATTCGGCCCGCCGGTTCAGCTTTAATCAAGCGGGCGGTCGGTGCGAGGCCTGCGAAGGAGCTGGTCAGAAACGGATCGAGATGCACTTTCTACCGGATGTATGGATCACTTGTGATGCCTGCAACGGCGCGCGGTTCACGGCGGAAACACTGGCGGTCAAGTTCCATGGCAAAACCATCGCTGATGTGCTTGAGATGTCAGTGGCCAATGCGCTAGAGCTATTCGGAGACGTGCCGCGAATCCGCAAAATCCTCCAAACTTTGTACGACGTCGGCCTGGGCTACGTTCCCTTGGGACAGGCCGCCCCGACGCTTTCTGGCGGCGAAGCCCAGCGGGTCAAGCTAGCGGCCGAGCTTGCCCGGCCCGATACCGGAAAAACACTTTATATCCTTGACGAGCCCACGACGGGGCTCCATTTTGACGACGTTCGCAAGCTACTCGATGTGATCCATCGCCTGGCGGACCTGGGTAACACCGTGATCGTGATTGAACACAACCTCGAGGTGATCAAGACGGCCGATTGGGTCATTGACTTAGGGCCCGAGGCCGGTTTGGCGGGCGGCGATTTGGTCGCTGAAGGAACCCCCGAAGAGATCGTAAAAAACAAGCGTAGCCAGACCGGCAAGTTCCTCAAGCCGGTGCTCACCGCCGGACCACTGGCTGAGCGGCCCAGGTTCAGTCTCATCAGTGTTTCAGAAAGCGAAAAAACCGCGAAAGCAAATCGACAGTCCGAATTCGCGGAGAGCGCCAACGGAAAAGGGCAAGCCCCGTACACAAAGTCTAAGAAATCGAATCGGGAGCCTGCAATTCGGAATCGGAAATCTGAAACTGACCCGGAGGTAAAAACCCCGTGGGAGCTCGACGGCCGGCGATGGCACACGTGTGACCGGATTGCCAGAAACGGCAAGCCGGCGCGATGGGATGGCCGTATCCTCGAGCGAATCGTCGACCAGATTGAGGCACTGGGCCTGTTTGACTCGGAGGAAGGCTCAAGCTCCGGCTTTGCTCCTACCGATTGGTCGCAGCGCAATTTCGTGAAAATCAGCGGCGCTCACCTCGACCGGATTGCCTTCCCGTTCTTTCACGCAACGACTTCATCCGAATGGGTGGTCACACTCCGCTTCTTTGTTCCGAGGAACACATTCCGCGGCCACTTGCTGGAGAAACAACTCGCTCTGGTCGCTTTTCACCAGAGTGAGACACCCGTTTTGTGTGACCTCCCGCGCGTGAAAATCACCGAAATCGGCCCCTTTCAGGAAGTCACCATCATCGGCCACGCCGCGGAAGAGTTCGACACACCGGGTTTCGATGCCTTTCTGAAGATGGCGGTCGAGGCGTTTCTGGGTGTCGGTACGCCGCCCAAGATCAAAAAGGCGAGCGAATTAGTGTGAACATACCAGTTTTTCATGGCTTGAGCCCCTCACTGCGGCAGGGTGGCTCGCTCGAGAGCTGCACCAGTGCCTCGATCACTCGCAGCTTCTGTTCAGGCCTCAAAATCAAATAGCGGCGATTTCCTTGCAAATCTTTCTTGTAGCTCGTAAATCCGTCGAGGTCGACAGAGACAATCCCGCGGGGCGAAAGCTCGAAATAGCCCCGATCGGGCAAAACCGCGTAAAGCACGCTGGTCAGGTCCCAGGTGGGTCGATTGTGCGGTGGTGGATTGCGGCGAATATAGGCCTCTGCCAGGGGATGGTGCCGCACATGACCATAGTCGCGCTCGATACTCACAGCCGGGTAGGGCACTGCAATCCCGACCTCAAAACCACTGTAAATCATGGCCGTCGGCCATCGTTCGGCTAAGACGCGGGCACTGGCGATATCTTTGACGACGTTGTATTCGAGATACCGGCGCTTTCCATCAATCGGTTGAAACGCCCCTGCCATCAGCGACAGCAGCTTGACCTTGCGACTCACCAGTTCCTGGCCAGTGAGCGGCGAAGACGCATCCGCGCGCGAATCAAGCAGCCTGGCCAGGTTGGTCGAGAACCCCACCTGAGCAATCACAACGGAGCCGTCAGGCTGGGATGCCAGGGTCTTGCGCAGCAAGGCCACTGCGCTTGGGTTGATTGATTTGACACCAGATCGTGGGGATAGCGAAAGCGGCCACTATCCTGTTCATTGACGAGGGAGAGGAACTGACTTTTCTCGGTAACGCCTCCTTTGCCCACAACACCGATCGGCACGTCGCCGCGTCCGTAGAACGCATTGACCGCATCGACAAACGGTGCGGCCAGTTCGTGATCGACGCTGATTGTGACGGCCAGCAACCGGCAATGCCCGCGCGACTGGAGCGAATGGATCATCCCCAGCGCCAGCACGTCGTCGCAATCGCCGCAGATGTCGGTGTCGAAGATAAGCCGGACTGGCTCAGCGGCCCGTCCCCAGGATGCTGCCGTGATCATGAGACATGCCGCCGCCAGCATGATTAGTCGGGCACACGTTCTCACCATGGGATGATTCTCGCAGAACCCGTTCGAACTCTTTCGTGATCAATGCACGGATTCAGATTTATGCTTATTCATTGAAATGGCACTTTTTGGCACACCCCGGCGCGGTTTCGGAGGGCCTCGGTCTCGGAAAGCCGATCTGAGAAACGAGTGAGGACAATCCGGCAAAGGAGCAGGCGCACTCCCCTTCGAGGCCCCAAAAGCAGGTCGCCGCAAGTGGCCAGAAACAGAGTCAAGCTACCCGAGCCAACGATCGTACCATCAGCTTGCCACGGACGCGCCATCGAACTCGTTACGGTTTGTCGCTCTGCTTCCATTTTCCGTGGCCTGTCGTTTCGCGCTTTCGTGATCTATGCGGATGCACGTCGCCTGGGTGGGCATGCGATCATGCCAAACCGCCTGCGGTCCCGGCGACGGCGACCAAGCAATCGACGACGAGCACACACCGCACACTTTACGCAGACTATCTACCTTACAATATAACACGCTTTACAAATTTCGTTAATGCACCTATGCGGAAAAACGTGTAAATTGTGAGTAGAACATTTAGCTCTGGATGGACTTAAAAATTTTTCCGAAATTTTTGTCCGCGATCATTGCGCACAGCGCAATCAACTTGACGAAGCCGAAACGCGAGCGCATGCATGTAATTGAATTGGTGAAGACTCGCGGGCGGTCGCAAATGCGGCGGCGAGCTGCACGGCGTCATAGGCACCGATGTCACCGCCGCTCGCGGATGACAGTCTGGGATAGGGGTTCACCCTCGATCGTTATGGGCTCGAAGTTTCACGGCGTTGTCGCCGAATCGCGGGTTGGAGAAACGCTGGCGAAGAAGCCGGACATAATCAGCTCTTGTGCCAATTCCTGCTCGCTGAGCGGCCTCCCGGCGGGAGCAGGCGGCTGGCGGAGAAGTAAGCGAGCGGCCTCTGCGATCGCGTCATCGACGGAGGAGAACCGCCCGCTCAGGATCGCCGCCTGGATTGAGCTCTCCAGGTCAATAGGTAAATGGATCGTCATTCCGTCAGCCGCTTCGTCCAATCGGTATTCATGTGGTACATTTGTCGGATGGTATTCGGCGAGGAGTGTCGAATTTTCGCCGTCGTTTCGCGTTTTCGTGATCGATTCGCATGAGTCCACGCTCGCTTTCCGAGATTCGCTCATGCATACTTCCTACACTTAACCTGAAACCGGTGGATCACCTCGTGCCCAACCGCGGGCAAGACGCGCACAAAGGCGCCGCGACGGAAAACTGGTGTTGGGCCACATGTCTCTATCTAACCCGAAGTTCCGCTGGGCGCCTGAATAATCGTTGCAATCGACATGCGATAACTCATTGCAAGCCAAAGGCTTCCGCTGGGCGACTGACTAATCGGCATATCTTAACATTGTGTCGTACTTCTTGAGAATCTGGTGTATCTTCATGAATCGCATGGAGTTACGACTGGGCGCCTGACTAACCCGCATAAAGCGTCGCGGGTGGGGTTTTCGGCGTATCTCGCATTGCAATAAAGGCTTTCAGCAGGGCGCCTGATTAACCGGCGTAAGCGTGACAACCGCGACCGCTCAGAAGGAACGATCGCGTCGAGCACGCCACCCATGATCCTTGATTACCCGGCGTGAAAAGCCGGCCAGAACGCTCTCTCGACGCGCGGGCTGGCGTACGGGATTGGGGCCCGTTGCACTATAGACCGAGCGACTGCGGAGGTCGCCTCGCTGCATGAAATTGTCGATCCCGATCAGAATCGCATGTCATCTAATAAGCACTTTATAACTGAATACGTCGTGTCGAGCATAATGGCCTACGACGTCAAAATCAAACTTGGCTTTACTGATCTGATCCAAATCTATTTCGGCGCTCACAACGATTTCCTCACCGTAATGAGGACCGACAATTAGCTCCCCCATGGGATCTACGATGCAGCTTCCACCGCGGATTGGGACATCCGGCACGTCTTCAACGTTATTGATCCAATTTGGTGGATAAGCGTCGCGTGTTAGGAACTGACAACTGCTTAGAACAAAGCATCTCCCTTCACGCGCAATGTGGCGCAGCGTCGGAATCCATGCTTCGCGGTCGTCTACGGTCGGAGTACAATATATTTGAACGTTCTGGGAATACATCGACATGCGGGCGAGCGGCATATAATTTTCCCAACAAATAAGCGCTCCGAATTTTCCGAAGGGAGAATCCATTACTGCAAGCGTAGAGCCGTCACCAAAACCCCATATCAGTCGCTCGATAGCCGTTGGCATGAGCTTCCGATGTTTACCGAGCAGGCTGCCATCCGGACCGACGTAAATCACAGTGCAGTATAGTGTTCCAGCGTCGCGTTCGACAACTCCGACGACCAGATAGAGACGATGCTGTTTTGCGATCGTACCTATCCGGACCGTCATCGGCCCCGGTATTGTAACGGCGCAACTCGCATACTCCTGGAATAGACTGCGTCCTTCGTCAGTCCGAACACCGAGCCTGGCGCCAAAATTCATTCCCTTTGGATAACCGCCGACGAACGCTTCAGGAAAAACCGCTATTGCAGCTTTTTTCTCCGCGCAAATGCCGGCGAATTTCGCTAGCTTTCTAATTGTTTTCTCCGTGTCCCGTAATACCGTTCCGGCTTGGACAACAGCGACCACCGTCATATAATCGGTCCTCTAACAAAAGCCTGCGAGTTGCTATTCCTACGGCATTTCGCCGCCACCGCCGAAGCTATGGGGCCATGTGATGAGGACAAGTTGGTGAATCCCAAGGATCGGGATATTTGGCGAGCGTATAAACGATTCGATTCACCCAATTCACCTCGTGCCCAAACGCGGGCAAAAAGCGCACAAAGGCGCCACGACGGAAAACAGGTATTCGGCCACATATCTTTATCTAACCTGAAGTTCCGGTGGGCGCCTGAATAATCGTTATAATCGACATGCGATAACTCTTTGTAAGCCAATGGCTTCCGCTCGGCGCCTGCCTAATCGGCACTCCTGATCTGCGTTCAGGACGCGTCAGCCGCGACGATGATGACGCGCGAGTGTTCCGGCAGCTTGATCGCGTTATCGAGAGGCCGGATCAAGCCGTTCTCAACGATGCCCGCCACGGCCAACGGGCGCAGGCGAGATCGATCGAGATGCGTCTCCATCGGCGACGGCGCCCTATCGGCCGGCAACTCGGGGGGTTCCAACTGAGCTTCAGCGGCGATTTGCTCATCGCGAAGGCGGCGATCCCGGCTCCGCTGATCAACTTCAGGT
>CAWHKI010000146.1:0-36077 GCA_963829765.1 uncultured Isosphaeraceae bacterium | reverse complement strand
GTGACGTCCATGCTCTCAAGTCCCGACAGATTCACTTCACTGTCCGCCCCATCGGCATCGATCTCGATGTACTCGGGGGCGGCCTGAGTCGGACTGGCGATTGTCGTCAGTGCTGTCGCCAGCACTTGCCCCCCCTGAGCGGCTTGGAAATACAAATAGTCTTGGAGCGGGCCCAAGCTTGTCAGGGCAGGCAAGCTGAGCACGGCGTTCGGCCCGGTCGCCTCGAAATAGGTGGAATCCAACCCGTTGGGGTTGGGGTCAGCGTAACTGGCGAGGGATGGCAGAGTGAGCGTGGTTCCGCCGCCCACGTAGAAGCTCGACGCACTGAAGCCGGTGACATCCGGCAGGCCAACGTTGGCGTCGCCGCTGACATGTACCGCGGTACCATCGATGTCGGTGAGGCTCAGGGGATAGGCTCCCCCCGTGGCAGCCAAACTGCCGTTGGTCAGGGTGGTCCACTGGGTCGTGGCCAAGTTACCGCTGCCGTCCAAGGTTACACTGACGCCGTTGAGGCTGGTGAGATCGCCGTCGAGGACCGTGGCGCTATCGGTGACCGTCAAGATGCCGGCCGTGACGTCCATGCTCTCAAGTCCCGACAGATTCACTTCACTGTCTGCCCCATCGGCATCGATCTCGATGTACTCGGGGGCGGCCTGAGTCGGACTGGCGATTGTCGTCAGTGCTGGCGCCAGCACTTGCCCCCCCTGAGCGGCTTGGAAATACAAATAGTCTTGGAGCGGGCCCAAGCTTGTCAGGGCAGGCAAGCTGAGCACGGCGTTCGGCCCGGTCGCCTCGAAATAGGTGGAATCCAACCCGTTGGGGTTGGGGTCAGCGTAACTGGCGAGGGATGGCAGAGTGAGCGTGGTTCCGCCGCCCACGTAGAAGCTCGACGCACTGAAGCCGGTGACATCCGGCAGGCCAACGTTGGCGTCGCCGCTGACATGTACCGCGGTACCATCGATGTCGGTGAGGCTCAGGGGATAGGCTCCCCCGTGGCAGTCAAACTGCCGTTGGTCAGGGTGGTCCACTGGGTCGTGGCCAAGTTACCGCTGCCGTCCAAGGTCACATTGACGCCGTTGAGGCTGGTGAGATCGCCGTCAAGGACGGTGGCGTGGTCCGTGACTGTGAGGTCGCCGGCCGTGACGTCCATGCTCTCAAGTCCCGACAGATTCACTTCACTGTCCGCCCCATCGGCATCGATCTCGATGTACTCGGGGGCGGCCTGAGTCGGACTGGCGATTGTCGTCAGTGCTGGCGCCAGCACTTGCCCCCCCTGAGCGGCTTGGAAGTACAAATAGTCTTGGAGCGGGCCCAAGCTTGTCAGGGCAGGCAAGCTGAGCACGGCGTTCGGCCCGGTCGCCTCGAAATAGGTGGAATCCAACCCGTTGGGGTTGGGGTCAGCGTAACTGGCGAGGGATGGCAGAGTGAGCGTGGTTCCGCCGCCCACGTAGAAGCTCGACGCACTGAAGCCGGTGACATCCGGCAGGCCAACGTTGGCGTCGCCGCTGACATGTACCGCGGTACCATCGATGTCGGTGAGGCTCAGGGGATAGGCTCCCCCGTGGCAGCCAAACTGCCGTTGGTCAGGGTGGTCCACTGGGTCGTGGCCAAGTTACCGCTGCCGTCCAAGGTTACACTGACGCCGTTGAGGCTGGTGAGATCGCTGTCGAGGACCGTGGGGCTATCGGTGACCGTCAAGATGCCGGCCGTGACGTCCATGCTCTCAAGTCCCGACAGATTCACTTCACTGTCTGCCCCATCGGCATCGATCTCGATGTACTCGGGGGCGGCCTGAGTCGGACTGGCGATTGTCGTCAGTGCTGGCGCCGGCACTTGCCCCCCTGAGCGGCTTGGAAATACAAATAGTCTTGGAGCGGGCCCAGGCTTGTCAGGGCCGGCAAGCTGAGCACGGCGTTCGGCCCGGTCGCCTCGAAATAGGTGGAGTCCCACCCGTTGGGGTTGGGGTCACGTAACTGGCGAGGGATGGCAGAGTGAGCGTGGTTCCGCTGCCCACGTAGAAGCTCGACGCACTGAAGCCGGCGACGTCCAGCAGGCCGACGTTGGCGCCGCCACTGACGTGTACCGCGGTGCCATCGATGTCGGTGAGGCTAAGGGGATAGGTCCCCCCGTAGCAGTCAAACTGCCGTTGGTCAGGGTGGTCCACTGGGTCGTCGCCAATTACCGCTGCCGTCCAAGGTCACGTTGACGCCGTTGAGGCTGGTGAGATCGCTGTCGAGGACGGTGGCGCTGTCGGTGACTGTGAAGTAGCCGTTGGAGACGTCCATGCTCCCAAGTCCGGATAGGTTCACTTCACTGCCGGCTCCATCGGCGTAGACCTCGATGTATTCGGGGCGGCTTGAGTCGGGCTGGCGATTGTCGTCAGGGCTGTGCCGACACTTGGCCGCCTTGGGTGGCCTGGAAGTACAAATAGCTTTGCAGCCGGCCCAGGCTTGTCAGGGCCGGCAAGCTGAGCACGGAGTTCAGACCGGTTGCCTCAAAGTAAGTGGTGTCGCAACGCCGTTGGGGTTGGGGTCACTAACTGGCGAGGGATGGCAGAGTGAGCGTGGTTCCGCCGCCCACGTAAAAGCTCGACGCGCTGGCAGCCGGTGACGTCCAGCAGTCCGACGTTGGCGCCGCCACTGACATGTATCGCGGTGCCATCGATGTCGGTGAGGCTCAGGGGATAAGTCCCGGCCGTAGCAGTCAAACTGCCGTTGGTCAGCCTGATCCACTGGGTCGTCGCCAATGTTACCGCTGCCGTCCAGGTTACATTGACGCCGCTGAGGCTGGTGAGATCGCCGTCGAGGACCGTGGCGCTATCGGTGACCGTCAAGTATGCCGGCCGTGACGTCCATGCTCTCAAGTCCCGACAGATTCAACTTCGACTGTCTGCCCCATCGGCATCGATCTCGATGTACTCGGGGGCGGCCTGAGTCGGACTGGCGATTGTCGTCAGTGCTGGCGCCAGCACTTGCCCCCCCTGAGCGGCTTGGAAATACAAATAGTCTTTGAGCGGGCCCAAGCTTGTCAGGGCCGGCAAGCTGAGCACGGCGTTCGGCCCGGTCGCCTCGAGATAGGTGGAATCCAACCCGTTGGGGTTGGGGTCAGCGTAACTGGCGAGGGATGGCAGAGTGAGCGTGGTTCCGCCGCCCACGTAGAAGCTCGACGCACTGACGCCGGTGACATCCGGCAGGCCAACGTTGGCGTCGCCGCTGACATGTATCGCGGTACCATCGATGTCGGTGAGGCTAAGGGGATAGGCTCCCGCCGTGGCAGTCAAACTGCCGTTGGTCAGGGTGGTCCACTGGGTCGTGGCCAATGTTACCGCTGCCGTCCAAGGTCACATTGACGCCGTTGAGGCTGGTGAGATCGCCGTCAAGGACGGTGGCGCTGTCCGTGACTGTGAGGTCGCCGGCCGTAGACGTCCATGCTCACAAGCCCCGACAGATTCACTTCGCTGCCGTTGCCGTCGGCATAAATCTGGAGAGCCTCTTCCTGTTGGCTGGGGCTGGTGATTGTCGTCAGTGCTGGTGCCAGCACTTGCCCGCCCTGGGTGGCTTGCAAATATAAAAAGTCTTGCAACTGGCCCAGGCTTGTCAGGGCTGGCAAGCTGAGCACGGCATTCGGGCCGGTCGCCTCGAAGTCCATGCTCTCATTGCCGGCAATTGAGTACGTCATCAGGTTCGGTAAGCTGAGCGTCGCCCCATTCTCAGCATCTAGGCTCGCCTCAGAAACCGTCGTCGTCCCCATAACCGTCAACGAGACTCCCGACCCACTCGCCGTCAGCGATCCTCCTGTCATTGCCAGACCGCCGTTGACAGTCGAATCGGCCGCGACCGTCAATCCGCCGCCAGAGATGACCAGCGGATCATCGATCGTGACGCTATTGACCGACTCGACGTTCGAGCTGATCGTCACGGTCACCCCCGGCACGTCGATGTCGACGTCGTCACCGGCCCCGGGTACCATTGCAGGGCTCCAGTTGGTCGCGACGTCCCAGGAGCCGCTGGTCGGACTGGTCCAGGTGACTGGCGTCGTGAGAAGCCGCCGGACCTCCAGCCGCCTCGATCCGGGGGACTGCTTTCCGGCCACGCGGTCGCGACGGACGGAAGACGGAACGTGTACGGAAGATCGATCGCGGAAATCGGGGGTTCATGGTCGTTGGCTCCCAGATGGCTTATGCTAAGCTCACAGAGTGGTTAGTCTTTCTTCTTCTCGTTCACACCCAAAACCGCTGCCGCCTCCGCTCGAACGCGTCGCAGAGTGTCTCTCTTTGGATCGTTCTTCTCCGCCCACTTGACAGCCTGGTCATACGCCTTGCGAGCCTCTTCCTTGTCGCCCAGTTGCCAGCGGGCCATGGCCAGGAAAAACCAGTCGAAACTGTCGCCCCCGTGGCGAAGCTGCATCGACTTCTTCAGCGCCGTCATGGCGGCTTTCCAATCGCCCGCACGGTAGTGGGCCACGCCCAGAATGTTCCAGTACGCCCCATCGTTCCCGGCCAGCTCGACGGCTCTCTTGGCATGCTCCACCGCCTTCGCCGAATCATGGAGCTTTGGGTCAGGGCAAGCGGCGAACACCCACGCCAGACCGCTGTGGGCGACGGCGTTTTCGGGCTCAGCTCGATCGCGCAGCGGAATCCTTGCAACGTTTCCTGGTTTCGCCCAGTTCGTGCCGCCAGACTGCTGATCAGGACATGACAATTGGCCAGTGATTCCCGGATTGCCGGCGCGGCGGGGGACTCCGCCGCGAGCTTCTCATAAAGTTCCATCGCTTGGCGAGCGGGCTCCTCCGCCTCGTGGGGCCGGCCGATCCACACTAAATCTTTGGCGAAGGCGAACTTGCCCTGGGCCACCAACTCACGATTTTGCACGTCGTCGGGGAAGTCGGCCGCCAGCTTCTGCTTGATCGCAATCGCTTGATCATACGCCTCCTTTGCCTTGGCATCTTCCCCACGCCGCATGAGGGCGCCGGACAAACCGAGATAGTGGTTGCTGAGGTGAGCTCGGTAAAGCGGGTTCCCCGGTGCCATTTGCAACGCTGACCGCTGGTAACGAATCGCTCGTTCAAAGCGATCTGTGGATTTAGCACCCGGTATCAGTCGATCTGGCATGTTATGAACAAGAACACCTAGCGCGCTTGGGTAGTCCGGCACCTTCGGAAAGTCGGTCATGAGCGACTCGTAGATCTCGATGGTCTTGCCGGCCGCCCTTTGGGCCTCGTCGTGCTCACCGATGTCGTCTAGGAAGCTGGCGAAGCTCCTGAAGGATTCGGCGAGGGCCAACCGATCTCCGGCCGAGCCAGGAGGAGTCGATTCTTTGAGGGTCTTATAGACTGCCATCGCTTCAAGGGTCGCCGATGCACCTTCGCGAGCTCGCCCCATGCTCCGCAGGAGTTGGGCCAAGTTTCGGGCAGCCTGAAGGTGCACGACCGGGGACATCGGCGTCTTTGGAAAACGAACAGCCAGACTGTTGAACGTGTCCACGCCTGGCGGTAGGCTTCCGCAGCCTCTTCAGGTCGTCGCAGGTTTTTGAACGCCTCGCCGAGCTCCTGCTGGGTTTTTGCCAAGTCCTCTTGATAAGCGCGAACCGAGGGGAATCCGAGCACGAGGTTCTGTTGAAGCTCCAGGGCACTCCGCAGTGCCTTTTCCGCCGCCTTGTGATCGTGGCGAGCGGCTTGGACCGCCGCCAATCTCCGGTAACCTGCGGCCAACAAGGCGTTGTTTGTCGTTCGCCCCGGAAAGTCGCGGGCCAACTCCCGCCGCAGAAGCAGAGCCTTTTGCGCCGCTTGTTGTGCCTGCCGCGGGCGAGCGGCGCCTGAAATTCCGGCACGCAGCTCATAGGCTTTCGCCAGGTCCATGCGATAACTGGCGACTTTGGGGATGTCTCGGGCCAGCTTCTCCCAAATCTGTACGGCCTTGTCGATCCAACCGACACTGTCAAAAATGGTCCCGACGGCAAGATAAAAATAGCAGCCGGCAAGGGCGTTTTGAAACTCCGGTTCATGAGGGTTATCCCGGATGAGTTTCTCCAAATTCTGAGTATGTTTGCGGAGATAGCGAACCACGTTCATTTGGTCTACCTTTCCGCCTTTTCCGTCGTAGGCGAATCCGATACTGAGGTGGATTTTGGCGAGACGCCGTTGTACCTCGGGGGTGTCTCGGCGCTCCTCGATGAGCCGCGAGATGATATCGATTCCTTGGCGAATGTGCTGAAACCATTCGTCCCGGCCCTCCCCGACCAGATAGATAATTTCGCTGACTCGGATGTGCGCCGCGGCAACATCAGCCTGGAGGCTTGGGTCCTCGCTGTGCTGTTGAATGAAGTCCCGGTTATAGGCGAGTGCGGTTTCAAGCAACTGCTTGCGTAAAGGCTCCAGTCCTGGGGTTTCCAGAAGGGGGCTGCCGCTGACGACGGTGAAGTAGTCCTCCACGGCCTTGCGGGCCGTCTGGAGGTTCGCGTCGGCGTCTTGGCGAGCGGCGTTCGGCTTCGAGCCGATTCGCTGCCAAGATTTCGGCTCGTCTGGCCCGCACCGCCTGCCGGACACTCACGACGGTGCCGACAACCAAGGCCAGGGCTACGATGCCTGTGGTCCAGATGGCGGCCCGATAACGGCGGGCGAACTTCCGCAACCGATAGCCCGCCGAGGGCGGACACGCCTGCACTGGCTCGTCATTCAAATAGCGCTGCAAATCATCCGCAAACGCATTCGCCGTCTCGTAGCGACGGTCGCGGTCTTTCTCCAAGGTCTTCATGACGATCCAGTCCAGCTCGCCGCGCAAGAGCTTCGTCAGCTTGGCCGGCTCCATTTGGCGCTGGGCCGAGATCGACGCGAGCGCCTCTCCCGAATCGCTGAGCCGCGTGCTCGGCCGGGGCGGCTCTTCCTCCTTGATCATGCGGAGAATCTCGCCATAGGCCGCCTCGCGGAGCCGTTTCTGCGAAAGCGGCGTGCTGCCCGTGAGCAGCTCGTACAAAAGCACGCCCAGCGAGTAGATGTCGCTGCGGGTATCGACGCCCAGGCGCGTCTTCTCCGCCTGCTCTGGGCTCATGTATTCGAACGTGCCGATGATGGTGCCGTACTGCGTGAACAGGGTCCGCTCGGTCAGCCGCTGCTCGGTCGCCTTGGCCACGCCAAAGTCGATCACCTTGGGCACCGGCTTTCCGTCGGACATCGTGACCAGGACGTTGGATGGCTTGATATCGCGGTGGATGATGCCTTTCTGGTGGGCGTGCTGGATGGCCTGGCAGACCGGCACGAACAGCTCCAACCGTTCACGAGGCGTCAGACGGTTGTCGTTGCAATACTTGGTGATCGGCACGCCGTGGACCAGCTCCATGACGAAATAGGGCCCGCCCGATTCCGTGGTGCCGGCGTCTAAGACGCGAGCGATGTTGGCGTGGTCCATCATGGCAAGGGCCTGCCGCTCCGCCTCGAAGCGGGCGATGACCTGGCGACTGTCCATGCCCGCCTTGATCACCTTGAGTGCGACCTTGCGCCGGACGGGCTTCTCTTGCTCGGCCATGAAGACAACGCCCATGCCACCTTCGCCGATTTGCTGCAAGAGCTTGTACGGGCCGATGACCGTGCCGGGACGCTCATTCGGGGGTTCTGGGAGGCCCGTTGAGGTCTGCCCGGCTTGGCCGCGGTCGAGAATCCCTTCTCCTTCGGCGTGCGCCTTGAGGAGTACCGCCAACTGCTGGCGCAGGTCAGGGTCGCTAGCGCAGGCCTCGTCCGCGAGCGCCTCCCACTGCGCGGACGGTTGCGCGACGATGGAGAAAAAGATCTCTCGGATTTTCTCGAAGTCCGTGTTCATCGCGTGAGCCCTCGAATTCGCCACTAAAGACAGTGCGGAAAACAGCGAGCGGAATTCTCACCAAAAAAACGCTAGCCGGCCGAATCCGGTGTTTGACGTGCCATGTGGGTATGGAGCCAGGCGCGGGCGAACGCCCAATGTCGATAGGCGGTGGCCGAAGATAAATTGAGAGTTTCGGCCGCTTGTTCGATGCTCAAACCGGCGAAGTAGCGGAGCTTCACGAGTTGTCCCGCCGTTGGGTCGAGCCGGGTCAGGTGCTCCAGAGCTTCATCAAGAGCGAGCAAGTCTTCCGGCTGCGTGGCGGCTGGAGGATCGACTTCTTCCAGGGAGACCCGTTTCCCGCCGCCGCCCCGTTTCAAAGCGAGTTTTTCGCGGGCACGGTCAATCAGGATGCGGCGCATGGCCTCGGCGGCGGCGGCAAAGAAATGCCCACGGCTGTTCCAATGCGGTGCGTTTTTCGCGTCCACGAGCCTGAGATACGCCTCGTGGACTAATTCAGTCGCCTGGAGCGTTTGGCCAGGTGCTTCCTGGGCCATTTTGTGGCGCGGCCAGCTTCCGCAACTCATCGTAGACCAGCGGCAGGAGCTGCTCGGCCGCGTGCGGATCGCCTTGCTCGATCGCGGATAAAATACATGTCACCTCGTTCATAGGCAAACCCTTGACCTGTGGCAGACGATCAGGTGTGCCGAAAGGCTTCACAAGATGCTTTCCGGCATGTCGAGAAGCTTGTCGTAGAGCGGCGGCCGAGACGCCGTGACGAGAAACCAGTCCGCCCTCACATAAGGCGGCCGAAGATCCGATATCTTACCAATCCGCTAGGCCCAGTACCGTTGAATGAGCGTTAGCCCTAAGAAACACGAGACCCGGGATCGTCTGGTTCCCAAGCCCCAGCGTGGGAACCCACTTTCTGGACGCTCCGCGTCTCTGCGATTTGCCAGCCGCGGCGCTACCTCCCGCCGACGCGGAGCGTTGAAGAGGACATTCCCACGCGGGAGCGTGGGAACGAGAACCAACCCCTTTCTTGCCTTCAGGATATCGCTACTTCAACGGTATCGCCGCTACGCCCGTTCGCCCAGATGCTTGTCGCGTTCGGTGTCACGTAAATACCAACACGGTTCGGTCTCACACCTACCTATTGGGAATCGCCGGCCGATCGCTGCCATTTTTCCAGTTGTCAGCCGCCGCATCCTGGCGGCAAGCGAACACCCAGGGACCGCCGCCCGTCGGGGCATCAATGCCTCGACCTCGCGTGTCCAGCATTCCAGCGACCGTGAACCGACCCTTACAGGCGGGCATGGCAAGCCGATCAAGATTGGCGCGGCGAGAAATACGCCATCTTTGCGGATTGTGACGACTGTTAAATGTGATCGCCTCCTTGTGGCTCTACCATCGAAGCGAACCGACTTTTCCAGTACGCCGGATCGGATCCGATAAGGCCGAGGGAGTCGCCGGGCCATTGGGCTCGGTACGTTCTGGCCCTGTTCCCGGGAACGAACTGTCGATGGTGAGGTGCCTAACTGGTCCGTTTCCCAAATATCGTCGCGGTTACTTCGGGCTTTTTGTAAAAGGAGATGACCTCCCCAAAAAATCCCGGCACGGAAAGGACGCCGCTATGCCAGGACCAAGCCCCGTTCCATGTACTTCCGCAGTGGAGCGCGGCGCATGCCCGTTTCCGCGCCCGTCCCCTTTCCACGCATCGAGGATTGCGCTATCCTTGAAGGTCAAGCTCCGCATGAACGGCTTATCCATTACATTCGAGCGAAGCCGCGTAAAGCGTCTTTTCACCGTGAAGATCGCAATTTGCGCCCAGGCGGTGCGTCACACTTAAAACCATGCAGCCGTTAGGGATACGCCAAAAGCGTGCGCGCTCAAAAAAACTGCGTCACACGTAAGTCCAATCCCTGTAAGGCCGTGACGCGCGTGACGCAGTTTTGGGGCCTGCGCGTGGTGCGCGCGCTCCACTGGCCAGTTCGCACAACGAATTTTAGGATTGTGCGGGTTTTAGGATGGGATCCAGATCGTGCCGCGAACCTCGTCGTTCGCGCCTGGAACATCTCCAACACAAACGTTAGGAAAATTGTGCGCCGAGCTTTTTATCGCTGATGTTCGGCGAGCCGTCGGGTTGCCGGAATAATCAACAGCCATTGAGCCTGGTTGATCTCGGTCACGGCCGGCCTGAGGCCGGTTGGCTCATCGGCGCAACCCTCAATTCCCTCACGTCCCGATTCCCGCGCCCTTCGAGGGTATGCCGGCCAGCCTGGGCCCCGGGCTGAGAACCGCGAGCGGGGCCAAACGGAGGCGCGATGGAAACCTTCGTTATCTTCCGTTCAAAACCTCTTAGCGAGCGACATCTCCATGTCGGCCGCAGTTCGTCAGATCCATAGCGCTGGTATACACGGCCTCCGGGCCACGCCGACAATCTCCTCGTCCGAAAAATGGCGCCCGCCATTTTTCTCGTCCTCCGGCGCCAAAAACGTCGGCTGACATAAGGGCTGACAATTCAACGGCTTGTGTTTAGCGGCCTTGGCTGCAGTGACCGAAAAATGGCGCTTTTGGCCTTCGAAAAAGCGCCATTCTCCGCCATTTTTTTCCCCTGTCTATTCAGATGAGCAGCGACCAGGCCAAGGCGGCACCTTGGACGGCAGATGGCGCATTCGTTGCGGGCCAAAGACCTAAATCGTGTTTGGCCAAAGAGATCGGCAACGGGTGCCTCCGAAAAAGCGCCAAAAAGCGCCAAAGAGCGCCATTTTTGTCGCGGCGGTCAGCCGTGGGCGGGGCGATGCGGGCGACGGTGTCCGCCACCCCGCGGCCGATCGACCCGACTGGAGCAGGCCCCTTGAGCGTAGAGTCGAAGGCGCGCTATGCTCGTGGAACCTTCTGGTGGATTGCGACTTCATTAACGGCCGTTAAATCCGCCGGCTGAATGGCCAAGACACGGACCGGCCTCCAAGACACCGCCCCACCATTTTCGCGTGAAGGTCCGCCGATGAGTACCCCGCATACGCTTGGCCCGAAACTCGAGTTGATCCGCGGCGGGCGGACGGAACGGGTTTTAGAAGTGAAGGGGCCCGACCTTCATATCGGCCGCATCCCCGGTTTGGACGTTTTCCTCGACGATCCGCGTGTCTCCCGGCATCATGCTCGGGTTGAGCACGGGTCTGACGGTGCGTGCTACGTCGTGGACCTTGAGAGCAAGAGCTGCACCCAGCTCGACGGCCAGCGATTGGCGCCTTTCGAGCCGGCTCGTCTGCGCAACGGCAGCCGCATCAAGATCGTCGACTACGAACTTGTCTTTCACGATCCGGCCGTCGAGATGAACGAAATGCCAGGAGATGACTCGACGGTCTTGCAAACGCTGGACGACCTGAGTGCGGAATACCTGGCTCGGAGGTCAATCGATCCGGCGGAGGCACTCAAAGGGGTCCTCGAGATCAACCGGGCACTTGGTGGAGGCGCCGATCTCAACGAAGTGCTCGGCCGCGCCTTAGACGCGCTCATGGGTGTGTTTCTGAGCGCGGACCGCGGCTTCATTTTGATCGCTGGCTCCGAGGGAAGGCCCCGGCTGCGGGCGCTCCGCCAGCGCCGGCCAGGTGCAGGTCCCCGTGCTTTCCCGTGCCATCCTCCGCCAGGTCATCGACGAAGGTAAAGCGATCCTCATCAAGGATACGGCGGTCGACCCGCGGTTCGAGCGAGCCAAGAGTGTTGTGTCCACGTTTCGCACGGCCTTGTGCGTGCCGTTGCCCGGCCACGACGGCCGGCCGGTGGGCATGGTCCAGCTTGACAGGCGGACTGGCAAGAAGGGATTCAAAACGAGTGACCTCGACCTGCTGGCCGCGCTGGCGGTACCGATGGGCGTGGCCGTTGAGAACCACTGGCTACTGAAGGAGCGGGCGTCGTGGGCGGCGGCTCGCGAAATCCAGTTATCCCTGTTGCCCCGCGATCGGCCCGAGGTGGCCGGGTACGCGTTCTGGGACTGTTACCAGCCGACGCTCGAGGTGGGCGGCGACCTTTACGACTACATCAAGGTCGAACCGGCCCCGCCCGCGCTGGATTCACCCGCGCGCTGGGCCGTGACCGTCGGAGACGTCGCCGGCAAGGGAATGCCGGCCGCGCTCGTCGTCGCCGGCATCTGCCCGGAAGTACGTCACCTGGTTCGGGGCGGTGTCGCGCCCGGCGACGTCATGGCTAAAGTTAACCAGCATCTTTTCGACAGGGGGGTGGGCGGGCGGTTCGTGACCATGGTCATGACGGTCATCGACCCGGTCGCGCACCAGATGACGGTGGTCAACGCGGGGCACATGGACCCCCTCGTGCGCCGCGCATCGGGCGCGATCGAGGCCGTGGGCCGCTCGGGTGCCGGAACACCGCTGGGCGTCATGGCCTCCGCCCTTTACCGGCCAGCCGTCGTTGTTCTCAAGCCGGGCGACGTGGTCGTCCTCTATACCGACGGCGTCACCGAGTCGATGAACCAAGACCGCCAGGAGTTTGGGCTCGAGCGGTTGAAGGAAGTCCTGGCCGCGGCCCCGCAAGGAGCCGCCGCCGCCGGCGAAGCCATCCTGGGGGCCGTCCGCGTGCACGCCGTCGGCCGGTCTCAATCCGATGACATCACGATCGTTTGCTTCGAACGAAGCCGGCGATGAGGTCGCTGTCTTTCAGCCAACCACGTCGGTCGCACGTCATTTCCAACCGTCATTTCCGCTGGGAGCCAAACACGTCGTTGGCGGGTCCATGAATGGATCAGGTTGACAATCCAGCCCGTGTGTCGTAATATTATTGTGATCGATCCCCTTCCAATCGATTCGTCGATTGGCTAGCAGGGCCGCCTTTAACCGGGCGGCCCTTGCTTTTTGATGGGATCCGGATGAAAACCAACGTCTCTATCGACAGCTTCGACCAGCAGGACGATTCATAAACCGGCGAAGTGGTAACGCGGCGATGCGATGCGGAGAGCACCCCGGCCAGAATGGGTTGCATCCGCCGCGTGGCCAACGTTCTGCCGGTTCATGGTCATGCAAAGTGCGCCCCACGCGTGTCAAGATAAACGGCATAGAGTGATTGGCTGGCGGCCATGAAAAGCCGGTTGCTGCTTGGGCCCGCCGAAGCAGTACATTGGCGCAGATCTCGGGGAGGAGGATCAACCCGATGCGAACGCCGTCCGGGGCAAACACGTGCACGCCATCATAGCCGGGGCCGACCCAGCCGGCGGCGGCGTAGAGATTGCCCTCGACGTCGACGCGGATCCCGTCGGCGAACCCGGCCTGGGCGCCACCCTCCCCCATGTTCATCTTCATCGAGACGAACTCGCGGCCCTTGTCGAGTTTAACGCCGTCAACGACGTCGTAGGCCCGAATATTGCGCGGGGGCGTCCGGGTAGTGGGAAGCGCCCGTGTCGGCGACGTAGAGGACCTTGTAATCGGGTGAGAAGCAAAGGCCGTTGGGCTTATAGAGGTCGTCGGTGACCTTGGCGATTTGGCTGCTCTTGGGGTCGATTCGGTAGACGGCCTCCTTGATTTCGAGCGTTCCCTTGTTCCCTTCGTATTCGCTGAGTGCCCCGTAGCCGGGATCGGTAAACCAGATCCCGCCGTCAGGGTGGACGACGGGGTCGTTCGGGCCGTTTAATGGCTTGCCGCCGAACCGGTCGGCCAGAACGGTGGTCTTGCCGTCGTGCTCGTAGCGAACGACCCGGCGGTTGCCGTGCTCGCAAGAGATCTGGCGTCCCTCGGGGTCAAAGGTATTGCCGTTGGAATTGCCGGCCGGCCGGCGGATGACGCTGACGTGGCCGTCGTCCTCGATCCAGCGGAGCTGGATGTCGTTCGGGATGTCGGACCAGACGAGGTATTTTCCCACACCGTTCCATGCAGGCCCCTCAGCCCACAGCATGCCCGTGTGCAGGCGTTTGATCGGGGAATTGCCGATCTTGATCTTGGCAAACCGCTTGTCGAGAACGACCACGTCGGGGTCGGGGTAACGCACCGGCTCGGCGCCGGGCCCGTACCGCCGGAGCGGCGTCGGGCTGCCGGGACTTGCTGGGCTTTCGCCATGGTACTCCCACCAGCCCAGGCCGCTGTGGTAAGCGTGGCCGTGGCGCTGCATGAGAAACCCGCGGCGATCGACACCCGCATGCCGGTCGTTCGCCGCGTTACGCAAAGACATGACCTGAATTTGGCTCATTGTGGTCTACCTCGTCGGGCCCCAAGTGACATAAGCGCGGGCCCCACGAACTTGAGGCCAAACGCCGATCCGGACGATCATGTTACCGAACGCCTGCGGCGAAGGCGATGGAGCACACCAGATCATCGGCGTTCAATCAGCTCTTCCAGATGGGCCTGGGCCTCTTCAAGAGTGCCGCATCGGCTTACTTACGGCCAGTCCGCGCAATCCATTGAACTTGATCTGGTGGCAGGGCATACGTTCGCTCCCATTCGGCCAGGATCGGGCTAATGTCTATATTTGGATGAAAATCGGCCCGGAAGAAGCCCAGCCAGGAAGGGGGCACGTGCCCCGAATAGCCGTTAACGGTCGGCAGTCCGGTTGCCAGCGAAGCCCACATCGCATCCAAATGATGGATAAAAAACGGCTGACCGTCGCCAGGATGATAATAAAACGTGACCCGAGTTCGGTCGATCCGGCTCGCGAGCCTGTCGATCGACGCCCGATTCGCCGCGGCGTCGAAGGTCGGGGTGGTCTCTCCTTGCTCGGCCAGACACACCAGCACGATGATCCAACTCGCGATGGCCCATCGCCTTTTGTCGAGGAACTCGACCAGGCATGCCAATCCCAGCGCCGCCGGAACAAGCAGGATCAGGACGACTCGCCCGATGGTGCGGATCGCAACCGCCCCTGGGATTAAGGGCGAATACGCGAGCCAAAGCGATTCATGATCGTTGAATATCAACAGAGACGCCAGCGCGATCACGAGCGATCGGAACAACAACCAGGCTGGCGGACGGTACTTCCGCGGAGCACTGACCGCCAGCGAAATCACGGAGCCCGACACGGTCGCGGTCAACAGGCCCCGTTTATCGAGCGACGTGATCACGATCAACAACAGCATCGAGAGCGCCAGCAAGCCGAATCCAACTTCCCACCGCCGTGATCGGAGGTAGTACGCGAGGACCGCCGCGATCGGACCGACGATCATGATGCCGTACGCGATCAGCTCGAAGTTGAAGAACTTCAGACTGAGGACCGCCAGCGCGATTCCCGGTGCGATCAGGCCGGGCGTGTACTCGCGCGTGCGGCCGATTTCGAGAAGACCGAGGATGATGGTGGTGAGCCCAAGTACCGTTAGATAGAAACTCGGGAAGGGGATCAGGATCAGCAGGCACACCACTAACGCCAGCGCGCGGCTCGGCGGCCTGGTTCGTCGAACTCGAGGAACAAACCGGCCGCGCAATAATAGGTAACTCCCGCCGCTAGCATTGCGACCTTGTCGACGGGCATGAAAGTCGTCGCGACCCAGATGATGAACGCGACCAAGCCGGCCAGCCGGCAGATCGGCCACGCCCGAGCGAGGTAGAGGCCCGCCAGAGAAGCCATCGGCGTGAAGAAACCAATGCCCAGGTGATGTTCGCCCTCGATGAGTACGTACTTTCCGGCCCAACCCGGATGAGCTGCCCAACCCCAGAACCAATTGTTTGCGCTCACATCGAACCAGGAGCCCAGGGTGGGGTGAAAGGCTCGCAGTATTCTGGGGATTGGTGGCCCTACGTCGCGAGCGGCTGGGAGATAATGAGCCGCGAACGGCGCGAGCAAAAGAGCACCGGTCGCGCCCGCGGCCGCGATCGCCCAGGCATCGCGCTTCACCATTTTGAGCAAGACGCCTCGGCACGACGGCAGCGCAAGCGCGACCACCGTGGTCAATCCCAGCCCAACGATCAGGAACCACCCCAGGTACATTCCGGCGTAAAGCTGTGCGACCGCCCCCGCCATCGCCAGCAACCAGTAACCGGCCCGCGCCCACTGTCGGAGCGAGAGATCGCCGGCCAGCCGGGCCAGCGCGTAGATCGTCAGCAGGGGGTAAAAAAATGGCAGCAATTGCTGGTGATACATCTGGTTCAACCGCGGCGCAGCCGAAGGCCACCAGCGCCGCGCCCGCCACAGCGGCCGGCACGCCGAAACCGAGCCCCTTGCGGAACAGCAGCAGGCCCGCCGCATAGTTGAGCACCGACATCGAGACCATCCACAAGCCGAACGACAGGTCCGGCGACGCTCCCAGCATGCGACACAGCCAGTACCACGGGCCGACGCTCAGCAGCACGTCCGAGTACGCCGCCGCATTCGGCGCCGGGTAAAAGAAGGGGGGGCTCCAAAAGTCGAGGTGGCCCGGAACCCCGCGCACCCAGAGATACCCGTGTTCGAGCAGATAATGGATCAGCCGGGTGTCCCCCAGGTCGGTCTGAATCCGCGCGAACCCCGAAAAAATCATCGGGTAGTGGGCCATCACCACGCCCAAGGTGCCAATCGCCACGGCCATGGCGATGCGAGATCCCAAGGCAAGGTTCGGGCTCAGCCGAGAGGGTACGGTTGCCATTCTCTTCACCTGGCGGCGAGCCAGACGCCTCTGAGACGCTTTGCCGTGCCCGCCGCCCCGGATTCATCATCTCGCGTGCGCACACTTTCCCTCCTGCGGGCAGGAACGCCATTGTCGAAAATCGCTTCATGGCCGGCAAGGGAGAGCCGAACGTCTTCGACCGACTTTTTCCACATAGGCCAGGCTTTCCAGCCTGACTTGCTCCTGGTCAGTGCGGTGTCTATATGCATAACGGCCTCCAGCAATCGCCAATGGCCGCTGAAGGACCCTCTGACATGAGCGATGCAGTCGGCGCATCAGCCGTCGTCCTCGTCGGTGAACGGGGATGCATCGGCTGATCTTCTAGTTAATGAGGATCGGCGATCTCACCGAGATCGAGGACTTACTGCGACAGGCAAGATGGTTGCTCTATTCAGCGTTGAACCAGAGTTGAGCTTTAGGACTCAGAACGTTTGAACCAATAAATGGGCGCACGGTGACTCGAACACCGGACCTCACCCTTATCAGGGGTGCGTCTAGCCAACTGAGCTATGCGCCCTTGAACACGTACGTCGGCACAACAGCTTGCGAGAGAGATAGTTACTGCAATCCTTGCGGCGTGCAAAAGTACCGAACTCTCACCAAAAACCATGGTACACTGGGCACAAACGGTACGCAAGCGGTACAAATCACACGCCTCAAGGATTCGACAGCCTAGCCCATGGGGGGGGCCGCCCGGCGGCTTCGTCAACGAAGCGCGAAAAGCGACGACGCAACCCAATGCGACCCTGCTGAATATGGCGGATCGACAAACAGCCGGAGCGGCCGCCAGACGGGGCGCCATTGATCCGCACTCGGTTTTTACAAGGCTCGCTGTTCTGTCTGCCAACCCGTTGACAGACTGCGCGGCGACCGTTATCATCACATACGTACATGAATGAAAGGGCAGATAGCTCAGTTGGTAGAGCACAGGACTGAAAATCCTGGTGTCGAGAGTTCGATTCTCTCTCTGCCCATTAGATGAAACTGACTCAGGGCAAACGACTCAGAGCGATAGCCAAGATCGATAGTTTAGCGAGTGTGCTCCGGAGAAAAATGGTAGAAGAGTGGCAGTCGCATAAGCTGTTCCTAACGCGACACCTACCGAAGCCATTCCCGAGCGATCCGCACGGCATGCGTCGAAGCTGGGGTTTCACATTGGGCACCGAATCAGATTCGTCCCCTTGTCCTCACTAAGGCTCGGCGAGAAATGGGACTCGAGGTGAGTCAATGTGTGGGGGGCCATAGGCGAGCTGACGTCACACAGATTTACGCCGAACGTGACGCGGACCTAGCTCGCCCGCCGGTGGAAAAACTGGGCTAAAGGACAAACACAATGCCGATGACAGTTAGCGACCTAACCGCGGAAGTTCGCGAATCTAATCAGCGGCTTACCGCGGCGATCGAAAGCCTTAACGTCGAGGTCGCGCAAATCAACGTCTATCTCGCGTTCGTTCGGCGTTCAATTTTCATCTTGGTGCCGATCCTCGTTACGCTTCTTTTGGGCGGCATCGGCACGTCGTACAAGATCGTCTGGGACACGGCGCGGTTGCACGTCACTGTAGAGAATCTTCAGCAAGACGTCGGCTCATTCAAGCAAGACGTCGGCATTCTCAAGCAAGACGTCGGCACACTGAAGGAAGGCATGGCGCGGCTCGACCAGAAGCTGACAGCACAGGGGTCGGTGCTATCGCGAATCGAGAAGGCAGTGATACATTAAGAACGCTGGTCGGCTTCTTGACCGGCCAGTCATGAGCCACGCGGATCGATCGGCGGGGGATTGTGTGCGCTGCTATCGGCGCCTCTTCGCCAAATGTATGACACGGAAACCAGGGACAAACTCTCCTATCCCGATCCACACGACACCCGCGACGGTCGACTTCAGCCAGCTCGTCTTATGACTCGGCAAGATTCCATTGATCGTCGGGCTTTGTCTTTGCATCACACCCGAAGGAGTCGCTATGAGTCAAACGCTGGGCCCCAGCTCTGACCTCGACCAGCCTCGTGGTCAGCCCGCGGCTTCGACGACAAACTGGGGCAAGTCGCCGCCCGTTCCCGAGATCAGGCAGTTCCTTCAGGGACCGCAGAAACGATCGTTCGAACTGGGACGGGCGATCCGCATCTTCTTCGAGATCATGGGCGGATTCCGCAAGCTTCATTTCCTCGGCCCATGTGTCACCGTTTTCGGGTCGGCGCGATTTACAGAAGAACATGTGTATTATCAGCTCGGACGCGAGGTCGGCCAGCAATTGGCTCGCGCCGGCTTCACGGTGATGACCGGCGGAGGGCCCGGCATTATGGAGGCGGCCAACCGTGGCGCCAAGGAAGCCGGCGGCTACTCCGTCGGCTGCAATATCGTGTTGCCGGAGGAACAGACGCCCAACCACTACCTTGATACCTGGCTCACCTTCCGGCACTTCTTCGTCCGCAAGCTAATGCTCGTGAAATACTCCTACGCTTTTATCGCATTGCCTGGCGGTTTCGGCACTCTGGACGAAATCTTCGAGACCGCGACCCTGATCCAGACGCAAAAGATCAAGGACTTTCCACTGGTGCTCGTAGGCAAGGAATATTGGCGGCCATTGCTGGATTTCCTGCATGACCGCCTGGTCGAGTCGAAAACGATCGACGCGACCGACGCCGACCGCATCGTGGTTACCGATTCTCCCCACGAAGCCGTGCAGTTGGCCCACGACGCGGCGATCAGGCAATTCGGGCTCTCCTATGGCGCCAAGATCAAACGTCGCCGGTTCCTGTGGGAATAGCTCGATCACGGCGGCGAGACTTCGTCCAGATCTTGCTTTTCGATGGGCTCATCACCGCCGCCCGGCTCACGCACCGCCCACGCCCGTCATATCGACGCTGAGCCGCCAGAGTCGTTCCGCGGCGGCCTGATCCTGAGATTGGGATGAGCTGGCAATGGGCTTCTCCTTGACGAAATACCGGCCCGACACGCCCTCGACCTCAGGAGAGGAAGCCAGGTAGATCGAAGTGCGAGCCCCGTTCTCCGGCGAGAGGGCGATCAACGGAACGACCGCCTTGAGCACCCATGCCATGGGCGAATCCTTGAAGACCTCAAGGAAGTTTGTGTTGACAAAGCCCGGGTGCAGAGTATTTGCCGTCACGTTTTTTCCCTGGATGCGCCTTGCAAGCTCGTAAGTGAACAAGATGTTCGCGAGCTTTGACTGCTGGTAGGCTTTCCAGCCGCTGTACTTTGTCTTCAACTGAATGTCGGCAAAATTGATCGAAGCCCCCTTGTGAGCGTCGGAAGCGACGTTGACGATCCGGGCCGGGGTGCTCTGTTCTAGTACGGGCAACAGGAGGTTTGTCAGCACAAAATACGACAGGTGGTTGAGCGCGAATGTTCTCTCGATCCCGTCGGCGCTTTCAGATCGTTTCCGGAACATGGCGCCGGCGTTGTTGAGAAGCACATCGATGCGGGGATACTTCTCGCGAATCTCATGGGCCAGGCGTTTTGTCTCGGCGAGCGCGGAGAGGTCGGCCACCGCGACGTCAACAGAGGCCGACGGGATGGCGGAACGGATTTGCGCCTGCGTGGCGGTGCATTTCTGAGCGGATCGGCCGACGATCACGACGTGGGCGCCGCGGCGGGCCAGCTCGGTCGCCGCGATTTGACCGATTCCCGACGTCGCACCGGTGACCACACAGACCTTACCTTGCATTGGAAGCCTCAGTAGCCGCCCACTCGCTGATCAACTTGGGCCTGTTCCCCGCCGCTTCGACTCGGGAAGGCTGAACGATCAAGGTGGGCATGGTTTGTACGGTCTCTCGGAGTGAGCCTGCGGAAGCATACGTCCCAAAATGCTAATACGGCTTAAAGATGCAGTCAAGGTAAAGGGATGCAGTCAAGGTTGACGAAAGGGAGATTCATCCCTAGACTCCGCTTGCGTTGGGGGGTGGCAGATGGATCTGGCCGAGCCGGCGATTCAGAAAAACAGTACCCGGGCGCCGATCTCGCGCGATCGCGGCTGGTCGTGGTTTCGAATGATCCTGACCGGGCTGGTGTTTTGTCGCGGCGTGGTCGTGCTGTGCGTCATGCCCCCTTTCGAGGCGTGGGACGAGTACCAGCACCTCGGCTATATGGCGTACCTCGCCGAGACGGGAGAGCGTCCCGTTCTGGGAAAAACGGATGTTCCCGTCTCGCTTCTTGCCAGGCTGAGTGCATTTCCTCAATCGCGAAGTGCGCTCAGGCAATTAAGCGGCTGGGGCACGGTCGATTATGCGACTTACTGGTCGCGTGCTTCGGAAGGCGAGCTACCCAAGGCCGCCATGGTTACGGGCCCGCCAGTGCGGCTCTACCAGGCCCAGCATGGACCGCTTTATTACAGGCTGGTCTTGCCTTTGTTTCGTGCCCTGGGAGGGGTTAGCGACCTGAAAACGACGGTCGGCGGCCTGAGACTCGTCAACCTGCTTCTCACGTCGGCCTCGGTCTGGATCGCACTTGGAATCGTCAACCGCCGCGTGCGAGACGCGCGGCTGGCCGCGCTTTCTGGCCTTTTGATCGCGACCCAGCCGCTTTTCTTGATGAACGGAGCACGGGTGGCGAACGACGCGCTGGGGGTCTTGCTGGCCACGGCCGCGATTGCGCTGGCCATGAGCTTCACGCACCGGCATTTAATCGTGGCGTTTGGCGTGGGGTTACTCGTTGGACTGGCGGTTCTCGCCAAGGCGGTGAATCTGGGCCTACTGCCTTTCATTGCCGCTTGTTGGCTAGCCGCGTTCGTTCGCGACGGCGATCATGATCGAGGCGGCGTCAGGGTCATCCAGGCGGTCGCCTCGGCGCTGGTGCTTGCGACGGGCTTTCTGCTGGTCACTCAATCAGAGTTTCGCGCCAACTATCAGCGGTTCGGCAGCCCAACCGTGATGCAAGAAGCGGTCGCCAACCGTACCGCCGGGCGCGGAACGGATCGTCTGATCGAGACGGCCGGCTCGATAGGGTGGCGCGAGTGGACACGCAAACTTTGGTTTCGAGATAGCGTGATGTCTGGAGGTTGGAGCTGGTCCGGCAAGCACGAGCACTTGCGAAGCCGACACGAGGTGCTGGCCGTGATCGGACTACTCGGCTGGGGCTGGGTGGTTTTCCCCAAGACTCGGGCTCGGATCTTCTGGCTGTTCCGCGATCCGGTTTGCCCATTGCTCTGCCTGGTGCTTTGTGTCGGCTATACTGGGGCGATGGGATATCATACCGTGCAATCGCAGCTCTCTTGGGGGTCGATCGCAACCAACCCGTGGTATGCGGCGGCGGCCTATCCTTGGTTCTTGCTGCTCGTGGCCGGGGGTGCCTTCGCTTGGCCGATAAGACCGCTTCGATGGCTTGTGCCCGGGGCGATCGCTCTTGTTTTCCTCGAGATTGAGGCGTGCAGCGTGCTGGGCTCGATGACCGCGGCTTACGCGGGGCTCGCCCCCTGGGGTGAAGCCCTGCGACGGCTCGCGTCGCTCCAGCCCGCCATGTTTGGTTCGGCGACGCTGTACGCGGCGATGGCCTTGGTCCTTGTCTTCGCGGGGCTGGTGGTCCTTGCACTCCTCCGCCTGGTGTTCGAACCGGCCCGAACCAGCGAGCTTCCGCCACGGCCGAACGTCTTCAGCCGGCTCAACACCCACGCCAAAGATGAGAGTCGAGAAACCCGATGCTGGGAAAGCTGGCGCTCCCCGAAATCCGTGAGCTGATCGACGGCCACGATGACGACACTCTTCGCGAGGTCGTCAACCGCTGGCACTCCGCGGACCTCGCCGACTTGGTCGACGCGCTGTTGACGAGCGAGCAGGTCCACGTGCTTCGGTTGATCAAGCCCAGGCTGGCTGCCGAAGCGTTCGCCTATCTCGACATCGATAATCAGCAGGCGGTTCTGAATTCGCTGTCGGTGGACGAATCGAAGTACATTCTGAACGAGATGGCGCCTGACGATCGGACGGCGCTCTGGCCGAGCTGCCGCCCGATCAGACCGAACGGCTGATTGACCTGCTCGATCCCGAGCAGAAAGTGATCGCTCGGGCGTTGCTTGATTACGGCGAGCACAGCGTGGGGCGGTTGATGACCCCCGACTACGTGGTCGTCCGCAGGGAGTGGACGATGCGGCACGTGCTCGATCATATTCGCGCCCACGGCCGCGACAGCGAAACGCTCAACGTGATATATATCGTCGATGACCAGAACACGCTGATCGACGACCTGCGAATCCGCGAAATTCTGCTGGCCCCCTTGCACACCCGTGTCGCGGACCTGATGGACAACAAATTCGTCGCGCTGGTCGTGACCGACGACAAGAAGAAAGCGGTCGAGATTTTCCGAAAGTACGACCGGACGGCCCTTCCCGTGGTTGACACGCACGGTCGCCTGGCGGGGATCGTGACACTTGATGACGTGATCGATGTCGCCGAGGAAGAGGCAACTCGCGAGATCCAGAAATTCGGCGGACAGGAGGCCCTCGACGATCCCTACATGAGCACCACGCTGATCGCGATGGTGCGCAAACGTGCGAGCTGGCTCGTCATCCTGTTCGTCGGCGAAATGTTCACGGCGACAGCCATGGGCTTTTTCGAGAAACAAATCGAGCGAGCCGTCGTCCTCGCCCTGTTTGTCCCCCTAATCATTTCCAGTGGCGGAAATTCGGGCTCTCAGGCCGCGACGTTGATCATTCGCGCTCTCGCGCTCGGCGAAGTCAGTCTGAGCGATTGGTGGCGAGTAATGCGCCGGGAAATTGTCGCGGGACTGTTGCTTGGGACCATTCTCGCCTCCATCGGCTTCGTTCGCATCGCCGCATGGAACTCGGTGTCACATCTTTACGGTCCCCATTGGTTTTTGGTTGCTTTGACTGTGAGCCTCTCGCTCATCGGCATCGTCCTGTGGGGCAGCCTGACCGGTTCAATGCTGCCATTTTTGTTGCAGCGGATGGGTTTCGATCCCGCCACCTCATCCGCTCCATTCGTCGCGACACTGGTCGATGTTACCGGCCTCATTATCTATTTCAGCGTTGCGATCGTCCTGCTCCGCGGAACTTTGCTCTGAGCGAGACCGGTCAATCTACTCTCAGTAAATGAGCACAAAGATCAACCAAACATAATCACAGAGAGCACGCGGTCAAGGCAGCCAATCGCGAAGGGCGTCGTAAGGCCGCGTCGGCGGGCCTCCCGCGAGGTGTTCGTCGTCGCGGGTGTAGTGGAGGAAGCCGATGCACATCTCGTCCTTCGTCTGCTCACCCCAGCGCACGATCACCGGGGGCTTGTTCGGGTTGGCGGGGTTGGCGGCTGAGTTGTCGAAATGCGCGACCATGTCGAGCCGGGTCCCCTTGGTCAGGGCCAGCGGCGCGGCGAGGTCGTACGAATCCTGCCAGTTGAAGTCCCAGCGAGGGATCTTGATCAGCGTCATCTTGGAGCCGTCGGGCCGGGTGGCGGTGAGGAGGAAGTCCTTGCCGAGCCAGTGCATGTGCGGGATCACGGCGACGACGTGGATGTCGCTTTTCAGGGTCGTGGTCCCACGGACCTCGTGCTGGGCTTCGCCGGCGGGGATTGTCAGGTCGGGGCGCAGCGAGAGGGACGAAACGCGGGAGAACGCCGGTCACGCGGACCTGTTTGTCGACGGTGGTCTTGGCAAAATAGAGGCCGACGGCGGTGGCGTCGCGCTCCGGCTTGCCGCTTTTGTGGTAATGAATCTGGAGGAGGACGTCGGAGCCCGCCGGCAGATAGCGGGCGACGCCGTCGGCGAAGCGGTGGGGCGCTTTGCCGGGAGCCCATCCATCGAGTTCCCCCTCGGGCAGGAACTTGAAGTCACCGAAGGTCGAATAGCCCGGGGCGGCGTCCGCGGCGTCGAACTTGCGGCCGCGGCCGCGCGTATCGACGGCACCTAGCACGTGGTGAACCACAAGGCGGTTGCCGGCGAAGTACGAGGTCGCCTGGATCCACTTCCCCTCCTTCAGGCCGGTCGGCAGCACGAAGACGCGGAATTCATCGGGGCCGCTGGCCCCGAGCGTGTAGGGCTCGGTCGGCCGGAGGACCAGGTCGGGCTCCCCCAGCGGCCAATCGGACGGGAACGTGCGCGGCGCGGGGGCGACCTTCGCGTCACCCTCGGGACTGTCGGCTTCGGCCCACGTGGCCAGCGCCTCGATCTCGGACTTGGACAGCACCCGCGCGTCCAGGAACGGTCCCCCCACGTCGGTCGCGGCATGCCAGGGAGGCATGGTGCGTGCACTAACGACCTGGACGATGTCGCTCGCTCGCTTGCGCGCCTGCTCGTATGTCAGCAGCGAGAACGGGGCCACCTGGCCCGGCCGGTGGCACTCCTGGCAACGCGCCTGGAGAATGCGGCTGATCTTTCCATGATAGGTCGGGCGCGGGCTCCCCGCCCGGCGCCCCACCGACGAAGAGGAGAAAGACGGCTACTAAGATGGTCGATCGGGGTGGCATGGCGACACGTGCTCCTTCAAAGATTGGTCGTATGTTATCGGTTTTTGGCGATGTCGCGTCGGTCGACCGGCTCGACGAAGTTCGTGACGCCGCCGCCGTTTTTTCCGTCGGTCCGACCAGCCTAACCCTGGCGCGGTGCAAAGTTGAACTTGCCCCGGCCAAATGACCTTGCCGCATTGTAGTTCTCTGTGAGGCGGTTGACCAACGGGCTGCTACTCGGCGGCGCGTGCCGGGCCAGGCCGGCCAGGCCGAGTTTGTGGCGGCGGCAGTACATCCCTGATGTCGGCTCCCTTGGGCACTGCGATATCGAACCAGCCGATCATCATCTCTTCCCACGTTTGGTCGCCCCATCGCACCTTCTTGGTGGGATCGGGATTGGCCGGGTTGTCGGCCGAGTTATCAAAGTGCGCGGTGCAATGCAACGTCGTGCCCTTGGGCAGCTTTTTGGGCTCGCTGAAAACGTAACTGGTCTGCCAGTTGAAGTCGTAACGCGGCATGTTCATGATCGTCTCTTTGCCGCCATCGGGATAAATCAGGTCGTAGCGAAAATCTTTGCCGCGCAGGTGCATGTGGGGAAATACCGACAGCATGAGCACGTCGGTTCCATACTTCCGCTCCGACTCGACTTTGTAGTTAGGATCGCCAGGAGGAATGACGAACATGAAGTTGGTCGCGTTGGCCGTGGCCACGCGATACTTCACCTTGGCTGGATCGGCGAACTTGATCCCGACCGAGCTGCGGTCCTTTTGCGGCGAGCCGTTTGGCGTGTAGTGCATCTGGAACACGAGCTGCCACCCGGCGGGGATCAATTTGGCCATTCCCTCGGGCAGAATATAAGGCCGAGTTCCGGCGCGAAGCCACACAGTTGACCAAAGGAAGCCTGACCACCCCCGCGCCGGCGGGGGCGGGCTTGTGCGTCTTTTTGCTTGGTAGTCTCGGCCTGAGTGTTTTTCGCTTGCGCCGCCTTATTTTCCGCTCCGGCGGGACGAGCCGGCCCGTCACCGAAGAGGCCCGCACCCGGGGCTTTAAGGAACACGATCATGTGGTGGACGACGCCGCGATTGTCCGGCATGCACTCGGCGGTTTGGACCCACTTGTCTTCGGTAAAGCCCGTGTCGACGACATAGTAACGGTAATCGACCGTTCCCTCCGCTGGGACGTCGACGGGCTTTTTGGTCATGTAAAAGACGGCGTCGGGTTCGCCGGGCATCATCCAGCTTCCCGCGTACTGCTTTGGCGCGGGAAGATCCTTGGGATCGCCTTCGGGCGCCCCTTTGGCGACCCACTTGGAGATCAACTCCTTTTCCTCGTTGGAAAGCGACATGTCGTTGGCGAAATGACCGTAACTTGGGTCGGGATGCCAAGGGGGCATCCGCTTCTCGCGCACGACTTCGTCGATCATGTCCGCCCAACCGACGGCTTGGTCGTACGTTTGCAAGGCAAATGGGCCGATTTGGCCGGGCCGGTGGCACTCGACGCAATGATCCTGGAAGATGCGGGCGATTTGTTTCGTGTAGGTCACATCGCTTGACTTGTCGGCCGGGCGGACTCGTCCGATCAGGCAGCCGATCGCCTCGGTCGTGGATTGAGTCACCGGTTTACCGGCCAAGAGCTCGTCGACTGCATTTGCCAGATCGCACTTCCTCGCCGCCGCCCGGGCATAGCCGCTTCCGGTGTCAAAACCGTATTGGTCATCCACTCGCCCCGCGTAACGGACGATACGATCACGATCGAGTACAAAAACCTGTGGATTTCGCGTGGCGCCGAATGCGTCCGCCAGTGTGTTATTCAGGTCCTTCAAGAACGGAAACTCGACACCGTGCACCTTCGCATATTGGGCCATTTCGGTGACCGAGTCTTGGCGATTCGAGTCGATCCCCAAAAACGCGACCCCCTTTGGCCCATACGTCTGGGACAATTCCACAAGGCGGGGAGCGTATAGCTTGCTCAACGGGCATTCAACTCCGAGGAACGCCACGACGACCAGTTTTGAATCCCGCAAGTCCGCGAGCGTATGCGCTTTGCCACGGAAATCTTGCAACGAGAATGGATCGACCTTTTTGCCGATGGCGCTCTTGGCGATATCGTTCGCGAGCGCGGGGCCGGCCAAATCAGAGCAGCACGACAAAGTCACGATGAACGCGAGGATGTGCTTCATGGGATTAGTTCCCGACGAGAGAGAGAGGAGTAAATCGGGCCCAGCTTACGCCAAGCCCATCGATGTCGAATTACTTCGTCAATTCCGACGTGTGAAAAAGCGGCACCGGCGACGTGTTCTGGAGCCACAAATGAGGCTCGTTCGTCGCGCCGGCGCATGGGCTTAGCCTTGACCTCCACCAGAGATACCCACAAGGATACGCATGAGCCTCAAGAGCGCGTCCAGCTCTTTCTTGTCCACAATGCCATCGTGGTTGAGGTCGATCATGTCGAAACGCTCGCCGAGCTTTCCCGGCATTTCTTTTCTGGTGATCCTACCGTCTTTGTTCGGGTCGAGCGTGGCAAGCAGCTTCTCACCGGTCAACTGCGCCAGACCGAGTCCGCCCGAGCGACGCTCGGGAACTTGGCCCTTCGGAAACATCTCCGTATAGAATCCGATCATCATTTCTTCATTCGTTTGCTCGCCCCAGGTAACGGTCTGGGTGGGATCCGGATTGGAGAGATTGTTTTCTGAATTGTCCCAACGAGCCGTGCAGATGAGCCTCGTCCCCTTGGGCATGAGCTTGGGCTTTTCCAGATCGTAGGTCGTCTGCCAGTTGAAGTCATAGCGGGGCACGTCAAGCAGGATCTCCTTATTGCCATCGGGATAAATGACTTCGTAGCGGAACGACTTGCCGCGCATATGCATGTGCGGCGTCAGATTGAAGAGGATCGCGTCACTTGGGAACGTGCCCTCGGAAGAAATCGCGTAATTGGGGTCACCGGGCGGAATCGCGAAAAACATGCTGGCAACCGATGCGCTCCGAATCGCGTATTTGACTTTACTGGGGTCGGCGAACTTGACTCCCACATAGCTGCGGTCCTTGGCCGGCTTGCCGTTGGGTGTGTAGTGCATCTGAAAGATCAGCTTCGAGCCGGCTTTCACGAGCGTCGCCGTCGTGCCGTCGGAGTTCAAGACCGGATCGGCGCCGGGGGCGTAGCCGGCGAGCAAGTCACTGCCGCTGATCCCGCCGGCCGAAGGGCGTACGCCGCGCACTCGAACGATTCCACGGCCGCCTGACTTGCCGTCGCGGCCTTTCGCCTCGGCTTTCGCGCCCTTGGCTCCGCCGCGATTCGCGTCGGAATTAGCAACGCCAAAGCCCCCAAGTCCCCGTGGTGCCGGCGGCTGCACGAACACCAGAATGTGATGCACCGCCTCGGGGTTACCGGGCTTGGCCTCGGTGGCTCTGATCCACTTGTCCTCTTTCCAACCTGGGTCGACCACAAGGTGGTAGTAGTCGATGACCCCTTCGGCGGGAACGTCGATCGGCTCATCGCCAAAGTAGACGATCTCATCCGGCTCGGGGATCACCCAGCCATCAGCAAACTCTCGCGGCGGTGGTAAGTCGGCGGGGTCGCCCTGGGGGCATCCACTATCAACCCACGTCAGAATCTGCTGCCTTTCCTCGTCGCTTAAGCTTCTGTCGTTGGAAAATTTGCCGTACTTCTTGTCGGCATGCCAGGGTGGCATGCGGCGTTCGTCAACGACCTCGCGGATCATCTCACCCCAGCCGGTGACTTCGTCGTAGCTGCTCATGGCGAACGGTCCAATGCGGCCCTTGCGATGGCATTCGACGCAACGGTTCTGAAAGATCCGGGCGATTTGATTGCTGTAAGTGACCTTGGCATCGGCGACAGGCTGGCGCATGCGACCAATCTTGCAGCCGACGACCGATGTCACCGGCACGCTGACCTCTTTGCCGGCGACGAGCTCACGAATGGCCTGGTCTAAATCGCCGCGCATAGCTTGGGGCCGCTGGTAGCCGACGCTGTCGGTGAAGCCATACTGGTCGTCCACGCGGCCATGATCGCGCACGATGCGGTCTTTGTCGAGCACGAAGAGTTCGGGCGTCCGTTCCGCGCCGAACTGATCGGCCACCTTATTACCAGCGTCCTTGAGCATCGGAAACTCGATCTGGTTCCGCTGTACGTAGGCGGCGATCTCTTCGATCGAATCCTGACGGTTCGAGTCAACAGCCAGGAATGCCACCTTGTTTTTCTTAAACTTCCTGGCCAACGCGGCCAGCCGCGGGCCGTACAACTTGGCGAGCGGGCACTCGGCGCCCAAAAAGGCCACAACCACCACCTCGGAATCCTTCAAGTCAGCGAGTGAATATTCCTTGCCAAACTGGTTTTTGAGTGTGAAATCCGGGATCTTCCTGCCGATCAAGCGAGACTCGGCTGCACCTGCCGTGGCGCCGACACCGACCGCCATGGCACAGAGGACCAAGATGACCCTCAGACGCCGCATGGGAGACCTTTCCTATGTGAAAGTTCAGCGAGTGAAGTTTGTATTAAGATGGATCAATGCTAATGTGACGTTCGTTACGCACCGGCCGATTCGCCGCCGGCCGGAAAGCATTCATCGAGGCGCGGCTGCGCGTCTGCACGGAATCGCCTCTCCCGATCGGGAGTGAGAACGGCGGACGCCACTTCGATTACCTCGTGAAGCTCGGTCGTGTTTCAGTGACGGTGCGGGCCCGTATTTGATCCCGCTCTCCCATTATTCGTCGTGTTTCGCCCTTTTTGTGGTCTGCGCGGATGCGCGAAGCGTGAAAACCGAGAACCGAAAACTGACGCGTTTTTGATCCGTGCAGATGCGTTGCGTGGGTTGGCGTGTGCTCCCATCACTACGAGAAACACTCCACGCACACTCCCTACACTAATGCAATATAACGCCTTCTGCAGATTTCGTTAATGCACCCGTTTCGGTTTTTGAGCAACGTTCGACCAGAACCCGTCGATCTAGAATGACTTAAACTTTTTCCAAAAGTTCTCTTTCGCGATCGGTGCGCGCGGCTAGCGGCCTGACGGGACCGACACATCGCAAAAACTCGGTGAGATCGCGACAGCCGCGACGGCCGGAAGAACCCTTCTGATCGGCCTTCTGCCGGCGTTGAGATGTCGGGAGAGACCTAACTAAATGCGCGTCTGGAGAGCCCGGCCCCGCCGAGCACAAGTAATCCCCGGCGGCCGTTCGCCGAACGCCAGTCCGTTGGTCTTTCCGCCAAAGTGTCATTGCTCCGATCGAAGCCGATCTTCCCAATGGAATCCGCCTTCGAATCCCAACCGCGAACATCCGACTGGCGTGCCGACTCGTTCGCACCGCTCTTCGGCCAGAGCATGCGCGACATGTGCAAAATCTAGTTATATTAAACATATGTTTTTTATGGCACATCAGAAAATCGACGATATTACTCGCGGAGCCTTGGGTCTGACTCGTTCGCTCGCGTCACCCGGCACGAAGAGGGGGGCCTTCTCGCAAATATGCGGCCAACGAACCGTCAAGTTGGCCAAGTACAGATCGCCGAAGAATACACCGATTTAGTCGGCGTCCAAGAGGCCGCGAGTAATCCCGGGGAAAACATCATGGGCAAGAAAAAGTCATCAGGCCAGCCCACGATGCAACCAGTCACATCCGCGATCTTCCCGCCGCGCCGTGACTTCACATTTCTGTCGATCAAGGACCTGCTTGGCGCACGAGAGGCGTATCACGTCTATCTGGCGAGTCTCGAGAACGTCGTGGCGCCGGCAATCGGTCGTTAATTCATCCATGAGAAAAATTGGTACGCCGAGCACCCTCCGGACCGGGCGAAGCCGGCCAACGTCGCTCCAGTCACTTCCGCGCGAACCCTTGACAATTCCGTCATTCGCTCCTGGTCCTGGCCGGCCGTTATCGTGTTCGTGCGAAAATGGGCGCCGAGCGAAGATCTGAAAGCAGAGACCGTTCCGCCGAGGCTGTATCTGCCCGATGGGAGAGTGATCCCGACCTGTGTCGTCGAAGCCAAACCGGACGAAACGATCCCGGGCCCCGTGACCGCGGCTTCGCGCCATAGCCCGCTGCTGGGGGGCGGCTATGCATGCCTCAGAGAGCATCAGGGGCAACAATCACGGGGTACGATCGGTTGCCTGGTTCAAAAAGATGGTGCTGGACGTTTTCAACAAATAGGCAGTCAAATGGCCCCGATCGCGGTGGCAAGATCGCGACGACTCACGGGAGAGAACCCACGAAGAGTGACGGACGTCTTGAGGGTGAATTTTGCCGTACCCAGATTCGCCCCGGTCTACTCGAGTCAACTCGGACGGACCTCACCCCGGACGAGCGCGAAAAACTGTGGCGCATTTTCGTGGAAATCGGCCGGTGCTTGGGCAATCCCTCCGACCCGCGCGACCCGGCTTTCGAGGATTCCGCCGGCATGAATAGCTCGTGGCTCGAATTCGTCGAAGCAAAGACGACCGTTAGCCCGAGCTATCTTGCCGAATACCTAAACCGAAGACGCGCTTAGCCATTTCTACCGGAACGGCCTCCGCTCCCTGGAGAACCGCTTCGGGCGAAGCGGCAGCCAAAACAAAGGTCCACGATGTGATCAACATCAACGAATTCGAGCGTGAGCGAGGAGTATCACGATGGGCAGCATGATCGAGATTAACGACACCCTTCAATGGACCACGGACCAGGGTTTTCCCGCGAAGCTACTCGACCGCGCCAAGCACTGCAAAAAACCGATCACGCTCGACGCCGTCGCCGGTCGGATGTTCAAGTTTTACGACAAACCGAGCCCTCGCATCTTTCAACTTGATTCCGTTCGCGTTTACTTCGTGCACAATATCGACGAAAAGTGGCTCTTCTGGGGCCACGCTCTCATTCAGAGCCTTACGATCCGGAAACGGTTCGATGCAGATCAAACCTGGAACGGAACCGACTGGATAACCTCGGGCACATACATAATCGCCGCGACTCTACGACCCTGATTATCAGCAAGTATTTACCTTGCGAGAGGCGCCGCCGGACCGAAATTACTTTCGATAGCAAAGCCTGGCCAGTCTAATCGACGCACCATTACGGCTTCTTGGCCTTAGCGCTCGCATGCTTGCTGTCGACCGCGACGGATCGTTTCAGGGCGGCAGTGTGTTTGGTCCGGTGGAATTTCTTAACCGACCCGCCATCGGGCAGTTTTTTCTTGGAAGAGACGACCGTCTTGACAACCGTGCCTTGACTGTCGGCGCTCGCCAAGGTGATTGCCGCGGAGCTTGCAGGTGTAACTACGTGCGTGGCGGCCGCCGGGATGACAGCGGGGATCGTCGCGACAATCGTGCTCGCCGCGTCGACGGTCTGCGTGAAGGTTGGCGCGACACTGTTGGCAAAGTTGGAATCACCACTGTAAGTAGCGACAACCGGGTCGGCACCCACCGGCAGGGCATTGGTCGAGAGTGTGGCCGAACCGTTGACGAGCGTCACCGTTCCCAAAACGAGCGTGCCGCTGACAAACGTCACGGTACCGGTGGGGACAATCGTGCTCGCATACTTGGCGGAAACCTTTACTGTAAAAGTGACCGTCTCGCCCACGATCGAGGGGTTCAGTGACGACGTAATGACCGTCGTGGTAGCGGCAGCTTGCTCATACGCCCCGATGTCGACGACTGAGTCGACGATTCGCGGGTAGCCAGGGCCTCGCTGATCATAGGGGAGGGGATTTCCCTGGGCGTTGACAGCCAAAGCGTTGCTTCCCGCATCGATCGCCGGGCTCCCGAAGAGAAGGGCGATCGTCGGGGTGAGACCGCCGTTATTTGCCAGCGTTGTCGCGAGCCCCGGTTTGGCGACGCTCACCTGGTTGTGTTTGGTGCCGTTGATCAGGCCGCCGGCACCACCTGTGCCGATCAAGTTGTAAGCGCTGGCCAGGCCGATCGTGCCGGAAATATCGCTGGCCGCCGCGGTCGCACCGGCGCCCGACGTGTTATCGGCCACAATGGTGTTATACAGGTTCGCGGTGCCCGCGGAAGCATCAATTCCGCCTCCCAAGCCGCCGGCGGTCACACTGTTATAAGCAATCGTGGAATTGGTTGAGATCAGCGTTCCAACCGAATTGATCCCGCCGCCCGTCTGGCCGGCGTTGTTGAAGGCGACGGTGCTGTTGATGATCGTCAAATTGCCGCTCAAATCGTTGGCGATCCCGCCGCCGTCGAACGACGTGTTATCGTCGGCAATCGTGCTGGAGGCGATGGTGGCCGCGGCGTTATTGTAGATCGCGCCCCCTCGGTGCCGGAGTTGTTCTCAAAAGTGCTGTAGTTGACCGAGAGAGTGCCGCTGCTGTTATCGATCGCGCTCCCTGGAAGGCAGCGCCGCCGGTAAAAGTGCTGAGGATAACCGTCAGCGTACCCTTGTCCGCATTGTCGATGGCGCCACCGACGCCGTACGTGGCAGAGTCATTGGCGAAAGTGGAGTTATACACCGTGAGCACACCGCCGTCGTTGTAGATCGCTCCCCCGTAATAAAGGGCCGAGTTGCCGGTCAGATCGACGTCGGTGTCGCCGGGCGTTGCCGACCCGATCGTGAGGGTGCCCTGATTGACGATGGCACCGCCACTCGGTGCCGATCCGTCGGCGATGGTCAAGCCGGTAAGAGTGGCCGTCACGCCGCTGGCGACCGAAAAGACGCTGCCGACGCCATCCCCCACGATTGTCAAGTCGTCCGTGCCGGGGCCGACGATCGAGATGGCGTTAGTGGTATTCGTCAAAGCGAGAGTGCCAAAGGTCGCGGAGAGCGTAAGCGTTTGCGGCGTCGAGAAAACAACGTCGTCAAAGACGATCGTGTTGGGCACGGAAAGGCCGCTGGGCGTGTTGGCCCAGGCCAGCGCGGTTCGGAGCGTGCCGGTGGTCAGCGTATCGAGTGTCGAAGTAACCAGATAGCTCGAACTGATTTCGTAGGCGCCGATGTCGACGGTGCTGCCGCCGGTCGCATTGGCACGGGCCGCCCCGCGCTGATCGTTCACGGGCACGATGCTAGCACCGGAAATGACGATGCTGCCGGCCCCAGCACTGTGCGCGGGGCTGCTCGCTTCCAGCGCGATCGTCTCGGTCGGCCCGCCGTTGTAAGCCAGGTTCCCGGTCGTGAATCCCGGTCCGGAGCCGACGACGTTGCCGTCGACCCCGTTTGTCAGCCCCCCCGCGGACCCAACGTCATCGACCAGATTGTTCGAGCTGGCGACCAGGCCCGCCGTCGCCGCCAGGAGGACTTCGCCGTTGATATCGCTCGGCGTGGCGCCGGCGCCATCATTCAGAGCGACGATCGTGTTGTAAAGCGCGGTCGTCCCTAGGGCGGTGTCGAGGCCGCCGCCGTTCGTGGAGGCGGTGTTGTTCGCG
Source organism: uncultured Isosphaeraceae bacterium (assembly GCA_963829765.1). Taxonomy (GTDB): domain Bacteria; phylum Planctomycetota; class Planctomycetia; order Isosphaerales; family Isosphaeraceae; genus CAWFRS01. Next base: position 1,959 of record CAWHKI010000146.1, on the reverse strand, counting down.
ATCGTCGAATTGACGATCACAAGCGTGCCGGTATTGGATATGCCGCCGCCGGTGCTCGCCAAGTTGTTGGCAATGGTCGTGTTAGTCAGGGTTGCCGTTCCCGCGTTGTCGATCGCGCCGCCAGCCGTCGCAAGGTTAAACGAGAGGGTCGAGCTCTCAACCGTCAACGTGGCGCCGGCTTCGTTATCAATCGCACCCCCGTTGGTGGCCGTGTTATCAGAGATCGTCGAATCGTTGATCGTAAGTGCCCCAGAATTGTCGATCGCCCCGCCATTTGTGGCCGACCCGCTCACGATCGTCAATCCGGTGATGGTCACGTTCGCGCCGTCGCCGATTTGCAGCACGCCAGAGGTGTTACCGCCGCTGAGCAACACCGGGGTGGATGTGGTGCCATCGATCGCCTCGGGTGTAACCGTGTTGCTAAACGCGAGCGGTACCGTCAGATTGATCGTCTGCGTGGTCGAGAAGACTCCGGTCGAGTCAAACATGATCGTGTTGGCCGTGTTCGGTGAGGTCACGTTCACGTTGACGTTGGCCCATCCGACCGCTGTGTTGATCGTACCGACGTCGGCTCCGGCGGACGTCGTCGTGACGAGGTAGGACGAGCTTTCCTCGAAGGCCCCGACATCCGAGGCAGTCCCCGCGTCGAGTCCGGCCGGGCCCCGAACGGCGCCGCGCTGGTCGGTGGTGGGTACGGCCACGCCCGAGAACGAGGCGCTACCCGCATTGATGGCGGGGCTTCCCGCAAGGAGGGCGATGGTCTCGGTGGGGCCGCCATTATCGGCGAGACCACTGGCGAGCCCCGGCGAGGCGACTCCCGTTTGATTGTTGTTGTTCTTGTTCATCAGGTTGCCGGCTCCGCCGGAACCGATGAGGTTGTTCGAGCTGACGGGGGAGATAATGCCCGTGCCGGACAGACCGATGTCGCTGGCCGTAAAGGTTGATGCTAATGTCAACTGCGAATTGTCCGCGACAATGGTGTTGTACAGTGTGTCGACACCCCCGGCGATAACGGCTAGTCCGCCGCCGCCGGCGGCGCAGGCGGTGTTGTAGGCGACGGTTGTGTTGATGAGCTCGACAGTGCCCGCCGTGGCGATGCCGCCGCCGGCGACCGCGGCGTTGTCGGCAATGGTGACGTTGGTGGCGGTCACGGTGCCGCCAGCTTCATCGCCGATGCCGCCACCGCCCAGAGCGGCCACATTGCCGCTCAAGGTCGAGTCGTCGATCGTGATCGCGCCGAGTTGTCGATTCCGCCGCCATCACCGACGGCGGCTGAATTGGAGGTGATCGTCGTCTCCGTGATATCGGTCAGGGTGCCCGTGATGGCGTTCCAGATTCCGCCGCCGGTCGCGGCCACGTTGCCGGTGATGGTATCGAGCTGCAAGGTCGCGGTGCCCAAGTTGGCGAGCCCGCCGCCGCTGTTGGTGGCCGCATTGCCGGCGAAGCTGGAATCGTGGACCGATAGCGTCGCGCCCGCCTCGTTGGCGATACCACCGCCGAACGTGGCCGTGTTGCTGGTCAGGTCGACATAAGTGAGAGTGAGCGTGCCCGAATTGTCGATGCCGCCGCCCTCGTTCGCCGCCATGCCATCCTCGATTGTCATGGGATCGGCCGCGGAGCCTTCAAACGTCACATCCACGCCGGTGGCCACGGTGAACACGCCTGACAAACCGCCGCCGCTGATCGTTTCGCCGGCACCATCGATCATCTCCCCTAGGTCGTGTTGGTCAGGGCGATCGGGCCTTGCGACAATTAAACGTTCCCGAGACGCCGAAAACAATCGTGTTCGGATTTGGGTTTGTTGTTTCGGCGGGGTTGGCGTTGGAGCTGAGATTGGCCCAGCCGACGCGGCTCCGCAAGGTTCCGACGCCTGTTGAGTCAGTCAACGTGGAAACCAGGTACGACGAGCTGGCTTCGTAGGCGCCGATGTCGACGGTGAGCCCCGCGTTGAGCCCCGGC
>CAWHKI010000145.1:0-12083 GCA_963829765.1 uncultured Isosphaeraceae bacterium | reverse complement strand
CGGGCGCAACACGCGGCTTAAGGCGGCACTCAGAGATTAGGGGAAAGTCTCGACAAACACCACTGATTGGGCTTGGGGGTCTTTACCCATCGCCCCGAAAAGGTATAGTTGAGCTTCAGCCGGGGTAAGAAGACCCAAGACTCTGCTGGCCAGCAAGCGAATAACGACGAAAGCGATCATCCGGGACCTGATCCAGATCTGATTCGAGTCACGCGATGATCCGACCGAAAGGGTTGAAACGGAACTCGTAACAAGCGCGTTCGTTCAGAAACAGCGATAAAAGGAACTACACCATGACTTCCTATGAACAGATCCTGTACGACGTGGCCGGCGGCGTGGCGACGGTAACGCTGAACCGGCCCGAGAAGCTTAACGCCTGGACGGGACAGATGGAGAAGGAGGTCCGGGCTGCCATGGCCCAGGCGGAGGCCGACGATGCGGTGCGCGTTATCATCCTCACCGGCGCGGGCCGCGGTTTTTGCGCGGGGGCTGATATGCAAGACCTCGGCAAAGTGGCCGGTGCCTCATCGCCCGCGGAAGTCGAGCGCATCCTGAAGGACCGCCTGATCGGCCCGCAACTCGCCGACGCTCTCCCTGATTTTCAAAAGACGTACTCCTACTTCCCCGCCGTTGGCAAGCCCGTTATTGGGGCGATCAACGGCAGCACGGCCGGGTTGGGCTTCGTGATCGCACTTTACTGCGACATACGGATTGCCTCGGATCAAGCAAAGTTCAGCACGGCCTTTTCTCGCCGCGGGCTGATTGCCGAGCACGGCATAAGCTGGACCTTGCCGCGCCTCGTCGGCGTGTCCAACGCGCTTGACTTGCTCCTTTCCGCCCGCCTGATCGACGCGGCCGAGGCACTGCGAATGGGCCTGGTCAACCGCGTGCTGCCGCAGGCGGAGTTGATGGCGGGCGTCTCGGCCTATGCGAAGGAGCTGGCCACGATGGTGTCTCCGCGGTCAATGCGAGTGATGAAAAAACAAGTCTACGAGGTGCAATTCCAAACGTTGGGCGAAGCGATTGACGTTGCCAACGTCGAGATGATGAAGAGCTTCGCCAGTGCCGACTTCCGCGAGGGCGTGGCTCACTTCATCGAGAAGCGGCCGCCGGGGTTCACGGGCAAATGACGGGCCATCACCTCCACCACACGAGACATTATCGCGGCCGCGTGCGGTTCCAAGGCTTTTGATCCGGACGCTGAAACGGTCATAGACTTGCCCTAAATTCGACCCGGCGATCATGCCGGCGGTTCGCGCGATCAACGTACGATTGCCTGGAACGACACATAACCGGTGGCACCCGGCGCGAGCACGCCGGGAAGCTGCCAGCGCAGCTCCATCGCTCCGACGCGGTTGACAGCCGTCGTGAAGTTTGTGCCCTCGGGCCCGCTCGCGGTGCCTGCCTTGTATTCGAGCCTTGGTAACAGGCTGTCGACGATCGAGACCGATCGAATAGGAGTATTGCCCATGTTGCGATAAACAATCGCGTACGTCAGCGTTTCACCGGGCTCGGCCTCGGCCGCGCTCACGCGTTTGATCACGGCGAGGCCCGGGCGGTCCGGGGGCGTTTCCACGCCGGTCATCGCGTGCGGCCCCCACACCTTCACGGCCTCGCTCGCGCCTTGGGCGATGCCCGCCACGACCGGTCCCTCGGCCGACTTGATACCATCTAAGCGCAGCCGCTTATTAACCTGTCCCAGTTTCTGCTTGTTGCGGGAGATTTCCGCGGTTTGTTTGGCGACCGTCAAGATGGCCAGGTTGTTGCCTGAATAGGCGTTGGCGGCGCGGGTGTTCGAGCCTTCGCTGGTCATCAGACGCCCCCTCTGCCCCGCCGCGCGCGTTCGCTCGCGCGTTAACTCAGCGGCCTGGTTCTGCACCATGCGGCGGGAGGCCACCAGCGATTCCGCGCGGGACACTTTGGCGAGCGTCTTGTCCGTCCTGGTCGTCTGGATGTCGATGTTCTCGTTGGTGCCGCTGCTCACGCGAACCTCCGCGAATCGAGGCGCGTACACGCAGACGACGTTGGTCGGCAGGATTCGTGGTCGAGACACTCCTCTGACCCCGATATCGAAACGGACGATCGCGTCGCGCGGGTCCACTCCGGTGACGCGGCCGTCGGCATTGGGTGCGGCGGGAACAGCCCGATCGCCGCCGTCGCAGAGGTATTCGTCGCGGGGCAACGACGGTCGGGCCGGCGGTGGCGAAGGGATGCAAACCGGCCCGCAGGGCAACTTGCAGCGCGCCCCGCCATGACACAGAAAGGGACAGGGTTTCGCACCGATATTCTCCGCCCAGTCGAGCCCGATGTCGCCGGCCACTTGTCCTTGGATTTCTTCATTGGTGGGACGTCGACCCCCGATGCGTACGATCGCCACGGGCCGACCAAGGGCCGAGGCCACTCGCAACGGCGGCTCGGTCGGATTGAGCGTGACGACCGGTACCTCGTCCTTGGCCATCTTGAGCGGTATCGCCTGGTCGGGATCTTCGAGGTAGATCACCTTGGTTACGAGTCGGCCGCGATCGACGGCATCGTCCATGTCGTCCTGATTGAAGGCAACACGGATCGGATACTTGCCGGGGGCAATCGTTTCGGGGCGATGCAGGTGACCGACAATTTCGATCACAGGAAAAAGTTCGGCCAGGGGGCGTCGAGAATTCCGCTGACGCGTAGGCGATATCCCACCCCGCGTCTGAGGCCCACCGTAATGATGCCGGCCCCGTCGCCGATCGGGACGGGAACGGGCGCCGAGCGAGGACCTCAACGGTGAGGCCCGGCGGTCCCTGAAACCTCACGATCTGGACGTCCGGCCTCGAGCGCCTGTGCGGCCGGCTGGCGCGCGCAGGCGGCGTGCCCGGCCCGACCACGGCCGTTCCGGCCATTACCCTCCGGCGAGCCCGCGACTGCCGGGACGGGCGAGGAGTCAATGACGGGCGCGGGTGGGGCCGGGGTCAGCAGCGGCGCCGGGGACCCGGGCACAGTGACCGGAGGGGCGCGACGGGCTTAGCCGCGCATCTGGCGCAGATAACTGCGCCCGAGAGATATGCGGCGATTGCCAGTATCGCCCCCGCGATACTTCGGGCGCCTGGCTCGGCCGATCATTTCGGCCGTTCCTTCGCTGGTGGCTCATCATCTGGCTTCCTGCTCGGACAGAGTTCGAGCCTCATGGTCTCAACAAGACCCGTTGTGCACGCACGCTGGGTTCACTGGTCGCCCGGCGGTGGCGGAGGAGGCGTCTGGCCTGGCACTGCCGGCGCCTGCGTTTGGGCGGGCGTGGGAACCGCCGGCGCGGGGGCGGGCGCTGGAACCGCCGGCGCCGCTGGTTCGGGCGCGGTCGTACCGGGTGGTGGCGGCGGGGGCGTTCCCGGGCCGCCGGGTCGAGGATCACATTACCGGCGGGGCCGGGCATCACGCCGGGCGGCAGGGTGCCCGGAGGCAGATTGACGGCCGGTCCGCCGGTGCTGGGCGCGGCCCACGACCGCGCCGCCGCTGATTGGTCCATTCACGATCGCGCCGCCGCCCAGAAGCGAGCCGACGATCGGGGAGCCGATTCCCCCGATGGTCGGGGTCTCCCGATCGATCGCCCCGAGCCGCACGATCAAAAGGATCGTGCCACGCTTGTCGGCCTCGAGGATCGGATCAACGCCGGGCTCGAGCCGGGTTGAGACCAGGGTTTCGACGCCCGAGATCGCCAATTCCTGATATTTGGGATCGGGCAGGTAGATCACTTTCGTGACGAAGTTCCCGCCGTCGACAACCTGGTCGAAGTCTTCGGAGGTGAACTGCACGGGAATCGCGTTGTGAGCCAGGTAGGCGTCAGTCGCCGGGGTCGTCGGGGCGACTTCGATCGTGGGATAGAGAGCGATCGCGGGCCGGCCTGAGATATTGGTGATCTTCAGACGATAGATGTAGCCCTGGTTGAAGTTATAACGCGCCGGCACGGTCAATTGGGCGGGAAGGTAGGTCCGTCCCCCGTTCGGTCCGGTGCCGTTTTGCCAGCCGATCTGCATTCCATTCGGATCAAGGAAATAGATCTGACTCTTGGTCACGGTGAACCGCCGTCCATTACTGGCGCCCATTCCGCCGGCCGCGGCCATCGTGGCCGCCGTGTAGGGGGGAGGGGCCGTCGCGTTGTGGTGCTCACGAGATCATGGCGGAACCACTTCTTGCCCCCAACTCCAGGGTTGCCATATCCGAAACCGTCACCGACGGTCGCCGCCGCCAAAAGCAGCATTCCGAATGCTTGCATATCCTACTCCTTCGAGTCAGTACCGCCGGCGTTGACAAGGTCCGACAGAAAACGCTCGCTTTATCCGGGCCCTCCGCCGCCCTTGCGTCTCGTGACGCCTAGCGATTATGATCGGGCATTCCTTGCCAAACCCTTTAGAAATTGCCCTATATCCCAACCATGCCTCATAATCCGATCATCTGGCGTCGTGCATTGGCATTGTGCGCCGTAACGACACTGATCGTAGCCTGTTGGCTCGTTTCGCCGTCTCTCGCGCAGGCGCCGCCGGGCCCCGATGGTTCCACCAACCCCGCGCCGGCGGTGCAACCGGCCGCCCCCACCGGTCCAACGGCCCCGGCCGGTCCGGTGTCTCCTGCCGCCGAAAAGCCGGAAGAGCCACCCACTCCCGCCGAAATCGACATCGACGTCGCCATCAAGAAGCTTGCCAAACTCAAGTCGGTCACCGCCGAGCTGATCGAGCAGGTCAACGTGCTCAACCAAAAGTTCACCGTCAAGGGGAGCTATCGAAAAGGGCCGAACAACCTCTCGTACACACAACTCAGCGTCTCTGGGCTTGTCGACTCGGCAGCCACATCGCTCCAGGTCTGCGACGGCGAAACCCTCTGGGATCATCAGATGGTGCTCGACTCGCCAATTTATCGCAAAATGAGTATCAAGCCGGTCTTGGAGCGGCTCAATTCTCCCGAGCTGGATCCCAAAGTCAGAGAGCAGTTCTTCGCGCAGATGGGCCTGTCGGGACCGGAGACACTCCTTCTCGGGCTGAGAAAGTCTTTAAAGTTCAACCTCAAGGACGAAGGGGAGCTCAATGGCATGAAAGTATGGATGTTTCGCGGCACGTGGAGGTCCCGTCAGGGCCTGGTCGGCCTCGACGCCCGTCCCTTCGCCAACAGCGGTTTACTCCCGCCTTACATGCCCATGGACGCCACGCTCTATTTGGGCAAAAATGATAGTTGGCCCTACAAGCTTGTTCTTGTGGGCCGAAAGCCCTCGGTTCTCTTCGAGACGTGGCGAGTCGGGCCCGACGGTCGGCCCGTCGGCGAAAGGCTCCATCGAAAAGGTCGTCCCCAGCGAAATCACTCTGATCTACAGAGACGTGAAGCTGGACGCCAAGCTGCGAGCGGAAGAATTTGCCTTTCATGCGCCTGCGTCGGCCACCATCGATGACGGTACCGAGGGCATTATCAAACTACTCGATCAGGCGATCCAGTTTGAAATCGAGAAGAAGAAGAGGGAGTCCGCGAAGAAGGAAGGGCCCGCCCTTGATCGGCCCGCCGAAAGCCCTTCGCCGCCCAATCCGACGCCAAAGACGCCGCCGCGGCCTTGAGAGAGCGAGCTAATATGGAACCGACCAAACAGGTTGACCGTGTCAAAACGAGCAAGGTCGAAACGATCAAGCTGGCCAGCCAGTACTTGAAGACGTACGTGGCCGACGAGGTCGACAACGGTTCCTCGCACTTCAGCGAGGATGCCGCCACAGTGCTCAAATTTCACGGAACTTATCAGCAAGACGATCGCGACCTCCGCAGGCAATTGAAAAAAGAAGGCAGGGAGGCCGCGCATCAGTTCATGGTGCGCGTCCGTATGGTCGGTGGTAAGCTCGATGCGGCGCAGTTCCTTGCGTGCGACCATCTGGCCCAGACCCTGGGCAACGGCACGCTGCGGATCACCACCCGGCAGGAATTTCAGCTCCACGGCGTGCTCAAGAGCGACCTGGCGACCACGATCCGCCAGATCAACGAGGCCCTCATGTCGACGTTGGCGGCCTGCGGCGACGTGGAACGCAACGTGCTCTGCTGCCCGGCCCCCCTCGTCGACCCGGTTCGTGTTGAGCTCAACGCCGACGCGCTTAAGTGGGCGTCTCATTGCTGCGCCAGGTCTTCCGCCTACTGGGACATCTGGCTTGGCGGCGAGAAGATCGAGACCCTTCCCCCCGCCGGAGTCGCCCAGGTGCCGACCCCCGGCGACGACCCGGTCGAGCCGATCTATGGCAAGACTTACCTGCCGCGCAAGTTCAAGACGGCATTCGCGCTTCCTGAAGACAATTGCACCGACATTTATGCAAATGACCTCGGTTTTTTGGGGGTCGTCGAGGCTGGTAGGCTGGCCGGTTACAATGTTCTCGCCGGCGGAGGACTGGGCACAACCCCGAGTGCCCAAAAAACGTTTCCATTTCTGGCGCTGCCGCTTTGCTACGTCGACCGCGGCGACATGCTCAAGATTGGCGAGGCGGTCCTCAAGGTTTTTCGCGACTTCGGCAACCGTTCCGACCGCAAGCGAGCCCGGCTCAAGTACATCATTCACGACTGGGGCATGCCGGCCTTCCGTGCCAAAGTCGAAGAATACCTCGGTCATCCACTCGCCGACCCCAAGCCACTGCATGTCTCAGGCGTCGACGATCACCTGGGTGGCACTCGCAAGGAAATGGCAAGCTTTTCCTGGGAATCCCCATTGAGAACGGCCGCATCAAGGACGATGGGGCCTTGCGCCTGGCGAGCGGCTTGCGGGCGTTCTTCCAGAAATACAAGACGCCGGCGCGGTTAACATGCCAGCAGAAGATCTTGTTGGCTGACCTCGACCCGTCGTGGCGCGGCGAGATCGAGCGGTGGCTGGTGGAGTATGGGATCGCCGCGGTCGAACAGGTCTCGACCGTGCGGCGCTGGTCGATGGCCTGCCCTGCCCTGCCCACCTGTGGGCTGGCCGTCACCGAAGCCGAGCGAGCTTTGCCCGGGATACTCGACCAGCTCGAGATCGCACTGGCGAATATGGGCCTGCAAAACGAGCGGTTCACCGTGCGGATGACCGGTTGCCCCAACGGCTGTGCCCGGCCGTATAACGCCGACATCGGCCTGGTGGGCCGCTCGGCCCACGTCAACAAAGACGGTACCCCAGGACCGGGAACTTATACCATCTTTCTCGGCGGCCGTACCATCGGCGATCGGCTCAACACCGAGTTCAAAGACTACGTTCCCCACGATCAGGTCGTGGCCGAGCTCATGCCGGTTTTCAGCCGATTCAAGGAAGAACGCCAGCGGTCGGAATCGTTCGGCGATTTCTGCGACCGGATCGGGGTTGAAGAGTTGGCCCGTTCGCTGTCGTCCGAGCTGAACCCCGTGGGCTAACATGGAGATCACTGATGCGATCCGAGCTGAATTGGCCGCCGTTGCCCGACTGGCGGCGGCGCACGCTTATTGTCCCTACAGCCGGTTCAAGGTCGGCGCAGCCATCCCGACCGACCGCGGCGAGATCTTCGCCGGCTGCAACGTCGAAAATGCCTCGTATGGCCTGACCATCTGCGCCGAGCGCAACGCGATCTTCCAGGCGATCGTTCAAGCCGAGGGGCCTCTGGTGATTCGAGCGGTGCTGGTCTATACGCCAACCCCCGAACCGACGGCTCCCTGCGGTGCCTGCCGGCAGGTGATCAACGAATTCGGGCCCGATGCCGAAATTCTGTCCCTTTGTGACGGGCCGGTCACGATCACGAGTCGCCTTAAGGAATTGCTTCCCGGGGCGTTTGGACCGCGGAACCTTGGGCCTCGTTTTGGTCAATAATGGTATCGGGCCTGGATAAAGTCGACGCGGTCGCCTTTAACTAGGTAAACCAGGATGCTCTCCGGTGATCCGCTGCGATCAATGCGCTGGCGAGCTCGCGCTCGAGCGGCTCCGGCTTGCCTACTCCGGTGAACGGCTGACGCAAGGCTGGCCTCGACAACTCCAGACGGGCAGAGCGATTCGTCGGTCGGTCTCGACCCTAAATCGCAGATCCTCGCGGAACTTGGTACGGAACTCGGCTTCTAAGGGGCCACGCAGCCGGTTGTTCTGGTGTTCCCTTACGCTTCGCCAAGGTCGAACTCCCGGCGAAGGTCGTCCACGGTCTCCGTGGGAAGATCCTTCGCTTCGGGCTTCCGCGATGGCCTCCAAGAGCCGCCGAGCATTCTTGGGCGAGCGTAGTAAGTGGGCGGTTTCCATCCAACCGCGCAGTTCGTCGGCGGCGATCAGCGCGACGTCATCGGCACCGCGACGGTGAATGATGATCGGTTCGCGAGTGGAAATCGCCTCATCGCAGAGGGCGGCAAGATGGGCTGCGCATGGCTGTAGCTGGTTTCGGTCGGCATATACCCTCCTTGTAAGTTGTACAAGAATATTGTACAGGACAGCCGAAGTTTGTCAACCTGTGAGCGGACGTATTTCCATCAGGGTCTGTGGCCGTTGGCGTGATGACCAGACCGGCCGCCGGGGGAACCTCTTCGTCGTGATTAATAAGGTCGCGCTAACCACTTCCATCTGGCTCGAGTCCGACCAGTCCGGCGTAGCCTTCGTCCCGGCAGTGTTAAAGTTGCTCGTACTCTTGGCATCCTCGAACTCGATCAAGCAAAACTGCTTATTCTTAATGTCGCCGACGACCAGATCCGCCTTGTGATCTCCGAAAATGCTGACTTTGCGGTGCGATACAGATGTTCCGATAATCGACGATGTTAGGATTATACGTACCCATCAGTGCACACAGGTGCTCATTGGCATCGAAGAAAGGGAGAAGGTCGGTCGCCTCGCCAAGGTCGCCTCGGCCTTTGCCGTCGAGTAAGGCCCTGAATGCCTTTAACTCCGCCTTCGCTCGCTGTTTATCCAGCGCGAGCGTTCTCAATTGGGCCATGAGCTTTTCCGACGGAGTCGAATTTACTTCGCCTTCTTTGTGGTTGAAGATGTGCGGATCGCCCTCGTTCCATTCTTCCTTGCTATGGATCGCTTGCTCGGTCCATACCTGTCGAGGGTTCACATCAGATCCATGACGACGATATCATCCCCGACCTTTGAGTAAATGATTCGCAGCCCGGACGGGACCCGCAGCGCGTAGAATGGATCGTCTCTGGAGATTCTTTCCAACGCTTCGGCTGTCCGCCGTCCTCGCGATGAAATGCTCACGGTCCGTGATGACTTCCCCGACATCCTGTTTCTGCTTATCGTTCAGAGCGTCGAGAGCGATGGAAACCCGCCCATCAATCCTATAGCCCGCCGACTTCTTGGTTCCCGCCATGACGAACCTCGCGATTATAAAACCCGCATGCGATCCGCAGACCGATTTGCCAGTATGATTCTAACGCGGAACGGCCCACGGTGGCAGATCGGCCGGAACAATTCTTCCAAGCTGGTGTTCCGCATCCAGTTCGCTCGTCACGGACTAGCGCGGGCGGGGCGACTCAGCGACATTTCGGATACGGCAAGACAGATGCGCATTGCTCTCTCCGGCACGCCGGGAAATCACGATCGCCACCAACAAAAGCACCGCTGACCGCATGCGGTCCTCGGCGAGTAGCCTATGCTCGTCAGCCTGCGGCCGGTCACCGAGAGCCGCCCGGACCTGGTCTGCCAGGCCACGGTATTCCGCCCGAGATAGCTGTGCCGACTCTGGCCGGGCCGCCTCGTCAAGGATCAGCTTCAACTCGGCTCGCAAGGATCCGCCGCGAATCACGAGGCCCTCCGATGTGCCGGACGCGACCGTCCGCGCCAGAACCTCGCTCGTGGGTGACCGACTCACGCAGAGTGCGAGCGTGATATCCATCAGATCGCCGGCCTGCGTGTTGTCGGCGAGGCCCAGCATGTGCTCGAGCACGGTCAACAAATCGACTTCGCCGTAGGCCGGACTCGCCAGCGCCGCGGGTGTCTCGTCCTCTGCTATTGACGGCCCCGCAGCTGTCGACGTCGGCATTGAGCAGCGAGCCCGATTCGCCTCGGCATTGGACACGACGCAGGCATCCGTGCCCGCCGTCGTATACGGTCCGGTCACCGAGGGGTCAACGGTGGCCGAACCGAAGAGCCGAAAGAACGTCACCCAGAAGACCTGGTTATTGCTCGGGTTGCCGGTGGGGTCGATCCTCGGCGAGTGCTAATTTTGACGGGCGGCGAGCGCCCCTCCTTTGGATGGCTGGAGAGCTGCTTCGATGCGCCGATCCTCGATTCACGACCGGCCCGACGCTCTTCCCGCCCTTGGAGATGGTGAACACGGCGTTCCCGGTCAGCGTGCCGCCCGCGGCGGTCGTCACGCCGCTCAGCACCGTGATCTGGCCCCCGGTCGGGAACGTCTCGGTGGCCGTAAACGCGATTTCGACTGCATCGCTCGCCGGGACATACGAGACCGTGAAGTTCGTGATCGGATGCAGAATCGTCTGGCTCCCCTTCTTGGACTTTTTCTTGGTGATGCTGTCGATCTGGTAGTTGGCGGCGTTGCCGGCGGCCGCGGGGTTGAGTGGGACGCCGAAGTCGAGCGTGAAATCGGACAGGACGGCCTTGCCGGTGGGTTTGCCCTTCTTGTTGAGTTTGCGGCGGAAGAGCGGTGCCTCACTGATGATCACCGTCTTGGTCGGTGTTACGGGCGGGGGCGACACGGTCAGAGTACCGTCGACGTACGTAATCGCGTAATTGGGCGACGAGAGCCCGCTGGGAACGATCGGGTACGATCCGGCGGGGCTGCCATGGTGGCCGGTGTAGTGATCGTGAGGCCGCCGCCCAAGACGCTCGGCCCCTGTCCGGGCACGAAGCCGCTGTAATTCACGCTGAATGCAGGGACGGCCTGGCCGGCGACCATGCTCGCGTTGTTGGCCGTGATTGTCAGCGGCGCCGGCTTGATTGTGCCGGCGCGGTCACCAGCGTGACCGTGTAATCCTTGCCACTATTGCCGTCGTTGACCGTGTAGCCGGTGACATTGAGCGTGCTGCGGTCGCTGCCTAAGGCGTTCTTTGACGCGAACGCCTGGGTCAGGGTTGTGAAGCTATCGCCGCTGAACAGGGTGTTGGCCGGCAGGCCGGCGACCTGGTAGGTCGGAGTCGCCGAGTCGCTGGTCGTGCCGTCGTAGACCTTGGTATCGCTGGTGGCGGTGATGGTCAACGCCGCCGGAGTGATTGTGCCTGTTGCGTCACCAGCGTGACCGTGTAATCCTTGCCACCTTTGCCGTCGTTGACCGAGTAGCCGGTGACATCGAGCGTGCTGCCGCCGCTTCCTAGCACATTCTTCGACGCAAACGCCTGCGTCAGGCCGCTGATCGTGTCGCCATCGTAGAGCGTGTCCACCGGCTCGCCCGAGACCTGGAAGGTCGGTGCAGCCGAGTCACCGGTCGTGCCGTTGTAGACCTTAGTATCGCTGGTGGCGGTGATGGTCAACGCCGTCGGGGTGATCGTGCCGCTTGCCGTGTGGGTGGTCACGCTGTAAGTTCGCCCGGGGTTGAGTTGCCGTCGCTGATCGCGTAGCTGACCTGGAGCGTGCTGCCGTTGCTGCCCATGGCGTTCTTCGACTCGAATGCCTGGGTGAGAGTCGTAAAGCTATCGCCGCTGAACAGGGTGTCGGCCGGTAGGCCGGCGACCTGGAAGGTCGGTGCAGCCGAGTCACTGGTCGTGCCGTTGTAGACCTTGGTATTGCTGGTGGCGGCGATGATGGCTACGCATTTTTTCAACAATTTTGCGATGCTAACCATAAATGGGTTTATCGTTATCAGTAACAATTCGCAAATCTTGGGACACCAATTGTCGAGTCCATTCATTACGACATGAATCATATCCACTAACAATTGCAATAATCAAATCCAAAACTAAAGTCTCCACACCCGTTTCACGTTCGACAAATTTGTCAACTTGTTCTTGAGACACTGGTTGCACTTTCTTGACCGCAATCCACGAGTAATCAGGTGCGTACGCCAGAAAAGGAACTGCTAATGCGCTAGCACACTTCAAACTTTTTATTTCATTCCGATTTTCTCTAAATCCTTCATTTTTACTTGGTGAGGTCACCAAAAACAATCTTACGCGTGTACCTATTTTGGTACTTTTTTCTTCACTGTTCTTTTAAGTTA
>CAWHKI010000144.1:0-20622 GCA_963829765.1 uncultured Isosphaeraceae bacterium | reverse complement strand
GCGAGTCGCTCTGGAAGAGCGGACGATCACCTTCGAGGTCGCCCATCACGTTGATCCGCACACGGTGCGGGCCATCGCCATGGCCCCCACGGAGGGCTTGGCTCGCGGCATGGCGGTCGCGCGGACCGGCCAACCGATCACGGTACCTGTTGGACCTGGCCACGCTCGGCCGGCTGTTCAACGTGCTCGGAGAGTCGCTGGACGGGCGCGAGCCGCTGACCGAAGCCGAGCGCTGGCCGATTCACCGTGCCGCTCCCTCGCTCGCCGCCCAACGGCGCGGTGTCGAGTTTCTCGAAACCGGGATCAAGGTCATCGACCTGTTAGCTCCCCTGCCGAGGGCGGGCAAGGCCGGCTTAATCGGCGGGGCGGGCGTTGGCAAGACGGTGCTCCTCCAGGAATTCATTCGCAGCGCCAACCACGATCACGGGGGAGTCTCCGTCTTTGCCGGGGTGGGCGAGCGCACTCGCGAGGGGAACGACCTCTGGCACGAGATGCAAGAGACAGGTGTCCTGGCCAACGCCATCCTCCTCTTCGGCCAGATGAGCGACCCGCCGGGGAGTCGCTTTCGGGTCGCGCTCGCGGCATTGACCATGGCCGAGTACTTTCGTGACGTGCGCGGCACCGAAGTCATGTTCCTGATCGACAATGTCTTCCGCTATGTCCAGGCGGGTTCCGAGGTCTCGGGGCTCCTGGGCAGGCTTCCTTCCGAGGTTGGCTATCAGCCCACGCTGGCCGATGACCTGGGGACGTTGGAGGAGCGGATCGCCTCGGTGGCCGCGGCGTCGATCACTTCCGTTCAGGCTGTCTACGTGCCCGCTGATGACATGACCGATCCGGCCGTGGCCCAGACGTTTACCCACCTCGACGCCAGCATCGTGCTTGTCGCGCGGGCTCGCCGCCCGCGGGCCTTTATCCCGCGATCGACCCGCTCAGCTCGACGTCCCGGCTGCTCGATCCGGTCCGTCTGGGTGAACGTCATTATCGGGTCGCGCTCCGCGTCAAAGAGACGATCGAGCGGTATCGCGAGCTTCAGGACATCATCGCCATGCTGGGTCTCGACGAACTTTCGGCCGCCGACCAGTTGACGGTTCGCCGCGCCCGGCGGCTCGAACACTTCCTGACTCAACCGTTCTTCGTGACCGAGATGTTCACGGGACACAAGCGGTCGGCGCGTTCCGCTCCGACAGACAGTCGCCGGCTGCGAGGCCATCCTGGAGGGCAAATATGACGATCGGGATGAGGGCGCTCGTACATGATCGGCGCCGATCGAGGAGGCAAAACCGTGAGCCTGGACCTGGAGATCATCACCCCGAGTCGGCAGATCGCGCATGGCCGCGTGGTCGCCGTGCAGGCGGCCGACGCGAGCGGACAGTTCGGGATCTGGCCCGGCCACGAAGACTTCCTGACGATCCTCATTCCTTGCGTGCTCCGCTATCGCGGGGACGATGGACGCGAATCGTTCGCCGCTGTCGATGGCGGCCTGCTGCTGCTGGAAGACGGACGTATCTCGGTTGCCACCCGCGACGCGGTGGTTGCCGAGCACCTCGAAGACGTAGCGGACGATGCCGCAGCCATGCTTCGCCGCTCGCAAAGACAAGGAGCAAGCGGCTCGCGCCGGTTTTGCCGAGCTCGAAACGTCTCTGTTGCGCGAGCTGCGCAAGGCGGAGAAGCGGTGACGAGCCCGGGTGGTCATGACGAAGACCCGTTCGTACGCGAAATTCGCCGGCAGGCCCAACGTGCCGGGGCCACGCGCCATGAGACGCTCTGGCGCGGGCTCGGCCTGGTCGGCTCCGTCGGCTGGATGGTCGTCGTGCCCGCACTGCTTGGCGCTTTTCTGGGGCGCTGGATCGATCACCGGACGGGCACGCCCATCTTCTGGACGCTTTCTCTGTTGTTCATCGGCCTGGTGCTCGGGTGCGTCAACCACCTGGCGGCACGTGCATCAGGAACTTGAACTATGAACTGGATCGTCGCTCTGACCGCGGGGGCCGGCCTGGGCGTGGCCTATTTCGGTGGGCTGTGGTTCACCGTCACCAGCGTGCTGCGCCAGCCCTCCAGGGCCGTATTGGTTCCCGTGAGCGGCATAGCGCGTCTCGTGCTGCTGGCCGTGGGTTTGGCAATTGTGGCCCGTCAAGGCGCGAGGAGCATGCTGGCGGCCCTGGGCGGACTGTGGCTATCGCGGTGGTATATGCTGCGGCGAATCGCAGGAGCTCGCCATGGATAGTGAGGGACTTACCCCATCCCCTCTTTTTCATCTCGGGCCGATCGAGATCACCCCAACGGTGCTCTACTCGATCGCCGCCTCGGCGGTGGTGATCGCCTTGGCCTTCCTTGTCCGGCTGGGACTCGGCCGGCGCCCATCCCGTTGGCCGGTGGCAGCGGAACTGCTTGTCGAGCATTTCGAGGACCTGATGCGCGACATGTTCGACTGCGACCCGCGGCCGTATACTCCGCTGATCGTGACCCTCGCCCTGTTCATCGCCGTCGCGAACTTGATCGGTCTGGTGCCGGGACTGCATGCGCCGACCGCCGATTTCTCGACAACGGCTGCCCTGGCGATCGTCGTGTTCTTCGCCGTCCCATTCTATGGCATTCGCGCCCGCGGGCTCCGCGGCTACCTTGGACATTACCTCGAACCGTCACCGCTCTTGCTTCCCATCGAGATCATCACCGAGTTCTCCCGGACCCTCGCGCTCGCCGTCCGATTGTTCGGCAACGTCATGAGCGAGGAGCTGATCATCGCCGTCCTTCTCTTGCTCGCTGGTCTGCTGGTCCCGGTTCCGATCATGATGCTCGCCGTGTTGACGAGCGTGTTGCAGGCTTACATCTTCGCCGTCCTGACGGTCGTCTACTTGAGCGCGGCCGTGAGAACCCACAAACCGAGAGAGGAATCTCGCTCATGAGCACTCAGTTGATATTTTCCATTGTCTGTATGGTGGTGGCCGGGGTAACCATCGCGTTGGGCTCAATCGGCCCGGCCATCAGCCAGGGGCGGGCCGTCGACTCGGCGCTCGACGCGATCGCGCGCCAGCCCGATGCCTCGGACCGGATCAGCCGCACGCTGTTGATCGGGCTGGCAATGATCGAATCGCTGGCCATTTACAGCCTGGTGATCGCGCTTATCATCTTGCTGGCCAATCCGTTTTTGTCCCTCATCAGCGGTCACTGAGCCATGAAATTCAACGTTTGGACATTCCTTCTGCAGGTGGTCAACTTCGTGGTTTTGGCCGAGATCTTGCGCCGGCTGCTCTACCGCCCGCTGCGGGAGGCGATCGACAGTCGCCGGGAGGCGAACGCCAAGGCCCAGGCGGATGCCGAAAAGGCCCGTCTCGAGGCGACCGCGCTCGAGCGGCAACTGAGCGAGAAGCTCGCGGCCATTGAAGAAGAGCGGCAGGCGTTGATCAAGAAGGCGAGAGAGCAGATGGAAGCCGATCGGAAAGCGATGATGGCCACGGCCGAGAACGCCGTGAATAAACGGCGTGAAGACGCGGCGCAACAGATCGAAGGAGAGCGAACGCAGGCGCTGCAATCGCTCCATGCCGAGCTGGTGCAAACGGCCGTCACTCTGGCCGAGCGGTTTCTTCACGAGGCGTGCAGCTCGACCCTTCAGCAGCAGCTTGCTGGGCGGCTCGTCGAAGAGTTGCAGCAGGTCCCCGATGACGAGCGTCAGCGGTTGCGCGGCGAGCTGGAAGGCGACGACACGGCCGTTGTCGAAACGGCCGCTGAATTAAACGGCGATCTCCCCGAGCGGCTCGGCGCCGCGATCACGTCGCTGGCGGGCCGGACGGTGAGTCTCTCCCTGCAAACGCGGCCCGAGCTCTTAGGCGGCCTGCGATTGCGGCTCGGCGGCCACGTCTGGGACGCCACGCTGACGGCGCGCTTCGCGAGGCCGCGCCGACCACTTCAGGGAGCTCGCCCTCGTGAATGAGCAGATTGAGTTAGCCGCCAAGGAGCCTCGTGCCACCCTGGATTCTTTGCACTGGCGGGTGCGCCATCACGAGGTCGGAGAGGTTTTCTCCGTGGGAGACGGCGTGGGTCGAGTGCACGGAGCACCGTCGGTGCACTATGGCGAGCTGCTCGAACGCGCCGATGGGTTGACGGGCCTGGCCTTCGACATCCGGCCGCACGACGTGGGCGTACTGTTCCTCGATCCATCGGACCATGTCTCGGCCGGCGACGAGCTGCACGCCACGGGCCGCGTCGCCAGCGTGGTGGTCGGCGACGAGTTGCTGGGCCGCGTGGTCGATGCGCTCGGGCGCCCTCTGGACGGTGGAGCGCCCATCCGGTCGCGAACGTACGAGCCCGTCGAGCGCGAGGCGCCGGGGGTCATCGACCGCCAGCCCGTTCGCGAGCCGATGCACACCGGCATCAAGGTGATCGATGCCTTGCTGCCTTTGGGCCGCGGCCAGCGCGAGTTGATTCTGGGCGACCGGGCCACCGGCAAGACGTCGCTCGCCCTCGACGCGATCCTCGCCCAGCGCGGCACCGAAGTCGTCTGTGTCTACGTCGCCATCGGATTGCGGAAAACCAATGTCAACGAAGTCGTCGAAACCTTGCGGACGACGGGCGTCCTGCCGCAAACCGTCGTCGTGGCTGCCGACGCCGATTCACCCCCCGGCCAGCAGTACCTGGCCCCCTATTCCGCGTGCACGATCGGCGAGTCGTTCACATATCAAGGCAGGCACGTGCTGGTGGTCTACGACAGTCTGACCAACCATGCCGATGCTTACCGCCGGATCGCGCTGCTATTGGGAAGGCCGCCGGGCCGTGAGGCGTATCCTCCAGATGTCTTTTATCTCCACGCCCGACTTTTAGAGCGGGCCACGCGCCTGCACGATAAGCTGGGCGGCGGCAGCCTGACCGCTTTGCCCATCGTCACGACTCAGGCCGGCAACATCTCGGCCTACATCCCGACAAACGTCATCTCGATTACCGACGGTCAGCTTTATCTCGACAACCATCTGTTCAACGAAGGCGTGCGGCCGGCCGTGGATGTCGGGCTCTCGGTTTCGCGAGTCGGCGGCAAGGCCCAGCCCAAGGTGCTCCGCCAACTCGCCAGCGATTTACGCTTGCTCTACGCCCAGTTGCACGAGCTGGAATCCTTCGCGCGATTTGGGGCCGAGCTGGAACCGGAAACACGCCAGCGTCTCGAACGGGGCCGGCGCTCTGCGCGAGGCGCTCAAACAACCCCGCCTCGATCCACTCCGCGTGGGCCATGAGGTGGCGATTCTCTTCGCCATCCGCGAAGGATACCTCGATCCCGTGGCCGTCGATCAGGTCGTCGCCTTTCTGAACGCCCTGACGGCGCCGGCTGGACGAGGCGGAAGCCGACCTGCTCGATAGCATCGAACGCGACGACGAGATCAGTGCCGCCTCAAACAGCCGATTACGGCAGGCCCTCGAATCCGTTGGGCGAACTTTCGCCAGGAGGGATGCATCATGACGCGAGAAGCAACCGAGCGGCGCAGGCAGGCCGTGGAGACGGTGCACAACGTGGTGAGCGCGATGCGCGCGATCGCCGCCGGGCGGATCCAAAGTGCCCAGAGGGCGCTTGAAAGCGCGAGGCGTTATCACGAGGTTGTCCTCGAAGGGCTGTCGTGGGTCTTGCCCGAATCGGCAACGGTCGAAACAGGCAGCGACCACCGCCCGAGTGCCTTGCTGGTGATGACCTCCGAGCAACCGCTCTGCGGGACGTTCAATCCCAACGTGCTCGCCTTGGCCGAGCGCCGCTGGAACGAACTGCGGCAAGAGGGGAAGGTCATGTTGTTTGTCGTCGGCCAGCGCGGGTTGCGCCAGCTTCCTGGCGCGTGGCATCACTCCCGACGGCGGTGAGCCCGCCGCCACTTCACTCGACGGGCTGCACGACCTGGTCAAGCGGCTGGCGAAGATGCTGGGATCGCGGTACGCGACCGGCGATCTGGGGGCCCTGCGCGTCATCTACAGTCGCTATCGATCCATTAGCGAGCAGGTCCCCGCCGAGGTGCAAATCTTGCCGCCGGATTTGAGCCAACTTCACCCCGTCGGCGCCCAGCGGCCCCATCGGTTTCATCGTTATCTCTCGCCGCCGGAACTTCTGGCTGGCCTGGTTGACGAGTACGCCTTCATTAGTCTGTACCTCATCGCGGCCGAGTCGTTCGCCAGCGAACAGGCGAGCAGGCTGGTGGCCATGGATTCTTCAACGCGCAATACGGAACAAATGCTTGAAACACTGATTGATCAGGAACGTCGCGAGCGCCAGGACGAGATCACTCGCGAGGTGCTGGAGCTGATCGGCGCCCGCTTCGCCGACAGATGAATCGTCATGACCGTTTTGGCGGCTCGAGGGCCTCTTCGGCGGTCAAGATGATCTGGGCGATTTCGATCAGCTTGCGATTCTTGTCGCTGGCCAGCTTCTGAAGGCGGCGGAAGGCGTCGTGTTCGTCGAGGCCCGCTTTCTTCATGAGAATTCCCTTGGCCTTCTCGATCAGCTTACGATCTTCGAGCGCCTGCTTCAGGTCGGTCGTTTCCTTACGTAGGGCCTGAAACTGGTCGAACCGTCGCATGGCGATGCCGATCGCCGGCTCGAGGTCAGCCTGTTTGATCGGCTTGACCAGGTACGCCAGGATGTGGTCGGCTTCGGCGCGGTTGATAAACTCGGGATCGTGAAATGCCGACACCAGGATGACAGGTATCGGGGCGTTCTTGTAGATGAGCGAGGCCGCTTCGATCCCATCCATGTCGGGCATCTTGATGTCGGTAATGACCAAGTCGGGGCGGGTGGCGGCGCAGACTTCGACCAGCTCACGGCCATCTCTGGCGACGGCGATCACGTGGTGGCCCAGAAGCGGGAGGATTTGCTGGAAGTAGTCGCGCATATCGAGCTCGTCGTCGGCGATGGCAATCTTCAGCGAACGGTTCATGATGTTCCTCGCGGTAAAGTGATCAGAAAGAGGGCACCAGGCTCTTGGGCATCACCGATCGCGATCTGGCCGCCATGGGCCTCGACGATGCGTTTGGCGATGGCAAGGCCCAGTCCGGTCCCTTTGGCCTTGGTGGTGTAAAACGGGTCAAAGATTCGCGATCTTTGCTCGGGAGCGATGCCAGGCCCGTTATCTTGGACGGCGATGCGCACGGCGGGTTGGCCGTCGAGCTCGACAGCGGCGGCGCGGATGTCGATCGAGACCGGAGTCGACCCGGCGGCCAGGGCGTTGTCGAGCAGATTGCGGAAGACCTGGCCGAGGCGAAATGGGTCGGCGTCGCAGCGGAGGTCGACACCCTCCAGCGACTCGTGGAGCAGGCCCTGCTTGTCCTTGCGGGCCTGCTCGAGATGAGCCCAGGATTCGCGCCAGACCGACGCGCAGATCACAGGCGACCTTTTCGAGTTTGATCGGGGCCGCGTAGCTGCGCACGTCCTCGTAGAGATGATGAAGGTGGTCTTGCGCCTTCTGAAGCCGTCCGATCAAATCGAGCGCGTCCGGGCGGTCTTGCACGCGCAAGGCCAGCATCTCGAGGCACGCCTGGCAGCGCTGCAAGGCGTTGCGGCTCTCGTGCGCCAACCCGGTAACCATCTCTCCGATGGCGGCCAGCCGTTCCGACCGCAGAGACCGTTCTTGCGCCTGCTTGACGAAAGTGATATCGTGGCCGACGCTGAGAATGGCCGGGCCATCGTCATAGTCGGGCAAATAGCGAGCGTTCCAGACGATCCAGCGGCGCGTGCCGTCACGGCAGACGACGGCATTCTCGAGTCCGCGGTTGGGTCGACCGGCGATCACGCGTGAAAACTCATCGACGACCGCGCCACGGTCGGCGTCGGGCAACAACAGCGTGAGGTAGTCACGTCCCCTGACCTCCTCGGCCGAGTATCCGGTCAGTTGTTCGGCGAAGGGGCTGTAATAGACGATGGAGTAGTCGGGGCGGAGGATGACGATCATGCACTCGGCGGCTTCGACGAGGTGGCGGAAGGCTGCTTCGCTCCGTTCCTTGGCCAGCGCGAGCCGTCGCCGCTCAGCGATGCGGCCCAGGCTGGTGCGGAGCACTTCCGCATTGAGAGGTTTGAGAATGTAGTCGGTCGCCCCTTGTCGTAAAGCGGCGATGGCTCCCTGCAGGTCGGAGTAGCCAGTCACGACGATCACCGAGGCATCGGGGCCGGCGGCCTTGAGCTGGGGCATAAGCTGTTCGGCGGTCGCGTCGGGGAGCCGGCGGTCGAGGATGATGGCCGAGAAGCGGTCCAGATCGGGTTGCCTGAGGGCCTCGGCCGCGCTACCCGACGGTCGTGACCCGGTGCTCGTCCAGCTCAAGGATATCACGCAGGTTCGCCCGGGCGTCGGGATCATCCTCGATCACCAGGATATCGGTCGGCGGCGCACCGAACGCGAAGCTCATTACGGCGTCCCTCCCCCTTCTTGTCGCCCGCGACGGACAGTTTCCCCAAAGTCTCGATCAATTCCGGGACATGGAATGGCTTATACTGAACCGCGTCTGCTCCCTCGGCGAGGAGCTGTCCGATGAGCTGGTCGGTCTCAGAGCGATAGCCGGTGATCAGTACCGTCCGGGCTAGCGGGTTTGTGGCGCGAACCAGTCGGAACACGCTGCCTCCATCGCCATCGGGGATTCGCATGTCGATCAGGACGACCTCGAACGATGAGTCGCGGAGTTTTTCCGCCAGCGTGCTGCAGGTCATGCGCCAGGCAAACACGGAAGCCTCGGTCGCGCAGCAGGTCCCAGAGGTTTTCGCAGAGGTCGCGATCGTCGTCGACGACCAAAACCAGTGGTTGATCGATCGCTTCTTCCATCAACTGGAGCAGCTTCGGAAAGTCGACCGGCTTGGCGAGCACTTTCCAAGCGCCGGCCGAGAGCGCCTCCTCGGCTGTGGCGGCCCCCGCGAAAGCCGTAACGATCATCGACACCGTGCCGGCGTGCCGTTTCTTGATCTCACGGTAGAGTGCCACGCCGTCCATACCGGGCATTTTCAGATCGAGCAAGGCAACGTCGTAGGCTTGCCGGTCCACCAGCTCGAGGGCCGAGGGACCGTCGGAGGCAATGTCGACGTGGTAGCCCAGGTCAGTCAAGATGTCGCTCAGGTTCTCGCGGATGTCGGGATCATCGTCCACAACGAGAATTCGCGGTGCCTCCTGGCGCATCATCGGCTTGCTCCATCGGAAGAAGAGGCGTTCAGTCGGATCGTGAAGGTGCTGCCGCTCCCGAGCTCGCTGCTCACGCGGAGGCTACCCTGATTTTTTTCCACGATCGATCGCGAAATTGCAAGCCCCAGCCCGAGTCCCCTCGCCTTCGTCGAGTAGAGAGGCTCCATGATCCGAGCCAGGTCGCTCGCCGCGATGCCAACCCCCGTATCGGTCACGGAGACCTCCAGAAACCCTTCGTTCTCACAGGCGGAGATCGCCAGCCGCCCTCGCTCGTTCATCGCGTCGCGCGCGTTGCGGATCAAGTTACCGAGAGCGATCCGAAGCTGATCGCCATCGCCAAGCGCGTGCGGCAGACCGGCGGGACAATCGACGGTGACCTCGATGCCTTCGCCGGGCGGATTGATCTCGAGCGATTCGCGGACCAAGGGTTCGATCGCAATCGGAAAGAGCGTAGGCACCGGCACCTTCGCAAAGTTGGACAGCGACGTGATGACGTTGTCCGCAAGCTCGACGTTCCGCTCGATTCGCTTCAAGTGGTCCGCCTTTTTCTCGGCGGTCGGGTTACGGGCGTTGAGCAGGTAGTACGCCGACGTCTTGACCACGTTCAGCGGGTTGCGCAGCTCGTGAGCGACGCCGCCGGCAACCTGGCCCAACGTCGCTAATCGCTCAGTGCGCTGGAGCCGCGCCATGTACTCGGCCTGATATGCGTCTTCGATGATCGCCAGGTCCAGGTCGAGAAGCTTGTTGAGGGCTCGGACTGTCTCTTTCAGGGCCTCGGGGTCATGCGGCCAGGTTGCGTGGAGACCGCGAACCAGACCGGTGCGCAACCGCGAAAGTGCAACGTTCGTAAAAACCTGCTCCAGCCCGATTTCGACGTGCCGCCAGCCGACCCGCCACCGCCGGGCGACGTAATCGGCGTCGTACTTGCCCGCCAAAAGCTCGCGAATCCATTGCACGAGAGTCCCTTTGAGCCTGTCGATCTGGGCTTGCCCGCCCGTGATGACTTTGCGTGCCGCCGGGTGGCGCTCAATCTCGGCGTAGAAGTCGTCGACAAGATCATGGAGAAACGGCTCCAGAAGCCCGGCGGCCGCGACGACGCGCTTGGCGTCGGCATCGGTCCATCCCACGTACGACTGGAGCTCGCGATACCGGCTATACAACTGATCTGAGTCCATGACGTCTCTCTCATGCGAAACCTGACAACAAAAAAGCCCACGCACCGCCTGGTAGCAGTTGCGTGGGCCTACATAACCCGCCCCGAATCGCCCGTTTCATGAGCAACCCAGGTTTTCATCTCTCCATCGATCTTACAGAATGAGGCCAGCGAATGGGAAGTGAGTTCTCGCCTACTCTGCAATTTTCTCAAACTGGGGCTTGACTCATTGGTGCGCTCGCGGTATCGTGCCTTTTACACTCGCTCATGAGGGGTGAGTGCATATCGGCTATGGTGGCCCCGTCCTGCGAACCAACGCAAGATTCGGGGTTTTTTTGTTTGCACCTCGAATTTTCGTCGCCCGATGATCGGGCAACCGCGACCACATTCGTCTTGGACCTTGATTTGGCGGTAATGACTGCCGCGCCCCAGGTTAGCCTTGGCTTTGACCATGGCGAAACCGAGGAGACAGCGGTATGAACTCTCCAGCGTTAGCGTTCCCAACTGCGGGCCACACGACATCCACGAGTTCTCACTTCCCGGCAATCGACCGCCTGGCCGAGGACCGGTTCCGAGTGAGCGGCTATCTGGCTTTGAGAGATGTCGCGTGCATTGCGAGCGATGGCGTGGCGTACCTCCACGGCTGCCTTCCCTCCTATTACCTCAAGCAGCTCGCCCAGGAAATCGCCGCCGGCGTCGATGGCGTACGCCTGGTCGTTAACAAGATCGAAGTGATGGCACCGGCGCGCATCCGGCGCGAAGCGTGAATCACAAGCCCATTTGAGCCGAACAGCACCAAAATAGGGGAGGCGGCGTCTCCCTGAGCACCCATGGACGAAAGGGATGAGAACCATGTTAGTCTTGAGCCGCAAGCAGAACGAGTCGATCATCATCAACGGCGACACGCGGGTTACCGTCGTGAGCATACGCGGTAACCAGGTTCGCCTCGGTGTCGAGGCGCCCACCTCCGTGCCGGTCTTCCGCGAGGAGCTCTGCGAGCCGTTCGCCACGACCGCGACCAACGTGCGGCACGCTTCTGCCGGCGTCACTGGTCGACAGGCCACGCTAGGTACGGGCCGCTCCGTCCGCCACGGCGCCCGCGCCGCCATCCGCGAATCGATAGACGCAGTTAAACAGAAGTTTCCCGTGAGCACAACCCAACCGCGGCTTGCGGCTTCTCGCGCGCTGGGGAGAATGGTAGAATTCGTTGAAACGACGCGTTTCGCCCGGCGACCCGCCGAAAGGGCTAATTCCATGGGTCCAGACCGACGCCTTCCGGTGGGAGCCCTTACCGATGCTAAGCAGGATCTTGGTCGGTATCGAGAGCACGCGGTCCAGTGCTTTCGCCTTGCGGCTGGGTGTGTGCTGGGCCAAGCGGTATGGGGCCACGCTCGTGGGTCTGGGCATCGTGGATGAGCCAGGGATTCGCTCCATTGAACCGGCCTGGTCAGTCGGTGGAAATCCAGAAGTAGACCCGGTTTATTACATGGGCTATGAACCGCGCCTGGCCGCCGTCGGAGATCAGGTCGACAATGCCCTGAGTCAATTCGCCAGTCGGTGCGACGCGGAGGGCGTCGCGCATGCGGAAATCAAACGGGTCGGCTCACCGCACGAGCAGATCCACCAGGCGGCGGAGAGCTGTGACCTCATCCTGCTCGGCCGGGGGTCGCAGTTCCGGTTCATCGCCGGCGACGATGAGGCAGACGAAACTTTGAAGAAGGTCTTGAAAGACGCTCCCTGTCCGGTCATTGTAGTCCCCACGACGGATTGGCCCGACGGCCCTGCCGTGGTCGCGTATGATGGCAGCGTGCAGGCCACCAGCGCCTTAGCTGCTTTTCAAACGGCCGGACTGGCTGAGTCAGGCAAAGTCCACATCATCAGCGTGGGCGCCGATTTGAGCGAGACGACCGAGCAAGCCGAGACCGCCCGCAAATTCCTGAGCGACCACGAGATCGAGGCTGTTCCACACGCGTTGTCCACTTCCGAGTCGCCGGTGGAGGTCATCCTGGCGCAGGTTCGCCAACTTAATGCCTCTCTGCTCGTGATGGGGGCTTACGGCCAGCCGGTGCTCCGTGAGTTCTTTTTCGGGTCAGTGACCCAAAAGGTTCTCGAAGAAAGTCCCGTGCCTCTTTTCTTGGATCACTAGACAGCATATCATCTCCATGCCGGGATCACTGCAAGCCACCACACTCGTTATCGAAAAGCCCGACTTGGCCCGGATCATCGACCGGCTCTGGCAAGAGGGCTACACAGTCGTCGGCCCCACGATCGCGCAGGGGGCAATCATCTTCGACGAAGTGCGCAAGCTCGAGCAGTTACCCATCGGCTGGACCGACGAGCAAGAGGGGGGAACGTATCGCCTCAAGCGTCGTGACGACGGGGCCTATTTCGGCTATGCCGTCGGCCCGCACTCGTGGAAGAAATATCTGTTTCCGTCGCGATTGACGCTGTTCACGATCGAGCAGACCGCGAGTTCCTTCGCGGTCCATCCCAGCCCGGAGCCGGTTCCGAAATACGCATTTCTGGGCGCTCGCTCGTGCGACTTGCACGCGATCGAGATTCAGGACAAGGTCTTCCTGGAGGGGCCCTTCGTCGACCCGCATTATCAGGCTCGCCGCCAACCCGCCTTCGTGATCGCCGTGAACTGTGGCGTGGCGGCGCCGACGTGCTTTTGCACGAGTATGAAGACCGGCCCGAAGGCGATTCGTGGTTTCGACCTGGCACTCACCGAGCTACCCGACGCGTTCTTGGTCGAAGTGGGCACGGACCGCGGTCGCGAGATCATGGCGGAGGTACCCTGCCGCCAGGCGACCGACGCGCACCTGGGTACGGCGGACCGGATTGTTCGCGAGACCGAAAGCCAGATCAAACGCAAGCTCGACACGTCCGACCTACCCAAGCTGCTGTACAACAATCTCGAACACCAGCGTTGGGACGATGTGGCCCAGCGCTGCCTGTCGTGCACCAACTGCACGATGGTGTGCCCAACCTGCTTCTGCCATTCGATCGAGGACGTTCCCGATCTCGACGGCCAGCGCAGCGAACTGGTCCGCCAATGGGATTCGTGCTTCAATTTCGACCATGCCCACACGGCCGGTGGCAACAATCGGCCCGACATCCGCTCGCGCTACCGTCAATGGCTGACTCACAAGCTTGCTTCCTGGATTGATCAGTACGGGGTATCCGGCTGCGTGGGCTGCGGCCGTTGCATCACATGGTGCCCCGTGGCGATTGACATCACCGAGGAAGTGGCCGCGATCCGGGGTGGAACGACGTCATGACGACTCCCACGGCTAGCCCACACGCCCAAACCGGCTCAATAGCTCGCGCCGATGCGCCTCCCGAAGCGGACGCTCTGTGTCCGCATCCAGCCAATGTGTTGTCGGTTCAAACCGAAGCCCCGAGTGTGGCGACGTTTTTCCTCGAGTTTCAGGACCAGGAACGGCAAAGGCGGTATCACGTTCATCCAGGTCAGTTCAACATGATTTACGTTCGTGGTGTCGGCGAAGTGCCGATCTCGGTCTCGCACTGTCCGGAAGAAGCGGCGGGAATCGGCCACACGATTCGCTTCACCGGACGAGTGACTGATGTGATCGGCAAGCTCGGCCCAGGCGCGGTCGTGGGCCTGCGCGGGCCGTACGGTCGCGGCTGGCCCCTCAAGCAGGTGCGCGGTCGTGACGTCCTGCTCATCACGGGAGGACTGGGGCTCGCTCCCATGCGTCCCGTGGTGCGAGCGCTTCTTGCCGACCGCGGTCAGTACGGCCGCCTCGTTCTTCTGCATGGGGCTCGCCAGCCGGTCGATCTCGTTTACGCATCGGAGTATCCCGAGTGGGAACGCCTGGGGATGGAGGTGATGATCACCGTCGATCACGCCGACCCTGCCTGGCGCGGCAGGGTGGGGGTGGTGCCCTTGCTTTTCAATCGGCTCAAAATCCAAGCCGAGCGGCACGGTGGTACTCACTTGCGGACCGGAGATCCTGATGCGGTTGGCCGTCACAGAGGCCCTCAACCGCCGGATCAGCGACGGAGATATTTACTATTCGATGGAGCGAAACATGCAGTGCGCGATCGGGCTGTGCGGGCACTGTCAGCTCGGGCCGGCGTTCCTCTGCAAGGACGGCCCCGTATTCGCTCACCGCGAGCTGGCCCCGTTCTTCCGCCAAGAGCGGTTTTGACTCCGAAAGGCCCGATCCCCTGTTGCCGCGGAACCATGAACACAACGAAACCAAGACTGGGCGTTTTCAAGTTCGCATCGTGCGACGGCTGCCAGCTCTCGCTCCTGGATTGTGAGGACGAGTTACTGGCGGTGGCTGATCGGGTCGACATCGCCTACTTCCTGGAAGCCACCCGCCGTCCGCTCGAGGGCGACTTCGACGTGGCCTTGGTCGAGGGCTCAATCTCCACGCCCGAGCAAGAGAAGGAGATCCGCGACATCCGCGGCCGCAGCCGATTCTTGATCACTCTGGGGGCATGTGCATCACATGGCGGGATTCAGGGCCTTCGTAATTTCGGTAGCATGAACGTCGAAAACGCTCTGACAATCGTGTATGCCTCGCCGCAATATATCAAGACCTTGGCCTGCTCGCGGCCGGCAAGCGATTACGTGGCCGTCGACCTCGAGTTGCCGGGCTGTCCCATCAACAGGCATCAGCTTCTTGGGGTTCTGGGCCAGATGCTGGCAAACGCCCGGCCGAAAGTACCAAACCACGCGCTTTGCCTCGAATGCAAGCGGCAGCAACTGGTGTGCGTTCTGGTGGCCAAAGGAACGCCCTGCATGGGGCCGGTGACGTCCACGGGATGCGGCGTGCTCTGTCCCAGTTACGATCGCCCTTGCTTCAGTTGTTTTGGTCCCAGCGTGCAGCCCAACACCACGGCGCTGGCGCACCGATTTGAGCAACTCGGGCTCGCGTCTGAGGAGATCCGACGGCTGTTCCAGACCTTCTATGCCAACGCCCAAGAATTCAAGAACGAAGGGCTACGCCATGTCGAGCCAAACTCAACCTACTGACGATGCCAGCACGGCTGATGCTCCGGCCGAGCCGAAAACCCGGACCATTCGCGTGGCGGCCATGGCCCGCGTCGAAGGGGAGGGCGCTCTAACCATCCACTTGAAGAGCGGCCAGGTGGAGGACGTGCAACTGCAAATCTTCGAAGCGCCTCGGTTCTTCGAGGCGCTCTTGCGGGGCCGTTCCATTGCCGAAGTTCCTGACATCACGGCCCGCATCTGCGGGATCTGCCCGGTGGCATACCAGATGAGCTCGTGTCACGCCCTGGAGACGCTCCTGGGCCTTTCGCTGCCGGGCCCGCTCCGCGCACTGCGCCGACTGCTGTATTGCGGCGAATGGATCGAGAGCCACGTGCTCCATATCGCTTTTTTGCATGCACCCGACTTCCTCGGCTATGAGAGTGCTTTCGCCATGGCCCAGGACCGACCGGAATTCGCCGATCGACTGCGAGACGCACTCCAACTCAAGAAAGCGGGCAACGCGATCGTCGAGCTGGTCGGAGGCCGCGCGATCCATCCGATCAACGTAAAATTGGGCGGGTTTTATCGATTGCCCGCGCGGTCTGAGCTCGCGGCACTCGCAGAGCAGTTGAAACGGGCTCGGGACATTACCCGCGCCTTGGTGCGCTGGACGGCCGCGCTTGAGTTTCCTCCCCTGGAACATGATTATGAGTTTGTGGCGTTACGGCACGCGTCGGAATATCCGATGAATGAGGGCAGGCTCGTCTCGAGCCTGGGGCTGGACATCGCGATGAACCAGTTCCCCGAACAGTTTGAGGAATACCAGGTGAGTTATTCCAATGCGCTTCAATGCCGCCGTAAAGGGGGCGGTGCCTATTTCGTTGGTCCACTCGCACGCTGGAATCTGTGCGCCGACCAGGCGGGGATCGACATCCAGCAGCTCGCCCAAGATACCGGGATCGCCTGGCCGTGCCGCAACCCTTACGTCAGCATTGTGGCCCGCGCGCTCGAAACAGCCTACGCCGTCGACGAAGCCTTGCGATTGATCGAGGCTTATGAGGTTCCCGATCAACCCGCCGTGCCGTATGATCTGGTGGCAGGCTCGGGGGCGTGGATTACCGAAGCCCCGCGCGGGATTCTCTATCACCGTTATGAAGCAGACGCGAGTGGGCATGTTACGCTCGCCACCATCGTCCCCCCCACCAGTCAGAACCAGCGGCAGATCGAGGAAGACCTGATCCGCTTCGCTCCGTCCGTGCTCGATTTGCCCGAAGACCAGGCCGCCTGGCGGTGCGAGCAGGTGGTGCGAAATTATGATCCGTGCATCAGTTGCGCGACTCATTCCTTGAAGCTGAGGATCGTGGGGTCATGAGCCTGATCGTGGGCCTCGGCAGCCCGCACGGCGACGACCAACTGGGCTGGGTCGCGATCGATCTCATCCGGCCGCGGCTGCCGGCGGGCGTCTCCGCGCAGAAGATTCGCGGCGGGCTCGATCTGCTCGAGTGCCTGGAAGGACATGACACGGTGGTGATCGTCGATGCGTCGGCGCCGGCGGGCCGGCCCGGGTTGATCCGATCGTTCGCCTGGCCCTGCCCCGAATTGCCGGAACTTGCTCCCTGGAGTACGCATGGGCTGGAGCTCGTTGAGGCTTTGCAACTGGCCGAAACATTGGGCCTCCTGCCACGAAATCTGGTCATCTACACGATCGAGGCTCGCGACATCTCACCCCTGGCCGCCTTAGGCGATGACATCGCGCGGCAGGCCGAAGGTTTAGTCGAGACCATCCTCGCTGATCGCCTAAGTGTGACCGCGGAGATATTCAATGAGCCGCGATCAAGCTAAAAACAATGCCGGACTCCTACAGGAATTGTAGGAGGGAGCTCCGTCTCCCGATCCCCGACAAAAAAACATCGCCGGACAGAGCCGGCTCCTACAGGAATTGTAGGAGGGAGCTCCGTCTCCCGATCCCCGACAAAATACATCGCCGGACAGAGCCGGCTCCCACAGGACTTGTAGGAGGGAGCTCCGTCTCCCGATCCCCGACTTCAAAGCCTAGGGAATGCGAAGGATTCCGCAT
The DNA here is from genome assembly GCA_963829765.1 of uncultured Isosphaeraceae bacterium. Lineage (GTDB taxonomy): Bacteria > Planctomycetota > Planctomycetia > Isosphaerales > Isosphaeraceae > CAWFRS01. Next base: position 3,304 of record CAWHKI010000144.1, on the reverse strand, counting down.
GTCTCTTCATAGCTTTGCTCCAGGTCCACTGGTATCGCGAGGTTCTCGGCGAGCCAGAGCGGTAGTGTCGGGAGCGGGCGCCCGAGTTCGAGAGGATAGGCCCAAGTCTCCATCAGCCAGGCGTCCCCATTTCGACGACGATCATGGCTGGCCACTGCCCGTGCAAACCGTCCCATGACCTGCGGTCCGCGAGTGGCGAGCGAAAGTGATCGCGTAACGGCATGGTGGAAAGCTCCTTGATTCCAGACTAACCGAACGTCGCGCCGGCTCCCAGCCCGTCGGTTACTTGGCCGTGGCCCCAGAAGCAGCGGAGAGTGTCGCGGCGGACTGCGCCTATCGGATCGTGCCAAACCAACTCGCGGGCACGGAGCAGGTTCCCCACATATTGCTGGGTCGGATTGCGCTGCGTGTAGTAAGCGATAGCCCTCGCGGGATTTTTCTCGATTTCGTAAATTCGACCCAGGTTCGCGTTGGCACCGCGACGAAACATCGTGTAGTAGGGCTGGTTCGGCCCAGGCTCAGGCAAGAGTTTAAGTGTTTGCTCGAACATGCGCTTCGCGTTAGGCAGGTCGTTTTGCTCGAGCTTGGCCAGGGCCAGATAGTAAGTCGCATACGCATCGAGCCCTTCCTGGACTTCTTTGGGGATCACCTGTTTCTTTTTATTGACCATCGGAGTATTTTCATTGAACCGGAACGTGGCATAATCTTCGATGGCTTGATCGAATTCACCCCGAAGTTGTTTGACCCGCGCGTAAAGCAAGGGCCATTCGGCGCGGAACAAGAAAAGAGAAGCCTGGATCGACTCAACGTAGCGAGCATCGGTAAAAAGCCGAGTGTCGACCTCCAAGGGGATCGACCATAGCGAGATGAGCCCGGCGTGGTCGCGCAGGGCACGGGCGAATTGGTCGCGTTCGTCGGCCGGATCGCGGTAAAGGATCGTCCGGTGCTTGCCCGACAACTCCGCCTGGAGTAGTTTCATCTTGGGTGAAGAATAGCCCGGGCTGGAATCGATGAGAATGCCGATCTTCGTGGGGCTGCTGAGCAGGGAAGCGCGGCTGGTTCCATAGGGCGCCAGGCCGGGCAGGTTCATTCGCTCGAGGATCACCGGATCGGCCAGGGCTTCTTCGAGCGTCGCCACCCCCTCGCCGTCGGGGCCGGGAATTTCGAGACCAAGCCGGGCGTCAAACAAGTAAACCTGATCGTCGATCAAGGCATGCAAATCCAGACGATAGGCACCTTGCGCCGGGTTGTCGCATCGAAGTTCAACTCGTAGCGGGGCACCTGCAACTCGAGGCATGTCGCTTTTACGGTAAGTGATCAAGCCGACGTCGATGCCAATCTGGCGGCAGAGCACCATGAACAGCCACGCACGCTCCGCCCAAAAGCCATCGGCTTCGGTGGCCATGCCGCGGAGCAACACGTCGTAGGGCCGGGAAAAAACCTGGGGCATCCGGGCTGATCCAAGGCTACCGGGCGGGACGAGTTGGACTTGTCGCACGACCCACGCGAAGACCCGCCGCACCCGGTCGATACTCTCGCCCGGCCCGGCCACTCGGCTGGCGATTCCGTAATACATGATGCAGTCTTCAAGGTGCCGCGTATCCCGGAGGTTCCAATTTCTGTTCTCGAGGGCTTGCAGCATCTGGGACGGCAACTGGGTGGCCAAGTATTCGGCGTGCCCCTGGCGGAAGCTGATACGAAGAGAGAGGGGTACCCTGGAAGTACTGATTCAGCTTCTTGACCGCCAGCTCGAAATTCTTCCCTCCCGGTTGCACAGCGGCACGCTCGATCAGCGTCATCGAGCTCTCGAGAATCGCCGTTCGTTCTTCCGTTGCTCGCGGCACGCTTGCCGCCTTGGCGCCGGCCACGCCAGGCGCCATCGGCTCACGAGGAGATATCGCGAAATTGGAACCGGAGCCCGCGGGGGATATCGAGGTTTCTGGCGACGAGTAATCACACCCGAAAAGCGCCATCAACGTCAGACCGACGGCGGCCAGGCCCCAGTGCACAATACGCGAATTCAAACGGCGAGACTCCTATTCGAGCGCCAAGGCGCGCACTCCGAAAACGCTTCGCAATAGATCGCGATTTCTCATTGTTACGCTCGAACCGCCCTCAAGGTTCGGCGGTGATCGCCGCTCGAATCCGCAATAACATCGATAACAGCCCGTGCAAGTCATCGAGTCGCAAAGAATTAGGACCATCAGACAGGGCGCGGTCGGGGTCGGGATGCACTTCGATGAAAAGTGCATCGCACCCAGCGGCGACCGCCGCTCGGGCCAGGGTCGGGATCATCTCGCGCTGACCCGATGACGCCGTTCCGCCCGCCCCCGCGCTGGGAAGTTGGACCGAATGCGTGGCATCGAAAACAACCGGAGCCCCGGTGGCTTGCATTTGCGGAATTGCCCGGAAATCGTTGACGAGCCGGCCATAGCCGAAGGTCGTCCCACGTTCTGTCAAGAGAACACCGGAAGCCCCAGACTCGGTCAGCTTGGCCACCACGTTGGACATGTCCCACGGCGCCATAAACTGCCCCTTCTTGACGTTCACGGGCCGGCCCGTGTTTGCCGCCGCCTCCAGAAGGTCGGTCTGGCGCGCCAGAAATGCGGGGACTTGCAGGAGATCAACCACCTCGGCCAGCGGTTTGGCCTGGATCGTTTCATGGATGTCGGTGGTCACGGGGAGCCCGGTCTCGGCTTTGACGCGTGCGAACACCTTCATCCCCTCGACCAGGCCCGGACCTCGAAAACTCGAACCGGAAGTCCGATTGGCCTTGTCGAATGACGCCTTGAACACGAGCGGAACACCCAGCTCCCCGCAGATTTTCACCAGGCGATGCGCGATCAAGAGCGTCATGTCGCCAGGTTCCATCACGCATGGTCCGGCGATCAATGCGAGCGGACGATTCTTACCAATCTGTACATTGCCGACCGCGACTGGGTTGGGGGGCGACATTTTTTGCCTCCTTGCGGATTACTTTACTGATCTTATCGCGTCACACCGTTGGTGGCGAGCTGTGCTCCGCCCGGGCGGAAACGACGACTGGACGAGGCGATCACGCAGAGCGAGGCCGGGATCACTTCCACGGTCCAGTCCGCGGCCGGATCGGCCGCGGTCTGCGCAGGCAAGTATCCGCCGGGGTCGCCGTCAATCTGGACTGGTACCCGCTGCCCAGACGTCACTACCACCTTCTTAACCCGGCGATGAGACACGCCCGGATCATCCAGATGAACCCCTCGAAAGACTTTCCACACGTAATACAAAGCCTGAAATGGTCCAGGTTTGCGAAAAACAATCAAGGATC
>CAWHKI010000143.1:0-10319 GCA_963829765.1 uncultured Isosphaeraceae bacterium | reverse complement strand
GCGTGTGTGCTGGTTATCGACGCCTCAATTGCTCGGGCCGCCGGCGAGGCTTCGATGCACCCGGTGTCCGTGATTGCCGCGAGTTTCTCCAAGCCGTGCTCACAATCTGTCACCGGAAGGTGATGACCGCGCCCATTGGAAATGGGCTGGCCATATTTGGCCGAGACTTTCCCGGAGTCTCAACAATCTGCTGGGTAAACCCAAACATAGCCAGCGAGCAATGCGTCGCCTGGCTCGGCTCAGGCGCACCGAATGAGACGTTCCGGAGGCTCGGGTACGAGCAACCGCCTTCGAAGGATTAAAAACAGCCCCGGTTGGCGGTCACTTCGCCTTCGCCTTCTCCCACCACCACAATCGCGGTAGTGGCTTCCTTTCCGGCCAGGTTTTGTCGAGAGGAGGGAAGGACAAGGCTTTCATGTTCCCCGTGAGAGCATGAGCTCAAACCAGCACCACGCGGGCGACAATGCGATCGCGAAATCCCGAAACGACGAAAGCCCGAAAAGGAGGATTGATGTATGATGAGGGGCGGGGCGGATCCGCGCTCGAAGCTCGGACTGGTCGTCGTCGCTGGTGGCCAGTGGTGAAAGCGGGAGGCCTGATTCGGGGAGTCTTTACCATGTCCACAATCACCACGAAACAGCCCATACATGCGTCGCCTCCGAGAGGCATGACTGTCGACGAGTTCGAGCAGCTCGAGGAGTCGCTCGGTGACGTGCGGATCGAGTTGATCGACGGCCGTGTTTTTGAAAGACACGACGCTCGCGAAGGACCGAGGCGATAAACGGGTTAATTACGGTCGGGCTGGAATTCCCCTCTATCGGATCGTCAACCTGATCGACCGCCAGGTCGAGGTCTATTCGGGCCCGCAGCACGATGGCTATGCGACGCGCACCGACTATCGGCCAGGCCAGAGCGTCCCGGTCGTCCTGGACGGGACGATCGTTGGTCATGTCCCCGTCGACGACATGCTACCCGCGACCGGCTCTTAGGCCCGTGTAGTCTCTCGCTTATCCTCGCGCACAGCGATTGTCGAAAAAGTTTTGGAAGAATTATTACAGCCCTCGCCGAACACCACCTCGGGCCGCCGCCGAGGCCATTTCTTGGTCGACGATACCTGACGGGGCTTTCCTGACGGAGAGCCGAGTTGGTGCGTTCTCTTGCATGGCTCGGCTACGCAACAATGTTATGCCCTTTTCCGATGGCGAACTCAGCCGCGACTCATTCGAGTCCGTCCAGCGTGGAAACCCTGTTGGCGCTGCGGAACGCCGCGGCAACAGCGATGGTGGACAGCGGGGTCGCCGACGCTGACGTCCACGCCGATCTCGGCACAATGACCAGGGCCATTCCCACGTCGATTTCGTCGATCATCGCCGTTCCGTGAGTGTCACCACAGGTGCTCCGCTTGGCGGTCGGTCATGGACGTGCCGCTGTTCCCGAGCGAGAATAGGTCAGCGCGACAAGACTGGCCCTGGCGACGTCCCCTCGACCACGACTCGCCGGCGACCTGATTGGTGCTCGGTCCGTCGGCGGGGTCCTTCTTTGGTTCAATCAAGACAAGGAACCTCATGAAAGCGTCGTGGTGGGTGATCGTCGCGGCGGCGGGGTGGGGTATGATGTTGGTGGCGTACACCACGCGGGCCCGTCCGGATCCGAACGCTCCGTGGGCGTATGGCATGGTGGTCGTCGGTCCTGATTTGCCGGCAGAGGTCGCAAAAATCGGCACTGCCATCTCGGTGCGCCATCCGGCTTTTGGCGGCCACCGAACGGACCGAGGCGATTCTCGGGGTCATGCGCCAGGTGGCGAAAGAAAAGGCGATCCGACTCGAGTTGCAGCTTTGTCCCAAGCTCATTCTGCTGCCGCTCGAAGGAGCCAGAATCAACGGCTCGTCCCTCCAATCGGGCCGATTGCCCGAGGCCGGCCGCAATGAGGTCATCGCCGGTGCATCGGCCGCTCATAAGGACCGCGTGACCGCCGGCGAGCGGCCATTAGACGTGGTCGGTGTGCTCAAGCCCGAATTCGCCCTTTTTCGGAGCGACTATTTGATTCCCCCATCCGAGGTCGCGAAGACCTTGTTCCCGGACGGGAATCCGTCGGTGCATGAGGCGACTCTTGTGCAACTGACCTCGGAGCAGGTCCACAATCACCATTTCCTTGGGAAGGTCGAGAAGAGCCTGCCTGCGCCGAGTTACACCGTGTTGGTGCCGACGGAATGGCTCCAGCGAGAGACGTATTTTGCTTACCTGGGCGGCCTGGCGGCCTTCCTTCTGGGAGGCTCGGGCACGCTCATCATGCTCTTCCGCGGCCTGGCGGCACGCGCTCGCCAGCCCTCACTCGGCAATCATTTTGACGACTTCGAGAACCAGGCCGAGCCAGCGCTGGATCAGGCGCGACCGCGCTGGTGGGCGATGCCTCTTTTCGAGATGGAGCGGCGGCCGCGGCTGGTTTGGGGCATGCATCTCGTCTATTTCGGGTTCGTGATCGCGGGCTCGATTTTGGTTTACAGCCTTCACGATGTTCAGGCGCTCCTGCTGTCGAGCGTGGGCGACGCACTGAGCGCTAGGTCGGGGCCACTTGCCGCAGCCGCCCAGGCGTATGCCAGCGGTACCATCTTTCGCGCCGCTGCCGTGACGTTCGCGATCAACTTCTTCCTCGGATCGTTGCTCGTGCTGACGCTTCCATCGACCATCGTGCCGGGGAGTGGAATCGTGATGGCGGCTCTTCGCTCCGTCCTATGGGGCCTTTTGCTTGCCCCGAGCATGACGACGCTGGCTTACTCGATGCTACCCCACTCCGCGACCATGCTGCTGGAAGGAGAAGGCTACATCCTGGCCACACTCTTCGGTCTATTCATCCCCATCCACATCTTCCAATCGAGTCTCGGTGGAACGCCGCTCACCCGCTTCGGTCGCGTTCTTTTGCTGAACTTGCAAGCAAACTTTTGGGTAGCCGTGGTACTGGCCGTGGCAGCCTGCTACGAGGCGACCGAGGTGATTTTGATGAATCGGTGAAGCGTCGCTCGCGGAGACATCAAGCGCAGCATCGCCAATGTTCACCACCGCGAGAAGGCCGGTCAGAACGATTCTTCCGGCCGTCGCGGCTAGCACGGTCTTGCCGAGTTTTTGCGATATACGGGTGCCCATTGGCTGTCATGTCGTGCGCGAATGATCGCGGACAAAAATTTTGGAAAACATTTTAAATCCATTTACGCCGATAGGTTCCGATCGAGACTTACGCGCAAATTGGAATAGGTGCATTAACGAAATTTGCAAACCGTGTTATATTGTTAGTGTGGGTAGTGTGCGCAAGGTTTGCGAAGTGCTTCTCGGAGATCGCCGGGGCGCGCGCAGTTTTCGGTTCTCCGTTTCCATGCCAGACGCATCACGAAAAAGCAGGACGGAGGACGGAGGATGGGGGCAAACAACAAGTCGTTTGATGGCGCGTCCGTGAAGGCTGATATCAAGGTCTTCGGACCAGTCAACCTGACTCTGTTTCGTCTATGCCCTTGGGGGCGTTCTCGCCCCACGAAGCTGAGTTCGCGCGCTTTGCCGGGACCTGTTTCTCGTGCCCCAAACGCGAGTGCGCCTAATCCTTTGGCCGATTGTCATAACTTGTTTCTTAGATTGTCCTTCTGAGATGGAGCCCTCTGAAAAGGCGCCATTCTGCGCCAGAAAGGGCCATTTCAATGAATATTCATAAAATCATTCGTACAATATTATTGGAGGTGGCGTGGGCGGCTCGTCCGGCGTGAAATTCCCGAGAAGAGATGGCGCGGTGGCTTCGCGCTCAGTCATGGGACGAGGAGACCCTGATTTCCAGGTTCATACGATCGGCGATCTCCTGGAGCCCGGCCTGCCAGGTCCGCGCGTCGAGGCTCGGACGGGCGAGCACGCGTGCTGTCATGGCGAAGAGAGGAGAGCCGCTCACGGGTGCCGCGGTCGTTTCCGAGTCGACCCATTCGATATTGATACCTCGTTCCGCGAGATACCGGGCGATTTCATGAATAATGCCCTCGTCGTCGGCTCCCTCGACCTCGATGCGGTACGGCAGCCAGTCAGGGTGGACAGCCGCGGGGGCCCGATCGGTTGGCGTCGTTGTTACCTTGTAGCCCTCGGCGGCGAGGGCATTGAGCTTGACATCGAGAGCGCCGAGGCAGTCCACGGGCATCGACACGAGCATCAGAATGGCGAACTCGCCGCCCAGATGAGCCATGCGGCTCGTCTCGACGTTGCCCCCCTGCTCAAACAGCAATCCGGTTACTCGCTCGACCACGCCGATGCGGTCGGGGCCGGTGACGGTTAGCACAAAGTTCTTCTGCATGCAGCCACTCTCCCCATCCCAATCATGCTGTTTTGTTCCTAGTCTTGGTCGTCATCCTCATCTTAGATTGTCGGTCGATCAATTTCACCCACCTGCTTATAATGCGGATGGGATCACCAACAACACCGGCCAAAACCTGATCAGGTTTTCTGTTCGCAAACGGGCGGTGATCCGCCCGATTGCGTTCTCAAAAAGGGGGAAGTGCCGCGATGAGGGAGGGATCGCTAATGTCTTGTGGGAAGTCCGTTCTGTCGCACGTGCTGACGGCGCTTTTGACCGTAATGCTCGTAGCCCTCTTTTTCGGCGATCATCTTGGGTTGCGCCGAGTGCCGCCCCTGGTCCAAATCCCAGGTCGCGCTCGCTCACAGTCCCCGCCGTATCCGGTGCCCGTTGATCCGTCGAGCCCGGTCGTCCCCACGCGGAAAGCGGTTGACGCACCTCCTCCACTTCCCGACGACATACTCAAGGAGCTTGATCCCGATGAGCGGAACAACATTCGGGTCTACAACGCGGCCAACAAGGGCGTTGTCAACATCACCACCGAAGCCGAGGTGGCCGGCTTTTTCGGTGACGATAAATCGACCGGTACGGGGTCGGGCTTTGTCATCGACAAGCAAGGCCATGTCCTGACCAATTTCCACGTCGTCCACGAAAGCGATGGGGGTGAGGTCTCCTCGGTTGAGGTGAAGCTTTTCGACGGCTCGCCGCACGAGGCCAAGATTATTGGTGCCGATGCGACCAACGATGTGGCCGTGCTGTCGATCAGCGTGCCGCAAGAAAAGCTTTTTCCTCTGACTCTTGGCGATTCCTCGAATGTGATGGTCGGGCAGAGAATCCTGGCGTTGGGAAACCCGTTTGGGCTGGAGCGGACGTTGACCTCGGGGATTGTCAGCAGCCTGGACCGTTCGATTAAGGCCAGGAATGGCCGGACGATCAAGGGAATCATCCAGACTGACGCCGCGATCAATCCGGGCAATTCAGGAGGCCCGCTGCTCAACTCGCGGGGCCGGGTCATCGGCATGAATACGGCTATCGTCAGCCAGGTCGGCCAGTCGGCCGGCATCAGCTTCGCGGTGCCGATCAACTCGATTTCGCGGATCCTCCGGCAGCTCATCGAAAACGGGCGAGTCGTGCGTGCCGACCTGGGAATCGCCAAGGTTTATGCGAACGGTGAAGGATTACTCGTGTTGGCAATTGTGGAAGGGGGCCCTGCCGCCCGTGCGGGCGTTCAGCCGGTTCGTATGAAGGTCGAACGGATCGCCCCCGGCTTCATCCGCCGGTCGCTCGATCCCAACTCGGCCGACTTGATCGTCGCCGTCGATCACAATCGCGTTCGCACCGTCGAGGAGCTCTTGACCGAGGTCGAGAAACACCGGCCGGGCGAGGCCGTCCGTGTCACCGTTGTTCGTGACGGCCAGCCGATGGACATCGTCGTTACACTCGGCCAGTCGTGAAGTTGAAGCGACGACGGCGGCACGTCTCCGGGAGGAGAGAGCCGCCGTTCGGTCGATCTCGAGCGATAGGGGTGTGACCCGGTCGCGCGAAGGGCTCGCCACGATTCGAGTCGACAGATCGCCGAGGCGATCAATACTGCCCTGATGCCTTGGTCGGCGCCTGGGGAGCACCGTAGGGGCCAAAGCCGCCCTGAGCGCTCGGGGCCACCTTGCCGGGTGCTTGCGGCGCCGGTGCAACCTTGGCTGGAGCCTGGGGCGCCGGCGAAACCTTGCCAGGAGCGTAGGGCGCCGGAGCCATCTTGCTCGGTGCCTGCGCCGTCGGCGAAATCGCCGCCGGAGCACCCTTGCCTGGAGCCTGGGGTGCCGGCGAAACCTTGGAAGGAGCATAAGGCGCAGGTGCGACCTTGCTCGGAGCCTGGGGTGCCGGCGAAACCTTGGAAGGAGCATAAGGCGCGGGTGCGACCTTGCTCGGAGCCTGGGGTGCCGGCGAAACCTTGGAAGGAGCATAAGGCGCGGGTGCGACCTTGCTCGGAGCCTGGGGTGCCGGCGAAACCTTGGAAGGAGCATAAGGCGCGGGTGCGACCTTGCTCGGAGCCTGCGGTGCCGGCGAAACCTTGGAAGGAGCATAAGGCGCCGGAGCGACCTTGCTCGGAGCCTGGGGTGCCGGCGAAACCTTGCAAGGAGCATAAGGCGCCGGTGCGACCTTGCTCGGAGCCTGCGGTGCCGGCGAAACCTTGGCAGGAGCATAAGGCGCGGGTGCGACCTTGCTCGGAGCCTGCGGTGCCGGCGAAACCTTGGCAGGAGCATAAGGCGAGGGTGCGACCTTGCTCGGAGCCTGCGGTGCCGGCGAAACCTTGCCGGGAGCATAGGGCGCCGGAGCTATTTTGCTGGGGGCCTGAGGCGCGGGCGCAACCTTGCTCGGCGCCTGGGCCGTCGGCGAAACCTTGCTGGAGCATAAGGCGCGGGCGCGACCTTGCTCGGAGCCTGAGGTGCGGGCGAAACCTTCGCCGGCGCGCACTGGGTGGGCGGGCGAAACTTTGCCTGGGCGCCTGAGCTGCCGGATAAACCCCTTGCGGGCTTTGGCCAGACAGACCCAAGGCAAGAACTAATACCGCACTGGTCATCGCGATGTCCTCTTGTGAAGAGTGAGGTTGTCGGTCGACTTCTCGATCGAGTCGGTGAAATAAGATTCCCCTGATGGTTCGGCACGGCCGATGCTGGACAACGTCCGATCGCCACGCCACCGTTTCCGATGCGGTTCACTTTGCCGGACGCTCGACCAGCGTCTCCGAGTGAACCTCGTCCCCAACGCGGGGTCAGGAAACTGTTCACGAAGGCCCCGGCACGGTGGCGGAAGCCTCAAGCCGGTCATCTTGGCCGACTCTCGCTCTCCACCCCAGGGGTGGCCAATGTGGTTATCGGCAGACCCCTTTCGCTCGTTTACTGAACTTGAGAAAATCGAGAAATTGGCGCCTTGACGAACTCTACGGGCTTTGACGAGTTTCAAGAGTATAGGTTGCGATACTTGGCGAATTGGTATCCACCTGCTGCCGGCTTCGAAGCCGAACCATCATGGGGTATCAGGGAGGCGGCGCGGTTTGCGGGGTGAACCAACGATTCGCTACGATGGGAATCTCTTAGCTAATCGATGGTTTCAGGCGCCGGTGCGATCTGGTGAGTAAAACTCTACACCGGTTTTGGGAGGCAGCATGCGTATTGGCAACTGGCTCGGTGGTTCGGTGATCTGGGCATTGGCCGCCACGATGAGTATGGCGGCGGGTGCCGGCACCGCCGAGCACGTAACGACCATCCCTCTGGGAGGTTCATTGGATGGGCAATCCGGCGATCATCATTATGGCGTCTACGTTCCGACGCGTTTCGGAGGCGAGCTCAAGGTAACGACCACGCGAGGGCCAGGTCGTCGATCTTGAAGGGCCCGACGGGGACGCCCAAGGTCAACGGCCAGGACATCGGCTTTGACCAGCAGGGGTGGTACACCTTCAAGATCGCAGGGCGCGAAGAAGCCCTACTCGGTGCAAGACCAGCTTCGTTCAGGTGGGTCGAGAGCGACGAAGAAGCCGTGGAACTTCTATTACTGGCCGACCAAGGCCGACTCGGTCCACGAGCCCTGGGCCGGGGGCAACGCCCGGGTCGACACGATGACACCTGAACGGCGACGACGAATGGTCGCCACGCCGGGAGGCTACATTGCCCCCGGGGTGGATATCGTCTGGGCGGGGCAAAATGGGCTGCTCGAGACGCTGCCGGCCGGCGGCGACGACGCGACCTGGTTCCCCAACCTCTATGATGATCTGGACTGGATCGGCCCGGACAAAGAGCACGGCGGCCAGATCACGCGGTTCCAGACTCCGTCGCCATTGCTGAAGTACGACCAGCTTTTCGGCACTTCGGCACGGCAGTGGGAGGCGGCATTCAGTCAGAACAAGGATATCTCGCGGTGGCCCGGCCATTGCCTGGGAGGCGCCGTCGCCTCGATTCTGTTGAATGAGCCGGTGCCCGCCCCCGGCAGCGGATTGACCAAGGACGAGCTCAAGGCCCTCTGGGCCGAGCTGGGCGAGAACCACTACAATCACCGCATCGGCGACTATGCCAACGAGATCCCTCCCGGGCCCGCCCCGGCGCGGCTATGACGCGACCGACTGGAAGGCGCCCCGCGTGCACGCCATGCTCGAAACCCACATCCGCGGCGAGAAAAAACCGTTGCTGGCCAACCTGCGGGCATTCCCGCCTCGCGGCACGGTCAACGAGGTTTGGAACCACGGCGTCTACAAGTACATCGCGACGTACTCGGCGATCCCCGGCCGCGGGCCGCGGGCGGTCAACCTCAAGATCGAGGTCCACGCCAACTCGGGCTCGATGCTCAACGGTCAGGACGACAAGGACCGGATCGTCAACTACGAGTACAACCTGGTCTACGGCCTCGACGGCAAAGTCGACGAGACCAACCCGATGGCCGCCGACTGGATCTCGGTGGGAGGCGAAGCGCAGTACGCTCCCTTGAACGTGCTGGAGCTTGTGGAATCCCGTTGGGGAGGCCACAACCTCCAAGTTACAGAGGCGAACGTTCGGTCGATCGACCTGGCCAATGGCGGCACCGATAACCGCCGTCTTGCGGGAAGTCCGCCGATCTTCCGGCCGGTCGCTCAGTATGAGGTTGGCCGTCGTCAGATATTCGCCGATGCCGCCGAAGTGGAACGCCCGGCCCCGCGGTTCGGCGGGTTCCTTCGCGGGATCTTTGGGCGCTGAACTAACGGTGCCGCTAACCCGGGCGAGGAAACCGCTTGATTCGTGCCGTATCCCGCCCGATCGTTTTCAAGAGGCCCGACCCGGAGCCTGGCAGTGCAGCCACTTCGGGCCGGGCCTCGTCCGTTGAAACAATGAGCCGACATAAGGCTAAAAGCATCGCCGGACAGAGCCGGCTCCTACAGGTGTTGTAGGAGGGAGCTCCGTCTCCCGATCCCCGATTTAGCCTTGTGTCGGGTCGTTGTTTGGAAAAGCATGCCTCACCCGACTTGTGATATTGGGTTTGTAACGATTGTACCGGTCCGGTTGTCGCGTTCGTAGCGGCCGCTCAACCAAATTGATCGGGCAGGCTTTCGGCTTCGTTATTTTCGTCACGGCTGTTCAAGTTTGACGAACCTTCCAGACGATGAAACAGAGCGACGCGGTCGAGCCGCCCGATTTCACGCGAGCAACGAACGGCGGCCAACCACGAGCGACTGGAAACACGGATCCGAGGATTCGACCTGTCCCGCGAGAGTGCGAAGGGTGCCGCCATGAGCCAAACCGATACACTCTTAACCTTGCCGCCGATGAAGGCTGATCGCGCGGTTCCGCGCTCGCTCGTGTGCCTGATCGAAGTGCCGAAAGTGAAGCGCGTCGGCAACAGACGCATCCAGGCCAACGATGTTGACCGGCGGGGAAACGGTCGGCGGTCGCCGATGCGACCGAGACGGCAACTACGCCGTGAAGTGCGCGTAGCGGGTTGCGCACTCTTAACCCTGGCACCGCTCATATCGGCCTGCGCAGCTCGCGTGGCCGGAGAGTCCCACTCGAGCCCTTGCCTGTTCGATCGTCCAGGCCACCGCGGTTGATTCGGTCGCCGATCGAAACAGCGGTCGTGGCGATGCATCGAACCAGTCGCCGGCAACCCCTGCCGGTCCCGCCGCGATCGTCGTACTCTCGATCGGATCGGCAGTGACGACCCAGGGCACCGACGCGGAAGTTTCGGTCAACTTTCCCGGTTATGTGTTACCCGACGACAGTCTCGAGGATTCCACGCATGAGGGAAGTTGACGAGGCGCTGGCACGCGCGTACTCGCGCCGCGAGCAAAGCAGGCTGCCGCAGACCATTCCGCCGGCTCCGCACTGGCCGGCCCAGGGGCCCAAGGCTCCCCCGGCACGACGACCGCCCGAGTCCGCCCCTGGCTCATCGGCCGAGTTGCAATGGCCCGCTCTCGTGCTGACGCTCGAGCGAGATTGGGGCGAGCGGTTTAGCAATACGTACCGTCGAGACGAGACAGAGA
>CAWHKI010000142.1:0-14867 GCA_963829765.1 uncultured Isosphaeraceae bacterium | reverse complement strand
GCTCATCCCTTTGCGTTTGCTATAGTCGGCGACCTGATCGCGGTCGATCTTGCCGAGACTAAAATAGCGCGATTGAGGGTGAGCGAAGTAGAGCCCGCTCACGCTCGAGCCCGGCCACATGGCAAAGGATTCGGTAATCTGCATTCCGGTGTTGGCCTGCACATTGAGTAATCGCCAGAGCGTGCCCTTCTCTGTGTGATCCGGGCATGCCGGATAACCAGCGGCCGGCCTGATCCCGCGGTACTTCTCCGCGATGAGATCCGTCTTGCTCAGACCCTCCGCACACCCGTAACCCCATTCGTCCCGCACTCGCTTGTGCAAGCATTCGGCGAAAGCTTCAGCCAGACGATCGGCGATGGCTTCCGCCATGATCGCGTTGTAGTCGTCGTTCTCGGCTTTGAACTTGTCGCACAGCTCCTTCAGGCCGATTCCGCTGGTTACGGCAAAAGCACCGATATGATCGCGGAGTCCGTTTTCTTTCGGCCGCGTTATCTTTTAGTTTCACGGCTCGATTCACGACTTGTGCAGGCTGAGTATGACCACCACTACCAACGACTTGGATCGAGGTGGCTGACAGTTTGAAGTGTTTCTTCAAGGCCTCGAAGTAATTCGGCGGCCGACTTATGATCCTCACAAACGATCAGGAATCCGCCTTGCAGGTCTCGGACGCTGCTTCGCCGCTTCAGCCGTTCGTTCAACGCCACGGTCGCCTTTGATAGCGGTCTCTTTTCTTTCCCGCGCTTGCTCATAGCGAGAGTTTTTCGCCCGATGGAAGTGCTCCGTAGAGGCCGGAAAGGTAGCGCTTGCGGATATTGTGCACGGGCCGCGCGTTGTCTTTGAACTCGGCGAGGGAATAGGTCTCCCGATGCACCATCAGCATCTTTCCTTGTGAAGTAAACCTGATCACGCCGGAGTGCCGGCGGCAGGCCATCTGGCTCTCAAGCAAACCAGTGTCGTGGGTTGTGAAGACAAGTTGTGATTGACCGCGGGCTGCTGGGGTGTCATTAACAGCACGGACAAGGCGGTCGAGCAAACGGGGATGAAGGCCTGCACTTAGCTCATCAGCAAGAACCGTGACGCGCTCGTTGGCCAACGCCCACCAGTCTGGCGCGATGTTGAATAGCTTCTGCGTACCGGCCGATTCGTGCGAAAAGTCGATGGGACGGCTTGCTTTGCCCCCGTGAACAAAGGAGACAATAACCCTCTTGTCGGGTAACTGAAAGCCGCTCTCCATTTTCGCTAGCTGCTCTTTGAGGAGATCGGGGAAGTCAAAACTCTCACGGCGGGTCTGAACGTCACAGATTCCCAGATCCGCCGCATTGATCAAACGATGCATGATCCATTCGCGGTACGCCGGATCATCTGCGAACCTGTCGTCTTCAGAGCCTCCGAGCTTGATTCGCGACCCCGTGGAGTCGGAATAGTCCCGGAATCGCGTGGCGTTTCGGATGGCCTGATAGTAGGGCTGTACCGACTCTTTGCCTTTGTGAGGACCATGCTGGCCAACTTCGAAAGCACAGATACGTTTGGTTGCATTTCCTTTACGTAAAGTTGATTGGCTGCGCTCCAGTGATCAGGTCTCCGCGAACTTCCTTTGAAGCTTGGCGGTCGATGAGTACTGTCTCGCCGCCTTCGCCTAGGACTGCCAGTGTTTCGCGGCGGATCATTTTTGCACCATACGTTATCTCATAGCGCAACAACGATTTCTTGAAAACTACCTCACAACCGAGGTGGATTGGCGCGGTGCTCGATTCGTCGTCGAGCAAGAATGGCTCATACGGCGGTATTTTCGCGCCGGGCTTGGCGCAGAGCACTCAAATCAGTGGATAGCCAACGCACCGCCACAGCGGCCTTGAGCACCGTCGACTTCCCCGACGCGTTCGGACCGTAAAGGGCTACTGTGCGCAGCAACCGAAGGGGCTCGTTCGCGCCGGCAATCGGTACTTTGATTATTCCCCGGTCGCGGTCCTCGTCACGCTTCAAGTCGGCTGCGACCATGGACAATTCAAATTTGCCCTTTAGCGAGCGAAAATTACTGCCGAACAGCCTGACAAGCATGGCAAACTCCCATAGCAGATTGGCACGAAATGGCGCGCAGCTTCCTGCGCGGCTTAATGTTAGGGTTGCGGAGCGCAAATGTCTAGGGCTCCGGGGTGATGGCCTATCTCGACGCGGCTGTCCCCCGGGAATTACACCGTTTCCTTGTTCACCTCCAGCAGCTTGATTCGAACTTAGTGGTCAGGTCCTCTTGTCGCCGCGAGACGTCGGCGTTGTCTGCCGATCGTTCCCGCGATCTTCTCGGAAAACCTGGTCGCTTTGTTGATGCAAAGATTCCGGGATTACCGTACCATGAATCTTGGCATCCCTGATCCGCGTTTGACCCGCCAGAACCATGCGAGCGACGTCCGCCTTTCGGTGACTCTCGTCTGACGATGAGGCAGAATAAAGCATCGGCCGGCGTCATTGCTGAAAGTTCATGCTCACTGAAGCCAGATCTCCCCGACGACAGGAGCATCTTGATATGAGCACGCACCCTAAAGACGGCACTCCCCGCCCGAGGAAGCCATTCCCGAGCGCGATGCGCTGTTTCTTGGGGCTCGCACTGTTGTTGATTTCCGTTCAAGCCGTCATCGAGAGCGTGAAGGCCGAGCCGCCGGGGCTTGATTTCAATCGCGATATCCGGCCGATTCTCTCGGAGAATTGCTTTTACTGCCATGGACAGGATGCCAATAAGCGGCAGGCCGACCTGCGCCTCGACGTGCGCGAGGTGGCGGTTGAAAAAGGGGCGATCGTCCCGAACGATGTCGCCGCCAGCGAACTGGTCGAACGCATCAACTCCCATGATCCGCTTCAGCTCATGCCGCCACCGAAGTCGAACCGGCACCTGTCGGCCGACCAGAAAAAGCTCCTGGAGCAATGGATCAACGAAGGGGCCCGTTACTCGCCGCACTGGGCTTTTGTCGCACCGCGGCGCCCCGACCTACCCACGGTCCGGCGCGGCGAGTGGGTTCGCAATCCGATCGACCGGTTTATACTCCGCAAGCTCGAGGCCGAGGGTTTATCGCCGTCACCGGAAGCCGACCGTCCGACCTTGATCAAGCGGTTGTCGATCGACCTCGTCGGGCTTCCCTCCACGCCTGAGGAGGTCGATGCGTTCGTCGCTGATGCCGATCCGCTGGCCTATGAGAGGCTCGTCGATCGCTTGCTCGCCAGCCCTCATTATGGCGAACGCATGTCACTCGGCTGGCTCGACGCCGCGCGTTATGCGGATAGCAACGGGTTCCAGCAAGATGGCGACACCTGGCAATGGGTTTGGCGCGACTGGGTGGTCAGGGCGATCAATCAGGATCTCCCTTTCGATCAATTCACGACCTGGCAGCTCGCCGGCGATTTATTGCCGGAGGCGACCGTCGATCAGAAAATCGCCAGCGCGTTTAACCGCAATCATCTCTTGAACGGCGAGGGAGGCGCGATCGCCGAAGAGCAGCGGTTCGTAAACCTATTTGACCGTGTTGACACGACCGCCACGACGTGGCTGGGGCTGACGATGGCGTGCGCCCAGTGTCACGATCACAAGTTCGACCCGATCACCCAGCGCGATTATTACGGGCTGCTCGATGCGTTCAATCGGGTGCCGGACACCGGCACGCCCCGTGTCGCTTCATCACGATTTCGCATCGACAATCCCTATATCGAAGTCCCCACCGAAGCCTACCAGACTCGCATTCTTGAGCTTAATGCGCAAATCTTGGCGGCCGAACACGACTCGAAGCTCTCCGTTGACGCCGCATTTCGAAGGGTGGCGAATGGGTATCGCCGCCCATGGCGCGGCCGCTTCGGGAACGGGCCTTCCTGACGCCCTGGCCGCGATTCTGCACAAAACCGACGCCGAGCGCACGGGCGACGAAAAAAAGGCGCTCGACGCGGGGTTGCGAAAGCATTTTGACGACAAGGTCCGGCCCGGCCTGGGATCAAAGCTGCCGGCAATCGCCCGGGTGGACGCGATCAAGAAATCTCTGGCCGAATACCAGGCTGACAAGCTGCCACGCGTCATGGTGATGAGCGACGCAAAGATGCGTCAGACGTCGATCCTCAGCCGCGGTGATTACCTCCAGCCCACCGAGAAAGTCTCATTTTCAACGCCGGGCTTTTTGCCGCCGCTCCCCAATGGCGCCCCGGCCAATCGACTCGGGCTGGCCCGCTGGCTGTTCATGGCCGAGCAGCCGCTCACCTCGCGGGTCCAGGTCAATCGGATTTGGCAACATTTCTTCGGGACCGGTATCGTCAAGACCGCCGAAGATTTTGGAACGCAAAGCGAGTATCCGATTCATGGCACGCTGCTCGACTGGCTGGCCGTCGAGTTTCGCACGCGCGGCTGGAGCACAAAGGCAATGCACAAGCTGATCGTCACCAGTGCGACCTACCGCCAGTCCAGCCGGGTGACTCCCGAACTTCGCGCTCGCGACGCCGACAACCGGCTGTTCGCACGCGCGAGCCGATTCCGGATGTCCTCACTCGTTTTGCGCGACTGGGCACTGGCGTCAGCGGGTTTGCTCGAAGGGCGAATCGGAGGATCTCCGGTCTATCCCTATCAGCCCGACGCGATCTGGGAGGCGTTGGCGATTACTCATGAACGTGACTTCACGTATCCAGCGTCCACGGGCAGCGACCTTTATCGCCGCAGTCTTTACACATTCTGGCGCCGGACCGTCAGCCCGGCCAACATGTTTGACGTGTCGAATCGCCAGACGTGCCGCGTGCGGACGACCACGACGAGCACGCCGCTGCACGCTCTCACCACGCTGAACGATCCCACCTGGGTCGAGGCGGCCCGATGTCTGGCAGAAGAAAGTATGAAGGCCGGGCGCGATCGAGATGGCCGGCTCGCGTTTGCGCTAAAACGTGTCTTGTGTCGCAACGCAACCGACCAGGATCTCGGGATACTTCGCCACGCGTATGACACGCAGGCGGCGATCTATCAGGCCGACGTTGAAAGTGCCAGGGCCTTGCTGAGCGTCGGCGCCGCCCGACGTGATGCCTCGCTTAACATCACTGAGCACGCCGCCCTCTCGGCGGTGTGCCTGGCAATCCTCAATCTGGATGAGGCCCTGACGCGGGAGTGAGACGACCGGCACAGGCCCGACCATGGCTTCAAGAATGGGACACTTCCGCCGATGAATGACCTCCATCACGAAAATATCGCCCGGGTAATGTGCCGGCAATTGTTTGGTTCGGCGGCCGGAGGCGTCGGACTGGCGGCACTGGCTTCGCTCTTGGGCACCGAGAACGCGCGAGCCGCGGCGGGCAGCGAGACTCCAGAGCGGGGCGACGCGGGTTTACCCGGCTTGCCGCACCATCCGGCCAGGGCGAAGCGGGTCGTCGTTTTGTGGCAGGGGGGTGGGCCGTCGCACGTGGATCTCTTTGATCCCAAGCCAGGGATGCGGACGATGGCGGGCAAGGACATCCCCGCCAGCGTGCGCGGTTCGACGCGGTTATCGACGATGTCCAGCGGCTATGGCAAATGGCCGATCCTGCCGGCGATCAAGCCGTTCCGCAAGTATGGCCAGGCCGGGATTGAAATGAGTGAACTGCTGCCCAATCTCGGGGCGATGGCCGATAACATCTGTCTCGTGCGGAGCATGAACACAGAAGCAGTCAACCATGCGCCCGGCGTGACGTTTTTCATGACGGGTGCCCAGGTACCGGGCCGGCCCAGCATGGGAGCCTGGCTGGCTTACGGTCTGGGAAGTGAGACTGCCAACCTGCCGACATTCGTCGTGATGACGTCGAGCGACAAGGCCAAGACCTGCGGACAACTGTTCTTCGACTACTACTGGGGAAGCGGATTCTTACCGAGCCGATTCCAGGGGGTGCGTTTTCGCAATACCGGCGATCTTGTCCCGTACCTTGCCAATCCCCCGGGGATGAGCCAACAGTCGCGCCGGCGCTCCTCGATGAAATGGCCGCGATGAACACGGCCCATTTGAGCGACTATGGCGACCCCGAGATCGACACGCGCATCGCGCAATACGAGATGGCGTTCCGGATGCAAACCAGTGTTCCTGAGCTGGTCGACTTTTCCGGGGAAACCGTCTCAACGCTCCGGCGGTACGGCCCTGATGCTCTCGTGAAGGGCACGTTCGCCAACAACTGCCTGATCGCCCGGCGCCTGCTGGAGCGTGGCGTGCGGTTTGTGCAGTTGATGCATTCCGGCTGGGACCAGCATGGCAATCTCTTCACGCAGCTTGAGACGCAGTGCCGCGATACCGAAGGCCCCTCGGCGGCGTTGGTGCGCGATTTGAAGGAGCGCGGGATGCTCGAAGACACGCTCGTGGTGTGGGGTGGTGAATTTGGGCGGACCCCGTTCGGCCAGGGCGACCCATCGAATCCCCGGGGACGCGACCACTTCGGCAAGGCCTACAGTTGGTGGCTCGCGGGGGGCGGCGTCAAGGCCGGCGCGGTCCACGGCTCAACCGACGACTTTGCCTGGAACATCACCGCCGATCCCGTCCACGTCCACGACATGCAGGCGACGATCTTGCACCTCTGCGGCATCGACCACACCCGGCTGACGTTTCGCTACCAGGGCCGCCAGTACCGGCTGACCGACGTGCATGGCAAGGTGGTCCACGGTCTTCTGGCGTGATCATTTAAACGTGACTCCCAGCGCGATATCGGCAAAGAACTTCTGGAAGCCGTCGATCAGATGAAACGGGGCCGAGTAGGCTTTGCCCATCAGGTTGCGATTTCAGCGGTCACGTCGGCGAGGATCAAGACGGGACTATCTGAATCGCAGTCCGAGAATTAGTACGAATCGGAGCTGACCACCTCGCCGCCCGCGACCGTGCCCAGGGCTCGCCAAACGAGGCCGTCGATCGCCGACTTGATAAACTTGACGCTGCCGTCGCCGAAGAGGGTGTTGACGCCGCCCGGGTGATAACTCCGCGAGGTGACAGCGGCGAAGGTTGGGCCGCCGGAACGCTCGCGTTCGCTGTTGAGGTCGACGTCGGGATAGCCGGGGCTCGGACCGCCAGGCGTCTGCTTGTTGGGGGGCCAGGCGGTGGTCATTCCTATGTGGTGGACGGCGATCTCGGACCACTGGGTGTGGCCGTTGAGGAAGAAACTGCAGTTGCTGGGAGCTAGGTATTCGGGGGCGACCGTCAGCGGGTTGGCGTAGGGGCTCGGGATGTTGTTCGGGTCGTTGATCTGCGATAGGCTCCCGCAATCCCAGACAACGGGCTGATAATTCTTGACCTCGGATACGAAGATCGTCTGGCTGGTGCCGTCGGTGAAGGCCGACCAGTGGCGGCTCATGTTGGGCCCGAAGGCGCTCCGGGTGAGGGGAGAGGTAGTCGGCCCGATCCAGACGAACCAGTCGCCCTCGCAGAAGCCGTAATTGGTCCGGCCAGTCACTCCAAACGAGACGTTATCGATCGAGACCGTCTGGACCTCGCTCGGGCAGGTGTAGGCCCCGATCACCTGCGCCGTCGCGGTGAGGTTACTCGGGTCGCCGTACGCAACGTTCAGGTTGTAGGCGGCATACGTGACCGATTGCTCCAGGTGCGGCAAAATTCGGGCGAAAGGGCCGCAGTCGCTCACCCAGAGCACTCCCGCCGTGGCGGTGTTGACGACGATCGCCGAGGGAGGAAAGCCGCCGTTGGCCAGCTCGTATTGGTAAATCGCGAGGCCGATCTGCTTGAGGTTGTTGGTGCATTGGAGTCGCCGGGCCGCCTCGCGGGCTGACTGGACGGCCGGGAGCAGCAGGGCGATCAGGATGGCGATGATGGCGATCACCACCATTAGTTCGATGAGCGTGAACGCGCGGCAACTGGGCTTACGCATCATGGAAATGCCCTTAGCTGAGAAGAAATAGGCCGCCGCGCCTCCTTGATGGTACGGGACAGAGCGGCGGCGAAGGCTCGTCAACGTGATACTTTAATGTGCCGCGGGTATTCCCAGCGACCGACGTGGTCACGCACCCATTCGTAATAGAACCGCACGCCACGGTCCTGTGCACTGGTGCCGTAACCTCCCATTTCAGGATGAGGGGCGGTGCGGCTGCCGTTAGACAGCCCCTGGATGAACGCGGCATGAAAAAGCATCACGGCATTGGGCGCGTCGAGGTAACGCCGACAATCCGCGAGGATATAGTCGACTTGCGACTTGCTGAATACGCCGTCTTGCTCAAAAAAATCCTGACGCAGGGTCTCGACATTGACGACAAAGCCGTCCGAAGGAATCGCCGCCTGCTTCTGGATGATTCGCACATCCATCCCGGGATAGCGATCGGCCGTGTCGGAGTTGACGTCCGGGCAGATCCCGGCCGGGATCTCGGCGCGACATCCTTGAACCATTTCGTGAGCTTGGCCTTCTTGTTGGGGCCGTCGGGCTCACGGAGCAGGGCGTGGTCGATCCGTTCTGGCTGGTCGAACTCGTGCATGATATCGACAAAGACGTTGCGGAGCTTCCGCCGGACGAGGAAACGCCCTGACTCCTCAATCGCTCGCTGGATGGCTGCGTCGTCGTAGAGGTCTTGATCCTTGCGTGGAGACATCAGCCCGACCATCACGACCATATTTCGCTTGTCAGCTTCGCGGATGAGCCACTCCAATCGCTTTGCGACATCCGGCTTGAGTCGACCATCGCGGCGGAAGCCATCCAGGCCCGCGTCGGGGTTGGGCCAGCCGCCATTGGCCCCCTGAATGTAGACGCCGATGCAGTTGATCCCGTGCGCAATCATGTTGTCGAGGTTATTGACGTGGCGCTCGGTGACCGCGGGGCTGTATAGGGCGTTGCCACACCGTAAACCCCAGATATCGATCTGCTCGCCGCCGAGGAACGGCCGGTCACTTCGGACCTCGAATTGCTTCGTCGGCGTCGCGGGCTCGTCCTTCGGCTCCTGGCCGCGGGCGCGGCCGGGCCGCGACCGAACTCGTGAACATGATCGCGGCTGCGAAGACGATTGCACTGATCCCGCGCATCACAGAAGCCCTCCTCAATCGTTGGTTTGAAAGCCGAAAATCGGGTCGCTTCCATTGGGTGCCGCGTCTGAACGCGGGCGGCATCACCGCAAGCGCTCATCGTGGCGTCTGGTTCCGATTGTTGCGTTCCGCCAGGTCGCGAATGCGCTCCAGCCAGTACTGCCAGCCCTGGGGCAAGCCGTCGCGATGTTCGGGCAGGATCGATCCCATGGCGCGATGGAGGAAGACAAGTGCGCGTCACGCCCCCCTCCGCGTTGAAGCGGTATTGCAGGTGATTGACCGCCGGGTACGACATCATGAGCGGCCCGCAAATCTCCAGGAGCGTCGGCGGCTTGATGACCTGCACATGGCCCCAAAGGTGGCCGGAATTGTTGCCAAGGTCGCGGTACCAGCGTCCCCCGGGCCACGGCTCGATGTTCATCGGGAACGATTTGCCGCCGGGCATCTGCCCTTCCGGACCAAGCTGATCCAGCATGGCCTCGAATGCGATCTCGATCGGCGCCGAAATCTCGATCTCCTTGCTGATCTCGAAAGATTCGACGGACTGTCGTTCACTCGTGGCGGATTTCATGATTGTCCTTTCCGAGGTTTGATGGGTGTTGGCGATTTCGTTAGTTCACGCGCTCGGCGCTCAGCGCGCTCTTTGATGCGGTCGAGCTGATGGCCCCAGAGCTCTTCAAAGGCCTTGGCCCAGTCATGCACCGTTTTCAGCTTCTCCGCTTCCAGGCTGTACACTCGCTCTTTACCTTGCTTCGTCACCGCGACCAAGCCGACCTTGCGCAGCACGCCCAAGTGCTTCGAGACAGCCGGCTGCGGAAGCCCCAGCGTTACGACGAGCGCTCCCACAGTCAGCGCCCGCGCCGCGCAAGCAACTCAACAATCTGTCGCCGACGCGGCTCGGCGATCGCGTTGAATACATCGGATGTCGTGCGTGCACGTGGCATGGTTCTATTATATCCCCGTAAGGGA
Organism: uncultured Isosphaeraceae bacterium; assembly: GCA_963829765.1. Taxonomy (GTDB): domain Bacteria; phylum Planctomycetota; class Planctomycetia; order Isosphaerales; family Isosphaeraceae; genus CAWFRS01. Next base: position 4,917 of record CAWHKI010000142.1, on the reverse strand, counting down.
ATATGTCAAGCGGAGGTCGCATCAAGTTGTTGGCGATGCCGTTCAAAGGGTCTAGGTCGCCTCGTAAACTGACTCGGCCACTTGCAAGGCGGTGACGCCATGCGGATTCAGAGTGTTGAAGGAGATGAAGACTCCGCTGTCCGAGGTGGGGTAGAGGACGAGCTCAGAGGTGTAGCCGGGGACACTCCCCTCCTTGGTGACCTCAAAGGGCCCAGCGCTCGTGTCGATCGCCTTATCCCATCCCAGACCGCGCTCGGCGTCAGAGGGGGGCCTCGCCCCGTATTGCGGCGTCGGCGTCGCGGTCCACATCAACCTGTAGGTCGCGGGATCAAGGAGACGGCCACTCAGGAGTGCCGTCATATAGGTGGCCATATCCTGGGCTGTCGAGACGATCCCGGCGGCGGCGAACAGCGCCGGTCCGTTCTGCACCGCGGCAGTCGGCCATCTTCCGTGGCTGGACGCTTTGTAACCAACGGCCTGGTTCGGGACCCTCGCGGACCCGCCCAGCTCCTCGGTCGACGGCATTCCGAGCGGTCCCAGAATCTGATTCTGGATAAAGGCACCGTAGGTTTCGCCGGTCCACTGTTGGATGAGCTCACCGAGCAGGAAGTAATTCGTGTCGCTGTACGAGCTCTGCGTTCCAGGGGCGTAGAGAAGGGGGTGTCGCGCGATCGAGTCGACTTGGACCGCCCAGGGTTGGGCGCCCTCCAGATCCTCGATGCCGCTGGTCATGTTGAGCAGCTCTCTCGTTGTGACCTGAGACCACTTGTGGGGCAGCGTGAAAGACCCGGTATTGTGCAAATATTGACTGATCGGGGCGTCGAGGTTGAGCGGGCGCGATGTTCCCTGGCTGTCCTGGTAAAGGAGCAGAACGCCCAGCGCGGTGAATGTCTTTGTCACGGAACCGATGTCGAACCGAGTGTCGGCCTCCGACGGGCGAGCGGGTCGCCACGTTGCTGGTCCCGTATCCTTGCGCTAAAGCGACCTGCCCGTCGGTGACGATCGCCACTGAGATGCCGGGGAAATCGCCCCGAGCGAAGTAAGGCTGAAGGACCTGCGCCACGCGGGTGGACAGGTCGGTCAACGCGGCCGCACCGGCCATACCAAAGTGGCCCGAGGCCATCAGCAGCAGCGAATCGAGCGCCTCGGCCTCGGGCCGTGCTCGCCTTTGTTCGCGCGTCGCCGGCCGATTCGCCCTCCAGCGCTGGCCCCACCGGCTTCGAGCGTCGTCGCCTAAGTTTGGGTCCTCCCGTCGTGCGCGGAAACGCATGGTGCTTGTCCTCTCAAAGTTGCTGAAATCAAAGTTGCTGAATCCAAGGCGTGAACGGGCCTGGCTAAAAGACACCTGGAGAAAGACGCCCTGCTCTCATTCGGCGCTCGGCCGTAGCTGCGGCACTCTGGTCAATTTGCATAATATGAAATGCTTGGCTAATATTAACCGGTGCCGCGCAGTTGCAAATGAAAACGCTGAACGGCTAGCAACTGTTTCACAGTGACTTCCCAGTTGTGCGGGGCGCCTGTTCGGCCCCCGTACGCTCAGTTACGGCGTCCGCGAAGCGATGCGGGATAGAGAGTTTCCGCGATCCTCGAAGCTGCCCGGAAGTCCGAACCAATTCGCTGCGAATAGTCTAGGGACTCACGGCCGGTCCTCCCGCCGGGAAAGGTTCTATACTTCCCGCGGTGTGAGCCGCGACATCGACAACGGGAGGGCGAGGCTCCGTCCGAGCCGGCATCGGCACTCGGCTCGCACGGAGGCTCGCCCTCCCTGGATGTTTCAAATCAGCCCGCGCTCGGCATATATTGGCCAGGTTCGTCCTTGAGCCTTACGAATATTCTTTGGCTCGTTCCTTGACCGTCTATCCCAGAGAAGGGATATTGTCTTATGGAAGATGAAGTGAATCTCACGGACGAGGAAACGGCGAAGCCCGCGCCGAAGCCGCTGAAATGGATCGGGGCGTCCAAAGAGGACTTAAAAGGCTTCCCCGATCCGGTGCAAGTCGGCGACTGAACACTTCGAAAACCAGAAGCAGCAGAAGGACAAGAAGCCATGAGCGACGACACTTCCGTCCACGACAGCAGCGGCAACGTCTTTGCCGACCTTGCGATTGAAAACCCAGACGAATATCTGGCGAAATCCGAACTGGCTGCCGAGATTTTGCGGATCGTGCAGCGGCGGCGCCTTACTCAGGGCGAAGCCGCTAAGCTACTGGGCATCCGGCAGCCCAAAGTGTCTGAGTTGCTGCGAGGCCGCCTCGACGGATTTTCCACCGACCGGCTGCTCCGCTTTATCACGCAACTGGGTTACAACGTTCAGATCAAGGTTTCGAAGGCACACGCACTCCAGGGACATGTGGAAGTCATGGCCGGATAAGGCCAATTTGCCCACCCACGCCCCATCGATGTGCCCTCGTGCCATCTGCGTCGCTCGCAAACGACCGTCCTCGTGGGTTGACCTAACCGGTCGCCCGGGCCATGCCGTTTCAGGAACTCGATCCTATGAACTCTCATCGTCGAATGCACCTGCTCGTCTTGTTTCTCGGATCGCTGCTCCTGGCGTTTTGTGGTGGGATGACCCCATCCAGGGAATTGCGGTGCGCCGAGCTCGAATTGACGTTTCAGACGCGAGATGGGGCGACCGGGGCAATCCGGAAAACGGCGGTGCACGTCGATCCGCATCGCGTCGGCGTGATCGCGGTCGATGTCTGGAATTATCACTGGTGCAAGACCGCCACGATGCGAGTAGACGCCTTCGTCCCTCGCATCGACTGGGCGCTCGAACGCGGCTCGCGAGCTGGGCATGACGGTCATGCTCTGTCCCAGCGACGTCGTGGACAACTATGTGGGATATCGTCAGCGCGAGGCGGTCTTTGCCCTTCCCAAAGTTGCGGTGCCGAAATTGGTCGACGTGACTTGCCCGCCGGTCCCCGATGCCGGGGGCTGCGCCTGTGGTCGAGAGCGGTGCGCGGGCAACTATGGCTGGGACGGAATGCATCCCGGTCTGCGCATCGGCCCAAATGACCTGATGCCAGACACGCAGGCGGAGGTTTATGCGATCTGCCAGAAATACCACCTGACCCACTTGATCTACGTGGGCTTTCACACCCAGGTCTGTCTGCTGGGGAAACCGATGGGTTTAAAGGCGATGAAGTCGGCGGGACTCACGTGTGTGCTGGCCCGGGATATGACCGATGCCCATCCGGGCTACGATCCCTCGCGCCATTTTACGCCCGACCTGAATACCGATCAGGTGATCGAGCACTTCGAGAAGTACCTGGCACCGACCCTTCGTTTCCAGGAGGAGCTGGCGAAGTTGGGGCGGTGGGATCCCGGGTGGGTCCTCGATCCGGTCCGTGTCGCGCCCTGGGGGACGCGCCAGAGGCCGCATCTTTTTGAGCAGCCGATCGTGGTGACCCTGACGGCACCGTTTCAACCTGGCGCCGACATCCGCTATACCCTGGATGGTTCCACGCCCACGGCCGTTTCCTTGAAATACACGGCGCCCCTGACGCTCTCTGGGACGACCACCCTGCGGACTGCGGCCTTTCGCCAGGGAATTCCGGTGTGCCGGGAGTCAGAAGGGAGCTTTGTCCGGATGAATCCGATCCCTCCTCTGCCCGATGTTTACTTGGGCGATCTGACACCGATTCGAAACGTCGGCTTTGGTCACACATATGGCGGGGTCGTCCGTTATTCGGGAATGACCCAGGCGCACAGAAAGATCGGTCCAACCTGGGAAAAGACATCCGGATCAACCGGCAGAAATACAAGCGCGGAATCGGGGTACATGCGCCCTGCGAGCTGGCTTATGAGATCAAGCCTGGTTACACGCGGTTCGTCGGCCTGGCCGGCGCCGACGAGAACTTGATCAGCGTGAGCAACGGCTCTAACCTCGCCCGGTATCCCAGCGTGGTCTTTAAGTTGTTCATCGACGGCAAGGAGGCGGCCGCGAGTCCGGTCATGCGTGTTCAATCGCCGGCATGGCGCTTTGACGTACCGCTCTCCGATGGGGCCAAGATGATCAGCCTGGCGGTAACGGACGCCGGCGATGGTTCACGCGAAGACTTCGCCGACTGGGCGAATGCTGGGTTCCTGGTTCGGAAATAGTGCGGGCCCGGCAGTGCGTGAAATGATGCTCTGGGCACTTCAGCCCGGAGGACAAGTACCATGACTTACCCAGATTCGACGAACCTTATGAATCCGTAGCGTCGTCGTCGACGAGAATCCCACTGTCGCGAAGTTTATTGCGTTCCGTCGTTGTCAACTTCTTCCGATCAATGGCGACAACGGTACTATTGACACGCTCTGCGTGACGTTTCAGCACGCCCATGACTCGATCGGCCGTATCGCTGTCTGGGCATCGCAGGGCGATTAGTGAGGAACAGGTGACCCGGCGCACCCAGTTTGACCACTCCTGGACTTGGCGTAGAACATTGGCGGGCACCTCGTTGTTGGCGTGGTGTGCCAGACGAGCAGTGATGTCGGCGGGTTTGAGCCCGTTGCTGACCGCTCTGACCACGGATTCGCGAGTCAGCTTCAAGACGATTGCTCCCTGGCCGCCGCCCCGCGAGGTTCGTTCGCAAAACGGTGCCAGTGCGGCGGCGGGTCTCGGGTTGGAGCCAATGATTACAACGCTGAAGTCCGGCTGAATCACCACTTTCGACGCTGCGCTTGCGCTCGAAGTCGGGTTACTCCGGGCGATCTGGCGACCGAACAAGGCGTCGTACCTGGGGCCGCGCGACGCAGATTGTACCGTTGTCATCAATGGCGGCCCGCGCAGCCAAAGGGGACGAGCCGTTCCAAAAGGAAAGCTCTGATCACTTGCCGGCCGACTTCCTCCCGTTCCGGCCGATCGGCCGGAGTCGATTTCGTGAGGAGAAAAACCGCGACTTCGTCCGCGGGGAGCCCCAGGTTCAATGG
>CAWHKI010000141.1:0-17354 GCA_963829765.1 uncultured Isosphaeraceae bacterium | reverse complement strand
CGGTCATGGTGATGGCTGACCGTCCGACGCCGCGTGACACGTTCGTGCTTACACGGGGCCGTTACGACATGCCCGACACCACCAAGAAAGTCGACCCCGGCGTTCCCTCGTGCTTACCTCCCATGCCCGCGGGCATGCCCACAATCGCCTCGGCCTGGCCCAGTGGCTGGCTTCTCCCGAGAACCCCCTGACGGCCCGCGTCATCGTCAACCGGATCTGGCAGCACCATTTTGGCACGGGACTGGTCAAGACGGCCGAAAACTTCGGCGTCCGAGGAGAGGCGCCGTCGCATCCCGAGCTACTCGATTGGCTGGCGACCGAGCTCGTCCGCACCGGCTGGGATTTGAAGGCGTTGCAGAAGCTCATCGTCACGAGTGCGACCTACACGCAAGCGTCGACCGCGAAGCCAGATCTGATCGCGCACGACCCGGGAAATCGGCTGCTGCGCAGCGGACCGCGGTTCCGACTCCCGGCTGAAGTGGTGCGCGACAATGCGCTGGCGATCTGCGGCTTGCTGGTCCGCAAGATCGGCGGGCCGTCGATAAAGCCCTATCAGCCCGCCGGGCTTTGGGAAGAACTGGCCGGTCTCGGGCGGCGAGGGGCCCTATGCGCAAGACAAGGGGGCGAAGCTCTACGGCCGCAGCCTCTACGTCTACCGCAAGCGGACGGTCCCGCATCCGGCAATGACCACCTTCGACGCCCCCAGCCACGAGATCTGCCAGGTCAAACGAGCCCGAACCAACACGCCCCTTCAGGCCCTTGCGCTCTTGAACGACGTCACCTACGTCGAGGCCGCGGCGCCAACTGGCGGAGCTCGCATTAACGCAGGCAGGCTCCAGCCCTGAGGAGCGGATCACCTTTGCTTTCCGCCGGGCGCTGCGCGGATGCCGACGCCCCGAGAGCTCGGCGTTCTACGACGCGGGCTCGAGCGGTACCGCAAAGATTTCGAGGCAGACAAGGACGCCGCGACGAAACTCATCCGCCATGGCGAGAGCCCGACCGACCCGAAAACCGACCCAGTGTTACTGGCCGCCTATACGGCGACCGCCAGCGTCATTCTCAACCTGGACGAAACGATCACCCTCGAGTGAGGCGTTCCCTCCGCCTTTCTCTGGATCAGGCGGCTTGGTTCACTTTTCTTCTTGTTGTCTAACCTGTCCGAAGCTGACCCGTGTTCGGGCGTCGAAGTACGGAATAACGGTCTGAAAGTCGTTTGCGTTCACCCTCGCCAGTTTCATGGGCGAAGGGATACGCACCGCGCGCGGATCGTGCGCCTCAAGTTCGCGACGTAATCTATTTGTATGGTGTGCCTTCTGTAAATCTTCGATCATGCCCTACCTGGTTTACTCGATGCTGACCGTTGGTCCAATCCGAAACTCACCCACGACATTTCTTGGTCTAATACACCGGACGGGTCTTTCGTCACGGCAAGGCGCGGATTTCGGCGGAGCTGGCCGGGATCTTTGAAAGGCTAGGGTGCCCGGCCGACCGATCGGCCGTCTGGCTCAACAGGCTGTGCGGCGGCCGCTGGTTTGGCCGCGTCTTCGCGTCCGCCGCCACAAGGCTTGAGGGGTCGATTTGACACCTGCGACGAGTTTTTGCGGGCCTCGCTGGGTCGGAAGATTGGCCCGGAGGGCGACCTGCAAGCCGCTTACCGCGAGTGGTACGCCGAGCAAATGATCGAGCACGATCGGACCATGCTCCATCTTGTCGAAGAGTTTAACCGCCGGAGCCGCTCTCATGGCCGGTGACGTTGTTCTTTCCGGGCGAGGCGATTCCGGGCATAGGTGCGGGCGGATAGGCAAAACGCGGCCTGCCTCAAGAGCCGACATGCCGACGGCATCGGGTTTTCGACGTCGGTTCTGGTTTTGCGGAGCCACCGAGAAGCTTGGTGACCCGGCCCCGCGCATCAATCCAGCCCAGTCGCACCAAGTGGGCAAAAAGCTCGCGAGGAGGCAACTTCGAAGCCTCAAACGCTTTCCTCGATGCCTGGACCAGCTCTTTGGTGCTCATGATTTCGCTCATTGGCTTAAGTTTGGTCGAAAATCACCGATTGCTAGCGTCCCGAGTAACAGCTTTTTGGCGAAGTCCTCGCTGCAGCCATGATAGCCGACGATGATCCTGGCGAATCGCTCCATGTTCTCGCGGCGTCCTTCGAAGAGCCTATCTGGCAGGAAACCCTCACCCAGTCTACTGGAACGTAAATCGCTGGCAATGCTCGCGGAGCTTTGGAACTCCGCAACAGGGCATTTATTCGCGTGCGGCCGCAATGCCCGGGACTTTCGCCTGCATCCCCCCAGGAACCGCTAGCACACCAGAAAGCGCCGGCACGGGGGGCAAGGAGCAGCCCAGCGCATGTCACCCGTTGGGTCGAGGACATGCACAATCGTATCGGCTCTACAAACGAGTCCGGTATTTCCAACCGGAGCGATCAAAAGGCCGAGTTCCACACCGATGCGTACGACCGCTGCCGGAGCCATGAGCCATACTTCCGGCAGGGTGCGCGCTTACGCTTTTCATTTTCCTTTTTTTTCCTTCCGGGTCAGTTGTCCGTCGTTCGTGGTCAGCAGTCAGTTGTCAGACAATCCTTTGGCTCACGAAAATGTGACGAGCGAAGCCATGAATTGTCCGTCGTCCGTTGTTAGTTGTCAGTTGTTGGGCGGACGTTCCCAGCCGAGCGGGCACGCGAGGAGCGAAGCCGATAGCCCGTGGTCCGTTGATGGGCGGCGCTTTCGAGTCGAGCGGGAACGTGACGAGCAAAGCTGCGGCGGTGCGCGAAAACTTTACGAACGAACCCACCGATTTTCCGTTGCTGATTGCCGTTACTCTTTTTTCCAAATGCGGTTACGTCAAAAAATCGGTCGTCGCGACGGAAACGAACGAAGCCAACGTGCTAGCAAAATTGAGCAAACAAAGCCACGGCGAATTCGGGTCTCGAGGCTGCTGAGTGGCTCGATCGACCGCTTTGAGCGCGCGAACCGGGTCTTGCTCTCCGCGGATACGATCGATCAGTTCCCCCTGGCTAAACGGAAGGTTAGGATTTAGGATAGGCCGCGAAGGTTCCCCGTGTGTCATGACAAACAGGCACGCCCAAATCCCTTTTTCTCGATTCGGCCGTTGCCGGCGCACGGTAGCCGTGTCGAAGGGAAACTCGGTTTCGTGGCGTCTGCCTTTTCAACGCTGGTTATTCATCCCGAGACAGACGACTCATCATGACGAATGCGACAATCATGCGCCCCGAGTGGAGCACGGTGATCGATCCTGTGCTTCAGCGAGAGCTCGAGCAACACGTTCTTGTGACCGACTGGGATAAGCTTCTGGGGATCGTTGACACGGTTTACAACTGGGGACGGCGTTCGGCGCTTTGGCCTCTTGGCTTTGGGTTAGCCTGTTGCGCCATTGAAATGATCTGCACGGCATCGAGCCGCTTCGACATCGCCCGGTTTGGCGCCGAGGTTTTTCGCGGCTCGCCCCGGCAAGCCGATCTGATGATCGTCTCGGGGACGGTAACCAAGACGATGATGCCGATGATCGCCCGGCTCTACGACCAGATGCCCGAACCCAAGTACGTGATGGCGATGGGTGCTTGCGCGACCGGCGGCGGGCCCTTCAAGGAAGGGTACAACGTCGTCTCGGGGGTAGACAAGTACATTCCCGTGGATGTTTATGTTCCCGGTTGCCCTCCGACGCCGCAGGCGCTGTTGAACGGCCTGATCATGTTACAGAAGAAGATTGATGGCGAGCGGCTGGAAATTCCGGTCCTGGGCAAACACGGCTTCTCACCCTGGTACGGCAGTGAAGTCGAACGTGATATTCCGGTACCGGTGCTCGGGCCCGACTTGATCGACCTGCGGACTGTCGAGATCAGTGCCGAGAGGACGGCCATGGGCTTGCTCGACGCCCATGAAGCCGGTCTGGTGAAACCGACGAAAATCCCCTCGCCACAGCCCGAGGCGGAACCTGAGGCAGGGCCCGTCCCCGCGGCCGATGGGCCGGCGCCGCCGAAGGCGATGAGCAAGATCGAGATGATCCGCGCCAAAGCGCGGGGCGAGGCCGTCCCAGACGGTGCGGCCGCCGTGGCGGCGCCCCCGCCGGCCGCCGAAGCCAAGCCCGCACCGGCCGCCAAGGGGGGCAAGAAAGTCAAGCGGGCCGAGGCCAAGCCAACCCTGGTCTGGCTCGGGGACGCCAAGCTCAAAGAACTCGCCGACAGGATCAACGCCGAATTCGGGGCCGGAACGGTCTCGATCATCCAGGCGGCCCTGCTGGTCAAGACCGACAAGTTAATCGACGTTGCCCTCTTCCTTCGCGACAAGAACGCGATCAAGTACGATTACCTCGCCAGCCTGCAGAGCGTTCACTACGAAGACTGTATCGAGGTGAATTACCAGCTCGACAGCACGACGAAACCGGGGTCGGTGGTCGAGCTTCGGGTTCGAACCGCCGAAGCCGAAGGCCAGGGCGAGGTGCCGTCGCTCTCCTCAGTTTACCGGGGGGCCGAGTTCCAGGAACGCGAAGTTTACGACATGATGGGGGTCCGCTTCGCGGGACACCCCGAGCTGACGCGGATCCTCATGTGGGAAGGCTACGCCTACCACCCGCTCCGCAAGGACTTTCTCGAGCCCTATTACGAGGGACCGACGAAGGTGTTCGCGAGCCGGGTCGACGAGGGGTTCGGCCAGCATTTCCGCGCCGAGGAAGTCAGCCCCTACGGGACGAACATGAAGGTCCCCAAAGACTTCAAAGATTGGGCCAGCCTCTCGAGCAGCGACGATCCCAAATCCATCGGGTTGTTGCCGGGAGGCGTCGAGATCGAGGAGCTGGGCACCGACCAGTTCGTCGTCAGCATGGGACCGCAGCACCCGAGCACGCACGGCGTCTTCCGAATCAACCTGCGGCTCGACGGCGAGACGATCGTCGGCTTGAAACCAGTCATGGGTTACATGCACCGTAACCACGAGAAGATCGGGGAACGAAACACATTCCTCATGAACTTCCCGTTCACCGACCGGCTCGACTACTTGACCAGCATGGGGAACAATTTCGGCTACGCGCTGGCCGTCGAGCAGCTCATGGGTGATGACGCCAAACCGCCCGAGCGAGCCGAATACATCCGCGTCATCATGGCCGAGCTGACCCGAATCGCCAGCCATATGTGGTCGATCGGCTTCTTGCTCAATGACCTGGGGGCCTTCTTCACGCCCGCGCTGTACGCGATCGAAGAGCGCGAGTTGATTCTCGATCTCTTCGAGTGGGCGGCCGGCAGCCGGATGATGTGCAATTACTTCCGGTTCGGCGGCGTCGCGTTCGACCTGCCCCCGGGATGGATCGAGCGATGCCGGGGAATCGTCAACGATCGCATCGAGAAGAAGATCGACGAGCTCGATCGCTATCTCTCCTTGAACGAAATCGTGCTCGACCGCTGTAAGGGCGTTGGCGTCTTGACCGCGCGAGCAAGCGATCAACTACTCCACGGCCGGCCCGGTGTTGCGGGCCTCGGGCGTCCCCTACGACATCCGCCGCGCCGCCCCTTACAGCATTTACGACCGCTTCGACTTCAAGGTGATCGTCGGCGACAAGGGCGACCTCTACGATCGATATTATGTCCGCTTGCTAGAGATGCGTGAAAGCGCCCGCATCTTGAAGCAGGCCGTGCGCGACATTCCCGCCGGCGCGATCCTACCGGGCAAGAAGAGCTACCAGATCAAGGTCCCCGCGGGCGAGGCTTACTCTCGGGTCGAAAATCCCAAGGGCGAGCTTGGCTATTATGTCGTGGCCGACGGCAGCCCGACGGCTTATCGCTACCACGTGCGGAGCCCCAGCTTTATCAACCTGACCGCGCTCGAGGCGATGTGCCTGGGCCACACCATCGCCGACGTCGTGGGCATCCTGGGGAGCCTCGACATCGTCCTGGGCGAGGTCGATCGGTGATGAGACTTGAACTTGACTGGTGGGCGTGAAGCCTACCTCGGAACAAAAGAGGGGCGGATGAAATGAGCATCGGTGCGGGAGTCATCAGGGGCCACCTGATCACGCTCAGGCGGTTCTTGCTTACATTTTTGCGCGATTTTCGGCTTGGCCAGGGCCTGAAGCGCCGCGGGGGCGGCACGCTCTTGGTCGATCTGTTCCACGGGCCGAAACGAGGCAAGGAACCGACGATCCAGCAAGACTTCAAGACCGATGGCCTCTTCACCGTCGAGTATCCCGACGAGCGGCTGCCGGTTTATGAACGGTTTCGCGTGTTGCCGATGCTCATCTATGACACCGAGGATGGCAACGTCCGCTGTACGTCGTGCAATATTTGCGCGTAAGGTTTGCCCTCCTCAGTGTATCTGGATGAGTCAGGCCAAGAGCCCCAAGGGGACCGTCGTGCCGCTGCCGGAGGACTTTTATATCGACATGGACGTCTGCATGAACTGCGGTCTCTGCTCGGAGTATTGCCCGTTCGACGCGATCAAGATGGACCACAATTTCGAGCTGTCGAACTACGAGCGGCACCAAACGCATATTTATAATCTGCAAGACCTGCTGGTCTCCAGCGAGTTTTACGCCAAGACCCATCCCGAGGCATGGGACAGCGCCGACGAGGTCACCGAACGGAACAAGGTGGCCAAGAAGAAAGACCAGCGTCTGCAAAAAGCCCTGGGGGCCACCAAGCCGGCGGCGGCCAAGCCCGCGCCCAAGCCAGTGACTGTCTGAGGTTTCCAGGGGCTTGCCCCGGACGCACGAGCCACTTTAAGATAGTCGCTCCCAACGAACCAAACGAGAGCGTTTCCACAATGATCCCGTCCCCGCCGCCACCGCAGTATCCGCTCGGGTCCCGACTTCGGATCACCCAGTACGTGCGGGTCGGCGATCGCCGGTGGCTGACGCGGGTCGAGGGGGTGGTCGTTCACGAGAGTCGCCGCCCGGTAGGCGGTATCGAGATGGGTGGCAAGGCCTCTTACTGTCGTCAGAAAACCCTGCGACTGAAGCGGGACGACGGCGAACTGACCGAGGTCGCCCTCGACGCAGCAGACCCAGGTGGAGACAATCGCACCGCCCGGCTCGTAACGGGCGGGCGTCCGGCCGAGCAGGAAAGCGGACCGCTCGAACAAGGCCTTCCGCACCTAACCGCATCACGGAGAACCCGAGCCCAACATGGTCCTTTACAATTACATCTTCGTCGGTTTGCTGCTTCTCGTCGCCGTTGCTTTCGGCTTGGCGCCGATCGCGGTCGAACGGATCATCGCCCCGCGCAAGCGATCGCTGGCCAAGGGGGATACCTACGAATGCGGCGTGAAGACCTACGGCGAAACATGGGTCCGCTTTCGAATCCAGTATTACATTTACGCCCTGATGTTCGTCGTCTTCGACATTGAAACGGTTTTCCTTTTTCCCTGGGCCGTCAGCTACGCGGGACTGGGGGCCTTCGCGCTCATCGAAATGATCGTGTTTCTGGCGATGCTCGCGGTCGGCCTGATTTACGCGTGGGCCAAGGGAGTCTTGCGGTGGGTTTGATCAAACGGCGTTTATTTGAATTTGACCGCGCCGAGCCGAGATGACCCGTGCCTATTCGGGTGGCGCGAACAGTGAGCGGTATTGGTTTCACGACGGAGGGATCAAGGGCGGTGAATATCGCGACAGCTTGGTGGGAGTCAGCGATTCTTGCTCAGTCACAATCACCATTGATCGAGTTGGACAAATGGATGTGGTTGCGCTGGGTGCTCTGGCTTTTAGTCGGCTTTTTCGGCGTCTTTCCCGGCATCGTTGCCTACATGGTGTGGCTCGAGCGCAAGGTGGCCGCGCGGTTCCAGGATCGGATCGGGCCCAATCGGGTTGGTCCGCTGGGCCTGTTGCAGCCGATCGCCGACGCGATCAAGCTGATCACCAAGGAAGACCTGGTTCCGCGCAACGCTGATGCTCTGGTTCACCTGGCCGCTCCCGTGCTGGTCATCATGTCGGCGTTTCTGGTCCTCGCGGTGATTCCGTTCGCCATCAACATGGCGCCGGTTAACCTTCCCTCGGGCATGGTTTATTTGATCGCGGTTTCCGGAATCAGCCCGTTGGGCATCTTTTTGGCAGGCTGGTCGAGCCGCAACAAATATTCGCTGTTGGGGGCCATGCGGTCAGTGGCCCAGCTCGTTTCGTATGAGATACCCCAGGTGCTCTCGACGATACCGATCGTGCTCTGGGCCGGCAGCCTGAGCCTGGTGACGATTTTCGACCAGCAGCTCGAGTTCGGCTGGTGGATCTTCTCGCCGCCGGGCCTGCTGGCATTTATCATCCTGCTCATCTCCAGCATCGCCGAGGTCAACCGTACACCATTTGACCTCCCAGAAGCCGAGTCGGAAATCATTGCCGGCTACCACACGGAATACTCTGGGATGAGGTTTGGTCTCTTTTTCCTGGCCGAATACCTGAGCGTGTTTGCCGTCAGTTGCCTGGCGACGACGCTGTTTTTGGGGGGCGGATCGCCGTTCCCATTCGTGGAGTTTCCGACCAACTTCTTGGGCGAGACCACCTTCTCTTATGTTCTGGTAGATCTGATTCTGATTCCTGTTTTCCTGGCCAAGGTGCTCTTTTTCATCTTTTTGATGTTCTGGATCAGGGTCACTCTGCCTCGCATGCGAGTCGACCGGCTGATGAATTTCGCCTGGAAATATCTGGTACCGCTGGCGATCGTCAATATTTTGGCGGCCGGGGTCTGGTATGAGATCGTGATCCGGCCGGGTTCGTTGTTCTTGCGAAATTGGATCTGGGGAACGGTCTGGACGTCGCTTGATCCTGATTCCCGCGGTCTGGCTGATTTTCTGGCTGAACCGGCGGACGGCCGCCAGTGCTCCGCTGGGTTCGGAATGGCCGACGGTGGGCCCGATGCCGGCCTGAATGGACGTCGCTGCGGCCCCTCCAGCATTGACGAGTGTTATGGGACGGGTCTGGAATCGGAATCATGATTGAAAGAAATCATTCTGTTGGAGTCGCAATCGTGATCCAGGTCTTGTTCGTGTTGATCGCGGGAGTGGGGCTGGCGGCGGCGCTGGGCACTATATTGGCGCGGAACCTTGTCCGGGCGGCGCTTTACCTGGTGGCGTTTTTCTTTACGGTCGCTTGCCATTTCGTGCTGTTGGAAGCCGAGTTCCTGGCCGCCCTCCAGGTTTTGGTTTATATCGGCGCCGTCGCGATCATCCTCATGTTCGGGATCATGCTGACCCGCAATATCCAGGGGGACGATCCCTCGAGCACGCCCTCGGCCTGGCGGCTTCCGGGATTGGTGGCCGGTCTGGGGGTTTTTCTGGTCCTGGCGTTTGGGATCACGTTCCAGCAGGGAATAAACGGAGAGCAGTCGTGGGCCGACACGAGCGAGCGGCCCGCGATCGATCGGGGCAAACCAGTCTCTCCGCGGTCGCGGGCCGTCAATGATATGGCCAAGAGCGTGGGAAACGAGTTGATGACGCGTTACGTGATCGGCTTCGAGACAGCGGGGCTACTCCTGACGGCCGCGCTTGTCGGGGCGATCGCGATCGCTCATCGTGAGGAAGTCGAGCCGGCGCCCCCGCGAGGGTCAACGGTGCCGGCACGCAAGTCGGCTCCCCCCATTCCTCCTGGTGGCTCGACTGCACCGGGACTGGTTGCCAGCTCGTCATCTCCAGCGTCTCGGGTTTCTTGATTTCAGGTCCGTCGACCGCGCCGCCAGTTCAGGATCGCGGGCGGTCGACGGGTGAACTTCGGTTTGCTGTGAAAGAGCTGATGCGATGCACAACGATATTCCACTGAGCTGGTTCCTCTATTTCGCGGCGGCATCCTTCGCGATCGGCTTAGCCGGCGTGCTGGTACGACGCAACGCCATCGCCGTGCTCATGGCCATCGAAATCATGCTCAACGCCGCTAATATCAACTTGGTGGCGTTTTGGCGCTACGGCCCTGAGCGTCCCGAAGCCGGGCCCCTCGCGGGGATTATCCTGGCCATCATGGTTCTCACCGTCGCCGCCGCCGAGGTTGCCGTCGGCATCGGCTTGATCTTGCTCTGCTACCGTCGCTGGCATTCCGCCGATGTGGATCGGTATGACAGTATGGCAGGATAGGCCTCTAGCCACTGGCTTCTTTCCCACACTGGAACACCAATGACCCCTAATTTTCGCGACATATTCTTCGTCATTCCCGAGCTCGTCCTGACCGTCTGGGGACTTTTAGTCCTGCTTGTGGATCTCAATGTCGCTCGACGGCTCAGTCCGGCGGCTCGGCGCCGGACCGTCGGGTGGTTGGCATTGGCCGGGGTCGGAGTCGCGCTGGCCGCGGCCTTGGTGGTGTTTTTCGTGCCTCTCATGGTCCGTGCTTATCCCCAAGAGGAAAATCACTGGCTCAATCCGGAGATGGTCTCCTACTTCAGCGAAGCCGATCCCGTGGTCTTTTTCGGCACGCTGGCAGGTGACGTTC
The DNA here is from genome assembly GCA_963829765.1 of uncultured Isosphaeraceae bacterium. GTDB lineage: Bacteria > Planctomycetota > Planctomycetia > Isosphaerales > Isosphaeraceae > CAWFRS01. Next base: position 6,941 of record CAWHKI010000141.1, on the reverse strand, counting down.
AGTCGGCGTTATTTAACGTCCTTTACGTCGCCCTCTTGGGTTTGATCATCGGCCTGTCGATGAGCTGGTCATTCACGGAGGAATGGGGCGAATACATTGCTCTGATGTTCTGGGCCACGGTCGGCATGATGCTGCTCACGGCGTCGGAAGAGTTGATCACTTTGTTCTTGACGCTCGAGATGATGACGATCTGCTTGTACTTAAGCACCGCCATGGAGAAAACAAAACGCCGATCGGCCGAGGGGGGCCTCAAGTACTTTGTTTATGGCTCGGTGTCGTCGGCGCTTTTCCTGTTCGGTCTCAGCATGATCTATGGAATGACGGGGACAACGTCGTTTGACGGAATTCGAAAGCTACTCGCCGGCGCGGGGCCGACCGGCCTGGCCGACAACGTTGCCGGCGCCACGGCGATCCTGCTCTTGATGGTCGGCTTCGGGTTCAAAGTCGCGGCGGTCCCCTTCCATCAATGGGCACCCGATGCGTACGAAGGAGCGCCGGCGCCCGTGACGGCATGGGTCGCGACCGGCTCGAAGCTGGCCAGCTTTGTCGCGCTCATGAAGGTGTTCCTGCACGCCCTACTCCCCTGGTCGAGCCCGTCAACCTCTATCATGGGCCCGGGCTGGATCGGGATCATCGCGGTCGTCTCGGCTGTCACGATGACGTACGGCAACTTCGCCGCTCTCGCCCAAAAGAACTTCAAGCGGATGCTCGCCTACTCGTCCATCGCCCACGCCGGCTATATTCTGGTCGGCGTCGCGGCCGTCAGTGTCTCGATGAAGGGACCGATCGCGGCCGCATCCGTCCTTTATTATTTGATCGTTTACGCCTTCGCGAATGTCGGCGCGTTCGCCGTCGCCGCCTGGTTGGCCCGCGACTTGGACAGCGACAACATCGACGACCTGAACGGCCTCGGTTATCAAGAGCCGCTGCTGGCTACGTGTGTGTTGATACTCATGCTTTCCTTGATCGGCATTCCGCCTTTGGCGGGGTTCTTCGGCAAACTTTACGTGTTCATGGAGGCGCTCAACCAGACCGAAGCGTCGCAAAAGTCCACACTGATCTGGCTGGTGGCTCTCGGGCTTCTGAACTCGGTGGTCTCGGCATTTTATTACGTGCGCGTGCTCAAGGCGATGTTTCTGCGCGAACCCGGGGCAAAAAGGCTGGCCGCTCCCGACAGAGGGATCTCGATCCCCATCATCCTGGGCACGGTCGTCGTGGTGATCTTCGGCTTGATGCCCGCCCCGCTCATGAGCGTGATGCAGGGCGCCGCCGTACCGATGCTGACCAGTCCGGTCGTCACTCGCTCCACTGGCCGCACCGTGGCGAAGGCACGACCCGTGTCGCAACCAGTGGATAGCGCGCCGGTCATCGCGCTGAAACGAATCGAGCCACCGACCTTCCTAGGGAAGGCCGACTTGCCGGAAGCAAAGTGGGGCGCTTTATCTGCTGGCAAAACTTCGACACCCGCGAAGTCCGATCAGAAGAAGCTTGATTGAGGCGCGATCGGAGGCGAGTCCGTCCCGATCTTTCAAGAGCGAGGAAATCTAGAACCGTCCCTCTACTGACACGAGACGCCACGGCCATGGCCATCATCAACACATTCCAGAAGTGCCTTGACAGCCCATACCTCTTTGAAGACACGGAAGCGCCCAACCGAATTGTCGAGCTGCTTGCCAAGGCCGGCGATCGGCTCGATGGCGCGGTCAACATCCACACCACCGGACAGGGCGACCCGGCTGATATCGTCTTTTTGAGCTATGAGGCTATGTTCAGTTGTGTGCGAGCGTTGGTCTACGCCAAGGGTTACCGCGAGTTTGGGCTCCGTTGCCTTTTACTCGCCTGCGATGGCCTTTACGTTCGCACCGGCCAGCTCGATGCCGAGCATCTACGCAGGTTCGAGCAGATACAAAGGCTTAAAATGTCTCCCGCCGAGGCCGTCCAAGCGGCGTCCGCCTTTGTCAAACGTACGCTGGAATTGCTCGGACAATAAAGGAAAATCAAAAATCGAAGTTGAACCTACAGCCAGACTTCGCGACACTCTTCTTTTGTCCATCAGCGGAAAAAGGGGGGCTCTCGAATGGCGCAAGGAGCGGAACATCGATTCGCCAATCCGTGGAGGATCGATGATGCATTGGAAACGTACAGCGTTCGCCACTGGGGGAAGGATTACTTCGGGATCAATGCCAAGGGGCATGTGACCGTTCATCCCAACAAGGACCCCGGTCAGTCGATCGACCTCAAGGAACTGGTTGATCAGCTTCAGGAGCGCGGCATTCAGTTGCCGATTTTGCTGCGTTTTACCGACATCCTCCGCCACCGGGTCGGTGAAATTCACGAGGCGTTCCGTACGGCCATTCGCGAATACGATTATCAGGGCAATTATTGCTGCGTTTACCCGATCAAGGTCAATCAGCAGCGACACGTGGTCGAGGAAATCCTCGATTTCGGCAAGCCCTACCATTTCGGCATCGAGGCCGGTTCAAAGCCGGAGCTGCTCGCGGTTCTCGCGCTTACCGAAGCCGCCGATACGCCCATCGTGTGCAACGGCTTCAAGGACGACGAATTCATCAAGATGACCATGCTCGCCCGCAAGATCGGCAAGGAAGTCATTCCGATCGTCGAGAAGTTTACCGAGCTCGAGTCGATCGTCCGCCACAGCCAGGAGCTGAACGTGCGGCCGACGATTGGAGTGCGGGTCAAGCTCGCGACGCGAGGCGCCGGCCGGTGGAAGTCAAGCGCCGGCTTCCGATCGAAGTTTGGGCTCACGCTTTCAGAGGTCCTTGAGGCCCTCGATTATCTTAAACAGCGCGAGATGGCCGATTGCCTTCAGCTCGTGCATTTCCACATCGGCAGCCAGATCACGAACATCCGCAACATCAAGGCCGCGCTGACAGAGGCCGGCCGCATTTACGTCGAGATGTTCCGCGTCGGGGCCGGGGTCAAGTACCTCGACGTCGGCGGCGGGCTCGGCATTGACTACGACGGCTCACAATCCGACTTCGTGTCGTCGGTCAACTACACGCTTCAGGAATACGCCAACGACGTCGTCTTCCGCATCAAAAACGTTTGTGACGACGCCGAGGTCCCGCACCCCACCATTTTCTCCGAGTCGGGGCGGGCGATGGTCGCCTATCACAGCGTGCTCGTGTTCGACGTACTCGGCGTCTCCAACTTCGACCAGTATCAATCACCGCCGGAGATCCCCGACGATACCCCGCAGCCGATCACCGACCTCTTCGGCATCCACCGCGAGCTCTCTAAGAAAAACTATCTGGAGAGCTATCACGACGCGGTACAGGCCGTCGACGAGGCCATGAGCCTGTTCAACCTCGGCCACCTCACCATCGAACACCGCGCCCTCGCCGAACGGCTCTTCTGGGCGCTGTGTAACAAGCTTCTGAATATGGTGCGCGAGCTCGACTACGTTCCCGAAGAGCTCCAGGGCATGGAAGCGCTGCTATCGGACACGTACACGTGCAATTTATCGATCTTTCAGTCGATGCCCGACGCCTGGGCCATCAAGCAGCTTTTCCCGATCATGCCCATTCACCGCCTGGGCGAAAAGCCCGTCCGCCGCGGGGTCCTGGGCGACATCACGTGCGACTCCGACGGCAAGATCGACCAGTTCATCGATTTACGCGACGTGCGCAACACGCTCGAGCTGCACCCCTTTGACGGCCAGCCCTACTACCTGGGCGCGTTCCTGCTGGGGGCCTACCAAGAAATCTTGGGCGATTTGCACAATCTCTTTGGCGACACGAACGCCGTTCACGTCAGCCTGGACGAAGACGGCGGCGTCGAATTGAATGATGTCGTCAAGGGGGACACGGTCCGCGAGGTGCTGCACTACGTGCAGTTCTCGGCCGACAAGCTCATCAGCAGCATGCGGAAAGACGTCGAACGAGCCGTCCGCGCCGGCCGGATCACCTTGGAAGATGCCCGTCAGCTCATTCACTTCTATGAGTCGGGGATGGAAGGTTATACGTACATGGAATGAGGGGTCGATCGGAGCCGGTTCTTTGCCCCGGCGTTCGCGGCCTTCGGCTTCACGCTTGGCTTCTTCTTCATCACGGCAGCGTTGTTCTTCTTCCGCCCTGGCGAGGGCCTCTGCTTCCAGTCGCGCTTTCGCCTCACGGATCTTGGCCAACCGTTCTTCGCGTCGCTTCAATTCCTCGGGCGGTTCGTCGCCGCGACGGCTTCCCAGCGCGGCGTCTTCAATGATCTGGCTCCTGCACAACGCATCAAAGTGTTGAAACTGTCCGGCACAAGTATTGCGCCCGAAGCGATACCTTCTGTACAGATCGATCATTCGCGGGTATCGCGTCGTTGACGATTTTCAGACACACCCCTACCAAAGCCTGGGAGCTTTCCCGCATTGGCTTTCACAAAGGTCAAAACCTCGTCTACGTCGAGAAAACCATCCCGGTTGCGGTTGAGCAGCATAAACAACCCTTGGAACTGCTTGGGCAGTTCGTTCCTGGCCAGCTTGCCATCGCCATTACCGTCAAACTCGGCGAGGAGTTCTCGGGCGCGATCTTCGAGCGTCGACGACGGCTCGAGCTTGGGGAGAGTGCCCGAGGATAATAGCTTTTGGCGATCTATGGGCAAGGCAACGTCAAAGAAGCCGATCATCATCTCCTCGTACGTCTGATCGCCCCAGTTGACGGTGGCGGCGGGATTGGGATTGGCCAGGTTGTTCTCGGAATTATCCCAATGAGCCACGCAGTGAACGCGCGTTCCCGGCGGGAGGATTTTGGGCTCGGCCAGTTCGTAGCATGTTTGCCAATTGAAGTCGTAGTGGGGGACGCTCAGCAGCGTTTCCCGTTTGCCGTCGGGGTAGATCGCTTCGTACGAGAATGCCGTACCCCGGAGGTGCAGGTGCGGCGAGAACGAGAGGATCTTCAGATCGTGCTGATACGCGATCATCGTCGACTGGCGCTTGTAGTCTTCGGCGTGCGGCGGAATGTTGATGCCGTGATTCGCCGTCGAGACCGTCATGACCATGTGCGTAAGTTCTTCGGGCTTGGCGAAAATGAAGCCGATCTTGGATAAGTCTTTCTCTTCCTTTCCAACGGGCGTGTAATGCATCTGGAAGACCAGCTTCGAGCCGGCGGGTACGTATTTTGCCATGCCCTTGGGGAAGGGGGTGATGCGATAGCCCGGCACGTAGGCACCCAGGTAGCCGAGGCCGTTTTCTTCATCGCCACCGCGCTCGTGATTGGGCGAACGTACGAAGCACAACACATGATGCACGGCACGCGCGCTACCGGGGATAATCTGACTAGCGACGACCCATTTGCCTTCGGTAAAGCCCGGATCGACCGTGAAATACTGATATCCGACAGTCCCCTTGGCCGGCACGCGGTACGGTTTGGCCTGCACGTTCAAAACGAGGTCGGGCTTACGCGGCAGGGACCACCCGGTCACGAATTGGGGCGGCGGCGGCAGATCGGCCCGGGACCCTTCGGGGGCCCCGGCCGCGACCCACTTATAAATCAATTCTTTGTCAGCTTCTGAAAGGCTGATGTCATTGCGGAAGTGACCGTACTTGGGATCAGCATGCCATGGGGGCATTCGCTTGGCCCGAACCACTTCTTCGATCATGTCGGCCCAGCCGGCCGCTTCACGGTAGTCGTTAAGCGCGAACGGCCCGATCTCGCCCGGGCGATGACAGTTCACGCAATGATCCTGAAAGATCCGAGCGATCTGCTTGGAATAGGTTACCTCGGCCTTGGCCTCAGGCTCCCGCGGGCGGCCGATCAGGCAGCCGACCGCATCGACGTGGGCCGTCTCGATCGCTTTACCGGCGAGCAGCTTATCGAGCGCCATCGCCAGATGATCGTGGTCGATCTTATCGCGCAGCGTAGCCGACTCCGCAGCGATCGTCGATCCGCCCCGAATAACGCACGAGGCGGTGCCTGTCGAGCACGAACACCTCTGGCGTGCGGGTGGCGCCGAAGTCAGCGGCCACCGCGCCCTTCAGGTCTTTGAGCAGCGGGAACTGGATGCCGGAATCGCGTGCGTAGGCCGCGATCTCGCTGATCGAGTCCTGGCTATTAGAGTCGATGCCGATGAACGTCACTCCCTTGGGCCGGTACTTCGCGGCCAACTCGGCGAGCCGCGGCCCATAAAGCTTCGCCAGCGGACACTCTGTGCCGAGGAACGCCACGACCACGGCTTTTCGGTTTGAGAAGTCGCGGAGCGAGTATTCCTTTCCTTGGTAGCTCTTGAGTGCGAAGTGGTTGACCCGCTTGCCGCTTTGATCGGCTGCCGAAGCATGCATCGTCAAGCCTGCGAAGACCAATATGCCGGATAGAATGCGAGAGAATTGGGATTGTCGCATGGCAGCCTCTCTAGGGATCAAAGTGGGGCGGGTTCTTATTTTTTAGCACGTGTTCGCCGAGAGTGCAAGCACGATCGTGCAAGCACCGTCGGCGCCTTCACGGTCGGGACCTTCACTTGTCAGGGAGACTGGGTTCGGGTTAGTCTGATTATTGGGTCATTAGTGCTGGGCCGAAATGGTAGTCACGGCAGAGCTACAGACCGGCGTCTTTGGCGGGCCGGTCGCGGCGAGGAGGCTTGGCGATGTCGGTCGGCGAGCAGTCACCGCGCGAAGATGGCGAGCTTGTTGATTTCCTTAAGCGCATACAGGCAGGGGATGAGGACGCCGCGCGCGAGCTCCTCGAGCGGTTCGAGGCCGAGGTGCGTCTGGTGGTCCGTAGGCAGTTACCTCGGCTGTTGCGCTCGCGTTTCGACTCGCTCGACTTCCTGCAAAGCGTCTGGGGCAGCTTTTTCCGGCGGATGCGGACTTCCCCGACCCAATTTGAGGATTCGCGGCACCTGGTCGCGTTCCTGGCCAGGGCCGCGAAGAATAAGGTCATTGACGAGTATCGACGATCAGCTAGCCGCAAGTACGACATGCATCGAGAGGAACCCCTGTG
>CAWHKI010000140.1:0-19457 GCA_963829765.1 uncultured Isosphaeraceae bacterium | reverse complement strand
ACTATGTTCACCTGCTCAACAAGTACGTATTGCTGCCCGCATACGGCAACGACGTGCTCGCCGCTCTCGAAGACCAGGCGACCGTCAGCCTGTCCGGTAGTAACGGTTCCCCGCGCCACGGATCGCCGTCACGACCGATTGATTCGGGGTCCATCCTCTGTTCTTTCCCGGGGGCGACATCGGCAAGCTGGCCGTACATGGGACGGTCAATGACCTGGCGGTCGGCGGAGCGACCCGCTCTACCTGACAGCGGCGTTCATCCTGGAAGAAGGGTTGCCGATTGCCGACCTCGAGCGTATCGCCAAATCGATGCGCCAGGCATGCAAAGAGGCCGAAGTCGCGTCATCGCCGGTGACACCAAGGTCGTCGACCGCGGCAAGGGTGACGGCGTCTTTATCACCACGACCGGCGTGGGGATCATGCCCCACGGCCGTTCCCTGTCGATCGCCGCCGCCCGGCCGGGTGACCAAATCCTGGTCTCGGGCACGATCGGCGACCACGGCATTGCCATCATGTCGGTTCGCGAGGGAATCGAATTTGAGACAGTATTGGAAAGCGACACGGCCCCCTTGAACGGCCTGGCGGCGATCATGCTGGAGGCCTGTCCCGGGATTCGCGCAATGCGCGATCCGACTCGCGGCGGAGTCTCGAGCACGCTCAACGAGCTGGCAACGGCCTCACGCGTGGGGGTCGTGATCAACGAGGCGAATCTCCCCATCCGCGGCGACGTCCGGGGGGCATGCGAGATGTTGGGGCTTGACCCGCTTTATGTCGCCAACGAAGGGAAGTTGATCGCGGTCGTTGCTCCTGACCAGACCGACCGGCTCCTGGAGGTGATGCGAGCCCATCCGCTCGGAAGGAACGCCGCGATTATTGGTGAAGTCGTTGCAAGTCATCCCGGCATGGTGACACTTCGGTCGCTGGTCGGCGGCGAGCGTGTCGTCGCCATGCTCTCGGGGGAGCAGTTGCCAAGGATTTGTTGATGGGCTGATCGATCAAAACGTCCCTTGCGACTGCGCGACCTCTCGATTTCGTGAGGAAGATTGGGATGAGCACGGCCATCAAGCAGGAAGAAGTCGCGGAAGAACTTTGCCGGGCAGGCCATCCACGTGAATGACATCGGCCGCTTTCTGTTCTGGGCCACGCTCGGAAACACCTTTGGAGGAGTGTTCTTCGTCGCACTGATCAAGCACGGCCATGCCCCGGACCAGGGGCAAGGCGGAAAAATCGAGCGATCTTTAATCATTATGGGTGAAAACCTCAAACCGCCGGCTCAGGCTTTGCAAGCCACGGGCCGGTGAGAAAGGAAGGTGGATCATGGCCGAAATGATGACAGTTCCCTACGGACGAAAAACCCAACGAGCGCCGGCTGTCAAGGAGGTACACGTCCTCTGGATCACGGCCGGCCTCGGCTGCGACGGCGACTCGATCTCGATCACCGCCGCCACGCAGCCCAGCATCGAAGACGTCCTCCTCGGCGCGATTCCTGGGCTGCCCAAGGTCCATTTGCACAACCCCGTGCTGGCCGTATGAGTGCGGCGACGACTTCATGAGATTTTGGTACCAGGCCGAGGAAGGGCGGCTTGACCCGTTCGTGCTGGTTGTCGAGGGGTCGATTCCCAACGAGAAGATCAAGAAAGACGGCTACTGGGCCGCGCTGGGGACCGACCGGCGGACCGGTCAGCCGATCCCGACTTGCGACTGGATCGACCGGCTCGCCCCCAAGGCGCTCGCGGTCGTGGCGATCGGCACCTGCGCGACCTACGGCGGAATCCACGCGATGGAGGGCAACCCGACTGGCTGCATGGGCCTGGCCGATTATCTCGGCTGGCACTGGAAATCGAAAGCGGGTATGCCGATCGTCAATGTCCCCGGCTGCCCTGTCCAGCCCGACAACTTCATGGAGACCCTGCTCTACCTGCTCTACCAGGTCGCGGGGCTCGCCCCGATGATCCCGCTTGACGACCAACTCCGGCCCAACTGGCTCTTTGGCAAGACCGTCCACGAGGGCTGCGACCGGGCGGGCTACTACGAACAGGCCGATTTCGCTCATGAGTACGGTTCGCCCAAATGCATCGTCAAGCTTGGCTGCTGGGGCCCCGTGGTCAATTGCAACGTAGGCAAGCGCGGCTGGATGAACGGCTTGGGCGGGTGTCCCAACGTGGGCGGCATCTGCATCGGCTGTACCATGCCGGGGTTCCCCGACAAATTCATGCCATTTATGGACGAGCCCCCGGGGGCACGGCTATCGTCAACGGCGATCGGCCTTTACGGCCGTGTGATCCGCGCTCTCCGCCGGTTCACTCAAGATACCGCCAACCATGAACCGAAGTGGCGTCACAGGGGCAGCGAACTCACCACTGGCTACCATCCCACGGTCAGGGCCTAACGAGAGGAGAACAGAGACATGGCAACGGTCACAATGAATGAGAGAGACCTTCGTTCCCAGACGGAACATTTGGTTGATATGTCTTGGGACCCAATTACCCGCATCGTGGGCAGCCTGGGCATTTACACCAAGATCGACTTTGCCAACCGGCGCGTCGCCGAGTGCCACAGCACGTCGTCGATTTTCCGGGGCTACAGCATCTTTATGAAAGGCAAGGACCCGCGCGACGCCCACTTCATCACTAGCCGGATCTGCGGCATCTGCGGCGACAACCATGCGACCTGTGCCTGTTACGCCCAGAACATGGCCTTTGGCATCCGGCCGCCCGCCATTGCCGAATGCATCGTCAACCTGGGTGAAGCCGCCGAGTACATGTTTGACCATAACATATTCCAGGATAATCTGGTCGGCGTCGATTTTTGCGAGCAGATGGTCAAGGAAACCAATCCGGGGGTCTTCGCACAGGCCGAGCACACCGAATCGCCCCATGCGGACCGACACGGTTACCAGACGATCGCCGACATCATGCGGGCACTTAACCCGTTCAAAGGCAGTTTCTATCGCGAGGCCCTGCAAATGAGCCGCATGACTCGCGAGATGTTCTGTCTGATGGAAGGGCGGCATGTCCACCCGTCGACCTTGTACCCGGGAGGCGTTGGCACCGTGCCCACGGTCCAGCTCTTCACCGACTATCTCGTCCGGCTCATGAAGTACGTCGAATTCATGAAGAAAGTCGTGCCGATGCACGACGACCTTTTCGACTTCTTCTACGAGGCGCTCCCCGGTTATGAGGAGGTAGGCCGCAGGCGGATCCTCTTGGGCTGCTGGGGGTCGTTCCAGAACCCCGACGTTTGCGATTACACCTACAAGAACATGACCGAGTGGGGCCGGGCGATGTACGTCACCCCCGGGGTCGTGGTCGACGGTCAGTTGGTCACCACCGATCTGGTGAAGATCAATCTGGGTATTCGCATCCTACTGGGCAGCTCTTACTACGATGACTGGGATAAGTCGGAAACGTTCGTGCACAAAGACCCGCTGGGCAATCCCGTCGACCGCAAGCATCCCTGGAACCAGACCACGCTCCCCCGGCCGCAAAAGCGCGACTTCAAGGGGAACTACACCTGGGTGATGTCCCCGCGGTGGTATGACGAGCGAACGAAAGACTACCTCGCGCTCGACACCGGCGGTGGGCCGATCGCCCGGTTCTGGGCGACCGCGCTGGCCGGAATCGTGGATATCGGCTACGTCAAGGCCACCGGCCACAGCGTCAAGATCTACCTTCCCAAGACGACGACCCTGCCGGAAGTCGAGTTCGAATGGAAAATCCCCAAGTGGAGTAACGCCATCGAACGCGACCGGGCCCGAACCTACTTCCAGGCCTACGCGGCCGCCGCCGCGCTTCACTTCTGCGAGCAGGCCCTGAAAGAGTTACACGCGGGCCGCACTAAGACCTGGACCGAGTTCAAGGTGCCCGACGAGGCGATCGGCTGCGGATTTCACGAGGCTGTTCGTGGCGTGCTCTCACACCACGTCGTCATCCGCAACGGCAAGATTGCCAATTATCATCCCTATCCGCCCACGCCGTGGAACGCGAATCCCCGCGACATCTACGGCACGCCCGGCCCTTATGAAGACGCCGTTCAGAACACGCCGATCTTCGAAGAAAATGGGCCCGAAAACTTCAAGGGGATCGACATCATGCGAGCCGTGCGCAGCTTCGACCCCTGCTTGCCGTGTGGCGTTCACATGTATCTTGGCAATGGCAAGGTCTTGACGGCCGGGCATTCGCCGATGTTCGGAACCGGAGGCCACTAGCCTCAAGGAGCAGCCATCGTGAGCGCGACCCACGAAGGGGACGTCAGGCGCCGTATCGAACACCTCGAGGCCCTGATCCAGGGCCTCGACCAACTCGCCGATCCCGCCGGCCGCGAACAGTCCCGAGAATTGGTGCAAACCCTTCTCGAGTTTCACGGCGCGGCGGTGGCGAGGGTGCTCGAGCGGATTGCCGAACTCGGTGAATCAGGACACGCGCTGATCGCTTCGCTCGCGGGCGACGATCTCGTATCCAACCTGCTCTTGCTGTACGGTCTTCACCCACTCGATTTAGAAGTCCGCATCAGGCAGGCGCTCGATCAAGTGCGGCCCTACCTTCGCAACCACAATGGCGACGTCGCATTACTGAGCGTGATCGACGGAGTTGTTCGCCTGCGAATGCAGGGAAGCTGCCACGGCTGTCCGTCGTCGGCGATGACTCTTAAGAACGCGATCGAGGAGGCCATTTACGCGAAGGCTCCCGACGTGGCGGCGATCGAGGTCGAGGGGGTTGTTAGTGCTCCCGCTGGGCCCGTCGATGTTCTTCCCATCATCACTTTAGATCCCCGGTTAGCCACCCGGAGCTCGGCCTTGCCGGCCTGAGTCAATGTCATGCAAACGCCCATCACACCAGGGCGCAACCCAATGGCTACGCTACGGCAGTTCGTCCGGAGACCGCCAGCCAGACCGGCCGAGCACTGCGAGCTGTGCGGGCTCGAGCTGCCGCCCGAGCATTCCCATCTGCTCGAGCCGGCGACTCGCAAGCTCGTGTGCAGTTGCGAACCCTGTGCGGTCCTGTTCAGCGGCCGCGAGGGAGGACGATACAGGCGAGTGCGGCGCGACATCGAAGTACTGCCTGAGTTCCGCCTCTCGGACGAACAATGGGAGGAGCTGCACCTGCCGATTAACCTCGCTTTCTTCGTTGAGAGCACTTCGGCCGGCCGGGTACTCGCCTTTTATCCGAGCCCGGCCGGGGCCGTCGAATCATTGCTGAGTCTCGAGGCCTGGCAGGCCCTCGTCGACTCCAATCCCGTCCTGAGGAAGTTAGAGCCCGATGTCGAGGCGATCCTGGTCAACCGCATGAAAGGCGAGGGTGCGATTTATCGCACACCCATCGACGAGTGCTACAAGCTCATTGGTTTGATTCGGATGCACTGGCGCGGGCTATCGGGTGGTAACGAGGTCTGGGACGAGGTCGCTCGGTTCTTTGCCAACCTCAACAAGCGACGAGTGCGGCCTGACTGGAAGTGAGGAGATTCCTGTGGTCGATCTGAATTTCAGCGTCGATGCCGCCGAACAGGAGCCGCATGCGGCGGCCCCGCTCTTGAATTTCAAATTGCGAATTGCCGAGAGGGTGACGGATCGCGACCCGACAACGATCCCGGCGATCGCCTTGCGCTGTCAAATCCGTATCGAGCCGACTCGCAGGCGCTATGCGCCCGCCGAACAAGAGCGCTCCTCGACTTATACGGCGAGCCCCAGCGGTGGGGGCAAACTCAGCGAAGTGCCCTCTGGACTCATACGAGCATTATGGTCCCGCCGTTCTCCGGCAGTACGGTCGTCGATCTTCCGGTTCCCTGCTCGTTCGATTTCAATGTCGCCGCGACCAAATACTTTTACGCCCTGGAAGATGGCGAGGTCCCACTCTGCTTGTTATTCAGCGGCACGATTTTCTATACGGCCGAAGATGGTTTTCTCCAGGTCAGCCAGATTCCCTGGGAGAAAGAAGCCACGTTTCGACTCCCTGTGTCGGTCTGGAAAGAAATGATCGAGCTGTACTATCCCAATAGCACCTGGCTCCGCCTGGGACGCGACGCCTTCGACCGGCTTTACCATTATAAAAGTGAGCACGGAATACCGACCTGGGAGCAGGCCGTCGAGAGACTTCTCGATTCCAACCTTGAAAAGGTCGAGCTATGAATCGTGCACTCGTCGACCAAATTGCGAGCGCGGTCTTGTACGAGGGATACATTCTCTACCCCTACCGCCCCTCGGTGAAGAACCGCCAGCGCTGGACGTTCGGCGGCCTCGTGCCGCGGGGGTATAGCCAGTCTCAGGGAGAAACCGATCCCTGGGAGATGCAGACCGAATGCCTGGTGGTCGGCGAGGCCGACACGGTTGTCTCGGTCTCGGTGCGTTTTCTACAGCTCATCGGCCGTTTGGTCGGCACGTTCCCCGCGCCGCGGGAAGAGTGGCCGGAGGAGGGAACCGTCCCCTGGCAAATCGTCGAGTCTCTCCGGGTCGGTGATCAAGTCCTTTACACCTGGCAGGAAGCGGTCGAGCAAACCATTGATCTGGGCGAATCGCGCCTGGCGGAATTGGCTGCGAAAGCGCGGCGACAGGAGTTTGCTCTGGAACCCCAGCGACAACGCGAGCCCGTGCGCGATCCGGCGGGGATGGTTGTGGGAGCCGTCGTTCGCGAACGAAGACGCGTCGAGGGCGCCGTCGAGGTGAGCACCGCCGAAGCGTCCGACGGGGTCTTTCGCGTAACGGTCAAGATCCAAAACCAGACGCCGGTTGAAAATCGCTCCGCGCTCAGCCGCGAGGAAGCCCTGATGCATGGACTGGCCTCAACCCATGCGGTACTCTCGGTTCGAGACGGCGAGTTCGTCTCTCTGATCGATCCCCCCGAGGCGTACCGGCAAGCCGCGGCGGCATGCCGCAACGTCGGGTGCTGGCCCGTGCTGGTTGGTGACGAGGAAGACAAACACACAATCCTATCGGCGCCGATCATCCTCTATGATTATCCCCAGATCGCCCCGGAAAGCCCGGGAGATTTGTTCGATGGTACGGAGATCGACGAGATCCTGACTCTTCGGATCATGACTCTAACCGATGAGGAAAAGGCGGCGATGGCCGCCGTGGACGAACGGGCCCGTGCCATGCTGGCCCGCACGAATTCACTCGAGAAAGAACAAATGCTGGCCCTGCACGGGACATTCCGTCATCCCTAGACGCTCGTGGGAGATCGAAATCATGAGTCATTGGGACCCCAGTTCGGAACCGACCCGGCTCGAGACCATTCGGGTCGTCGGCGTCGATTACACGGTCGGCAACCGCGTGCGGCTGTGGCCGCTACGTAGTGCCGACATCCTTGACATAGCTCTGAAAGGGAGGCTGGCCACGATCGCATCCATCGAACAGGATTTTGAAGACCGGGTCTACCTCTCGGTGACGGTGGACGACGACCCCGGTCACGACCTCGGTACCCAGGGGAAGCCGGGCCACCGTTTCTTCTTCTTTCCCGAGGAAGTCGAACCGCTGGAAGACGCCGAGACGAGGAGTTGATCATGCCCCCGCGCATCCTGATCGCCGGCATCGGCAATATCTTTCTGGGGGATGACGCCTTCGGTGTCGAGGTGGTACAACGACTTGCCGAGCACAGGCTGCCGGAGCACGTTCGAGTCGTCGATTTCGGCACTCGCGGTTTCGACCTCACCATGGCGTTGCTTGACGATCTCGACCTCGTGATCCTCGTCGACGCGGCCCCGCGAGGAGGTGCCCCGGGCACTCTGTACGTCATTGAGCCTGATCCAGTCCGGAGCGACGAAGCCGCGGAACGAGGTGCGATGCTCGACCCGCATTCGCTTGATCCAGTCAAGGTGCTTCGGCTTGCGGCAACCATGGGAGGCCGCCCCAGACGGGTGCTCAGTGGTGGGCTGCGAACCAGAAAACGACGGTCCCTCCGAAGATTGGGACGTGACACCGGGTTTGAGCGAGCCGGTGCAACGAGCCGTCGGCGAGGCGGTCGTTTTGATTGAGTCGCTCGTCAAAGAGGCTACGGAAACCCCTCCCACTGATAAAATGGTGGGAAGTCCAGCGTTTATCTTCGAATGAAAGGGAAGCGCCATGAGAGTTTCTGGAAGCGCTCGCAGGGTCAGTCATAGCCGTTTTCTCGCTGGTCATTCTGTTGGTGGCAATGGTCTTCTCTGTCGGCTCGATGGGGAAGTACTTGCGCAATAAAGCTATGTAAAGGGTCCGCGAATGCATGAGCTTGGGATCGCGCAGGAAGTGGTTGCTCTCGTCGACGAACACGCCCAGGGCAAAGTCACCCGCGTCGTGCTCGAAATCGGCAAACTGTCGGCCATCCTTCCCGACGCGGTTCGGTTTTGTTTCGACCTGTGTTGCGAGGGAACGGCCCTCGCCGGTGCCCAGCTCGAGATCATCGAGATTCCCGGGCTCGCTCGTTGCCGTGCCTGTGGTGGCGAAGTTGTGCTCGAACGACCATTCGGTCGCTGCGAATGCGGCGGCACCGACCTCGAATGGTTGGCTGGCGAAGAACTCAGAGTGAAAGAATACGAGGTGTCCGATGTGTGAAACCTGCGGCTGCTCCGATAATACCAAGACCAAGCTGATTGACCTGCAAAGCGGCCTGACGCTCGCCATCGGCACCGCCAATGACCACGAGCATGTTCATCTTGGCCACGAGCCCCACCATGATCACGGTCATCACCACCATGAGCACCACCACCACGATCATGAACACGGCCACAGTGACGGTGAAGCCGAGGCGGGACATACTCATTCGCACGGCGCGGTCGTCCATTTGGAAACGGACGTCCTCGCCAAGAATAACCGCCTGGCGGAACGCAACCGAGGCTGGTTCGCTGGCCGCAATATCTTCGCCTTGAACGTGATCAGCGCCCCAGGGGCAGGCAAGACGACCCTGCTGGAACGTACCATCGCCGACCTGCGAGGCGAGCTGACGCTCTCGGTGATCGAAGGCGACCAGGAAACGATCAATGACGCCGAACGCATTCGGGCCACCGGTTGCAAGGTCGTCCAGATCAATACCGGCACGGGCTGCCACCTGGACGCGGTGATGCTCGCCAAGGGGTTGCAACAGCTCGATCCCCCGGCGAATTCCGTCGTGTTCATTGAGAACGTGGGCAACCTCGTCTGTCCCTCGCTCTTCGACCTGGGTGAACAATCCCGGGTGGTCGTCGCCTCGGTCACGGAAGGAGATGACAAACCAATCAAATACCCGCACATGTTTCGCAGGGCCGATCTCATGATCCTCAACAAGATCGACCTGCTTCCTTACGTGCCGTTTGATGTGGACCGCTGCCTCGACTATGCACGCCAAGTCAATCCGCACATCCGCGCCATTCGGATCTCGGCGCTCCGGGGCGATGGGCTGGAAGAGTGGTATGACTGGATTCGCCGACGTGCCGCCGTCACGTCCGAATAGTCAGCACGGACCCTTACCGAGCTCTGACACCGACCGACGGCGATTCCGCCCGCATCCGCATGGCCGCTCCGCATTGATCCACGCATCGACCACGACGCGGAATAAACAGGATCATTCGCAGGGACAGCCCTCCACGGCTGGAGGAACAACGCGAGCTGCCGGACCGCCTCGTTGGGCAGGAACGACGCACAGCCGACCAGCATGATCAAGGCAAATGTCCACATCCCCAGGCAAAGCCCGATGCCCACGTGCAAGACGACCGCGCCTACCAGCATGAGGGGCCGCCAGAGGGGCCGCCACACCAAGACGCAGAATGAGATTTCCCAGATGACCGAAACATGAGTCATCAGGTTAATGAGCCAGGGGTGCCACGCCAGCCAAGTCATGTCAACCGACTGGTACTCGAGGTTGGCGAACGCCCGCCACATCGCTTCGCCGTTCCACCACGAAGGCCCTTGCAGCTTGGCAATGCCCGCGAAGAGATAGATCACGCACATGTGAACCTGAATCAACCGCTGGGCCAGATTGGCCGCCACGCTCGGCACCGGCCCTGCCGGCCCAAGCCTACGTGACATCAACCATCGATCGACCGAAAACGTCTGCCCGCTTGGCCCGATCGCCAGATACAAAGTCAGCATGATGTTGATCTGATCCAGGCCGAAGAGAGCGTAAGGCGTTCGGTTGACGTAGGAGATCGCGACCAATAACGAGAGCACCGAGGTCACGCGTGTGCACAATCCCACCGCAAACATCGTGAAAATCAACATCGAGACGGCGTAGGCCGGCCAGATCGCCTGAGACGGCAACCAAAACCAAAACGAATATGCGTATTGATCCGCTTCGAGCGCCTCGCACCAACGACGGGCTGAGCCAGCTCGAGGGACCGAAAAAATCGTTAAGTGCCAGGCCCCACACGGCGTGCGTGTACAGGAGCATCATACCAGTACACACCCGTATCAAACCGAGTACGCTCGGATCGGCGGGAATGTACCAGAAAGCGTTCCATCCTTCGGCCACGGAACGTACGACCCGCGCCGGGTATTGGACGACGGATCCCATTATTTGGCCCATTTGAAGGTCCCCAGCTCTTCGTCTTTGTAGCTCGCGGGATCATCCAGGCGCACGCCCTTTCGAACCATCTCCATCGTCGGCAGAAAATGAAGCCGCCGGGTCAGGCTGACCTGTTTCGCGCCATATTTAGCTGCGATGTGCTGTGCGTAGGAGTCGTACCACTGCTGCGTGAGCTCTTCCGGCCCGGTATTCATCTGCTCGGTCAGCATGAAATGTCGGTGATAAAGCAGGCGCGGGACGATTTGGCGATTGGGGATCGTACCGCGGACCACGGTGCCGTCATCGCGCTCGGCTGAAAAGCTGACAAGCGTGCTTTCACTCGGGTCGGGTGCGAAGAAATGATAGCCGTGGTTGAGATACAAGACCTGAAGGTAAGGCTGGAAGACGCACAGATCGACTGCATCAGCTCGGACGAGGGGCTGACCGTCGCCGGCGCGACGATGATTGCCGCGACGTGGAAGACGAGCCAGGTATTGAGGGCCCACCGCAGCACTTTCCGCCTGGTCCCACGTCGGGGCGGAACAGGCTCGGATATCGCGGGAGCGGGATTCATTCGCGAGCTCACGTCGAGATCTCCATGGCCGCATGACCAAGTTCGCCAGAATAGAACCGGGGAAGACAGATCCATCCGTCTTCCCCCATAAATCAATCGAACAAGCGCCACCCTCAGTCTACCACATCAAATGGCGATTGAGGTCACACGCTCAGCGGCTGGCGAGCAAAGCCACCGATGCCACCAGCTCATTCGGTTTTTTCTCGTCAAACGAGACCGAGACAGCAATTTCCTGTCCGGCCCCGACGACGGCCTGGGTCGTCTTCGAGATCGTCTTTCCGTCGCGGACAACCTCGAGCTTCACCGAGTAGAGAAGCTGAGTACCCGCCGCGATCTGCGGGGTAACGAAGCGGCGCTGCGAGCCGCTGCCCGTCATCAACTGGTCCTGAAGATAAATCTTGGCATCTTCCGGAACATTGACGGTCAAATAGGCAATGCCCGTGTTGGCTTCGACGACAGGGCTCGGGGCCACTGTGTCGGTCGTGGTGGCATAGTAGTAGCCAGCCTCGGGTGAAATGGGGGCGGACGCCATGTAATAGCCGGAGGCAGGCGAGCCGATCGAAGCAGTGTAGTAGCCGCCGCCCGAACCGCCGCTGGAACCGCCGCTCGAACCGTACGAACCGCCACTTGAAGCATGCTTGAAGTGCTTGAACAGACCGTGCGAACCGCCGCTCGAGCCACCGCTCGAACCGCCGCTCGAACCGTGACTGAACAACGAGCCGTGCGAACCGCCGCTCGAATGATGCTTGAACAACGAGCCGTGCGAACCGCCGCTCGAATGGTGCTTGAACAACGAGCCGTGCGAACCACCGCTCGAACCGCCGCTCGAACCGCCGCTGGAACCGAAGGAATTCGCTTCCGCTGATCCCGGACCCACGAGGGCCAGAGCCAACGCACTCAACGATGCAGCCGCGAAAGTGGACAAACGAAAACTCTGCATTTTTGAAACCCTCAACTGTTGAAAAAATCGTGCAAGTCAGACCTGATCCCGATGCGCTCAGAACGTCAATGCTCCCGACTGGCCCCTCTCCGCCGCCTGTTTTTCGCCTGGGCCTTGTTCCAAAAAGGCGTCTTAGCACTCTTTCAAGATGTTAGACTCTTCTTGCAGGCGAAAATAAGGGCTTTGCGAATGTTGCTCTGAGCTAGCATAATGGGTTGTCTGGGTAAAGTCAAACGGTTTCGTCGTGTCTCGACCATTTTTACGAAGGTGGCATCTTCCGCCGGACTTCCGATCGGGTTCTCCGAGATCGACACCGATCCCGACGCTGAATTTTTATTGAACACCTCTCTTGCCTTCCGATCACGGCTTGGTTGAAGTTAAAGGTTGTTGCCGCGGGGAATCCGCCGAGCGATGGTGCAGTGTGGCGATCCCTGGCACGACTTGTTGGGTTAGATAAAGAGAGGGATTTCATCGGCGGTTCCACGAGAGTCCGGAGATTCCACGATGCTTGAGTTGACAAGTTCATCTCCGCGCCGTTGCGATGGCGTGAGCCGTCGCGGTTTTCTCAAAGTCGGGTCGCTGGGATTGGCCGGATTGACCCTGGCCAATGCACTGCGGGCGAGTGCCGCCGCGTCAGGGAGTAGCAGGACGTCCGTTCCCGAACGGTCGGTGATTTTGATCTGGCTCGATGGCGGGCCACCACAACACGAGACTTACGATCCCAAGCCGGACGCTCCTGCCGAGTTTCGCGGCCCACTCAAGGCGATCTCGACGGCCGTGCCGGGCGTGCAAGTCTCGGAGCTGCTGCCCAGCCACGCGCGTTTGCTCGACAGGGTCTCGCTGATCCGGTCGCTGCATCACGACAATGGCGATCACTTCGCGGCGGCGCATTGGATGCTGACGGGCTACCTAGGGTCCAACGCGGTAAACAAGGCGCCACAGTATCCCTCCGCCGGCGCGATCGTCGCCCGGCTTATAGGGGCGAAGACGCCTGGGATGCCGGCCTATGTCGGCTTGCCCCGTACGCACTCCGTCGGGATCGCACCTGGTTATCATGGAGCGGCTTATCTTGGATCGAGCTATAACCCCTTCAACGCCGACGGCGATCCCAGCTCTGAGCATTACCGCGTACCGAATCTGACATTGCCCTTAGGTGTGAACTCGCAACGGCTGGACAGCCGCCGGTGCCTGCGGGACGAGCTCGACCACACCCGTCGGGATTTCGAGGCATCGGGCATCGCCGAAGGATTCGACCGCTTCGAACAAGAGGCATTCTCTATGGTGCTAGGCCACAAAGCACGCGAAGCGTTCGACCTGCAAGAGGAAGATCCCCGCCTTCGTGATCGCTACTCGCGTCATCAGTGGGGCCAGAGTGCCCTTTTGGCCCGACGGCTGGTCGAAGCGGGCGTGCGATACGTCACGCTGACGTTCGGTGGCTGGGACTTCCATTCGAGCCTCGAAAAGGGCATGCACCGCGTTTTGCCCATTCTCGACGCGACGGTCGGCACCCTGATCGAAGACCTGGAGAATCGCGGCCTGCTCGACTCGACCATTGTAATCGTCATGGGTGAATTCGGGCGCACTCCTCGAATGAACAAGAGGGGCGTGCCTGGATCGGACGCAGTGCCAGGCCGCGATCACTGGGGCAACGTCATGAGCGTGCTCGTCGCTGGTGGAGGGCTCGCTCGCGGACAAATTGTCGGCGCATCGAATCGTCGCGGAGAACGTCCGACCCACCGGCCGGTTCGCCCGCAAGACCTGATCGTCACGCTGTACCACCAGCTTGGCATCAATCCCGAAACGACGTTTGCTAACCGCATCGGCCAGCCGATCAAGATCGGTTCTAACGGACAGTTGATCTCGGAACTGGTCGGCTAACTCATCACTCAGGCCCGGCGGGGACGGTGTGCACGGGCACGGGTTCCCGGCGCGGGCGTAAAACGCCCCGAACGAAGTCGCGGTTGAGCTCGGCGATGAATTCAAGTGGAATTCCCTTGGGGCAGACCGCCTCGCACTCGCCGTGGTTGGTGCAAGTGCCAAAATCTTCGCGGTCCATCGCGCCAACCATGTTGAGGGTCCGCTCGTCGCGCTCGGGCTGACCTTGCGGCAGCGAATTCAAGTGGGTGATCTTGGCCGCGGTGAACAGCATGGCCGAAGCATTGGGACAGGCGGCCACGCAGGCACCACAGCCGATGCATTCGGCGGCGTCCATGGCAGTATCCGCGGACTCTTTGGGAACCAGAATCGCATTGGCCTCGGGCGCGCTACCCGTCGGAGCACTAATGTAGCCTCCGGACTGGATAATGCGGTCAAATGCCGACCGATCGACCACGAGGTCCTTCACTACCGGAAAGGCCTTGGCTCGCCACGGCTCCAGCGTCAGGGAATCGCCGTCTTTGAAAACGCGCATGTGAAGCTGGCACACGGTCGTCCCGCGCCGCGGGCCGTGGGCCACGCCGTCGATCAAAAACCCACACGATCCGCAAATGCCCTCGCGACAATCATGCTCGAAGGCGACGGGAACTTCACCGCGGCCGATCAGCTCTTCGTTCAAGATGTCGAGCATCTCCAAGAACGACATGTCGGCCGTCACTCCCTTGACCTGGTAAGTGACAAACCGACCCGAAGCCCTTGTAGTTTGCTGCCGCCAGATTTTCAGCGTAATATTCATGCTTACTTATAGCTCCGCTGCATCAAGTGCACATACTCAAACGTAAGCGGCTCTTTATGAAGAGTGGGCGTTTGTCCCTCGCCGTTCCACTCCCAGGCCGCGACGTACGAGAAATTGTCATCGTCGCGCCTGGCCTCTCCCTCCGGGGTTCGGCTCTCCTCGCGGAAGTGTCCGCCGCACGATTCCTTTCGTTCCAAAGCGTCGATGCACATGAGCTCGGCGAGCTCGATAAAGTCGGCGAGTCGGCCGGCCTTTTCGAGCGATTGGTTGAGCTCTTCGCCCGAACCCAGAACTCGGACGTTGGCGCGGAGCTGCTCGCGCAGCTCGGGGATCTTGCCCAGCACGCACCGCAGGCTGGTCTCCGATCGTGACATGCCGCAGTTGTCCCACATCAGCTTGCCCAGCTCTCGGTGGATGCTGTCGACGGTCCGCTTGCCATTCGTGTTCAGAAGCGCCTTGATCCGATCGTGGACCTCGGCCTCGACTTGGCGAAACGCGCCGGCCGACGCGTCGACCTTCTCCAGCGAAGTCGAAGCCAGATAATTCGGCACCGTGGCCGGTAGAATGAAATAACCGTCAGCCAAGCCCTGCATGAGAGCGCTGGCGCCCAGCCGGTTGGCCCCTTGGTCCGAAAAGTTGGCCTCGCCGGCAACGAAAAGCCCGGGAAGGTTCGACATCAATTGATAATCAACCCAGAGGCCCCCCATCGTGTAATGCACCGCCGGGTAGATCCGCATCGGCACTTCGTAGCCATTCTCGCCCGTGATCCGCTCGTAAATCTCGAACAGATTGCCATATTTTTCTTTGATCGCATCAACTCCTTGACGCTTGATGGCATCAGCGAAGTCGAGATACACGCCGTAGCCGCCGGGCCCGACCCCTCGTCCCTCGTCGCAAACTTCCTTCGCCGCTCGCGAAGCAACATCGCGCGGCACGAGATTGCCAAAGCTCGGATAGCGCCGTTCCAGAAAATAATCGCGTTCGCTTTCTGGGATTTCGTTGGGCCGGCGGCTGTCTCCCTTCTTCTTCGGAACCCACACGCGGCCGTCGTTGCGCAGCGACTCTGACATCAGCGTGAGTTTTGACTGGTGATCACCAGTGACGGGGATGCACGTTGGATGAATCTGGGTGAAACAGGGATTGCCGAAATAAGCCCCGCGACGATGGGCCCGCCAGATGGCGGTTGTGTTACAGGCTTTGGCATTGGTCGAGAGGTAAAAGACGTTGCCATAGCCGCCGGTCGCCAGCACAACGGCATCGCCCGCGTACGACCGGATCGCCCCGGTGCGAAGGTCTCGCGTGACAATGCCCCGGGCCTTGCCCCCCTCGACCACGAGGTCGAGCATTTCCGTGAGCGGATGCATTTTCACGGATCCGGCGGCGATTTGACGCTCGAGCGCCTGGTAGGCGCCCAGCAGCAACTGCTGGCCGGTCTGGCCGCGGGCGTAGAACGTGCGCTCGACCTGAACGCCGCCGAACGAACGGGTCGCGAGCAGCCCGCCATATTCCCGGGCGAACGGTACGCCCTGGGCCACGCACTGGTCGATGATGTTGACGCTGACCTGCGCCAGCCGGTACGCGTTTCCCTCGCGGGCGCGGAAATCGCCGCCTTTGATCGTGTCGTAAAAGAGGCGGTAAATGCTATCGCCGTCGTTGCGGTAGTTCTTGGCGGCGTTGATCCCGCCCTGGGCGGCGATCGAGTGAGCCCGCCGCGGGCTGTCGTGATACGAAAAGCAATGAACCTGGTAACCTTGCTCGCCAAACGTGGCGGCCGCCGCGGCACCCGCCAGGCCAGAGCCGACGACCAAAATCGTATGCTTCCGCCGATTGGCGGGGCTCACCAACTTCATCTCAAACCGGCACTTATCCCACTTCTGTTCAATAGGCCCCGGAGGGACTCTGCCATCGAGCATCTCTGACTCCTTCAACGTAGCCAGCCGGCAAGCACGGCTACGGGCACCGCGATAAAGCCAGCAAATACCACAACCGCCACGATCCGCGACAGGATTCTCAGGGCTGGCGATATCCTGGCGTTATTGACGCCCAGCGTCTGAAGCAAGCTCCAGCTTCCGTGATCCAGGTGCAGGCAAAGCACGGCCATCGATACGATGTAGAACGCCGAGACGTACCAGACCGAGAACGCGGCCACAACGTTCTTGTAAACCTTGAGGTGTTCATACTGACCAGGCTGAAAGCCGACCGCTCCAGCCGTCAGGTGCAGCAAGTGGTAGACCACGAAAGCCACCAGGAGCACCCCGCTATAGCGCATCGTCAGCGCCGCATACGACGTGGCGAGCGACCGCTTCGTCTCGTAACCTCGCGGCCGAGCCGCCCGGTTCATCAAGGTGAGCTGAACGGCGGCGATGATATGAAGCACCACGCTGATCAACAGTACAAGGCGCGCCCCCCACAGAACCGTTTCGTAAGGGAACAACGGCTCGCCCATCGTCCGCAGGAATGACGCGTAACTGTCAATGGCTTCCGCGCCAAGAAAGATTTTTAGATTGCCGACCATGTGGGCGATGACGAACCCAACCAGCACAACGCCGGTCACGGCCATCACCACTTTCTTGCCAACCGCTGTGTCCCACAACGCCACGATCGGATTGGTCGGCCAAAACCGCCGCGCTGCGCGGCCCCCGTGCGCCCTGGCAAAGTGACCGGTTTCTCACTGATAGCTTGCACCATCATTACGACCCTCGATGACAAACGGGCGGGATGAAGACCAACCAACATACCACCAAGCCCCGCCCAATGGCAAAGAGTCGTCTTGAAATGGCACTTTGTGGCACTCAATGGCCTGGTTTGAGCGAGGCTCTCCCTCAGACCGCCGATCCGACAAACGAGATAGTACAATTCGGCGAAGCAGCAGGTACACTCGCGTTCGGGGCACAAAAAACGGGTCACCTCCGCGCCTGAACGAGCACTCGCCCCCTATCCCCCCGACGCGCCAGCGAGGCCCCCATGCTGCCGTTTGCGCCGGGCACAGTATAACACCGTGCGCTGGTCCCGACCCCCGTCCCCCCAGCTCCACCTATTCTTATTCTCTGTCTTCGTCTCGGCGTGCTCTGCGTTCTCCGCAGTGAATCGATCGCCTTCTTTCACGACGACGACACGATAACGGCCGCTTGACATCACCGTCGCATCGGCCGGGCGATCGACAACGCACGCCTACCGCGGCACTTTGCGCAGTCTCCCCATACATACAATATAACAGGTTTTGCAAATTTCGTTAATGCACCTATGCCCGTTTTCCTGCAACTATCAATCGGAACCTTTTTCTCTGAAGTAAGTTAAAAACATTACCGAAATTTTCGTCCGCGATCATTGCGCGCGTGGTCAGTCGGCCTGAAAACGCCAGGTCACGATCACATGCATGTTATCGAAGTGAAAAGGCGTTCAATCCGGGTCGTTAACGCCTCTGATCCCCGGGAACAAAACGGAGTCAACGCGGCCGCGGCCGACATCAATGTCGCGATCATCCGCAATCGATGTGCTGGGATCGCCCGTTTGGGACGTCAGGATGGACGAAGTCCCGCGAAGACGAGATCCAAGGCGGATAAGATCGGCACACTCCTCTGTTCTTATCCGCAAGGCAGCCTGTAGAATGGCTTCGGTCGTGCCAAAGGACGGCCCCCGGCCCTGTGACCAGACGGCCTACCCACAGAATTCGCGTGCAATGCGCTATCGCATTGCAATCACTCGGGAGGCGAAAGTCCACCTCCTGGGGTTTGCCGTGCGGGAACGGCGAAGTATCGGCGACGGTATCGCCGCTCGGCTCCAAGTTCAGCCAACAATCAGCAGAGGCCCTCCGGCCTAACCCATTTGCCAGCTATGAGCTCCGGCTCGGTGACTACCGCGTGCTTTACAATGTCGACGAGGACAACTTAGAGGTGAACGATCGTGGCTATAGGCCAAAAGCAGGGCAACAAGCTCATTATCGAGGGCGAGGAGTTCTATGGACACCAAGGTGATCCCACTGAGTGACCTCCGAGCTGATCCAGAGGGGGTTCTCCGCCAGTGCTATGACTCTGGCCAAATTCTCGTCGTCGAATTGCCGGACAGGGGCTTGATTTCGATACGGCCCCTCGAAGAAAACGACGACCTGGTTAATCAGCTCATCGAGCACAACCCGGCCTTCCGTGAGCTTTTGGCAAGGTCGATCGCCAGTCCTCGAGAACCATTTCCGTTCGGTGAGTTGTAACGGTCCTCGGTCAGCGGCCCGCCTGGCGAGGCGCGGACGCCGCCGGAGACAGTCGCGTGTTTCGTCTTGTGTGGTGTCCCCGGTCTTGCATGGTGCCCCGGGAACACCCTGGTATCTCCGGAACCACCCGGAACCCCCAGGCGAGAGCCGACCGGTCGCGGAACGATCAGAGCACGGCATTACGCCGGCCCGGATTCGGTTTTGCCGAACGTCGGAAGTTTCGGCGTCTCGTCGGCGTGCTGCGCAAAAGCGGAAAGGCAGTGCGCGGAACAGCCTGCTGTTGGCACTTCGTCTGGATCAACGACGTCGCCTACGGTCACCCTTGCCAAGCGTTGCAAGCGTTGGCTCACGAGTCCAGGTCGAATCTCGTCAGGATACCCTCGATGGCGCCGGCGTGGATGGCCCACGACTCGGTAGAGTATCCGCCAGAAAGCACCATCGCCACGGGGATATCCCGCTCCCGCACGGAACTAACCACCAGCAGGTCTCGCTCAGCCAAGTTGCTCCTCGATAGTCGAAAGCTTGCGAGCGGGTCAGCCACGAATGGGTCTGAACCAGCGTTGTAGATCACCAAGTCAGGCCGAACGAAGTCGAGTGCTTTGGGCAGCATCTCCCTCACGATC
>CAWHKI010000139.1:0-31975 GCA_963829765.1 uncultured Isosphaeraceae bacterium | reverse complement strand
TCTCCCGACCCCGCACCCAGAGCGACCGAAGGTCTCCCCTCCGTCTGCTCCTGTGTTTCCGCCCCCGCGTTCCCGCCAGCTCGCCCTGCCAGCCGCCCTCCCGATTCCGATCCTGTCCTATCATCTCGGTTGTCCTTCTCCGCGTTCTCTGCGGTGAATCGGTCGGTTTTGCCGTTGGCCAGAGCAATGAGTTGTTCCAGCCACCCATCGGTCACCACCAGGTCGTTATTCAGCAGCACCAGGTACTCGCCCCTCGCCGCCTTCAGCCCCTGGTTGATCGCGGCCGGGTGAGCGTCCACCGGTGTAGTTGCATCTGGTCTGCCGTGAGTTGCGCGCGCACAGCGACCACCGCCAACGAAGAGTGGTTGATTCTCCGTGGCGCAGTTCCTCAAATGTATCCACTTCGCGCAGCCTCAATCCCGGCTCGGCTCATGGATCTCACTTCTTGCGTGCGGCTTTCGCGACTTCCCGGTCTATTTAGACCTTGCATCCCTGCTCGCCGCCTACTTCTTCATTCGGTCATGCCTCAGGTAACAACGTCGGCGGATCGGTCCCGGCGAACCACGCCCCGACCGCGGCTTCCAGGTACTCAAACACCGATCGCCCCTGCTGCGTGCAGGTCGCAATCACCGTCCAGACTCGTTCGCACCAGCGGTTGCCCTGTTCACTCCTCGTTCCTTGTGTGATAAGGCGGTCGATCACTACGAAGCGGATCGCTTGCTCCGCAAGGTTGTTCGTCGGCTCTACTCCGGGCGTCGTAATGAACCGGAAATAACTCGTGCCATGTTTTTCGAACCGGGTCGCCATGTTGCGACTGTGTTTCGTCGCCGGGACGTCGATCGTGGCACAACGCAGGACCTTGAACCGGGCCAAGTCCAATTGGCTCTGGAACTGTTCCGCCGTGAAGCAGTCTCGGCGATGAATCACCTTGAAGAGTCCCCGCAGCGCCTCACGCAATCGTTCTCCATAGGCTCGATCACGGACATCGGGCAGGGTCGTCAGGAACTTCACATCGCGGATCAGGTGCGCCAGGCAAAACTGCATTGTCACGTCGAAGCGATCCATGTAGCTCCGATACGACGAAAAGTAGTCGCAGCCCAAGACTCCGTCGAACTCCGTGCCCAGCACTTTGATCAACACATCCGTACTTCGCGTCGGGTCGATCTTGAACAGCGTGTATAACTCGGCGCGAAAGCACCAGGTCCACATGCGAAGGCGGTTCTGCTTGTGGCCGGTCTCGTCGACGTTGATCTGATCTTCGCCCGGCAGGCGATCCAGTAGGTCTTGAAAGGGCTGATCCAGCGCGAGTGTCACCTTGCCAATGATCACCGCCAGTTGCGAGCGTGAGATGGTCACGCCGACAACATCGCGAACGAACTTGCGAATGGTGGAGAAGGATGCATGACAGAAGCCCTTGAGATAGGCGATCAGAGTGGTCAGCCTGGGCCCAACCAATTTCCCGCGTGTGATCCCAATTGGAAGGGGGGCCTCATAGAGCTTTTCGCAACACGCGCACCAGCCGGGATGACCGCGGTGTTCTTGAATCGACAACGGCACTTCCTTGATGTCAACCTGCTGAATCACATGGGGCTCGCTCCACAGTGCCGGTTGCAACTCATGGCCGCACTGGGGACAAAGGTCGATGTGATAGTCAAAGGATCCAGCGTTGACGGCTTCGGGCGGGAACGGCTCTCGTTCGTGCTTCGGGTGTCCCGGTTGGCCACCGATTTTTCGCCGGTCCTGGCCCTCGGGAGGCGGCGGCTTGGGCGGTTTGACGATATCGGACGACGGTGGCTTGGAAGAAGTCGCCGAATCTTTCGCGCTGCCGCAAGTTGCTCTTGGAGCCGCGCAACGGTAGCCTCAAGTGCCGAAAGTCTCGCCTGCTGGGCGTCTAACTTGGCCCGCATGCGCTCGCAGTTCTGACAAGACTTCCGTGTCTTGGGTTTCATGGGTCGCTACACTACATTATTGGCCGCAATTACGCCATAGCTGCACCGGTGAACGTCTGCGCGGCCGGGAACCCGCGATTGGTCGTATTCAAGATTACCGTCACCGGCACGCTCGCGGCGTCCTGCACTCCGGCCGGGTAGACGTCCGTATGGTCGGTCGAACCATTGTCGATGGCGATCAGTTCCCACGGCGGGCTCGTATGCCGCTTGAGTGCGGCGATGCAATGCCTCGTGAATTCAAGCTGATTCCAAGAGGGCACGATGATCGATGCCTGGCCGCGTGTGTCCTTGGTGTGCATTGCGAAGCCTTGCTGATCAATGGCCCTCGAACGATTGAACCTGAGTTCTCGCCGGTACCGCGGACGTGAAGCATTCTACTAGGCCCGAGACCGAATCATGTCATCGTTCCCGTCGAGTAAGGTAAAAACCGGGATCCGTGCCCGAGTCGAGGGGCAAACGCGGGTGGTCGTCCCGGGGGCGACGCCATGCGAATACGAATGGCGTCCCAGTCCGGCCCGAGCCGGCGGTTAATGACTCAATATCTCGGGCAAGGAACGTTGAGGCGCCCCCCCGTTACCAAACCTCCGCCAGGCTCGGGGACGGCCGCGAGGCGTCGAACCGAACACCGGTTGCCAAAGTGCCCATATGTCCTCGATAGCGTCAATATTGAGGGATGTCCCCTTTCCCCGAGAAACGAGCCTTTAATTGATTCCTGACCCGTTTTCCTTAATTGATTCCTGACCCATTTTCCGGTTTCCTATTCGTCCCGGTTTCCTTCCCCGCCCGGCGGAACTAACAACAAACAAAGGCTGACCCCATCGGGCGGCACCGCCGAGCTCTTTTTTCGGGCTCGAGTTGCTGTTACGTCCTCGGGGTCGTCTGAGAAGCGAGCCCTTAATTGATTCCTGACCCCTTTTCTTAATTGATTCCTGACCCCTTTTTCTGACCCCTTTTCCCTTTTCCGGCGTCGTACCCTCATAAAGCGTCCACGTCTGTGTGCCATTTTCATCCATGCCGATCCGATTGCCTAGGGCGTCATACGTATAGGTAACCTGATTGAGGACCGTGTCTTCGCTGTTGGTCTCGACGGCACCCGCCATTTGGCCGCGGAGGTTATACGAATACGTCCAGACATCGCCTGTGGACGTCTGGGTCGACGTGATCATGTTGCCATCGGCATCATAGGTGTACGTGTAGCCCGGCGAGGCGGTCTGCTCGTTGCCCGTGCTGGTCGTGTAACCCGAGCCGGTCTCGTTGCCGTTGGCGTCGTACGAGAAGCTCTCGTTGGCGAACGAGTGGTCCGTGTGCGTCACGCCCGTGAGCTGATCGTTGGCCGTGTACGTGTAATCGAGCGTGTCGCTTTCCAACTCGGAATCCACCGTCCACGTCCTCGTCTCCTGGCTCACCAGTCCGGCGGCGTCATAAGTGTAGCCGTACGACACCAGCGTCGTGCCGCTGGAGTTCTTGTCGGTGGTCCCGGTCATTTGGTTGGCGGCATCATAGGTGTATGACGTCGCCGCGACCACCGTCGTCTCGGCCAGGTTTGAGTACCGCGTCTGGCCGGTCATGTTGCCGGCGTTGTCGTAGGTATTCGCCACGGCCATGGCCGAGATATCCGTGCCCGAGGGCGTCTCGTTCGTAAGCTCATCGCGGCCGTTATACGTGTAGCTGACCAGGCCCCCCAAGCTGTCGTCCATGCTGGTGCGATTGCCGTCGGCGTCGTACTCGTAGGTCAAAGTTACCGTCGGCAGGTCGGGCGAGCCGGCGTCGCTTTGGCTCGTCTCTTCGCCGTCGGCGTTGTAGGTGTATTCATACGAGCTGTTGTTGTCGCTGACGGCGGTCAGCTCGCCGTCGGCGTCGTGCCCGTTAGCTGAACGCATCGGGCGGCGCGTTACCGGACGGATTGTCCCAGGCCCGGTGCGCAGACTTCGTCCGCGTCGGTCGCGGCCGCCAGTCAGCCTCCGTTTCCGTCCCGGAGAGGCGACGTCAATACTGGCTGCGCCCTCGTTTCCGTCCTCCGCGACACGCTATGGCCGCACCGGAGCCCTGGCACCCCACCAGAGCGACCAACGCCGACTCCGTTGAGTGCGATTCCGATCTACTTGATCGGTAATCTGCAAGGTAGCGTCTAGGCCACCGATGTTCAGCACAACGGTCACTCCATCGTAGGTGTCGATGCACACCGTCTTGCGTTTATCCCACCGGATGCCCCCCACCGGATGCTCTCCGGTTCCACTAGACTGTCTGATGAGCTCCAGTCCAATGACGGACCTAAAGGTCAATTCAAGCCGTCGCATCGGCGATACGCGCCATCCGGTAAACAACCCGGCGCGTTCAAACGCCGATAAGTCATCATCGGCCTTCCAAAATGCGAAGACCGCAGTCTGCCGGGATCTATCGAAACGGAGGTCATCATCGGCCAACTCACTGTCGCGAATTAAGTCGCACGCGGCCTCAAGCGTTGCATCGTCGGCGACATGGATGTGAGTGGTGTCCACGATGCCCGTTCCTCTACCAAGGCCACGGCCAGCGATGCCAGCCCCGCGGCGGAGCGGCAATATGGGGGATGCCAGGACCATTGGGCCAAAGTTGATGGTAATCAAGCCGAAGCCAAGGGGGACACCCTGTCGGCCGGATTTGGAAGAGACCGCCCTTTCCTATTTGTCCACCGACGAGCACCCCCTCAACCAAGATCGGCTCGCCAGCGAGATAAATGACCTGGTAAACCCATACGCCGCCAGCAGCCGCGCCGCAAGCAGCGGCGGCACCTATCGCTATTTGTTGGCCTGTCTGAAGACCAGGGGACATCTGGCCGGGGTTCCACAGGTGATACCAGTAATCACCCCAACTCGGCACGCCCCACTCAGCGAATCCGCGAGGGTCTATGCCATTCGTCGAAGAGTTGTGAACGTAGTTGTAGGGATTTGGCCCGTCAGCAAAGGCGATATCAACCAGTGCCGGGTTCATCGCGACGGCGGAGCCCAGCGTCGTCCCATGCGCCTGATTGTACTCGCCTATCCGATCCTGACTCGTCCACCTCCCCGTGCCCGGATTCTGAATCCGCGTCACCGCCAGACTCGGGCCTGTCACGGTGTCGCGGTCCATGCCGGCGAAGCCCATCATCCGATCGCCTTCCGACGGGTCTGACTCGTCCAGCACCGTACCAAAGGCGCTGTAATCGACATGATCGATGATGCCGCCCGAGTTGTTGATCAGGTCACGAACCGTCCCCAGCCGATCGGGGAGGTACCAAGCGACCGTACCGCCGGCGCCTCGCGGGCCAGGACCGTGTCGACCAACTGGCCCGTCGGGCCGTTCAAATAGCGCATCTCCAAAGAGCCAGAGCTGTTGAAGTCCATGATCGGATCCGGACCGTCATAGAGCGTCCACGTCTGAGTGCCATTTTCGTCCATGCCGATCCGATTGCCAAGGGCATCATACGTATAGATAACCTGATTGAGGACCGTGTCTTCGCTGTTGGTCTCGACGGCACCCGTCATTTGGCCGCGGAGGTTGTACGAATAGGTCCAGACATCGCCTGTGGACGTCTGGGTCGACGTGATCATGTTGCCATCGACGTCATAGGTGTACGTGTAGCCCGGCGAGGCGGTCTGCTCGTTACCCGTGCTGGTCGTGTAACCTGAGCCCGTCTCGTTGCCGTTGGCGTCGTAGCTGAAGCTCTCGTTGGCGAAGGAGTGGTCCGTGTGCGTCACGCCCGTGAGCTGGTCGTTGTTCGTATACGTGTAATCGAGCGAGTCGCTGTCGGCCTCTGAATCCCATGTGCGCGTCTCTTGGCTCACCAGGCCGGCGGCGTCGTAGGTGTAGCCGTACGACACCAGCGTCGTGCCGCCGGCGTTCTTGTCGGTGATGCCGGCCATTTGGTTGGCGGCATCATAGGTGTACGACGTCGCCGCGGCCACAGTCGTTTCGGCCAGGTTCGAGTACCGCGTCTGGCCGGTCATGTTGCCGGCGTTGTCGTAGGTATTCGCCACGGCCATGGCTGACAGGCCCGAGCCGGACAGAGTTTCGCTGGTCAGCTCGTTGCGCGCATTATACGTATAGCTGACCAGGCCTCCCAGGCTATCGTCCATGCTGGTGCGGTTACCGTCGGCGTCGTAGTCGTAGGTCAAAGTTACCGTCGGCAGGTCGGGCGAGCCGGCGTCGCTCTGGGTCGCCTCTTCGCCGTCGGCGTTGTAGGTGTATTCGTACGAGCTGTTGTCGTCGCTGACCGCGGTCAGCTCGCCGTCGGCGTCGTAGGTGTAGTTGAACGTGTCCAGCGTGTCGCCGGACGAGTCGTACCAGGTCTCGCTTGTCAACTCATTGTCGGCGTCGCAGGAGTAGTCGATCTGGTTGCCGTCGGGGTCTGTCTGGCTCAACAGATTGCCCGCGAGGTCATACGTGTATGTCGTCAATCCGCCGGTTGGGCTCTCCTCGCTAACGAGCTCATCCGAACTATAGGAATATGTCGTGGTGTTGTTGTCCGGGTCGGTGACGCTGACTAAGAGGCCGGCCGGGTCGTAGGTGTACGAAGTCGTCCCGCCGCCGGAGGGCTGAGTCTCGGTGAGGACCTCGCCCATGTCGTTATACCTATATGACGTGGTGTGCCCGAGGCCGTCGGTCACGGTCAGGACGTTTCCATCGCCGTCGTAGGTGTACGAGGTGGTGTCGCCGTCGGCGTTGGTGAAGGAGGTCAGCTCGTTGAGGCCATTGTAGGTGTATGCGCCTTCGGCGCCATCGCCGTTGTTCGCGTACAGTAGGTTGCCGTCGCCATCGTAACTCTTATATTCGTCCAGCTCTGGGGATCAACCGTCTAGGCCAGGCCGCCGGGCAGCGAGCTGCGGGGCTGCGCAGGTTCCGGACACGCGCGATTGGTCCGTCCTCTCATCGATCGATGTTTCCTTCCGTGCCTTTCCGACCCTTCCGTGGACAATGAGTCTTTCTTTCACCGCGGAGACATCGAGCGCCTCATCGCCGATGTTCACCACCAGCAGAAGGCCGACCAGAACGATTCTTCCGGCCGTCGCGGTTGCCACGGTCTTGCCGAGTTTTCGCGATATAGAGGCGCCCTTTGGCCGTCATGTCGTGCGCAATGATCGCGGACAAAAATTTCGGACAATATTGTAACTCCATTAATATCAATATGTTCTGATCGAAACTTACGCGCAACTCGGAATAGGTGCATTAACGAAATTTGCAAAGCGTGTTATATTGTTAGTGTGGGTAGTGTGCGCAACGTGTGTGCCAAGTGTTTCTGGTAGATCGCCAAGTCGCCGCCACGATCGTGTCAAGCTGATATCACGGCACTTGGGTCAGTCAATCCGACTCTGTTTCGTCGTCGCCGTTCCCCGTTTCGTGATTCGTTTTCGCTCCAGGACATGCCGATTCACATTGACCTGAGCTCGCTCATGCGGGTGGCGGGTGATGGGTGGCGGGTGGCGGGCTCTAGAAAATGCCGATTCACGTTGAGCGGAGCTCGCTCTGGGGGGCGTTCTTGTCCCTACGAAGCCGTCCTCGCAATTTGCCGCGGCCCGTTCTCGCATGCCGCGGACACGAGTGTACCTACCCCTTCGCTGATTTGTCTTAACCTCCTGTTTGGCGCACCGTTCCGAGACAGAGCCCTCCTCAAACCGCGCCGGTTTGTGTCAAAAAGTGCCATTTCGATGAATAATGACATATTTATCGCCGTTCCCCGTAACGGGCGTTGTTAAAACATGCCAGAACGTGCCATTTCGATCAATAAGCATTCGAGAATTCGGGACCAAGCGACGCAACGACGATTACCCGAGAGCGGGCATTTTTGAACCGTGCCTAATTGGGACGTTGTTTTGGGCCCGTTCCTAAAGTGGCGTCGCCTCGACCGGTTCATCTTCGATAATCTCTATGTAAGTACACGCCTGCGACATTGCATGCGGCGATTTACAGAAGACAGTCGATTCGTCCAGAAGCATGTCGTCTACCGCGGCGGTTTCACGAATGCTATGCTAGTCGAGGCCATACTACCTATTTGTGCTAGATGTCCCAGAACGAGCCACTGATGAACCCGAGGTGTTTGCCGTCGTTGAGCGATCACGATCTTCGTGTCCACGGCGGCGGTGGGGCTTGATGCGGGTCGTAGCTGTCTTGCTGAGCGTGCGGGATCTTGCGAATCACCAGATCATGCTGATCAAAAGGTCTGAGTCACTTGTACCGGTTGAGCGGTCGTTCACAGGCAGAGGTCGCGTGGCGGACGCCCATTCGGCTGAGGAATCGATCCGTAATCGAGTTTGTAAAGACATGTGTCATTTCCGTGGTGTATACTCACCTCACGCTGGAAAAGTCGTCTGCAGGGAGGCAGCGCCCTCACTCCGCGCGTGAGGTGGAGTTGCCCTCGGTCGATGCGCATGCCTCGTGTCCGGCCAGGCAGTTACGCGAACGGCGGCGGCAACGCTTATGCCTTGAAAGGGAGCTTTTGTAATGTCGATTCTTGACCGCAGCCAGGGTCTTTGGGGATTGGGCCGAATGGGGAGCCGGCGCGGAGGGGCGCCGACGGAGGCCGCGCGGGGTCCTGGGCCTGGAAATGCTCGAGGTACGCGTGGTGCCCTCGACGAGCACGTGGAGCGGTGCCGATAGCGGTAGCTGGGCCGACCCCGGCAACTGGGACACTCTGCCGACGACCGGATCTGACCTCGTCTTCCCGGAGGGAGCATCCAACCTCACCAACACCGACGACCTCACCTCGGTGACAACCTACGGCTCGCTGACGATATCCGGCAGCGGGTACACGCTCAACGGCACCACCAACGACTCATTTACCTCGATTGATTCCTCGCAATCGTCCGGGACGAACACTGTCAACTTGCCGATTACCCTGGCGGGGACGGGGACCGTCAGCGTCGACACCGCGGGGGCGGAGCTGACGCTTGGCGGCGTGATTTCGGGCTCGGTCGGTCTGACGATGAACGGCCCGGGCACGCTTGACCTGACCGCCAACAATACCTACGCGGGAACGACGACAGTCAACTCCGGCACGCTCTCAGTCGGTGGTTTACAGGGCGGCAGCCCAGTGACAGTTGCCTCGGGCGCCACCTTGGGCGGCGTGGGGACGGTCGGCTCGATCACGGCCACGGGCGCGACGGTCGCTCCGGGCGATAACGGGGTGGCCGGCACCATGATCGATAACGGTGACCTAGACCTGGGAACTGATTCCAGTTCCAACAATTCCACTTATTCGGTGGTGATCGATGGCTCTGGTACCGGTGACTACAGCCAGACGCAGGTCACCGGCGCGATCAACTTGACCGGCGCGACTCTCGACATCACGCTCGGGCCGGATTTCACCCCATCAGTCCCCGCCTCGTTTACAATCATCGACAACACGGGCTCCTCGGGCGTCACCGGCACGTTCACGCAGGGGTCGACGATCGAGGTACCTTACAACGGCAGCAACGTGACCTTCGCCATCAGCTACGACGGAGGCACGAACAGCGATTCTGTCGTCTTGACCGAAGTTTACGAGGCCAGCGTGTCGACTCCCACTGCGTTCCCCGTCTCACCCGTCACAGGCCAGTCGGTCACCTTGACCGCGACCGTCGCCGCGGTCTCGCCCGGTGTGGGAACGCCAACTGGCACCGTTGACTTTATGGACCAGACCTCGAGCGGGTCGTCGTCATTGGGTTCGGAAATGCTCAGCAACGGCGTCGCCACGATTTCGACCACGCTGATACCGAGCGGCGACAACTCGATCACCGCGGTCTACTCGGGCGACACCAACTTCGCGGGAGCCACGTCGTCGGCCCTGGCGCTGACGGTCACCGACACGGCGACGACGACCACGACCCTCACGCCTTCCACCAATTCGCCGGTTTTTGGCCAAACCGTGACATTTACAGCCACCGTCGCACCGATCAGCCCCGCCACCGGAACGCCGAGCGGAATGGTCGAGTTCTTGAGTGGAACCACCGTGCTATACACGGCCGAGACCCCGCAGTCGCCCGGTGTGTGGACTTACCAGACCTCTGCTTTGCCACTCGGCTCCAATTCGATCACCGCGATCTACTCGGGCGACAACACCTTCACGTCAAGTATATCGGGCAGCCAAACGGTGACTGTCGGAGCGGCGGATACGAATACGGCGGTCACGTACTTCCCCACGTCGCCGGTCTCCGGGCAGAACGTCACCTTGACGGCAACGGTCACTGCCGCCAGCCCGGGCTCTGGAACACCGAGTACGGGCACGGTCCAGTTCTATACGGACAACGGCGCCACGTTGCTAGGCTCGGCGGACCTGACCAACGGCGTCGCCTCTTACACGACCTCGTCCCTCGTGGCCGGCGCCAATTCCGTCGACGCCGTGTACGAGTCGACGAGCAGTGACTTCAACGGGAGCACCTCGCCGTACGTCACGGTGACGCTCGCGGCGGCGGCGACGGCGACGACGACCGTCACCTATTCTCCCTCGTCGCCCGTTTACGGCGGCGAAGAGGTCACACTGACCGCGACTGTCACGCCGAACAGTCCACTGACGGGAACGCCCACCGGCACGGTCGTCTTCTATAACGGGACGACCTCGCTGGGTTCCGCCACGCTCGTCAGCGGGTCCGGCAGCCTTCTACCGATGGCCCTCCCTGCCGGCGCCAACTCGATCACGGCTCAATATTCGGGCGATAGCACCTTTACCTCGAGCACGTCGCCCGTTACCACCGTGACGGTCGGACTCGCAACCACGACAACGGCCGTCACCTTCTCTCCCAGCGCGCCCGTTTATGGCGAAAGCGTGATGTTGATGGCGACCATCACGCCGACAACCACCGGCGCCGACTTACCGAGCGGAACGGTCACGTTCTACAACGGCTCGACGGCGTTGGGCTTGCCCGCGACGGTCACGAGTGGCGTGGCCACTCTCGACGTAAACACCCTCCCGGCCTCGACGACCAATTCGATCACGGCACAATACTCAGGAGACTCGAATTACGCGGCCAGCACTTCCCCGGCCGTGACGTTGCCCGTCTCCCAGTCGTCGTCGGCCACAACGGTCACCTACTTCCCGACGTCACCGGTGGTGGGCCAAAACGTAACGTTAACGGCAACCGTCACCGCCGTCAGCCCCGGAGCGGGAACCCCCACCGGTACGATTCAGTTCTACAACGGTACGACTGCGCTGGGTAGCCCCGTGACGATTTCCGGCGGCGTCGCCAGCCTGACGACCACGGCTCTCGCGGCAGGGGCGAACTCAATCACAGCTCAGTATTCCGGCGATTCGAACTTCATGACGAGCACTTCGCCCGCCGTTTCGGTGACGCTCGCCCCGACCGCGACGTCTTCCACGACCGTCACTTTCTCTCCGTCAACACCATCTTATGGGACAAACGTCACTTTGACCGCAACGGTCACGCCGGTTAGCCCCTTGACCGGGGCCCCCTCGGGCAAGGTCGAGTTCTTTAATGGCACGACGTACCTGGGCACGGCAACACAATATGTAATGGGAACCGACTCATTGACCGCGACGTTCTCCACCACGGCCTTGCCGGTATCCTCCTCAAACTCGATCACGGCACAGTATTCGGGTGATAGTACCTTCACATCGAGCACTTCGGCGCCCGTGACGGTGCCGGTTTCCCAGATCACCACGGCCACCAGCTTGGCCTACACGCCGAGCTCGCCTTCCTACGGCACGTCGATCAAGTTCACGGCGACGGTCACGCCCGCGAGCACCGGGCCCGACCAGCCCACGGGCGACGTGGATTTCTACAATGGGTCGACGCTGCTGGAAAGCATGCCCATCTCATATGATTCGACCACGATGACCGCATCGGCCGCGTACACCACCACCTTGCCCGTCGGCAGCAACTCGATTACCGCGAAGTACGTGGGCGACACGAACTATTCCAGCAGCACGTCGTCGCCCGCGACCGTCGTGACGGTCGCGCAGAATACCACGACCACGGCGGTCAGCTTTTTCCCGGCCTTGCCCGTTTACGGTCAGGTCGTCACCCTGACGGCGACGATCACACCATCGAGCACCGGCACTGCCTCGCCCACCGGCACCGTCGACTTCTTCAACGGGACAACCCTGCTGGGAAGCGGGGCCGTTTCCAATGACGTGGCTACGCTCAACACGACCGCGCTGCCCGTGGGCACCACGTCGGTGACCGCCCAGTACCTGGGGGATACTAACTATTCCGGCAGCACTTCGGCAGTCAACGCATTCGCCATCGTACTCGCGGGAACGACAACCACGCTTACCGTGTCGAGCACGAACCCGGCCCCATTCGCGCCGGTGACGCTCACGGCGAGCGTCGCCGTGACTAGCCCCGGCGCCGGCACGGCAACGGGAACCGTCGAATTCTTCGCGAATGGCGCGTCCGTGGGCACGGCCAACGTTAGCAATGGTCAAGCCACGCTCTCGGTAACGCTGCCGATCACCATTAACTCGGTCACTGCCCAGTACTCAGGAAGCTCCAACCTGGAGAGCAGCACGTCGGCGGCAGTGACGGTCTCCGTCGGAACCGCCAACGACCAGTGGCTCAACCAAGTCTACCAGGTCGGGTTGGGTCGGGCCCCCACGCAGGCCGAGCTCACCAAGTCAGCCAACGAACTCGCGAGCGGCACCTCACGCAAAGCGATCGTCAACAAGATCGCGACTAGCCCTGAGGCAAAGGCGTATCTCGTGGACAGCACCTTCGAAGAGTACCTGGGCGTGCAACCCACTTACAGACAAGTTTACAACGTCTTCAAGCAAGTTCAGTACACGCACACGAGCCTGACGGCCGTTTTGCTCGGTTCAAAACTGTTCTACGAGGAGAGCGGCGGCAGCCTTGAGGACTACCTGGCGGCCCTCGAGACCGCGGTGCTCGGCACAACGACGCAAGAGCCCGGCCTGATGGCCCAGCTCGAAAGCGGCGTGTCGCTGACCACTGTCGCCAATGAGTTAATCGAGAGCAACCTCGGCAAAGCGTCGCTCCTGAACTCAAGCTGCACGACCATTTTCGGCAGCGCTCCGACCCATGCGCAAGACGTCGCCTACGTCAGTTTGATGAACCGAGGCGTCTACCTCCGGCAGATCATCGCGTCTCTCCTGGCCGGCAACGAATTTTACAAAAAATCGACCACCGCTTCTTAGGCGAAATTTCTTTTTTCCTCCAGGAATTGCCCATGACAACGTCGCTGAGGAACGTTAACCTAGTAGGTAGATCGTCAGCGAGTACGACTCGAACACACATTCGAGTCTCCACGGAAGGTTGATCCCATGACACCATCGATTTCCGTTGGCGAAGTTGTCTCCTTCGTGATGAATACGGGCGCGACCAGCACCGGCACGGTGATTCAGCGCATCGCCGAGAGGCGACAACCGGTTATCTTGCTCATCGAGCAAGCGAATGGGTGGCGCTGTTTTCGCTTTGAAGAGGAGGTCAGCCCCGTGATTCCATCGCAGTTGGCAACCGCGATGTGACTACTGAGCTAAGCAGAGGTGAGATAATTCACCTTTAATGAAAGCCACGTCGGCGGTGCGCGCTGTACCGCTGCAATGATTCTTCGATGATTGGTAGCGCCATCTCCGCTGATTGAAATTCGTCGACCTCGACCGTTTTGCCTTCCAATTGTTTATAGTCCTGGAAGAAGCGACGGAGCATTGAAAGGCGATGGGGAGGGAGTTCGCCGGCTTCGCGAAAGCTGTTGAACTCAGGGTCGTCAACTGCGACGGCGAGGATCTTGTGGTCGCGCTTGCCGCCGTCGACCATGGTCATCAGCCCGATGGCGCGGGCAGAGACCAGGGTCAGAGGCGAGAGCGGTTCCTGGCAAAGGACTAGCACGTCCAGAGGATCGTCATCCTCGGCGTATGTCTGGGGAATGAACCCGTAGTTCGCCGGGTAGTAGACCGCCGAATACAGAATCCGGTCGAGTCGCAAGAGCCCGGTCTTCTTGTCGAGCTCGTATTTGACGCTCGATCCCATGGGGATTTCCACCAGGGCGTTGAATTCGGCGGGGAGGTGCTCGCCGGGAGTAACATCATGCCAGGGATGGATCATAAAGCTCGCTCAAGTTCGTTGTAGTTTGCGATGTCCCGAGGCACGGCGAGAAGCGTCGCCGGACAGAGCCGGCTCTACAGGATTTGTAGGAGGGAGCTCCGTCTCCCAATCTAATCTTGTGTCGGGCCGTTGGAGGTTTGACGTTCGCGCGATCGGGCTTGGGACCCTTGGCGGCGTAGTCGCTGGCGAACGAAAGGTTCTTCGTCCCGCGGACGCCTTGCGCGGTTCGATGTGGATAGCCGGAAATTGGCGCGGCGAGAAGACCGAATCGAAAAAT
Organism: uncultured Isosphaeraceae bacterium; assembly: GCA_963829765.1. Classification (GTDB taxonomy): domain Bacteria; phylum Planctomycetota; class Planctomycetia; order Isosphaerales; family Isosphaeraceae; genus CAWFRS01. The sequence continues at coordinate 17,744 of CAWHKI010000139.1, read as the reverse complement.
TGTGACGCCCTCTTGGTGTTGTATACGAGGTCTTTTAGTATAATCGACGACGGCTCTCCCTCAAACATGACTCTCGAACAAATCTCGAACAAAAACATCGCGAGGTGGGAAAGTGAGAACGCCGGCCCTGTCTTTTCCGCTACGTAGTAGGGGCGCTGAAATGCGCCGAGCTCGTCGAACCACACGGTTCACGCTTCATTGCGAACCCTTGGAAAGCCGTCAGCTTCTGTCGATCGGTCAGACAGGGCTTGCCGCCGGCGTGCTGGTGAACCCGTTCGCGGGGATCGCCCAGCTTTCCGTGCCGGCGATCGTCTCGAATGACGCGCCTCCCAGCTACCTGAATATCGAAATTGAGTTCGAGGCGCTGGGCGGGCTGAACCAGATTCAGATCGTCTTTCTGGGCAGCGCGCCGGTCTTCTCGCCGACGCCGGCGTCCTCGTCGGGCGGAAGCGGGCCCGGCCTGGGAACCGTGAGCGGCAGCCCAGGCAACAGCTCAAACGGGCTTATCACCACTACGGGATCGACTTCCAACTTCTCAATCACCCCGCTGAACCCGAGCCTGACTCCGGTCACGAACCCGCCGGGCGCTCCGGTCTACCTTGTGCCCCCGCCGTTCGCGCCTCTGGCCGTGCACCTGGGCGCGAGTGCCACGCCCGCGACAACGATCTCGAACAGCACTATGATCTCCAATCTCGACGACCAGCCCCCGTCGATGACTCACGTTGGACAGGCCGATAGCTTCGCCGGCCGGCGTTTGTTCATGGAAAGGCTCTACGTCACGCCGCGCGGCTCCTCGCTGATCGACGATATCGAGCCATTCGGTCCACTCGCCCCAATCGAGGTTCCCGAGGCTCAGCCGGTCCCGCAAGGTGCACAGCCTCAGGCGCAGACGCCGGCAAGGTCCGCGCGTTGCCGCCGCTGAGCGATGCGAACGTCGACGCCGCGCTTGACCTGACCGATGCTCGTGTCTTGACGCGATCTCGTGATGGAGAGGCCGCCGAGCCGGACGATCAGTTCTCCAGCCATAATACCTCTTGGAGCTTCTCGGCCCTCTTCGGGGCCGCCGCAGTCGCAACCGGTGGATACCACCTCGCGATGCGCGAAGCCGATCGCTTCAGGGGTCGAGCGATCCCACGTTGGCAAGGGGCCGAGCGGCCCAACAAACGCAAGATGGGGCTGCCACCTCGCTGACGCTGACGGGTCGCCCCCGCCAGAAAGTTCTACCTCGCGCGGGGCGGTTTGAGGCATCTTGGGAGGGCGAGCCTCCGTGCGAGCCGAGTGCCGATGCCGGCTCGAACAGAGCCTCGCCCTCCCGTTGTCGATGTCGCGACTCACGCCTCGCGATGTATAATGACGCGGGTCTCGAGCCCTTCGGACACACGGCTGGAAACCCGCTCCTCTACCTGGCTGCCTTCGTGTGGAAGACGAGTAGGTAAGGCAAAGCCGATTGTCCATTACGGTCTTTGAAATTCCCGAAACGCCCTCCGTTGACTCCCTGCACGTACGTCTTGCCAGGCTCGAGCTTGACCGGCATCACGCAGGTCCGTCCGTCCTTCTCGTAGTGGATCCTTCCGTTTGGCTTGGGGACCGAGGACGGGTTTCCCGTCCATGACCAGCTCTTGTCCATCATCTTTTTGCTGAAAGTCACGCGGATCTCCCGCAGGCTGGCATCGACGGCGCCGACGGCACGATCGCGGCCAATGCTTGGCCCGCCGCAAGTCGCGCCGCGGTACGGGCCGTTTTGTGAATGGGATCAGATCCAACGATCGATCGCAGGTCGCGAGGCTCACAACCAAATTTTGAGCCGCCCGCGCAATGAATCGGGCATCCTCTTCTCGACGATCCTCTGGATCTGGTCGGGGTGCAGCCGGGTGCTGAAATGCGAGGCGATGATGACTTCGTTCTCGAACCGGTCAGCCCGGGCAATCACGTCGTCGAGATGGGTGTGCCCGAACTTGTGAATGACGCTGGCCGCTCATTCGGCGCCACGAAAGTCATTTCGAGGATCAGGATTTGGGCCTGGAAGATCGCGGCGAGTGCCTCCAGGCCCGCCGGGGCAGTGTCGCCCATGTAGGCGACCTTGGGCAGCCGAACCTCGGCCGAAACCTCGACGCCCGAAAGGCGTAGGTCGCGGATCTGGTCGCCGGTCAATGCCTGGAATTCCGGCTTGAGCTTCTTGCGGCGCTCCCAGACGAGATAACCCAGCGAGGGCATCGTATGCTTGGTGGCGAACGCCTCGACGACGAGCTCGCGCGACAATTCGACCGCGTCGCCGGGCTTGAGCCCGATCAACGTGACCGGCATCCGACCGCGGTCAAGCCGCTGAATCGCCCGGAGCAGCAATTCGACCCCCTCCACGGCCTCGGCCGGCAAGTAGATCGTGGGGGGCTCCATCTTCATCATCCGCCGCCGCGCGACCAGTACCGGCAATGCCGCGATGTGGTCTAGGTGCACGTGGCTGACAAACCAGTTCGGCGTCGACATGAACGACCACGGCTGAGCGCCCAGATCAAAGCCCAACTTCATCTCTGGGACCCGCCAATACGTTTGAACGGCCGCTCGCGAGTAGCCTTCAACCGTAAGGCCCTTGTGCTGGAGCGTGCGGACCGGCGCATTGTCCACGGGATGATCAAGCGATTCTACTGACGATTCAAGGTCCGTCGACAACGGGCGTCTCCTACTTTCGGGATGGCGGAAGGATCACTGAGACAGGATGAGTAAGACCGATTCCCCTTCATCCTTCCTACTTCGTCGTTCGCCCTTCAGTATAATGCAGTTTGTACGGGCATGCGAAACAACGCGTCAGAGCCCGCCCACGAGAGTGCGATCGCGCCCGACCCCGACGAAAGACGACCATGACCAACCGGCGTGTTTCGGTGTTTGGCCCCGCCTACCTCGACCGCGTACTCACTGTCGATCAACCGCTCATCGATCCGACCTATGGACCTCCTCTCGATCAGAGCGTTGATGGCCAGTGGAAGTTCGGTGCAAACGCTTCGCTCGAACTGGCCGATCCCACTGGTTACGCGATCGACGTCGAGCTGCCGCCCGCCTGGCCCGGCCCGACCGGCTCGATCCGCCTGTCGCGACCAATCCGTCCGGGCATCACAGGCCGGCGGTCGGTGCGAGGCCTCGCCTGGCACGACGACCTCGGGGGAATGGGAGCCGGCTACGCCGCGGCCCTCGGGGGCCGTCTCTTTAGCGCTCTCAGGATCGGAGTCCGACCCGACGAGCCAGGCAATCTCCCAGCGGCTGGCGGAACTTGGCCTTATTCACGACCCCGTACGCGTGGTAGATCACCCCGCCGATTGGACCTTACTCATCACCAGCGGCCGGTTCGGCGATAAGCTGCCGATCGGCTTCCGCGGCTGTCACGCCGCCCTGCCCTCCGGAGCATTTGACGCGAGGGCCGCTCGGGCCTGTGAACTTCGCGTCGTGGCCTCCTTGCCCAACCCCTTGGCAGGGCGACTGCTCGGTACCGCCGGCGCGGGCATTCGATACTTCGCGCCGGCGATTCGGAACATGCTCGACCGCGACTGCCCCGTCTCAACGTTCGCCAAATCGATTGATATCTTAAGCTGCAACCGCCAGGAATGGGAAACCCTGGAAGACCGCGAGGAAGTCGCCTGGCAAGTTTCCATCCTGATCGTGACCGACGGGCCCGAGGGAAGCTCGGTGCGTTATACGAACACTTATGGAGCATCGGAGCGAACTGCGCCTGTCGGCGTTTCCCCGGCGGCAACCACCACGCGACACCAACCGGGCCGGTGAATCGTACGCGGCGACGTTGCTTTCGACCTTGCTCGACCACGGTTGGGACGCCGCGTCGGGCATCATCGACGACGACTTGGTTCGCACGGCCGCTTCGCGTGCATCAGCCGCGGCGGCGCTCGAGCTCGATAAGACGAGCTTCGGCTTCCCGAGCGGTGCCGAGATCGACGCGGCCCTCGCCGCGGGCTTCGTCAACTGACAATCTCGGACAGCCGCTCAGGAACGGTCAGCAATAAATTCCCTGATTGAACTTGTCGCCGCGGCAAAAGGACCGCTCCCACGCCGGAGCGTGGGAGCGAGCGTTTTCGGGTCGCCAAGCATCCCGTCTCGGAACCAGGAAGTTATTTCCGCCCCGTTCCTCAGGCCAGAATTGGTGTGACGACCTCGCCGTGGACGTTGGTCAGCCTCCGTTGAATCCCATTATGATAGAATGTCAATCGTTTGTGATCGATACCAAGAAGGTGGAGCACCGTCGCATGAAAGTCTGGCCATGTGACAACCCCCTCGTCGACCTTCCAGCCGATCTCGTCGGTCGATCCGTGGGCAATGCCGGGCTTCAAGCCGGCGCCCGCGAGCCAGACGCTGAACCCGTACTGATTATGGTCGCGACCCAGGCCCACGACGTCGGCCGCCGATTGAGCGAAGGGAGTTCGACCAAACTCGGTAGTGAACAAAACCAATGTCTCCTCAAGCAATCCCCTGCGCCTGAGATCGCGGAGCAGCCCGCGACGGGCCGATCAATGCGCAAGGCCTCCTGCCCGTGGTTTGCCTTCATATCTTCGTGCCCGTCCCAGTTGCGCCTCGGGCTGCCGAATGTGCCGCCGGACAAAAGCTGGACGAACCGCACGCCCCGTTCGATCAGCCGGCGCGGCGATCAGGCATGCCCGGCCGAAATCGGTCGTCTCGGGCCGATCCACACCGTAAAGGGCCAGCGTCTCGGCTTGTTCGCCAACCAGGTCGGTGACCAGCGGGACCGACGTCTGCATGCGCGCCGCCATCTCGTAACCACGAATCCGGGCGGCGAGTACATCTTCGCCCGCGTGTCGCTCGAGGTGGCGACGGTTCATCCGCCCCACCAAGTCGCGGGCGGCCGACTCGGCCCCCGGCGAAATCAGTCGCGCCGGGAAAAGATCGTCGATCGGCTCGCCCTGCGGCCGAATCACCACCCCCTGGTGCCGCGGGGCAGAAAACCGTTGCTCCAGTTGATGGAACCGCCGGCCGGAAACTCGCGCGCGTCGGGGATCACGACAAACGCCGGCAGGTCGTCGGACTCGCTGCCTAGCCCATAGCTCAACCAAGCCCCCATCGCGGGAAAGCCATTCAAGCGAAACCCGCTGTTTTCCTGAAAGGTCGCCGGCGTGTGGTTTGAGGTCTCCGCGACCATCGAACGGATGATCGTCAGCTCAGCGGCCATCTCGCCCAGGTGCGGGAAGAGATCGGAAACCCACAGGCCGCTCTGGCCTCGCTGCCGAAACGCCCAGTCCGGCGCCGCAGACGGCCCACCTGGCCGAAAAAGACGTCGGGCCTGGTGGTCGAGTTGAGCGACTGCCCGTGGGCCGCGATCAGGCCCGGCTTATAGTCAAACGAATCGACATGACTCATCGCTCCGCACAGGCAAATGTGAATCGCGCGTTTCGCCCTGGGCGTGAAGTGGGGACAAGCCGGGCTCGCTTCGCCCGGTTGCCTTGCCTGCAAGGTGCCCTCGCGCAACAAGAGCGACAGGGCGGCTGCCCCGCCCAGGCCATTCCGTAGCCACGAGAAGAAGTCGCGACGATCCATGGTTGGTTCTCGCGGGCGCGGTCAATCGAGGTAAAGGAATTCGTTACTATTATAGATCGCCCGAGCGAGTGTCGCCGCCCCGAATCGCCGCACGACGCTCTCCGCCCACGCTCGCTCGTCGACCTCGGGCGCACGGCCAAACGCCAGACGGTAGGCTCGCTCGACCTGGCGGCCACAATCAGGACCGGCCTCGCGCGCTAGCCGCGCGGCAAAAGCATCGCACAGATAAAGCACGAGAGCATTGTTCATGAGCGAAAGTGCCTGGAGTGGCGTCGTCGTGACCGCTCGCCGGGGTGCGGTGGTCGATGGATCGGGGCAATCGAACGCGTCGAGCAACGGGCTACGGCCGCCGCGAGCCCACGCCCTGAAAAGCGTCCGCCGGTCCAGCCCGCGAGTTCTCGGGTCGACCGCCGCGTACAACACGGCCGGCGTTCCGGCCGCCTTGACAATATCCCGGTCCCGGAAGCTCGGACCGCCGAGCTTGTCATCGAGAACACCCGATACCGCCAGCATCGCATCGCGAACCATCTCGGCCTCCAATCGCGTCGGCACTTTCCGCCAGAGCAAGCGTCCGCCGGCATCGCGCGTACCCCCTTCGCGTCGAGCCGCGATGACTGACGATACGTGGCCGACATCACGATCAGTCGGTGCATTGCCTTCAAACTCCAGCCGTGCGCGATCATCTCCGACGCCAGCCAGTCGAGCAACTCGGGGTGCGAGGGAGGGCCGCCGTTGAACCCCAGATCGCTGGATGTCTCGACCAGTCCAACGCCGAAGTGTGCCTGCCAGAGCCGGTTGACCACGACCCGCGCGAAAAGTGGGTTGGCGGGGCTGGCGACCCACGAAGCCAGCCGCTCGCGCCTAGCGCTTCAGGAGCTTCAGGCGGCAGACCAAAATCGGCCCCGGGCGCGACGATCGCCGCGACTCCACCCGCCGCCACGACGGCGCCGAGTTGGTTAGGGTTCCCCCGGATCTGGACGGACATCACGCCCGACTCTCTTGGCGATACGGCGTATGCCGTGCGTGCGTGTCCCGCAAGCCATGATCGAAGCCGCTCAACCTTCTCCATAAGTCGCGACCGCTTCGCTCTGCTTTCGGGAGCGAGCGCGGCCGTGATCGACCCGGATGCGACATAGTCACCGAACGTGGCGGCCGACGCGGCGACTTCCGACTCGTCGAGTGCCCGGTCGTATACCCGCGCCCGCACGATCGTTCCGGCAAGCAGCCGATTTCCGCCAGGCGGGGCGTGCCGAAGCCCGAAGACGATCCGCGCTTCACCCGCGCGAAACGCGACTGGGCCCGACGATTGATAGGGAGTCCCATACGGGCGTCCGTCGCGGAAGACCCGGATCGTGCCGTCGCCGGCATACGCAATCGCCACGTGCACCACACGGTTCACCGCGTCTCGTTCCATCTTACCCCGGGTGATCTGGTACCGGCGAAAAAACTCGCTCCCTGCCATCCAGATACCGGCTTCTTGCTCGCCGAAGACGATCGCATCGAAAACACCTCCGTCTTTCGTCTGGATGCTGATCGCGCCGCCGCCTCGTTGTTTCAGATCGTTGAGGCGCACCCAGACCTCGATCGTCTTGGCTTTGAGTTCGCGCGGCAGCGGTGGCGACACCGCATAGCCGGTCTTGCCATCGAGCCGCAGCCCGTCCTTCGACAGGCTCGCGCCCCCTTGCTGCGAAATTGGTAGTGAGCCGACCCGGTCCTCCGGACCACGGTCGAAATCCCATGCCGCCCATGGTCTCGGAGCTGGCTGGTGCGCCTCGTCCCGCCGTGCCAAGATTTGCGCCTTCGCCGGTGCTTCGATGGCGGCGATCTGAGACAAGAGTGAGTCGATCTGGTTCCTCGCCACCACGCCCTCCGGATCGATCCCGGATAGGTCGCGCTCGCCATGGCGGACTCCGCTTAAGGCCGAGGCGATCTGGTAATACTCTACCTGGCGGACAGGGTCGAACTTGTGGTCGTGACAACGCGCGCAGTTGATCGTGAGGCCAAGGAACGTCTGAGACACCGTGCCGATCAAGTCTTCTAACTCATCGCTCCTGACGACCGCTTTCATCGCCAGGCTCTGCTGGTTCTGGCCGGCTGTATCGTACGCGCCCGCGACGAGAAAGCCGGTCGCCTCAATGGCAGCCGGATCAGCGGGTCGAAGAACGTCGCCGGCAAGCTGCAGGCGAGCAAAGTCGTCATAGGGCCGGTCCCGATTGAGAGAGTCAACCACCCAGTCGCGATAGCGCCAGGCGGTTGGCCGAAACTCATCATATTCAAACCCATTGCTTTCACCGTACCGTGCCAGATCGAGCCACCACCGCGCCCACCGCACTCCATATTGGGGCGAGCCGAGCGTACGATCGACGAGCCGTTCATAGGCGTCAGGCGATCGATCATTCAGGAACGCGTCGACCTCCTCGGGCGTCGGCGGCAAGCCGGTAAGGTCAAAGCAGACTCGGCGAATGAGCTGTCGTTTCTCGGCTTCGGGCGCAGGCACCAACGCACTCGCTTTCAGCTTTTCGAGCACAAACGCATCGATCGGCGTTCGAATCCAGTCCGCGTGTTCGACGGCCGGTGGTTGGGCTCGGCGAACGGGCTGGAGCGACCACCAGTCGCGCCCGGCCCGGCGGCTGGTCGTCACCTGGTACGGATCGATCGGATCGGTGCCCCAGTTCGCCCCGGCGGCGATCCACTCGCGAAGCGCTTCCTTCTCGGCCGCGGGAAGCGGTGTCTTGGGGGGCATCTCGTCCGCTTGAACCCGCTCCCAAAGACCGCTTTCGTCCAGCTTTCCCGCAATGATCGCCGGCCCGCTCTTGCCACCGGCCAGGGCCGAGCCTTTGTTCGAGAGGTCGAGCTTTCCCTTAGGCTCGGAACCGGAATGGCAGTCGAGACATCGGCGAGCCAGTATCGGCGCGATCCGACCGTCGAAGTCGCGTCCCGGCGATCGAGGGTTGTCGGCCCACGCGCTGATGCCGTGTGCCGAGGTCAGAATCAAGATAAAGGTCAGCCCGAAGGCGATCCGCGTTCTCATAGAGTCGATTCGTCGGCTGAAACACCGTTTGGCGGTCAATCGGGCAGAATGTCGAATGAAACGACTTACTCGCCGCTCGTAGGACCGATCGAAAGCACGACGCGAAACCGCGCCTTACCGCTCATCATGTGGTCGTAAGCTTCGGAGACCCGATCCAGCGGATAGACCTCGTTCATCGACCGCACTCCGGCTCGCGTGCTAAAGTTGAGCGTGTCTTGCGCATTGATCGACGTTCCGGAATACCAACCCTTGACCGCGCGGCAGCCCATGAGCAGCGACAAGGGGGACACCTGCATCGACTCGGCCGCCCCGACGATCAGCAGCGTCCCGTTCACCGCCAGACCTCCTTGAACGGCACTCATGGCCTCGCCGCTGGTCGCCGTCGCCAGGATAACCTTGGCGCCGCCCAATTTGACCAGCTCGGCCGCGGCATCCTGTCCCTGGCTGTCGATATACACCGATGCACCAAGCCTGCGTGCCAATGCCTCTTTGTCTTTGCCCCGCGCGATGCCGACCGTATGAAATCCCATCTTCGCGGCGTACTGAACGCCGAGGTGGCCCAGCCCGCCGAGCCCGAGTATGGCAACGACATCGCCTGGCCGGGCACCGCTATTCCGCAACGCGTTAAATGTCGTCAGGCCGGCGCACATGAGCGGCGCCGCCTCGACAAACGGTAAATCCTGGGGCATGAGCGCGACCGCACTGGCGGGGGCGATCATGTATTCGCCGTAACCGCCGTCATAAGAGACGCCGGTGACCTGGCCTCGCACGCACGCGAAGAACTCACCGCGTCGGCAGTGATCGCAATACCCGCAATAGCCGCCATTCCAACCCACGCCCACTCTCTGTCCCGGCTCCCACCCGGCGACGCCGACGCCCACCGCGTCAACCACGCCCGCCACTTCGTGACCGGGAACGCGCGGGTATTGGATTCCGGGCAGGGCCCCCTCCTTCGTGAGCGAATCACTGTGACAGATGCCGCAAGCGTGCACCTTGATACGGACCCATCCGGCACCCGGCTCCGGTATCGGCCGTTCAACAATTTCAAAAGGCCCTTTCGCGAGAGAGACCTGCGCGACTCGCATCATGGCCATGTTTTGCTCCTTCGGTCGTCCGAATTTAACCACGAAATTAACGACACGCACGAAAGACAACAACACTCAAGACGTCTCACGGGGGACCTGGCGGTGACCGACTTTGTTTCTGGGGGCCTGGCGGTGACCGACTTTGTTTCTTGTTTTCAGCCTGACCATCGGTCTACGGACGTCTAAATCCAGGGGTTGTTCCTCGTCGGGCCACTCACGGCAGCGCCTTCGTCAGTGTTTCCATATACGCGTTCGCGTCAAGTCCATGAGCCCTTGCGAGTGCGGCGATCGCCGCGCCCGTGGCCCGGTTTTCCCCATGCTCGATGCGGCGCACCTGGCGCTCGGTGAGCCCCTCGATTTTTGACTGGGGAATCCCTGCGGCCTCGCGGACGCTACGGATGGCAGCGCCATAGCGTTCATTGAAGCCGGCGCTCCGCTGCTGGGCCTTGCGCAGTTGGGCCGGGTCAAGGGCTTGCAGGAACTGGTTCCAGCCGAGATGCACATCGATGTCCGGCCAATAAATGAACGAACCGTCCGGGTCGATCGAGAAGTTTCGGACGAATGCTTGAGGCAGGCCCCTCAGGGCACGCATCGACTCCAGGGGGACGTGCAGCATCCGGTGCTTCGGGCCCCGGACGAAAAGCCGGTCGCCAACGAGGTACGCGTCGATGATGCGGCCCTCGCTTCGATCCGCCCCGAGAGCGGAGCAGACTCGCCCGAGTAGCTGGGACACCTGCGGCGCTTCCATGTTCTGAACCTTCACCACGTGAAGGCGGTTCTCCGACCGGATGTTTGTGGACCTGATCCACTGGGCGACCTGGTTGGGGTGGGTGCCCGGCCCCGTGAATAGCAAGTGAAAGGCCTCCGAAACCACGGCCTCCGCCCGAGGGTCAAGCAGCGCGAGGGGGCTATCCTCTGCATGCGAGAGCACGACCATCTCGAATTCGCGGCCGCGCTTGCCCGCTTCGTGTGCAGTCGCCGCGTGTCTCAGTTCCTGGATCTTCGCAAGGCGTCCCAGGGCCTTGTTCTGTTTGGCGGCATGGCGGAAGGCCGTGCGAGCTGGGATGACGTCGCGTAGAACTCCACGACGGGTTGCTTTGGAGTCTTAGCGTTCACCAGTTTACCTTTGCCTCCCACTCCGCCAGCAGTTGGACACGTTTCTCCTCCACGTTCTTGGCGATCTCCCGAATTATCTTCGCCTTCGGAGCGTTGCCCCACTCGAGCTCGAACATTTGCTTCTCGCCTTCGGTGAACCTGACCTTGAGTTCCCACTCCCCCTCCCGCTTAACGTGGAGATGCGGTGGTTCGTGGTCGTTCGACCAGAACCAACACGTCAGCCCTGGTATCTCGAAGCACGCAACCTTCGGCATGGCGCTCCTGCGACTCTTAACAGTATATGCTGCAAGCGGACATTTCTCAAGAAGGACAAATGAGGAATTGTCCGGTCAAGCATGAAGTCGATCCCCATTGCCCTCCTCGCGATCGCCACGGGGCCAAAAACTTCCGAATCAAGCGGCGTTGGAAGGGAAAGAGCCGGATCGACGACATTGAGGCCGGCCTTGTAGACCTCGTCCGGGTCATCGAAGACAAGCAAGCCCTAAGCATGGAGAAAAGACAGTCGTCACCGACCGGTCGAATAACAGATAAGAACCAATCGCCTGTGAGTTTGTCACGCAGGACATGATTACCTGGGCCCAGCAAGCAACGCCTCGATCTTCGGCTCCACATCGAGCGAGGCCGGGTGGCCTCGCCAAACGATGCGGCCGTCGCGACCGATCAGGAAAGCGGTCGGCACGCCGGTGATCGAGTAGGTCGCATGAGCGTCGGCCATTTCGGCGGATTTGTCTTGGGGGCTCCAGAGCTGCCGGATGGTCCCCAAGCCGTGCTGAACCACATACTTTCGCAGCGGATCGCGTTCGTTGTCGATGCCGACCGCGACCAGGGCCACGTCCTTGAGCCATGCCTCACCCCGGCGCTTGCCGAGGCTGGCGAGCCGCCGGATCGGTTCGCTGCATGGCCCGCACCACGTTGCCCAGAATTCGAGGAACACGATCCGGCCGCGAAAGTCGGCGATCTTGACCGGCCGGCCCGTCTCGAGGTCGAGCGCCTGTCCCGCAGTCGCCAGGTCCCCCGCCCGCAAGGGCATGCGAAATGAGAAATCCTGTCGTGCGGGCTGATCCTTGACTCGGAACTGTCCCAGGTGCGCCCCCCCAATCTCGAGCCAGTACTGACCACCATACTCACTCGTGCCACTGGCCGCGATGTTTTTGATCGCGATCCGTGCCATCGGCTCCGAGCGTCCCCGTTGGCGACGCGCAGAAGCCCGTAGTTCGGCAGCATGTATGAAACCCGATATTCCTCGCCCCTTGGCGGCCGATCACCGGCCGGGCTGATCACGACATTCGCCGAGAGCTTGCCGCGCCAGGCATCGGGATTGAATGGCGGCGGGTCAAAAGCGATGGAAACCTCCTGGCCTGGCTTGAGGTCAAGCTTGCGCATGTCGCTAAACTCGCCGGCCCGAGCCAGCATATCACGTCGCGCCGACGTCCCCTCGTTCGGTTGCGTTTGGATGTAAATGTTGAAAGCCCTCGGTGCAAGACGCTTGAGCGTCGTCCTCCACTGCGACGCCTTCATCTTGCCTCCATCAAGGCCCGGCACGGGACCGTTCGGACCAGGAAAGAGGGGAGTCAGGCTGTAATAAGCGCTCGCGAACAAGGGTTTTCCATCCGTGCCGGCAGGGCACTTTAACGAGATTTCGACGGTGGCGGGCCGGGGCAAGATGACGTCCCAGACTCCGTTGGCGAGATTTGACGCCGTGACCGGGCCTTGCTCGTAATAAAGAAGGACGTCCGGGTGGCTGAAACCGAAATAAAGCGGTTCGGACTGGTCGGCTGCGAGCTGGAGCGTGAAGTCGCCGCCAGGCTCGGGGCGGACGTTGAGGAAGTTCGTTCGCTCGACGGCCGGGAAGCGCGTGTCCGGATCCTCGTTCGCGAGCGAGAACCAGGCGTCCTTCCGGTGCCTCGCCAGATAGACCTGGGGCAGCGGCATCAAAGCCCGCGCGATGGGCTTGCCGTCGGCGTCGTGGACCCGCAGACGCACCTTCATCCCACGCTTGAGCTTGACGTCGACCTTTTTGAGACGATCGACCACGCCAAGTTCATGAATCGTCGACGCATAGTCACGGGCAGAGACGATCAGCTCGCCCTGGTTCCAGCCCCTTAGCTCATTGTGTGTCAGCACCGCCAGGCCATCGACTCCGATCGCGGCCTTGGTGCCGAACGGCGGCTCGCTCGACGTACCGATCGCCGGACCGTTAATCTGAATCTCGAAATCCTTGATCGCCGTACCGGCCTCGTCGAATGCACGAACCTCGAGTCGCGGCTGCTTGGGATCGGAAGCCTTGACCCGGTCGCCGGCGCCGGTCGCGCGCCCCCTGGCCACAATCTCCACCTTGGGAATGTCGCCCGTCTCGGGTATGGCAGCCTTTGTGCGTCCGTCGAAGTCCGCTCGGCCGCTCTCCTGCTCTGGTGTCGCGGCCAGCGTGGCCCAAAGTTGGAAATCGTATTGATTTGCCGGCAGCGGCGGCGTCGTGAATACGCCGTCGGGCCCGATGGGGATCACATCGAAGTGGGTTTGTATTCTCGACTTTTTGCCACCTGGTTCGAAGAGTTCTTCCGGTCCCCAGTAGCCGATGGTGACAGTCGCGTACCGGAGCTTGAGATTCTCGAGACCGCGCACCCGGCCTTCTATCCGCCGGCCCACCTTTCGGTCAAAGGTGACGTCCGTGTGTTTGCCTGCCGCGACCGATAGCAACCGCCGCTCACACATCGCCATGGAAACGCGATTGCTCTTGCTTCCCTGGGGCGTGAAGTTGATCCGCTCAACGGCGTACCGACCGGGCGGCAGGGGCTGGAGGGTTTTCTCGCCGGGGTTCGGAACCTTGATTTGTCGGTACAGGATCGAATCCGACTTCCAGTCGACCCGGTCGGACATCCGGCACACGATCCAGAATTCTTGCATCGCGGACTTTTCGGGGATGTCGGAGTGAATGGTCAACGCAATCGGCTCCGGCAACGTGATCTCGACGTTTTTACTGTCGATGACTTTCTCATGCGTCACCTTCCAGAGCAACATTTGCTGGCAGACCACCACGATCCGGTCAGCGGATGACGTGTGCCGTCGCAACGAGAATCGGCCCCCGGCATCGGTTTTGATGGCAGCGGTCGGATCGGTCGGCCGCGTGGAGAGGTTATAGCGAACCTGTCCCTCCTCTTGGCCTGGGTCGGCCCAAACCGTGAGTTGCTCGTTGCCGAGCAAGAGTACGTCTGCGCCCGCGACCGCCTCGCCGCGGTGATTCAGAACGCGCCCGCTCACGGTGACGCCGGGCGGCCATGAATCGAGTTCGGGCTCGGCCACGCTGGCCGTGGCCGGCTGGGAGGTTGGCCGTGCGTCCTGACCATACCCGGCGAGCCCGGAAAGCGCCACGCGGGCCAGTCCGAGCGCGGCCATGCCCGCCAGGAGTAGAATCGACGCGGCCTTCAGTCTACTCATGATCATGATCCTCGAGTATTCTTTCGCCAAAGCGGCGACCGCCGCCGGCGCCACGCCGACCGACCGCTCCGCCACCAGCGACATGACGGCTTTGATTGTGGACTCCGCCAAGGGCGTGGTCGCGGTCGCTTCGCTCGCCGACATCAACCCAGTAGTCAATGCGGCTGATGGGGCCAGCCCGCGCCTGATCATGCGGGTCCGTAGGAGGTCCCGCGCCCGTGCCAGCCGGCCGCTCACCGTCCCCATGGGCCAGCCCAGAAGGGCCGCGGCTGATTCGTGGCTCAGGCCCTCCAGATAGCAGAGCACGATCGGAGCGCGATACTTGGGCGGCAGCCGATCGATTTCCTCGTGAAGCGTCGAGTAGAGCTCATCGTTCTCGCCACCTCGCCGCGCCTCGGCCGCCTCGGCGGCCCGGCGTTCGTGCGCGTTTCGCCTGGCGGCGGCGACCTTGGCCTTGGTCGCAACCCGAAACGCGACCCCGTGCAGCCATGGGCCCAGCGAGTCACCTACCCAGAGCGAGCCCGCTTTGCGCACCAGCACCAGAAACGTGGCCTGAAACGTATCCTGGACGTCGTGCGAATCGATCAGCACGCCCCGGCAGACCCGCATCACCATCGGTCCATGCCGTTCGACCAGTGTCGTGAACGCGGCCTCGGCCATTTCGCGATGCCCCGTCAAGAACTGTTCCAGCAACTGCCGGTCTGTCAATCCGCCGATGGCCCCAACCTCGAAAAGCATGCTCAGGTGCCGAGTGACCGCGGCCTGTTGTCGTCTTGCCATCTTACAGACTCCCTAACGGCTCTCTTATTCCCGTCCCAGCTCATGTAATGCCCGGTGGTCTAGCCATCAATACACTTTTTACCAAAAAAATGGGAAAGTCCCCGAACGCATGCCGGCATCCCGAAGAGAGTCATTGGCCACCGTGCATTCGGTGGCTGATCGCCAGGGAGCCAAAACGGTCGAGCGGGCCATCGAGAAGGTACACGGCTGGAACACCCGGAAGAGGATGTTCACGCCTCACCAGATCCAGGCGGCATGGGATAGGCTTTGCCTGCTGGGGTGGCTTGAAGTGCCGAGCAGTGCTAACGAACAGCTCTAGGCATCAAGATCACGCGCGATTGTTCAGGCGGGAATTGCGCAGCTCCAATCCTCTCGACAGATGCTTAAGCTTACCGAATGATCGGTTTCGATCGGCGGGGACGCCGGCTCGCGAAGCGCGAACGCGGTACTCGTCACGTGAGTCTGGGCCGAACTCATTCTCGGGACCGAGACGAAGCCGGAATTCGGAGCCGACTAGCGACAGAGAATGGCAAACCCACATGCGCTAGTACGAGAACGCACCGATCTTCCTATATTTCAATGGGCCCGGACGTGGCCGGGCTGACATCGGCTCGCGCCAGTCGCGTTTAACCGCCGGTCCCCATACGTCGTCCCGACTAGCGCCCTCTTGATCAAGCAGATGCCGTGATCGAGCGCGAGGCTGCGAGCGTGCCCGCTGTTCGTGTGCTATCTCACCACGACGCGACAGCGGCGATCCCTTCGTGCTGAAAGAAGCGATTTGGGTCAGATGGCCATTGATTCACTTGGGATGGATGGGAGAATGGAGTTCCGCTGTCACCAACCAGTGAGGTGAAAGGAAGCCGCGTGATGACGACGTTCCAGCGACCGCGCTGGCAGGCAGGTTTGGGCGTTTTCGCGCTCTCGACACCAGCCGTCCTCTGGATCCTCTGGGGGCTGGTCGGACGATCGTTGTCACCCCTCGAGATCACCGGCGTGGTCGGTGCCGTCGCTACGATTGTCGCCTCCTTCACCCGGGCGTTCGGTTCCGACCAGAAGGAGACGACCTCGACAAGCGACCATCAAGGGCTGGACGTCGCTAGTCCCTTGGATTTGTTGGCCGCGTCCCCCGCGGTTGACAAACCTGACAGCCCCGTGACCTCGGAGTCCGCGCCGACGGTCACAAAGGCGGTGACCAACCTGAAGAATTCACGCTCGACAACCCCTGCCACGCCGCGTGTGTTCCGGGAAACACCGATCGATCGCGGCGGCCGGGAGGTAGTGCTGGGAAACGCGGACGCATCAGCCGCTCCCACGCCGTCGATTAGCACACGCACTGACTCGCTGAGGTCCGTCGTTGCGAGTTTGTCCCAGAACGACACTTTCATCAAGGAGGGCGACGCCAGGGCGCTCGGCGAATTCGTCGACCGAAACAAGGCAACCCATCACCAAGAAGCCACCCCGCTGGTGCGTCAGCTTCGTTGGTTTGGAGTCGGCGAAACCGTCACGGTGGGGACCTATGCGATCAAGAACGCAATGATCTACGTCTCAGAGGGAAAACCACTCGAAGATGAGGCCTCTTGTGTCGATCTTAGCTTGAAAGTGGGAAAACCAACACGAGAGCCGGCCGGTAGTCTGGGATATTATCCCGTATACGCGAGACTAGCCCAGACCAGCGAGCGAACTACCTCGGCTGGCTCTCGACCGGCCGCGTGGAACCCCTTCATGACATCGGTTATGCGTTCCTCTTCTTCTACGGTCTGGAGCGGCGCCTTCTCATCGAACAACAAGGCCTGAGTCCGATCGTGAAAGAAACCGTTCGGCTTCTCGAGACTTACACATTTTCCGGCTCGTTTGACGGATACCTCAGTCGGTTCTTGGCTTTTACGCTGGCGAGATCCGGAATTGAGACGCTGAAGGACAAGTGGTTCGATGCCGTTTTTGCCAAGTCGCGGCTTCAACGTGACGAAGACTTCCTCGCGGTCGCGCTGGCATGGTTCTTCAAGAAGAATGCCCCGTCCCTTCGCATGGGCGATCCGTATCGCTCGGCAAGATCCCCGCTGCCCACGGAGCATCGTTCTCGACCGCCTTCCTGAACAGTTGTTTCGCTTTTTGAGAGGCGGTACCGCGACCATTCGGCGAAGGCCTGATCCTTCAGATCTTCCGAACGAGACCGCGTGTTGGGTTACCGTCCGGCGAGCCCCTCGCTTCTCCTCAGTGGCGACGGCTCGATGGGTGCATCGAACCGGTTAAGATTCCCAACGTGTTGGGCATTCAAAGCCAGTTTTCACCCTCGCGGCCATATGGGCGAGCTGCATTGAAGAACTCAAGCCACTGAGCAGAGTGCTTGCGAAAGGGACGGAAGTCGGCAGCCGCGAGGCGTTTGAGGCCTGCCAGACGAGCTCAAAGCCAAGGTTGAACATCCCGATAAGGAAAAATGGGATCGCGTGGTGCCGAGCACACGAATGAGGATGGTTGCGCACTGCTTGGTCTCGAAACTCGCCTCGATCCACGGCCTGGAAGAACGCAGCGAAGCTCACGTCCAAGCAAAGCCAGTCGCTCGCCAACCGCCGATTACGTTGGCTTGGTGATTGAACCCGACGCCCGGCTCACCAACCGCCCCTATGGTTGGGAGGACCTCGTTTCCTTGCTCCGCCCCGAGGGACAGCCAGGGCTCCCGGCCGATTCACGCTACGTGGGAGCGTCCTTGATGCTGGAGCTCGGGGTGTATGTCGCGGCGTCAGATGGAC
>CAWHKI010000138.1:0-17669 GCA_963829765.1 uncultured Isosphaeraceae bacterium | reverse complement strand
TCTTTCTGTGGCCGCAGTTCGTATTGCTGTTCTCTCATCGCGCTGAAATGCGGGTAAGTCCCCACTCGCGATCAACTCCGTGACGAATTTCTCAAACACCTCGTGCAAGAGCGATCCGCCGAGAGCGGGTTGAGCCAAACGTCCGGGTCGAGCGTGAGCTCTTCGGGTGCCCCGATTTTGAGGACGTAGCGGAAAAAGTACTTGAGGGGGCACTGGCCGAGTGTTTCGAGCTGACTGGCCGACACGGGGGGCCCAACGGGAGACGTCAGGTCGATCTCGGCGGCGGGGTCCGGTATCCTGCCGTCGAAGATCGTAAAGCGGTCCGATTCCCGCTCACGCTTCAGAGTAAAGCCACGACCGAGATTGGGATGACGCGCAGCCACCAAGTCACGAGGCTCAATCACCTCTTCGGTTCCGCTGATCCTCCAGAACCACCATTCGCTTTCCGTCAGGGCCTTTTCCGGCGAATCTGGGGCGAAAGACTCCGGTGGCGGCAGCCAGCGATTCAAGGCGGCCTGATCTCCGTCGTGCTGGCCAGACAAAATGCGAAACGCGGAAAGGATGACCGAGCTTGGAAACATCTCCCGGTCGTCGGCAAGGTTGTGGCATGGGTACGACAGCGTCACATTGCCACGCAGGCTTGCCAAAAGCGATGCCATGCGATCGATTCGCTTGGCCAATTCCCCCCCCGATGTGGGCAACTCTCGCGACAGTTTCCGCCGTTCTTCGTCGAGCAGAATCGGATCTTGAAGCCCCGCGCCCGGGAACCGGCCGTCGTCCAGTCCGACGATAAACGTGTGCGGCCGGCCGCTGTGACCACCGGCCAGAACGTGCGCCACATGAAGGTGGCCGCCGAGTGGTCCGCGCCCGCCGACCTTCGCCTCGTCCGGCAGCGCAGGCCAGCCAGGCACGTGCATTGATATGTGATATGTCGTTTTCAGAATCAAGGGCCGCGCGGATCTCGTTGATCCGTTTGATCAAGAGTTGCGACGTGTAATGATCGAGCTGGCTCTTTCGCCGGACGCGCTCTTCGAGGAATTGTCGCGCCGAATCTAAGACCTCGAGCGCCTCCGGCGCCGGGCCCGGGCGACAATTCGAGCAGCGAGTCAACCAGACCTTGAAGCAAGCCGATGGCTTTCAATCGCTGGTCCAGAGATCCGTCCTGGCTCGGCGTGAGTTCACCGTCTTCGTCACGAAGGGCCTGCGGATCGTGTCGCCTGAGCTGCCAGGCCGTCTGGTATTTCTCCAGCGTTTCCCGATACCTGTTGCGCCGAAGCCGATTCCGATTGTGCGGAAGATCGCCGCCAGTAGACCGAAGCTGATGGCGCCTGGGGCGTCAGGATCGTAGCCAGGGATATTGAGAAGTCCCTCTTGGATCATGGCGACGAGCCCGCTCTGCGGATAGTCGTTTCGGGCCCACGCCAGCCACGCGACAAGCACTCGCCCCGGGCGAAACTTTCGGGCGGGAATCCCTTCGTGAAACGTCACGGGAATCTTGTCCAGGTTCGTTTCCCCGGGGAGCAGCGCGGCGAAGGTCTCATAGATCAAAGGGACATAAGTGTCCACGTCCGTGCAGAGCACCTCAACCTCATCCAGCGGGATCTTGTCCGCCAAGCAGCGACGCAGCACGCCGCGAACTTCGTTCACTTCACCGACGGCCCGGAAAATACGGGCCGAACCATCACCCGCGGGAGGAGGTGCCTCGGCGGGCGACGGTAGCCAGCGAAGCAGGCGGGCGTCGGACGATGATCCGCCCTCCGTGGGTGCATGCGGTGCCGGCTCGTCCACCTGCAGCCGAATCCGTCGCACCGCGGGCAGCGCGTCGAGAAGCTGGCGTTCGAGTCCCGAGACATCGAGGTCGGCGGGCACAAGCACGAGTACGTCGCTTGCCAGAGCTCCGTCTTTCGACTTGAGTCGCCCAGTGGCAAGTTCCAGAACTCCGGCTCGATCGAGCCAGCGGCGCCGCTTGAGCTCCTTGGTGTATTCCGTGAGGATATCTCGAATTTCCCGACCCTTGACATCGACCTCGAATCGTTCCAGTGGCAAGTCTTTGGAATCGAGGCCCGCCAGGCGCATGGCGTCGATCGCCTTGAAAACCGTCTCGGAGAGGCGCACGCTCGGCGGCAAACGCAACAGATAACCTTCGTCTGGTTTCCTCAAGCGCTGGATGACCTGATCGACAAGCAGCGAACGCTGCTGCGCCGACGCGAAGTCGAGCGTGTGCTCGGCGATCATCGGCCCGGCCAAATCCAGGGCCAGCTTAGTGACGGTCTTGACGTGCGCATTGACCACCGGCTGTCCGGATCGAGCAGCCGTCATCAGCCACGCATGCCCCGCGCGAAGCGATGGCGCGAGCAGCCACTTCTCAGCGAGGAGATGCTCCTGGCAGGTTTTCCTGAGTTCCCCAATCAGGACGTTCACAAGCTTCGGCATCGATGACCGCGCTCGATCTAAACCTGCGTATTGACCAACAGCAAGATGGCCGTCGCGGCGACCAAGAGCCCCAGGATCCAAAATCCCAGTCGGATCGAATGCGACCAGATGTGACGCCACGATTCGTGGCGGGACGCCGAGTAGACGATGCTGATCGCGGCGACCAAGGGTAAGATGAGCCAGTAAATCTGGGCCGACGCCGTCATGATGGCGATCCTCCCACTTTGAGCTCGCCGGTGGCGCCGAGTGCGCCTGCCGGGAAGGTTGACCCCGATCGTTCCTCGATCTCTTGGTAGGCGGGGCCTTCGTAGGCATCGTAAATCGCCAGGATGTTGAGCAGCCCGGCGATGGTGGTATAGATCGTGCCGATCTCGACGAGCTTGCCTAGCCGAGGGTGCAAGCCGTTCAAGACATCCTGTGGCGGCTCCGCCAGGAAATTCCAGGGGAAACTCCAGAGGGTCGGTTCGAAGCCGTAGTATTGCAGAGTGCTTTGAATGAGCGCCGGCAAGGCCGCCAGGCCGACCCAGAACTGACCCACGTAGTAAATGCAGAACTTCTCAGGTTTGTCGAACGGATTGACCCACCGCCAGTAGACGATCTTCCCCTCTCCCATCAACAGGCCCATGAAATACAGGCCCAAGATACAGGAAGCATAGAGAATTGCCTTGCCTTTTCGCCCCTGATACAAGTGCCCCCAACCCGGTATCAGCCAGGCAAGGAACGCCGCTTTCAAGGGTTCGCGAAGTCTGACGGTCGGTTGACTCATGGAAACAGATCAACCCCCCACGCAAGCCCCCCAGGGCCGGGGGCTCGGTGATCAATACAAAGTATTTCCAGATCAATGCTAGCACGAACGGGTCGCGGAAGGCTACCCCACGTTGTCATCGGCTCATGGTGCAAAAGGCAGCCGGGCGCTCGGGTGCGACAGCGTCTACCAGCTCAGGGTTGATCACTTCCAACCCGCGGACAGCTCCCGCCGCCAGACAAATCGACGCGAGTTGTTCCAGTCCGCGCGGAACGCCCAGGGATAATGCATGGAGTCTCGTGATCGCGCGAGGCGTGAAGATCCGCTCTGTGCCGCCAGCCCACTGGAGTTTCGTCGCGAGATACGCGTCGGCCTGAGAACGCGTCAGTCGCTCGAGACTGATGACCGCCGACCACAAATCGCCAGCGGCCGGCGGAGCTTCTATTCCCGGACGTTCGAGCTGGACCACCGTCAGGCCGGTACTCGTCATCGAACCAAGCTGAGCCAGAGAGTCGAGGTCGCGGCGCACCGTCGCATCGAGTCGATCATCGCAATCGTCGACGATCAAGACGACCTGATCACCCTGGAGCGCTGCCAGGCGGATCGCGCGTTCGAGCGCCCGCCAGGCGCCGAGCCGGCTCGGCTCGCGCCCAACGCGTTGGCACAGGCGTTCCGCCAGCAACGCGAACAAGAGAGTTCCATCATGCGGACAATTTACCGCGGCGAATCGACGACGCGGATTGAGCAGATCCGAAACAGCCTTGTGCAGCACCACTGTTTTGCCCATGCCGGCGGGAGCCGACAAGACCGCTCGGCGCTGCGCGGTTTCGACCGCGAACACAACCCGCGCGACCGCCTCGTGGTGAGACGGTGACGGGACGTACGGCGATTCATTCTCCGAAAATGGATCTCGCGACAGACCCCAATGAAGCATCCACATCGTGATCGTGCTCCCATTACGACTCGCCCTTGCAGCCGCCGACCGACGTCGAGGGGCGAGGCTTCTGCCGAGCCGCTTCATTCCATCCGGATTACGACCGGTTCGGACGGAACCTTGCCCCAATACCATTGAAATAGCGATAAACTGAAGGCAAGAAAGGGGTTGGTTCTCGTTCCCACGCTCCCGCGTGGGAATGTCCTTTTCGACGCTCCGCGTGGGCGGGAGGCCACGCCGCAGCTAGGAAACCGCAGGGACGCGGAGCGACCAGAATGTGAGTTCCCACGCGGGAGCGTGGGAACCAGGCAATCCCAAATCTGCTCTTTGCTTGGGGTTAACGCTAATTCAACGGTATTGAACCCTGTCCTCCCGGCGTCAACGAAACAGCCATGCCCGCGATGCCGTCACCGTCGCATCCTACCCCTACGATCGGATACGATGCCGGTTGATCTTTGGTCTCTCCAGGAGAACGCACGTGTCCGCTCGGTTCTATTCCCCCGATCCTGCGCAAAATGGCAGGCTGCTTCTCCAAGCTGACGAGGCCAAACACCTGAGCCGGGTGTGCCGCCTGGGCGTGGGTGACGTTGTCGAAGTTTTCGATGGGAAAGGTCATGCAACCACGGCGGAGGTTGTCAGAATAAATCAAGCAAGCGTCGAGCTTACCGCCACGGGCACGCCGATGGTCGGCCCAGTGCCGCCATTTTCTCTCACGCTGGCCTCGGCCGTGCCCAAGGGCGATCGGTTTGATTGGCTGGTTGAAAAGGCCACGGAGCTGGGTGTCGAGCGGTTGATTCCGCTGGTGACCGACCGGTCTGTCGTCGAGCCGGGCGGTCCCAAGCTGGAGCGGTTGCGCAGAGCGATTATCGAAGCTTCAAAGCAGTGCGGACGCAATCAATTGATGATCCTGGACGCACCCGTCCGCTGGGACCAACTCGCCGTGCTTGGATCGGACGCCCTCAGGCTCATTGCCGACCCCGAAGGCGTTCCGCCCGATCGCTGGCCGGCGACCGCCTGCCGGCAATCGATCATCCTGGCCGTCGGTCCGGAAGGCGGCTTCACGCCCGCCGAAACTGGATTGGCTGCCCGCGCCGGGTGGACCGCCATTTGCCTAGGTTCTACCATCTTGCGAATCGAGACCGCGGGATTGGCCGGCTGCGCCGCCCTGTTCTCGCGGTGCGAGGAATCGCCGGAATGATCGAAATCTCGGCACGGTGAACTGTTAAGCCGTCCACTGGCCTCCCGACTTGTCCTCGTAAATCGACCACACGAATCCGTCGGGATCGCGTAGCGCAAACTCGCGCCATCCCCAATTCTGATCGGTCGGTTCGCCCGAGATCGCCAAGATCGCACCTTCGTCCATGCAATGCTGGTAGAAAGCATCCACGTCGGAGACCTGGATTTGGAGATGGATGCCGACGCCGACGCGGGTATCCGTAAATTCGTCCGCGTGCGGCTCTTGAGGGTGCAACATCAGGGTGAAGTCGCCGATTCGCAAGATGGCCAGGGTATACGGGCCCCCATCTTCTTCGGCGTGCACCTGAACGATTTCGGCCCCAACGACCTCGTTGTAGAACTCGAGCGACCGGCGAACGTCCTTGACGTAAAGGAAGACGCTCGTGACACGGGCCGCCATTCTTACCCCCTTTGTCTCGACGAATTCGAATGACCCAAGAGACTTGCGACGCGGGGAGATTAACTCGAACCGCGATTTCTGACAATCGAAACCGGACCGGACGGAACTCAAGGGGTCGCGAAAAAGTCTACAGTTCGCCGGATGCCCGGTAAGAGATAACCGACTGCTGAGTAATGACCGCAGTCGCACCAATAAATGGGGGGCCGGCCCGCGGCCTCCCAGAGGAGCAATGTCGAGGCCGGTGGAACCACCTCGTCGATCTTGCCCGCGAGCATCATGATGCGTTTCCCCTTCAGGTTTGCCGCGTAGGTCAGCGGATCGAACGGTTCGGTGAGCGCCTTCAGATCCTGTTTTGTACGGCCTGATGCGACCCATTGCTTTTTATACGCGGCTCCTTCGGGCATTTCCCAGAGCACGTTCGACAGGTCACCCCCGGCTAGTAGGAACGCCCCTTCGCGGATCGCGGGGTCGACCGCTGTGACGAGTGCCGACACAATTCCCCCCAGGCTGATCCCGGAGGCACCGATCCGTTGCGGGTCGACATCTGGGCGAGCGGCCAGCCAATACGCGGCCCGCCTGACGTCACACACACCTTGACGCATTGAGGTCATCGACCGCTCCATGTCGATCGACAGAAACTGTTTCGTTCCGTGCTCGTCTCGGGCGGGTCGGCGCTCGCCGTAATAGGGGAGCTTGACAAAAAGGGCCGCCACCCCACGATCGGCCAGCCGCGCCGCCATGTAGCGCGACAGGGGAAAATCCGCTCCGAGAATGTGCAAGACGATCACACCAGGCCGTTTCGGGCCGAAACCCACGGGCGCGAAGTACTCGGCGTGCACCACGTTGTTTTCGGCGTCCGGCGTCTCGATCGGCGACGGAAAGCGAAGCTTCGATACCGTGTATCGTGGGGCCGACATCACCGGTTCCAGCTCATAGCTAAAAACCGCTGGCTCCAGTTGAAACCGCTTGGGAACCGAAGATTCAAAGGGCGCGGGGCGAAAGGTGATCTCCCCTTTTTCCACCATCGGTGCGTTCAGACTCAGGATAGCAAGCAAGCAGAGGGCGTTCATGGATGATCCTGTCTCCAGACCTTATCCGAGATGTCGACTGACCCCGACCGATATCGATCTTATTCGTAATTCGAATCTGCTGTAATGTCTGTTCTGCCGCCGGACGCAATTTCACGTTGGGAAAACGGCATCGCCGCCGTCATCCGCGTGCCCCTGATCGGTCCTCCGGCGCAACTGGGAAAGGGAGTTCCCGCTTGACCACTCATTCACCACGCCGGCTCGAACGCCTGCAACCCTCGCGGGTGTGCATCATCAAGCCCAGCTCGCTGGGAGACGTCGTTCATGCTTTGCCCATTCTCGCGGCGTTGCGGGAACGGTGGCCAAAAAGCCATCTTGCATGGGTGGTGAATCGTCCGTTTCAGCAGGTGCTCCAAGGGCACGCCAATCTCGACGAGCTGATTGTTTATGACCGAAGGGGCGAAGATCAAGATTCGCTGGGGCTAAAGGCAACTGTCGCCCTGTTTCAGACGCTGCACCGCGGCCGGTTTGACTTGACCATCGATCTGCAGGGATTGCTTCGTTCGGCGCTCATGACGGCCGCCACGCGGGCAAGAGTGCGCGTCGGGATGGCTGACGGTCGGGAGGGGGCACGCTGGTTTTATACCGACACCATCGACGCGCCTCGGTTAGGGTTACACGCCGTTGAGCGGGTTCAGCGCGTCGCCGCGCTTTCCATCCCGACGCTGGATCGCCCCGGTTCAACCTGCCGATTCGCGAAGCCGACCAAAACTGGGCCAAAGACATGCTCGCGACGGTGCCGTCGCCAAGGATCGTGCTCAATGTCGGAGCGCGCTGGGAAACAAAGCGCTGGCCCCCCAGGCATTTCGCGGCCATCGGCCGCCGTGCTTATCATGAGTTGGGCGCGGGCTTGATTGCCGTCGGCTCGGCCGATGACCGATCACTGGTCGATCAGCTCATCAAAGAATTGGGCCCCACGCCTCTCCTCGACCTTTGCGGCCGGACCAGCCTGCTCGAGCTGGCGGCGGTCGCCCGCGAGTCGAGCCTGGTCATCTCCAACGACACGGGGCCGCTTCACCTGGCTGCCGCGGCCGGGGGCCGCGTTGTGGGAATCTACACATGCACGAGTCCACATCTCACGGGCCCCTTCGGCCCGCGAGTCGCCACCGTGCAAAGCTGCCTCTGGTGTGCTCCCAGCTTCGTCAAGAAATGCCACCGACTTGATTGCATGGCGGAATTGACGCCAAACCGCGTCTGGCCGATCATCCAGACGCAGCTCGAACTGGCCGGTGACGAGCAGTCCGCGGATCAGGGGGTCGCGGCATAGCCCTTGCGGAAGAGTAAAACGAGCGACAATGGCCGCCGAGCATCGCTCCGCGGTCAGCTCGGCCGTCAGTCGCAATCGCCGCCTGAGGGGGCGGCTGAGGCCGTATCGATCTGCTGGCCCTCCGGACAGATGGAACGAGCCTCGGTTGACTGCACTGAGACACCGTCGACGTGGCTTAGAATGATCTCGGTGGTCACAAGGTCGCTCGCGAAGCACGGCCCCGGTTCGGCCGGATTTTCCTGATCATGACCGGCAGAATCCGAGACCGAAATATGCGGCAATCCGGCGTGGCGGCGACGTTCGAGCAAATGACCAACGTCAAATCGCTCACCAATGTAATGACGACGGACATCGTCATTATTGAGGATCTGCTCCCGGTTGCCATACGCAAAGACGCGGCCCTCGCGGATCAAGTAGCAGCGATCGGTGACCTCGAGAGTCTCTCGGAACTGGTGATCGGTCAGCAGGATGCCCATGTTATATCGCTCGGCCAGGTCGCGGATCTGGTCCTGGATCTCGGCGACCGTCTTGGGATCAATTCCGGCGAACGGCTCGTCGAGCATGATCATCTTGGGCTCAGTGATCAGCGAGCGGGCAATTTCCAAACGCCTGCACTCGCCGCCGGACACACGGTTCGCCTTGGTCTTGCGGATCTTGGTCAGGCCGAATTGATCGAGCAGCTCATTCTGTCGCTCCACCCGCTGCTTGCGGCTCAGATGTCTTCTCGTTTCGAGGATCGCCATCAGGTTATCTTCCACGGATAATTGCCTGAAAACGCTTTTATCCTGTGCCAGATAACCCATCCCCGCACGCGCACGCAGGTACATCGGCAAACGGGTGACGTCGGCACCATCGAATGTGACTGTTCCGCCATTGGAGTCAATCAGGCCGATGGTCATTCGGAAACTGGTGGTCTTGCCGGCGCCATTGGGCCCAAGCAGCCCGACCACCTCGCCTTGTTCGACCTCGTAGTCGACTCCGTTGACGACCTTGCGGCTGCCGTACCATTTTTCGAGTCCGCGAACTTCCAATAGGGCCATCGCTCGATCCTCCTTGATCGCCTCGCGGTCGCAAAACTCACATCATCAACGATTCGCTCTTTTGGCCTCAGCGGATCCACTTCATCCGTTCAAAATAAGGCCGGAACGGTATGCGAAAATCGTGGGTGCCAATGTTGGGCCAGAGGGGCACCCCATGCGGCCAGTACACGAAAAATGCCTTGCCAGTCACAAGCGAACGAGGAACCTCCCAGCTCTTGCGGTCGAATGAGTCCCACTCTGAATCGCCCCGTCCCCAGCCCCGACTATCCTTGCTGCACGGGCTGTTATCGCCGAGCATGAAGAATCGATCGGGCCCGATCTTGTACTCAGATTGTTCCACATTGGCGAGAGCGGGAAACCGAGTGGGATCGCCCAGAAAATCGAACAGCTCTTTCGGCGTCCGAGGAAACCGGTCTTCCCACACTTTCCCATAATCGACACGACCTGGCACTTGGGTATAGTAGATATCTCGCTTAAGGACAAGGTCGCTCGCGGAGACCGACGCGTTTCGGACCGCAATGGCCGCGGGAGCCAGGTCGGCCGCGGTGGGGATCGGCACAGCGTCTTTCGATTCCAAAATGATTCCTCCACGACCGATTTCTTTACCATCAACGAGCATGGTCATCCGCTCATCGACGTTGGCGAACTGGACGCGGAAACGACCCGTGCCTTTGATCGGAGTTTCCCACCGGCCAAGCTCATCGTCTCCCCGAGTCACGACGGCCGTCCCGGTTTTCAAGTCGATCGTGCAACGATGTGGCACCCCCCCCTTCACCAACTCGAGCCGGACGGACGCGCCGGCAGCCACGCTCGTGATCTCGAGATTCGCGTCTAAAGTTAGATCGCCAACCCAGTGGGGCTGCATCCATGCGCCTTCGTGTGCTGCCTGACCTTCGTCGAGCAAATCGGAATAGCCCTTCGTCATGTTCGTGTTGTACGAGTAAAAGTCGGTGATCAGCGTGGCACGCGGCTCCGACGGCGGTGTTCGGTTCGCCTGAATCGCTTCCCATTGCTCGGGATCGGGCACGAGATGACGATAGCGCAACTCGGCCCATCCGCCGCTCGGGCCCCCTTCCGACTGATAGCGACTGGCCTGGGGATCGATCATCTTCCAGCCAGTTTCTGACTTCCATCGCTGCCACTGGGCCTTTCCGCTCATCGCCTGAGGTCGATGGCGATCGTCAAAAACCGTGATCTGCGTCGCTACCTGGTGTCGGATCGGCTTGCGAGCTTGCGTGAACTTGTCGCTTCCGTCGCTTTTGACGAAGACATCGCCGTGATTAATCCGAATGGTCTCGCCCGGCAATCCCACCAAACGCTTGATATAACTGACTTCCGGGTCTTCCGGGTACCTGAACACAACAACGTCCCATCGCTCCGGGGGGCCGCTCCCCGGCAGAAACGGCAAATCATAGGGGAACATCGTCACGAGGATTCGATCGCCCTTGAAACTCGGCTCGCTATCAAGGTTTAGGGCCTGATGCCGACAGTTCACGCAAAGCCCCGAGTAAACGGTGTAAGCCGGCCCCTGAACCTCGGCTTCTTGCGATGCATTCACTGCGTAGACAAACCCACACTGAGGACAGACGACCTCCTTGTGCCGGCCCATCAAGGTCGGCCCCATCGATCCCGTGGGAATGACAAACGCCTGGGCCTCGAAACCCCTGACCACGAGTGCCAGGATGAACGCGACGACAATCGCTTCGACCGTGTCGCGGTGGCCCTCTCGAACTTGTGGGCTAGCGTCGAGTTTGGCGGCCCGGGGCGCGGCTTGCAAAGTGGTGGTTGAGCGTCCCATCTTCAATTGTTCCCTCTCCCCGAGCTCACACGGGAACTCGAAGACTGGCTTTCCAAGTTGACCTTGTCATTCCATCCGTCCGGCCGCGTGAAACAAACCGATTGCATCATCTCAGCGGCCTCGCACCGGCCCGTTGACCGTCCCCACTAACGAATGTACCGGATTCGCCTCGGATCGGGAACCCAGCACACCGACCGCCCAAAGACCTTGAGCGGGACAACCTGTCCTGGCAGATGCACCAAGAAAGGCCTCCCCACGAACATCGAGCCGCGCACCACCGGGCTTTCGCTCCAAAATCGCGAATCGTTGGAAACGGGGCTATTGTCCCCCAGCACGAAGTAATCATCCGGGCCAAGCTTGACGTCCGTCGACATCCCGTGCGAATAACGCGGTGCGCCGGCCAGCGAGCTGGTGTAGTAGATGTCCCGATAAATCCGCAGGTCGGTAATCTCAACGGTCCCGCCCCGCACACCGAGCGAAACAGGACCGTCGGTCGCCTCGCCCGCCGCGATCGGATCGTCATAATCATAGGGATCGAAAAGAAGCCGCCCGTTAATCGCCACCTGCACGCGTCGATCAAAGACCATCGCTTCAAGCGTGACGTTTCTTGGCCACAACCCACTCTGGTCAAAAGGATTCCAACAGTTCTTCAGCGATAGTGGGGCATCATTTCGAAGCAGCTCGATCCGGCCGCGGCGTCCGACCGGAATCTTCGCGACAAACTGATCGGAACCGGACCGGATCGCCACCGCGAGTGTATCAAGGTCGTCGCTGACGCACATCCGTGCCTCCAAACCCAGGTCGGCGACGTCGTTCTCGGAGCGGAGATCGCCGCCGTTGTAGCCATAGAAATCCCTGATCGGCCCGTATCCCCCGCCCGTGGGGGCCCAGTGCTTGTAGACGAGCCAGTCGGTATGCGGTCCCGTGTTGGGGTCGACACGCCGGTGGCTAAACCGACCCCCTTCGATCATCCAGCCGGACTCAGCGGAAGACACGCCCGATTCCGGTTGCGGTCGCCAGCGCGGAAGGCCCTGGCCATCCCGAGGCTGAAATCGGCTGTCGTTTACCAGCATACGCATGGCACGAATCTCCGGGAGTGACTTCCGGACAATCTCGCCATCGACAAAAACGTCGCCTCCCACGATCCGGATCGATTCTCCGGGCAAGCCCACCACCCGCTTGACATACGCTTGACTGGGCTCCTGGGGAAAATGGAACACGGCCACTTCCCAGCGCTTGGGGCGGCGGAAATCGTACAAAAACTTCTGCACCAGCACTCGGTCGCCGCCGCACTCGGTCGTGGGCGCACCATCCAGGCGGCTCTGGCCGCAATTCGGGCAGACCGCCCTGCCCGTCTGGCCCTCCTCGTCAATCCCGACCACAAACGTAAAACCGCATTCCGTGCAGCGGATCTCCCGGTGCAACCCCAACAGCGTCGGGGCCATCGAGCCGGTCGGAACGACGTAGGCCTCCGCCGCGAAGGTGCGTACCAAAAGTACACAGAGACAAAGCGACACCAAGAGCTCAACCGTTTGACGCACAACGCCCCCCCTCGGTAACTCGCGATGGCCACTACGGCAACCATGCATGAGGCTGGCGGAGGTCATGAACGTCCGATCAGGCCGAAAGACACGGGGCGTCGGAAGGATAGGGGGCACCGGAAGGTTAGAGGGCCGAGGAACACCGAAAGTCGCCGGCGATGGCTCAGTCTTCGCTGTCGTCGAGGACCGACAGGAAGGCCTCTTGGGAGATTTCGACGTTCCCTACCTGTTTCATACGTTTCTTGCCTTCCTTTTGCTTTTCCAAAAGTTTCCGCTTACGCGAAATATCACCGCCGTAGCACTTGGCCGTCACATTCTTGCGCAGGGCGGAGATGCTCTCGCGGGCAATCACCCGGCTGCCGATGGCGGCCTGGATCGCGACCTCGAATTGATGGCGCTCGATCTCACCCTTGAGCTTTTTGACCAGCTTGCGGCCTCGGCGATCCGCGTGAGATCGGTGGACGATCGACGATAAGGCATCGACGCGCTGGCCGGCGACAAGGATGTCGAGCCGGCACAAGTCGCCCGCGCGATAGCCGATCACCTCGTAATCCATCGTCCCGTAACCGCGGGTGGCGCTTTTGAGCTTGTCGTAAAGATCGTAAATCATCTCGGCAAGCGGTAGCTCGTAGGTAAGAATCGCGCGGGAGGGCGAGAGGTACTCGGTCTTCTGGTAAACGCCCCGTCGGTCTTCACAAAGCTGCATGATCACGCCGATGGAATCGCTGGGGATGATGAAGTTGACGCGGGCAAAGGGTTCCCGGAACTCTTCAATAGCTCCCGCGTCGGGAATTCGGGTTGGGTTGGAGACATGAGTGACCTCGCCGTCGCAGCCGAGGATCTCGTAGGTCACCGTCGGGGCCGTCTGGACCAGCGACAAATTACTCTCGCGCTCGAGCCGTTGCTGCACGATCTCCATGTGCAGCATGCCCAAAAAGCCGCACCGAAAACCGAACCCAAGGGCGTCGGACGACTCGGGCTCGAACGTAAAGCTCGAGTCGTTCAAGGCCAGCTTTTGAAGGGCCGTGCGCAGGTCGTCAAACTGGTTGTTGGTCGCGGGAAATAACCCGCAAAAGACGACCGGCACGGGCTCTTGATAGCCAGGCAAGGCCACCGAGGCCGACCGGGGCACCTGGGTGATCGTATCGCCGACGCGGATATCGGAAAGCCGTTTGATATTGGCGATGACGTAGCCGACCTGGCCGACCCCCAGCTCGTCGCAGGCGACCTCGCGCGGGCGGAACCGGCCCAGACCGGTCACCTCATATTCCGAACCTTCGGCCATGAGCCGGATCTTCTGGCCGACCTTGAGGGCCCCGTCGACCACTCGCACGTACGTGATGACGCCCTGATAATCGTCGAACTTGGAATCAAAGATCAGCGCCCGCAGCGGCGCCTGGGGATCGCCCGCGGGTGGCGGAACCCGTTCGATCATGGCCCGGAACACCTCGGGCACGCCCTGCCCCGTCTTGGCACTGACGGCCAACACTTCGGCGGGGTCGATCCCCAGGCTGACCATGATCTCTTCCTTGATCTCCTCGGGCCGGGCCGCCTGCATATCGATCTTGTTGAGGACCGGCACGATCGCCAGGTTGTTGTTCACCGCCAGATAGGCATTGGCGACCGTCTGAGCCTGCACGCCTTGCGTGGCGTCGACCAGCAGGATCGCCCCCTCGCAAGCCGCCAGGCTGCGGGAAACTTCGTAGTGAAAGTCGACGTGTCCGGGCGTGTCGATCAGGTTGAGCTCATAGACCTGACCGTCCAGGGTGTAGTTAATGGCCACGGCCCGCGCCTTGATCGTGATGCCGCGCTCCCGCTCCAAGTCCATATCATCGAGAAGCTGCTCGCGAAACTCGCGCTGAGTGATCGCTCCCGATTGCAGCAAAAGCTGATCGGCGAGCGTGCTTTTGCCGTGGTCAATGTGAGCCACAATCGAGAAATTGCGAATGAACTTGGGGTCGACAACCATGAAATTGGGTCCAGCGGCCTTTGGCGTAACCGATGACAGGACAAATAGAAAGCACCGAAGCCCGGTCTCACGTGAGGTATGACCGGTCACCTGCGTCCGGCTGACTGCATGATTATAGGATGGGCGGGCGTTGCGGAGAAGTGATATTGCACCTATGGGCGAGAAAGCCACGAAGCTGAATCTGGCGGACTCTTGTTGCCCCGCTTTGAACCAGATCCTTAATTCTTTGATGCTTATTCATTCGAAATGGCACTTTTTGGCACATAAAGGCACGATTTGAGCGAGCCTCTGTCTCAGAAAGCAAATCCGAGAGGAAATTTAGCACAATTCGGCGAAGGGGCAGGCTCACTCGCGGCTGGGGCACGCAAAAGCGGGTCGCGCCGACTCGTTTGGAGTGAAGGGGCGACGCTGTTAAGCCGAGCGGCCGATGCAAATTCCCGGTAAGACGGATTGCCAATTCGTCCCACGGGCAGTCGGTTCGGGTGCGTGGCAATCCACTCTCGCAGGAAGCTGATCCGCTTAGTTAAATCGTTTTCTGCCCACTAAAGCGCTTTCGCGGAGCCGGCCGTACCGGTTTCACAAGCTCAGGCGACGACACCGGCGGATGGTCCTGAACCGTTGGCGGCCAAACCCGATGAGGGCGGGCGTAAACCCGAGCGTCGGGTCAAGCGGATGCGCGGTCGACCTGGGCTTGCGCCAGGTCGAGTGGCTTTGGCCGGGCCGCGTGCCGCTGGGAATGATCACGATGTTCGCAGGCGATCCCAAGCTGGGGAAGAGCTACGTGACGCTGGCCATGGCGGCCGCCCTTTCTCGTGATCTTCCGCTGCCGATGGGTGAT
Organism: uncultured Isosphaeraceae bacterium; assembly: GCA_963829765.1. Classification (GTDB taxonomy): domain Bacteria; phylum Planctomycetota; class Planctomycetia; order Isosphaerales; family Isosphaeraceae; genus CAWFRS01. The sequence continues at coordinate 2,380 of CAWHKI010000138.1, read as the reverse complement.
CTCCCGAACCGACGGGTCGCCTTCGAAGGGAGCACCATTCTTCGAAGGGAGCACGCGCAACCGGTGTGCACCGTTCGAACAATGGTGCTCCCTTCGTGGGATAACAGCGTTGAGAGCTTCTAAGATAGTTAAGATTGCAGGCTGGCCGCGCGTGCAACCTTAGCAATCTTAATGCAATCTTAGTGCGCCGCCGCCGCTGTATCTCACCAATCTCGCACGACCGCGCCAACCGCCATGATCGGATCAATCAACATTCTTTGCCACGGTTTCAGAGGGCACCCGCCGCAACGAGGGCCCAAGGACGTGAGGAAAACGCGAAAGGAGTTAGGCGTCAGCCAGCCCGTCTTCGCCGACTTCTTAGGCACCTCACCATCGACAATTCGTTCCTGGGACCAGGGCCCCGTTATCCTTGACAGCCCCCCGATGGATCTTCGTCGGCGTGGCCATGGCCGGGTATGCCAAGCGGATTGGTGGCTAGAGCAGGATGGTAAACCCTTCCTGCGTGAAGTGGCTGTCATGCGTCAAGATGTCGGTGATACTTTCCTGCCGCATCCCCAGCATCGAGATGCAATCAGTCAAGCGATAGCCTTTGTCAGGGCGGGCCTTAAAGAGGGCAATTGCGGTGCTGATTGCTTCGGCGGCTGCGTGGCTTTGGTCTTGGTCGTTGAGGATGGCAACCCAATAGTGGGCGTCGGCAAAGACCTTCTTCATGAAGTGGGCCGCTTGGGCGATCCGTAAATGTAATGGTCAAGCTGCTCCCCCCCGTCTTTAGGTAGCTTGGCCCATTCTTCCGCGGGGATGCTCCCGCGAATTTCCGCCGCGACCTCCCATATCGGCTTATAGGCGGGGACTGCCTCGGCCTTGGTTGCTGGTGGGGGGTTAGCCACGGTTTGCGGCTGGTCTTGCAGCCGTTGTAAATAGTCACGCACGGCGGCGGCAACCATATCGTCCTCGCTGGCGAAATGCCCGCTTAGAACTTCAGCACGGATCGAGCTCTCCAACTCGGGGGGTAATTGGATCGTCATGTCGTTATGCTCCTTTGCTTGACATTAACACGCCCGGCCGCGTTTGCCAAATTCTACCGGGATGGCGGCAAGGGAAGCGGTTGCTCAACTTACCGATTGTACCGGTCAGCCAAACACCGCGGTTTGTTATGTAAGTTCGTCGATTAGCGGCGTGAGTTGCTTATTTCCTGGATATTGTGTCGGTAATGGATCAGCCACCTGCAACTAAGATCCCATTACAGGACGCCGGCGGCGCCTGTGTCGCGCGTCCGGCCAACATAACTCCCGATCATCAGATGCTCCGGGCTTCTCAGGCCGAGGGGAAGCGACCCCTATGGATGGGAGCGCGGACCGTCCACCGCCAGCCCTTCGGCCGTGGCGGCGGCGTTAAGGGCCTGGTCGGCGGAGATCAGCGTCACCGGAGCGAAACCATCACCCGCATGAACGAGCTCATCAGGTCGACCGGCCCAACGCTCGCGTCTTGATTTCTCCGGTCGAAATAGTAACCATTGTCCTAAGCTGACATTAATTGGGGGGGAATCCAACCGAATGAGCGTATCATCGAAGTGCTACTACGCGCTCCGGGCTATCTATACGCTCGCCAAACACCACGCCCGGAACCCATGAAGATCGCCGAGATCGCCCAGATTGAACAGATTCCGATCCGGTTCCTGGAAGCGATTCTTCACCAGCTTAAAGGGGGCGGTTTCGTGCAGAGCCGTCGAGGTGCCGAAGGGGGTTATTTGTTGGCACGGCCCGCAGATCAATTGACCATCGGCGAGGTCATGCGTTTCATTGACGGGCCAATCGCACCGGTCGATTGCGTGAGCCAGAGCCGTCCGAAAGCCTGTGAGTTTCCTGGCGGCTGCAATTTCTTTTGTTTCTGGGGCCGTGTTCGCCAGGCAATCTCCGATGTGGTCGACAAGACCACTTTCGCCGACTTGATCCGCGAGAATCAGAATCGTCAAAGCACGCACGTCGGCGATTGGATCATTTAGGCCGATCCGCATTGCGCCCTCGCGTGCGCAGGCTTTCGTAAACCCTAACCGCTCGCCTCGCCTTGCCTCGCCTGCGAATCGAAGCCTGCTTGATAGGGAAAGTTCGTGAGAACGGCCCGAGGGAAGGAAGTGCAATCTCTACCAATTTGATCGAAATAATCGATTTTACTCTTGACATCGCAATCCTGGCGACCATATCGTTGTGCTATAGATCGGTCATCGGGATGGCGTGTCCGCTTCGCTGATGCACGCCGATCGGGGTGGCAGAGATGCAAACGGGTGGCGAAGTTCTGTCCTGTGGGAAATCAATGGAGGGGTGATTGATGGTATCCGTATTGGAGCCGCTAGAGCCTCGCCCCGCTGGCTCGGATCTCTCTG
>CAWHKI010000137.1:0-12101 GCA_963829765.1 uncultured Isosphaeraceae bacterium | reverse complement strand
CGGTTACCGACGACACCAGGTTGCCGGCCGGGCCCGTGCCGAGCAAGAACGTCGGCGTCGTGATCTGTTGCCCGTCGTAGGTCCACATCGCCCCGTGGGCCATCTGCCGGACCAGATCGGCGCCCGCCTCGAATGACGATCGCGTCATGCCAAGGGGCCTCAGAATCGCTTGTTCGATCGCCCGTGAAAATGGTGTGCCCGCGACGCGTTCGACAACGGCGCCCACCACGGCGAGTCCGGCGTTCGAGTATTTCGTGCGCGTGCCCGGCTCGAAGAGCAAGCTCGTGCTCGCCAGGCTTTTGACCACATCGAATAGCGGTGGTGGCTCGGGATCAAAGTAATGGCCAACCGGTGGTTCGCGCACCAGCCCCGCCTGATGCGACATCAAATGACGAAGCGTAATCGGTCCGCCAAACGGGTTCTTGGGCGTGAATTCGGGAAGTACGCGCGATACCGGCGCATCCAGGTCGATCCGGCCCTGCTCAACCAGCCGCATGACCGCCAGGTCCGTGAACAGCTTGGAGACTGAGCCAACGCGATACACGGTATCGGCCGAGGCCGGCACCGTTCGGCCCGCGTCAGCAAACCCGAACCCGCGAGCCCAAACGATGCGCTGATCCTCGACGAGAGCAATCGACAGCGCGGGCAGCGCCTTCGCCTCGACCTCGGCCGATACCCACGGCTCGAGCTTTTGCACAAGGTCGTGGTAGCGTGCCTCAGGCGCAACCACCGCATCGGCGCACGCCAACATCTGAAAGCCGCCCGTCAACAAGGCACACACGGCGCCAACCCACGCCAGCGCCCGCGCCTAGTCCGGCGAGTCGTTATTGAGGTCGTCTCTGCGCCCATCACGATATTCTCTCCACCGGTCGAGATTGGAGTCAGCGAGTCAGTGCCTTCTCTCGCACTCCTGACAATAACCAGGTCGCAGTGACCAGTACCAGAGGGCCGCGGCAATAGGTGCAATTCAGACGTAACATTCGACAACGGCTCGACGACGTGATACGCTCGCTCATGGTCATCGGCCCACATCCCCAATGGATACAAAGGTGAAGGTCATGCGAATTACCATTCGATGTGTGATCCTTGCAGCGCTGTCGTGGACATCGGAATCCGCACTCAGCGCCGAAGCGGACCCGATTCGGATCACAAGTGGTCTGGTACGGGGTACCGTTTCGGCCACGAATGCCCGAGTCCAAGTCTTTCGCGGCATTCCCTACGCCGCGTCGACCGCGGCGGCTAACCGTTGGAAGCCCCCGCTGCCGGTCGTCCCTTGGAATGGCCTTCGCGAGTGCACCGAGTTTGGCCCGGCGTGTCCCCAGTCGCCGTATCCCAAGGAGTCGGCCTACTATCGCGATCCCGAGCCGCAGAGCGAGGATTGCTTGAACCTGAACGTCTGGTCCGCTTCCATCGCCGCCGGCGAGCGGCGACCTGTGATGGTATGGATTCACGGCGGCGCGCTCACGCGTGGCAGTGGCGCTGTCGATGTCTACGATGGCACCGCTCTCGCGCAGAAGGGCGTGGTGATTGTCACAATCAACTATCGCCTGGGGCCGCTCGGGTTCTTTGCCCATCCCGAGTTGACCGCGGAATCCCCACAGCATGCGTCAGGTAATTACGGATTCTTGGATCAGATCGCAGCCCTGAAATGGGTCCAGCAGAACATTGTTCATTTTGGGGGAGACCCAAACTGTGTCACGATTTTTGGCGAATCGGCCGGAGCGCAGAGCGTCTGCGCACTCATGGCGTCACCGTTGGCGAAGGGCTTGTTTCATCGAGCGATCGCCGAGAGCGGATCGGCATTCAGGCCGATGCCCACGCTCGCGGCAGCCGAGAGTCAAGGCATCCGCTTGGCCGAATCAGCCGGTGCCAAATCGTTGGAGGAATTGCGCCAGCTTCCCGCCGATAAACTGATCGAGCTGGCGAAGGCTCGGGGCGATGGCCGAGCGGTTCCCAATATCGACGGCTGGTGCTTGCCGAACGACGCCCGAACAATTTTCAGCCAGGGCAAACACCAGAAGGTCCCGACGATTGTCGGCTCAAACGCCGACGAAATGACCACACTCGCCCCTTTGGCCTCGCGGCCGAAAACCTTAGTCATGCTGAACACGCAGATCTCGCTCTTGCTCGGCGATCCGACCCAAGTCAAGCGGCTCTATCCGGCTGCCAAAGACATAGACGCGGTACGGGCCTATCTCGATATCGTGGGCGACGTCTCGTTCACGCTGCCGGCACGAACGTGGGCCCGCTGGGACACCGACGCGGGCGGACGCGCCTACCTCTATCACTTCACTCGCGTCACACCGCTGGCCGCCAGATCTGGCCTCGGTGCGTTCCATGCCGCCGAAATCGCTTATGTCTTCAATAATCTGGAGCGACTCAAACGGCCCATTGAAGACGCGGACCAGAAATTGGCCGATGCCATGTCGACCTACTGGACCTCGTTCGCTCGAACCGGAGATCCCAACGCCGCCGGCCTGCCCGAATGGACACCCTACAACGCTCACAGCGAACCGGCGATGGAATTTGGTGAGAAAGTGACTTCGGTCAGCCACGTGCGCCAGCCCAAGCTCGACATGCTTGAAGGGCTTTTGAAGAAGCGCGGAACTTCGGCCGACCGCTGAGCCCCTAACGTCCGCCATGATCGGCTCCCGGCAGCTAGCAAGTGCGCCCCCCAATTGGCAATATATTTGCTTTCCATGCCTGCCATTGGCATTGATCCCTATCGGGGCGTTAGGCAAGAAGCATTGGCGTCAAGTCCGCCAGCTAACGATTGTGAGGGGATAGCCGAGTTGTTGTATCCGCTGGTAATGGGCAGTGTTGCCGGTTACCAGCTCCAAGCCTTGGTCGATCGCGATGGCGGCTATCATCGGGTCCGCTCGGCCGATTGGCTGGCCGATTCGGTCAAGATCGCCGGTGATACGACCCGCCAGCTCGGCGGCTGATAAATCCAACGGGAAAATCTCTTCGAAAGCGATAGACGCTACAAAGGCATTCATCCGCGGGAAGTCCTGGGTTTTTGGTATCCCCGGATGATCTCGAGAACTGTGATGGTTGAGAGGGAATAATGTCCAAACGCCTTCCGATAGGTTTTGGCATTGGCCGCGATGGCTGGGTGCTTCCCTTTGCCGATCTCGGACAGAGTATCCGTGTCGAGTAGTGCCTTATTCACCAGTGCTTAACCGCCACGGCTGCTGCTCGCGATGTCGCATCGCGTCTTCAACGATCTCGTCCATCAGCTCAGCATGGTCTGCCATCGAACCGAGCAATAGGTCGTCGGCGGGCCGGGAAACAGTGGCGGTCACCACCATTTTGCTCTCCAGCTCGCGATGCAATCGCTGCATCTGCTCCGGCGAAAGCGTAGCGATGCTGCTCAGGATATGATTAAATTCGTTTTGGCTCATATGCAGCATCCATTCGATAGCGGAACATCGCTGTTTCCGGTCGCTTGAAGAAATTCTATGCCTTTTTTTCCCTAAGTCGAGAGCTATGGTTGTCTGGTCGCTGCCCCTGAGATCGCGATCATAGCCGCCGTCTAAATATCTTAATCCTCATCCCGCCCGTCGTCGCTATCTTAATCTCAGGGTTTGCGTGTTGCGAGCGTCGAAATCAATGGCGCCGATTGATCGCCTGTTCCGCGAATTTCGCGACCAGGCGTAGTGAGTCGGGCGAACACCAATGCTCGATCAAGGACGCGTTGGTCCGTGCGGCCTCCCGCTGGGCGGCCTCAATCATCGGCCGGCGCACAGCCAGCTTCGTCGCGGCGAAAACGGCCGGTGAAATCGCCGCCAGTTCTTGCGCCACTTGGCAGGCGCGGTCGAGCAACCGCTCCGGCTCCACGAGCTCATCCACCAAGCCTCGCGCGAAAGCCTCCTCGGGCGGCCAGGTGCGCCCCGTACAAATCAGCGTGGAGAACTGTTGTGGGGGCGTGGCAAAGCGTGCGATCTCGAGCGCCCAGGCGGGGAACATGACTCCCACCCGTACTTCGGTCAGGCCGATCTGGGCGCCGCCACGAGCCAAGAGCCGTTGATCGCAGGCAAATACCAAGATCGCGCCGCCCGCGATGGCATGACCATTGACAGCGGCCACGAGTGGTTTAGGAAACGTCGCCAACTTTTCGAAATGTGCGCTCCATGAGCGGGACAAACCGACGCACGTATTCGGGCCCGCCCTCCACCAAAGCGGGCAAGTCGACTCCCGCGCCGAACACCTTTCCCTCCGCGGTAATGATCGCTGCACGGGCTGGGCTAGCTTCGAGCTGATCGAACGCGTCGGCCAAAGCAACCACGAAATCCAAATTGAGCGCGTTCCCCTTGCCGCGAGCCATGGCAGGATTCTCACCTCACCTCGATCTTCAACTTCGATCATGACAGTGTGCCACCTGGGTGATGCGATCATGAATTTTGCAAAGACACTCGGATTCTGGTACGGCGACTGATCGGATTATCGTGGGGCGTTTGCCCTCGGTCAACAGACGGAATCTGCAAGTACCTTCAAATACTCGTCGCGATTCGGACCAGTAGGCTGTGGAATGGACGACCCGCGCCGGAACCACAACCAAAAAGCCGGAACACTCTTGACGACGTGCGTTCGAGCGTCGCATATTCGGTGTACCTTTACCCTCCTTGTGTAACGAGCTCACCATGATCGTGAACCGTCGACAATTCTTGGCAAACGCCTCCGCCGGTGCGGCGGCCGCTTGGGCGATTCCGACCCAACCCGCGCGCCCAAGCTCACGAACCAAATGCAGCCCAGAAACCCGCGAGCAAGCCGCCGGCGCACGTCAGCGTCAACGTCCGAAACGGGGACGAATTGCAGCAGGCGATGGACAAGCAATCGGTCGTGGGGGGTGGAATTGTTCGTCTGAGTCGAGAACACCACCTCACTTGTTCCGTAAGCCAGGCATCAGTGGCGGGAGAAACGTCGATCCATGCGTTATTGGTACCGGCAGGTGTCGAGCTCGACCTCAACGGCAGCACGCTCTACCTCGATTTGCGATCCAATAGCTATGGAGTGCGTCTCTCGGCCCAGTCAGCCATTCGCAATGGTACGATCAAAGTGATTCGCAGCCAAGGAAAAGGCTCCCAGGCGATTTGGCACAGCGCCGTCAGTGTGGGAGCAGCGTATGGCGACGGCGGCACCGTATCCAAGCCCGGCCAGTTCTCGACCGTTGGGAATTGGCGCATCGAAGACATGTCCATCCATCAGCCCTTCGAAGCCGCCTGCATCCAACTGATGTCTGAGGCGCATCACGGTGTGATACGAAACATACGCATTCTTGACTCAGAAAAAGCCCTATTGGGGATTAGTCTCGACTGGGGAACCGTTGGACCTGTCACCACCGCGGACCAAGAAGTGCCGCGGATGCGAAAGCTGTGGGAAAAGAACGAGATCTCATCCACGCATCCTCATAACGTGTTGATGGAAAATATCTTCATCGGCAAACTCGGCCGAAGTGTAGACGGCAACGACGCCGGCGTGCGTTGTTCGGGCTGTCATCACATTACGATCAGGAATCTCGATGTCGAGGCGGCCATGTCGGCCGTCGCGCTCTTCGGCGGCGATTTTGGGTTTGAGTTTTCTCCGAACGACCAGAGACGGGTCGCGCACACGGGATATCTGATCGACGGCGTTAAAATCAGAGCCGCACGGCTCTTTGGGATCGTCATGAACGGAGCCGAGGATAACGTTTATCGTTCTCGCCTCAATTTTGGTTACGACGCGGTTCGCGACCCGGTACATCCTGGTCTGGACCGGCCGATCATTCGAAATGCGGTCTTACGGGGAACGCGTGCCCCTCACTCTCGCGGCGTCTTCGTGGCGGCGACGACCGGGGCGACCTTTGAACACATCGATGTGGAGCATTTCCATACGGGAGTCGACGTGACCGATTGGGTTCGCTCTTTGACCTTTCGAAATGGCCGCATCGCCAACAACCATGAAAAAGTCCACGTCGGGGGCAGCACGGAAGCGCCGATCAATGTGCTGTTCGAAAACAACACGGAAATTTGATTTCCGCGGTGCGTCGATGAGTTGCAGGGCGTCGGCATCCAAGAATTGAGAATGCCTCACCGAGCGAAACCGGGTCGTCGTCGCCGGGAGTTTCATAATTAGGTATGGTGTCCACGGAATGCCTGGCCCCGTTGGGATTGTCTGCAAAAAGCAGCATAGCCGATAATACCTTATACCAAACCTTCGGATGATCCATGAATCGTGATCCCGAGGAATAGATCCGACGGGAAAGGAATACCTCATGTCCAAGACGATCAACCCTCGCTCGCAGTCGCGTAGTGGAGGCCGTCGCGCCACGCCGGAGCCCGCGGCGGCATGTGGGGCCAGAGCGATCACATTGGATGTTATGGTACGTCTTCCGGCGATTGCCCTTCCCGAGGCGGACGGCGGCTTCACCGTTGTGATTCCGGCGCTTGGCTGTGCGACACAGGGCGACACGATTGAGGACGCCCAAGCCAACGCAATTGAGGCGGCGGAGGGTTGGTTGGCCTCCCAGCACAAACGAATGAAAGAAGCATCGATTCGAGCGACCCAGGAATGAAACACATTTCTGGAAAGCGGTGATCCAAGTTGCTGGAAGCACGCGGCTGGGTTTTGGACCACATCAGAGGATCGCATCTTTTCGCTGTCCGGCTCGGCCCGTCCGTTAGGAACACCGCAATCACATTGCTCTGGCCGCGGGTCTACTCCGGTTGGTTTTATTTGGAACGGTTTGACGAACTCATTCCGGTCCGTCCAGGATTTGAAGCACGCGCTTGACCCATTCTCCGGGATCGGGCCATCTTGGCGGCGTTGTGAAATCCAGATCCAGGCCCTTTTCCGTGGCGAAGCGGACGAACGCCCAGTGGTTGACTAATCGCCGGCCGTGCCGATTGCCCAGGCGATCGAGCACGGCCCGCCGAGCCCCGCCGAAGCAGGTCGGCATCTTGAGCAGGTCGACCAAGTCTGGCCTGACGTGGAGCGTGCCGTCCATGAGACAGAGAAAACTCATCACGAAATGACGAAACGGCGAAATGACGAAACAGACTCAAGGTGACTGATCCGTCGACCGCAATATCCGCTCGACACGGACACGCCGTCGAGCTCTGCTGTCTCCCATTTTTCGCCATTTCGTCGTTTCGCGTTTTCGTCATGAATCCGGATGAGTTCGCTCGCGTTGTCCGAAATTCGTCAATGCATTCTTCCTGCCTTCCTGGGTTCCTTATTGGAAGTCTGCTATAAGTCAAATGAGGAAGGCAGGAAGCCAGGAACAGGTCGAGAAAGAAAGCACTCGGGCAACCGCACCCGCGACCTCAACGCGGATTGTTTCTCCCACACACTCTTTCTATGGCGAACTCAGTCCGGCCCGTCCAGGATTTCGAGCACGCGCCTGGCCGATTCTGCGGGATCGGGCCGTCTTGGCGGTGTATTGAAGTCCAGATCCAGCCCCTTCTCCGTGGCGAAGCGGACGAACGCCCGGGAGCAGATAGGACACGCCGTCGTATAGAATAAGGTTTTATGGACAACGGATATCAATCATGACGGCCGTGACCGTCGAGGAGAAGGTGGCCTTCCCGACCGCGGCCGGCGCGGAGTGGACCCAAGTCGAGGACAAACCATGAGTCCTGACACCTCGTTGCTGGATCAACTGGTGCGCCGCATCGTCGAGAGCGTCCATCCGCTCCAGATCATCCTGTTCGGCTCGGCCGCGCGCGGCGACATGGGGCCGCATAGCGACCTCGATGTATTAGTGGTGATGCCGGACGGGTGCGACCGCCTCGCGGTCACCCAAACTTTGCACTGCCGGCTCAGTGATCTGGGGACCGCGAAGGACATCGTCGTCATGCAAGCCAGCGACGTCGCCGAGCACGGCGGCAACCCTTATTTGATCATTCATCGCGCTTTATCCGAAGGAAAGGAGCTGTACCGTGCCGCCTCCTAGTCCGACGCCCGGAACGCCCCAAGATTGGCTGCCCCGAGCCCAGGCCAAGCTGGTGCTGGCGCGACTGCCGCTACCTGCGGGTGGTATGTGGGAAGACCTTAGCGAGGCGATTACGATCAACGACCCGACACAAGGCTAGATCGGGGATCGGGGAGACGGAGCTCCCTCCTACAATTCCTGTAGGAGCCGGCTCTGTCCGGCGATGTTTTTAGCCTTCTCGCGGCCCATTGATTAAGATCGCCCAAGAGGTCGTATCCTGGGCAAGTGCGCTTGTACCCTGACTCCGGTGTTCAATCGGTGTCAGTTTTTGCCGAGCTCATTCCAGTCCGTCCAGGATTTCGAGCACGCGCTTAGCCGACTCTCTGGGATCGGGCCGTCTTGGCGGTGTTGTGAAGTCCAGCTCCAGCCCCTTCTCCGTGGCAAAGCGGACGAACGCCCAGTGGTTGACGAACCGCCGGCCATACCGGTTGCCCAGGCGATCGAGCACGGCCCTCCGAGCCCCGCCGAAGCAGGTCGGCATCTTGAGCAGGTCGACCAGTTCTTGCGTGGCCAGCGGGCACGGTCGTGCTCGATGTACCGCAGCAACGCTAACAGATGCTCATTCTCCTGGCTGGGAAACGCCTTGAACGAGGGAGGTCGGACGTCGCGGGAAAAGCCTCGCAACGGGCCAATCGCCTTCGTCGCCCCGTTTGCGTAGGTCTGCCACAATCGCCCGCACATCGTACCCGTGCGACCGGGCATAGGCTTCCCGGGCCGTTCGAACTGCTTGCAACACGCTGTCCTCACTCACTTTCGTGTCCCCCAGCCGGCGATCGACGCTCCTCCTGCTTTGGACCGGCCGGGGCCGGTCATGGAACTCGGCCGGGTGAAGGTTCCCGTTGACGTCCCCGAGGGCGCGACGACGTGCCGGTCGACCTCGGCGAGATCGCGGCCGAGATCAAGGGGCGATGCGCCCGTGCCGCGAATTCCTTCCTCGTAAAATAAGGAGGGTTGGAAGCGACCAGACGTTAAAAACGAGACAGGCGCGAGTTCCGAGCCCGCCATGCCTCACGGTGTGACTTCCGACTTGCCCGGGCACGACGGAACGTCCCCCAGTTCGCGCGTCTCTCCCGGCTTGAGCACAACGCGTTCGATCACGACGCCGAAGCCCCCCTTGGCGGCTTTTTCACCCACGGCGCTGACGGAATACTCTTGGCCGGGAACCAGGCGTTCGTAGCGAAACCGGCCGTCGCCATCGGTCTTTCGGCCGGATGGAATCACCCCGCGAGCCGGGTCTGTCACGAACGTCTGCCAATCAGTGCTCATCAGATCAACCCCTCCCCCGGGCTTGCCCTTGGCGCCGACCAGACGGCCGCTGATCGTCCCCCACGGTTGCATCTTGACTATGTACGGCTCGGTCTCGTTGCCTCTCGCGATCAAGAAGCCGACGAGCTTTTTGGCCTGGTGGCGGAAGGTGAATCGCTTGGGCCTGAGAGCGTTGAGCTTGGAGACGGTCAGCAAGCCCGGCATTTTCGTCGTCTCCGCACCGTCGCCGTCGACCGTCACGCCGGTCAGGACTTCACCGTCGGGGCCGACGACATGGACCTCGCGCTCTGCGCTCGCGCTCGAGCACGGCTTCCGCGGTGAGAGACGCTGAACTTTCAGTGGGGTTTATGAAGAGGATCGCACTGAACTGCAATTGACTGAGTGCCACCATCCCGTCGCCGGCCGCAACGGGAATGATGTTCATATCGGCGTAAGATCCTAGCGGAACCAGATCGGGGCCCTTTTTAGAGTTATCCTTGAAGAATGCCCTGGCGTTGACACAGGCAGGCCGGTACAAGGATTCGGCCGTCCGAACGCACACCGCGCCGGGGCCGGGCAAGACGCCCAGAAGATAGGTTCCGTCGGGCTGGGCGATACCCGAGTTGTACGCGCCGCCGCCGCGCACGGGGGCATAGCCGGGGACCTCGCGGGCATGCGGGTTCGAGTGGACCGGCCAATACGCGACGTCCGCGCCGGTCACGGGCTTTCCCGTTTCTTTATCGATCAACTTGAGCCGCATCGGGATTCCCGCGACGCATTCAACGGTGGTGTCAATCGGTGCCAAGCCGGCGGTGTCCGGCACGTTGAGGCAGGTGATAAAGTACGGAGCTTTCTCGCCGGCGAGCACCATCAACGGGTAGCTCTTGCTCTTGGGGAAACCAGGGAGCGTAAACCGTCCGTGCGCATTGGTGGTGACGCGGGCATTCGTTCCCTTACCGCAGACGTTTACACCCGCCAGGGGCTGCTTCGAGAGCTTGTCACGGACGATTCCGGTGAGCGCGCGGCCGGGGGGAATGAGATGTTCGAAGTTTGCGCCGTAGATCTTCCCGGCGATGACGGTTGAGGTCCCCGGCGGGCTGGACGCGGTGGCCGCAGGACGGGTCATCGCGACGATGGTGGCACTCTGGATCGCTGGTCCCTCGACACCGATTTCGACGATCCGATCACGACCGATGCCGGCCAGCTTGAAGCGACCTTGGGCGTCGGTCGTGACACTTTCGGGCTGGCCGGGGAGCGGGTTGTTCCAGAATTCCTTGCTGAATCGGTAATTCGCGGCGGTCCGCGGGTCGTCGCGAAGGAGGCTCAAGTAGTGATCGAGGCCAACCGTGCCAAGCGATTTGATCCGGCCGCGCTTGATTGTGGCACCGACGACGGGCATACCCTGCAGGTCGAGCACGCGGCCTGAGATTGGTACCGAGTCATCAACCAACCGCAGCGGTAGTTCCTCGTCAGCCGGCTTGCGCAAGTCAATCCAATCGGGCCCGAGGCCGCCCGACGAAGCCAAGATGGTGACGGCGTCCCAGGGCCGGCGTACCGCGGCGTCAAATTCCTGCTTGGGCATGGCGAAGCGGAACCGCCCGTCAACTCCGGCTTTCGCTCTCAGGATCGGTTTGATCGGGTCGACCATGCTCGGCAACATCGTGTAGATGGCCGCTCCCGCTACCTGCCGTTCCTCGGGTCCGAGCACGCGGCCGTGGAAAGTGAGGAGAGCTCCCTCGGTCGTTTTCGTGGGCTCGCCGGCGCGAGCGGGGCCAGACGCTTGAACGGGTGAGCGGCGATCGTCAGCAGTCGGAGTTGTCGGTGTTCCTTCGGGAGCGGCCGGCTGCGTCCCGGCGAAGCCGCCGACCAAAAATGTCAGTACTCCCACACCGAGCACAGCCGCACCGGCCATCTTCAACTTGGTGATCATCGTTGTCCGGAGTACCTGCTTCACCAAATGGGCGCTTGCGATTGAGACCGCCCCGGCCGCGGCGGCATCGCCCAAGATAAAATGGCGCGCGGCCCGGACGGTGGCCTGGAGCATCGCTGCCGAGACGGCCGACGTGGTCTTGGGGATCGTCAGAGCACTGAGGCCCGCGCCTGTCAACGTCACGCCGCGGCGGATGAGCCGGGTCTTCAGCAGATCCCTGGCCCGCTTGAGCCGGCCCTGTGTCGAGCCCTCGGTCCAGCGCAGATGGGTGGCGGCCTGCTGGTAGGTCATGTCTTCGAGGTAGCAGAGCACGATCGGCTGTCGATACCGTTCGGGAGCCGGTTGATCTCCTCGTGCAGAATCGCGTACAGATCGTCACCCGGCGGATTCGACTCACTCGATCTGGCGGCCAGCTCGGCGGCCCGACGTTCCCGATCCCGCCGTCGCGCGGCATCAGACTTAAGCTGCAAGGCCACCCGGAAGGCCACGCGATGCAGCCAACCCCCCAGGGAATCATTGACCCGTAGCGAGCCAGCTTTGCGGGCCAGAAGGAGGAATGCGGCCTGAAACGCATCGTCGGCGTCATTCGGGTCAACGAGAATGCCCCGGCAGACCGAGATCACCATCGGCCCGTGACGCTGGACGAGGGCCTCGAAAGCCAACTCGTCGCGGCACGAAGCGTACCGTTTTAAGAGTTGGCCATCGGGTAAGCCCGCCAGCGTGCCATCGTCAAACAGTCGGTGAATATGCCCCAGTGCCGCACCAAGACGAACGCCTGCCATGGGAATGCCTCCTTATGTTTCTCAGGTCTCCCCATACTAAGTGCGCACGGCGGGGGATCCGTACGGATTTTTTCAGCGATGCGAAACAGGGCTAGCATTGAAGTGGCTTTCCGGTCGAAGTGCCGTCGGAGGCCCCGTCCCTTCCGGCCGTCGAAGGTCGAAGTGCCTGTCC
>CAWHKI010000136.1:0-32250 GCA_963829765.1 uncultured Isosphaeraceae bacterium | reverse complement strand
GCTCGCTTGCGCCTGACTCGAGTGTGCCGCCGAAGGCAATCGGTCTCCCGCATTGGACTCAAAAGCCGCTGAAGGCGTGGCAGCCGCAGCCGGTGGCGTTGCTGCTGCGGGGGGAGCCGCCGGTATTCGCATGCGGGCGCCGAGGGGACTCTGAACCACTCCGGCCGAGGCTTGAGCGCCGCCCAAGAGAGGCGCCTTTTTTTGTTCAGATACCTGCGCCAGGTTCCGGTAAAATCTATTGCCAGCCAACATTGGCGGTTCCGCCTTCGGAAGCGGGGCCGGCGGTTTTTCCGCCGTGAAGAGGTTTTCATTCTCGGCAAACTGGGGGGAAATTCCGTTCGGGGTGATTGCAGGCGCCGGTGCCGCCGCGCTTGGGACAGGCGGAGCCAAGATCGGGGTGGGATCTTCAGGCGAGGCATCCAGCGCGAAGGATTGCGGCGGATGGACGGGTCGCGATCGCGGGTTGATGGCGATCCAGGCGGCGGCTTAAAGACGCGGTTAGGAGAGTGGAACCCACCCACCACAGCCCCTCTCCCCACATGGATTAAGCGAAGCGCGGTGTCGTTGGTTCGATTTGATCACCGCGATACGCGGCCGCGAGCGAGATAAACGCAAAGCATGGAGGCGTATGCCGATGGCGCGCTGGTTCGTTGACCGTCTGCCCGAACGGGGCCTCCCGTCGGTCAGCCTGAGGCGAGTACTTCCTGAAGCTCAGTTCATGGGGTGTGCGGACTGGAAGGTCTTTGGTTGCAGCGACGATCATCGGCGGCTCGAGCCGGGCCAAGTTTTTGTCGCGTCTCGCCGAGCGCGGACGGGGTATGATGGACATTTGTTTGTACGTCAGGCGCTCGATCGAGGAGCGGCAGGCATCGTCGTAGAACGCCCCTGCCCCGAGGCCGGTCGACTCCAGGTGATTGTATCCAATGCCGCGGCGGCCCACGCACGAATTTGCCATGCCTTGGCCGGCGAGCCCTCGCATCAGCTCGTGACCATGGGCGTTACCGGTGGCTTCGGAAAAACAATCACAGCCTTAATGGTGCGGTCAATTATCGACGCCGCTGGTGATCGATGTGGACTTATCGGGTCACTCGGCTTCTGCGATGGGGCGATCACCCGCGCGCTAGGGGGCGGTTTTAACCCAGTGAGCGCGACGAACGATCTGGGCATAGAGGGAAGTGACTGTTTGGCGAATCAAACGTTACGAAATCTTGGGCCCGGCATCTTCGCGCAAGACGCCGCTGGTTTAGCGAATTTACTGGCCGAGGTCGTTAAGAGCCGCTGTAAAGGTGTTGTCCTCGAAGTCTCTGGTGAAGCCCTTTCGCACCGTAGTTTTGAAGGGATCGCCTTTCACGCCGCGGTCGTTACCGATATGACCTTGCCTCTCGGGTTGCCGGCCGAAGTCGCCTGGCAAAAGCGACGGGCGATGGCCCGGCTCTGTCGTCAAGTGGTGCCTGGAGGGGTCGTTGTGGTGAACGCGGATGATCCCAACAGCGAGATCTTGGGCGGAGTCAACCTCGATGTGCGGAGGATCGCCTTCGGTCTCGAACCGACGGTCGGAATGAGAGGAACTCTTGACGTTACCGCGAAGCTCGATCGAATGGATAGTTCGGGTACTGCGCATGTCGCTTCATGGCTTCAACCGCGAACTGGCCCTGCATTTGCCTTTGGTTGGTCCTCGTATCGTGACCTGTGCCCTCGCCGCGGCCGCTTTGGCTCGGGCCATGGAAATTAACGAGGCGGACGTGATCGCGGGCCTCGAATCGGTCCAGACTGTCGCCGGTCATCTTGAAGCCGTTGTCGAAGGCCAGGATTTTGACGTCCGAATCGACTCTGCGCAAACGGCCGATGAGATCGCGGGTGCCCTGACGGCGTTACGGGCAGTCGCCAATGGTCGCGTGCATCTCGTTCTGAGCGCCGAGGGCGAGACCGACCGGGCCGAACGACGCCCGCTTGCCGAGGTTGCTGAAAATGGCGCCGATCGCGTGATTTTGACGCTCAGCAACCCTAGAACCGAGGATCCCAATCAGATCCTTGACGACCTACTCGCTGGCTTTCGACGACCGGGTAAGGTTTATGTAGAGCCTGATCGGCGGATTGCCATTGAGACCGCCTTGTCACACGCCCGTGGCGGTGATGCGGTCCTTATTGCCGGCAAGGGCCGCGATACCTACCAGATCTTCGCGGATTCCGTCGTTCCGTTGGACGATAATGCGATCGCTCGTCAATGGCTTCGCTTCCATCGCACAGTCAAGACTCAACGCTCTGCATAAGTGCATATGAATATCGTGTTCCAGAGATGTTGTCCGCTTATGTTTCCGCGCTGAGGGAACCAGTGGAGAAATCCCTGGCGTATCACCGCGGAAGACCTGATCTTACTGAAGCTGCTTGTGAATCGGCCTAAAGACCGAGTTGACGTCTCCGACATTCTTTTCGTTCAGCGACGCTGGCGATTTTCTTTAACAGCGAGTCCCGTCTGGCACTTTTACCCACAACTTTCGAAAGCAAGGTCACGGCACTGGCGGCCATCCACGCGGAAAGCGCCCGTAGACCCCCTCGTAGGCCCGCACGGTAGTCGGCGGGGCTGTTTCAGCGCCTCTTCGACGGCTTCGCGATAACCTTCGTCATGCGACTCACTCATCAAACGTTGGCTCCGCAGGCACCGGACGCGGATCGTCGCGCCGGCGCAAGCTGAGAAGGTTGCGGTGCAAATGAAGCGATTCTTCATAAAGCTGCTTCGGCGACGGATGATTTACCGTCGTCAGACGGTGCTTGGTCGGTACTCACGCGTCACGACTAATATGATATCGCTGGCGAGTTCGGGTTCGCTCGGGGCCGAATGACCATGACCAGCGTGCCTGCGATTCCTTGCCAATCTCCGGAAATCGAACTTCGGCGGTCGAGTAAAGCCTTCTATCGTGATCGGCGAGGAGGGTTGGGCGCCGCACAAGTGTTCACGAGACCGGCGAATTCAGTCAACGGTCCGAAGATCCTTCGCAGAAAAACGGTGAATCGACCGAAATAATCGCGACATGCGCGATTTGCGCGATCAATAGCTCTCGTAAGCCGTCGCTTGATGGCATCGGCCAGTAACGGGTTGCGGGGGAGTGGCTCGACGACCAGGAGGTTGTCGAGCGTGACCCCCTCGATAAATCCGCCCGGGTTGCTCACGACGATGGCGTCGGCTTTCCAGGAACGGCCTCGAATTAGTCGCCGGCTTCTCCGATAATCGTGGCGAATGGGTTCGGCTGATCGCGAGGGTTTTCTGAATCTTCGAGCGAGGCACCAAAACCCCAATTTGGCGTTGGGCGCTGAGCTGATTGTACTTGTCGACCATCTTCCGAGAGGCATGGAGCTGGGCGACCAATTCGTCAATTTCGGGCGTGAGGCAGAGCAGCCAGTAAAGAACTGGGCGTTTTCTAAACGCTTAACGGCGGCTTCGACTTCGCTGATCGGCCTCGCCTGGCCCACTTGATCCACCAACACCGCGGCGAGATTGGCTTCCGTGCGCGGTAGGTCGCGAACGAATTCGAGCAGACAGATCGCCTTGGCGACCCGAAGTGCCCAGCCGCGGTCCTCTGTCACGTTCTTGAATCGTTCGCTGATCTGATGGATGTCGGTGCGCTTCTCGTTCGAGAGGTTACCTTCCACCAGCTCGAAAACCTTATCGAGCGACACCAGTGCTCCGATCGGCTTCTTGGCAAAGGCCGTCCGGTCCGACACCAGCATTTCGTAGGCTTGTTTGATGATCGTGCGGTTGCTGCCGCCGTAATGCCGCGGGGCGCCGGGCTGAAGTCGGATGCCCGACATGATGCCGATACAAAGGTCGATATAGTGCGGCGGGTACGGATAAAAGTGGATGAAATCACTTTCGTTGATGTCGCTGCGGCGGGCTGTTCGTTCCAGCCGCAATGCCGCGTTCAACTGCCCCTGATTTTCGGAAAAGAGCTTTTTCAGCGGTTTCTCGGCGTCTGCCTTCTTCGCCAAGACCCGCTTGGTGGCCACTTCCCGGATGTCGGAGGGGGCAAGGTCCACGCGGTAGCGGAAGCGATCCTGGGGGCGAAATCGTACAGTCCGGTGGCGTAAACCCTCGTTTTCTCGTCGCGGCTACCCAAGTGATCAAAGACACCGGCCAGCTCGGCCGAAATCGCGGCCTTTCCTTCGCGTAAGAACCGCGCGGTGTAATCCACCAAATGGAGTTCGTCCAGTCAAGGCGCCCAAGTGATACTTGACGCCCTAAGTCGCTTTTTTTCCAATGGTTAAGTACGCCGAAATTTCGCGGCCCAGCGTTTTTTCACATCCATGGATTGGACCAGGAATGGAGGCACTGGCTCTCCGATTCTGCCCAAGGTCCTTGATTGAGAAGGAGTTCAATCCAATATTTTGGCAATGCGTCGCGAAGAACCTGTGTGACGCGGTCTGAAGCCGCACTTGAGCCAAGCGACCGCCACTCATCACGACTTAATGCCTCGAGGTTACGGGTTCTAGGAAAAGAGGAGAACTTCAAGATGGTCTGCTCTATCGTCAAGAAGGGTGTGCTGGGGGCTGCACTGGGGGCTGGGAGCCTGTTCCTGGTGTTTGGCACCTCGGCACCAAGCTATGTGAAGACGGCCTGCCATAGGGTTCGTCAAAATGTCAAGGAATCGGTCGATCCTCAATTCGAGATCGATCGGGCACGTCAGGACATTGAAAACCTGAAGCCGATGTTCGATGAAAACAAAGAAACGCTCGCGCGTGCTGAAGTCGAGGCGGAAAACCTCGAAAGTGAGGTCGGCACGATGCAAGCGAACCTCGAGAAGGCGAAGCAGAAGATTTTGTCGATGCAGCACAAACTGAAGACGGGCGACTTCCGCTTGACCGGCCATGTCGTCGATTCGGCGGATAGCGTCAGGGCCGACCTCGCCGAGCGGTTGGACCATTACAATTACACGGCTGACACGCTCAAGCAGAAGCAAGAGATCTTGCGGGCCAAGCGCAAAATCATTCAGGCCGCCCACGAGCAGCTCTCGAATCTGCGACAGCAGAAGTCGACGCTGCTGGCGAAGCTGGCCAATATCGAGGCCCGACTGCGCGTTCTCGAGGCCACTCAGACCAAGAACGAGTTTAACTTCGACGACGGCAGCAGGCTGGCTCGCGCCAAGCAAACGATCTCCGACCTGGAGAAGCGGCTCAATGTGATGGCCCATCGGGCCGAAATTGATGGACGCTACGGCGACCTGGACAGTCCGTCGTCGTACGTCGATCCGCACCGTGACGTGGTCAAGGAAGTCGAAGAGAAGTTCGGTGAAGCCAGCCGCTCGGCTGCCAAGGCGGGGGATAAAAGCCTTTAATCGATCAGCAAAAGCTGTGATCGGCGCGGTCTCGTGGCCAGTGATTAGTGACTGACAATCGAGCGGACTTCGGCTTTACTGACCACGGAAACGGCGAATGTGTTTCGTGGCGAATGGCTGGCAAAGAAAGCCCGAGCGGGATTTCGACCAGCCATGAGCCACCAGCGATCAGCGGCTTAGGAGGTCACAATCCCCATGGTCAATCCGGGCGGTGAATCAACCATGTTGGGACACTGGCGAATCGTTTTGCGACAGGCGGAAGAAGCCGCGCGGGCAGGGCGGTTCGACGAGGCGTATGCTTTGGCAAGTCGACCTGACGTGACGGATCATCATCACCTGGTTCAATTTCGCGGTCGGTTGGCACTAGACTTGATTGCCCGGGCAACCCGCCGAGGTGCCGCTGACGACCTGGCTGGCGCGATCGATGACCTCGATCTTGCCGAACGGATCGGGGCCCCTACCTGATTCGCTGGCCGCGGCTCGTCTTAGCTTGGCCGGCCGAATTGCCGACGAAGTGCGTCGCGAGCTGGACGCGGGCGAGCCGGTCCGGGCTCTCGAGCGGATTCAAGAGCTGGCGCGGCACAAGGTCAGTGGTCCGTCCTTGCGGCGGTCTCGTGAAATGGCTGAGGCGTGGCAATCAGGCTTGGCCGAGGGACGTCGTGGTGAGTTTGGCCTGGCGCGTGAGCACCTTGACCGGGCTCTGCGCCTGGCCGCCGGCGCCGGGGCGATGGGTGTTCAACAGGCGATCGCGACGGCCAAGTCCGATCTCGAGAACCGCCAAAAGGTGGCCGCGCCCAAGGTCGAGGCCCTATACGTGGCGCTTTCGGAAGGAAAATGGCCGCAAATCCTCTCGGCGGCTGAGGCCGTCTTGAACAGCGTGCCTGACCATTCGGTCGCGCGCCAGGCCCGAACCCGCGCCTGGCAGCAAATCGCGGCCATTGGTCCAGCGACTGCCGCGCAGTGGCCACAGCGTGGCGAGCGAACGGCGCAGGCCAACACCATGGTTGAAGAAGACACCCTGCGCGAGTCAGCCGACCCCGAGCATGCGGCTGGGTCTGAGGGAATCCTTTGGTTGAACACCGTGACAAAACGCAGAGCGGGTTCCGCGCTTGCCGGTCGACTTGGAGATCCCGCTTCCGCCGCTCTCGTTCCTCGACCGACGATGGCGCGCAAACAATCGCGCCGCCGCGGCCGCTCGCACCGGTTGAGACGACCGGCCCCAACGGCCGTTTCCTCCTTTGGGTTGACGCCGTGGGCGGATATCTTGTTTGCCTCGACGATCGAATCGTCGTCGGCCGCGCTGGCCCCGACAGCCGGGCGGATATCCCGCTTATGGGTGACCTGGCGCGGGACCACATGACCCTAGTGCGGAACGGCGAAGGCTATTTGCTTCAGGCCCGTCACGCCTCATTCGTCAACGGTAAGCCGGTCGTCGACCAGGCGGTACTTCATGACGGTGATATCATTCGCTTGGGTGCGACGGTCGAGCTGGAATTTCGGCAGCCCAGTCCCGTGAGCGCCACGGCGCGGCTGTCGATTCTGAGCCGGCATCGGCTTCCCGTCGCGGTCGACGGCATACTGTTGATGGCCGAGACGTGCATCGTCGGTGAGGCGAACCAGGCGCAATTCCAACCCCGGCTCTCAAGAACCCAGTCGTCCTGTACCGCCAGGCTGGTTCTCTGTGGTGCCGGTCCGTCGGCGCCTTCGACGTCGACGGCCGAACCTATGCGTCTCGCGCTCCGCTCACGCTGCAGTCCAGTGTCCTGGGCGACGGGTTTTCGTTTAGTCTGGAACCTCTGGGAACTCATCCGGTGTAACAAGCGAACCTCCAGGGGCGGGTCGAGCCCGCCGGTCGAGGTTAATGTCACGTGATCGGCACGGATACGCTCAGTGAGACGGTAATGACCGGGCGAACTCGCTTCTCTGTGGGAGTTTCATAACTCATGGCTGCAACGGCTGAAAAAGTTCCAGGGCGCGGACTTGAATGAGAGCAACCGCATGGCGGAAACGGTCGCGCGGGAACCGGCATCCTCGTCGGATTCAGCACCAGCCGGCCTCTTCGGAAATTCAGACATGCCAAAAGACGACAACACACGCCCTGTGCATGGTCGTTATACGTTTAGTTCAGGGGCCCGGCCACTGGAAGGCTATACGATCAAGCGGGCCATCGG
The DNA here is from genome assembly GCA_963829765.1 of uncultured Isosphaeraceae bacterium. Classification (GTDB taxonomy): domain Bacteria; phylum Planctomycetota; class Planctomycetia; order Isosphaerales; family Isosphaeraceae; genus CAWFRS01. The sequence goes on along the minus strand of CAWHKI010000136.1, from coordinate 24,752 downwards.
CCGCGGAGGCTTCGGCGAGGTCTACTACGCCACTTCCGATTCGGGTAAGGAGGTCGCGCTTAAGTTGATCCTTCGCAATCTCGATGTCGAGAGAGCGCGGGGTCATGCAGTGCATGAACCTGAAGTGTCCCAACCTGCTCACCATCTTCGACCTCAAGACCGGCGACTCGGGCGATACGTTCGTCGTGATGGAGTACGTCGCCGGTCCCAGCTTGGGCAGTGTCTTGAAGCAATATCCCACGGGCCTCCCGGTCGCGGAAGTGCGTCTTTGGCTCAAGGGGCTGGTCGAAGGAGTCGCGTATCTCCACGATCACGGAATCGTCCACCGCGATTTGAAGCCGGCCAACTTGTTCATGGAAGAGGGGATCGTCAAGATCGGTGACTATGGTCTGGCTAAGCTGATCAATCCCAGGCGGGGACCGAGCACTCCGAGAGCATCGGCACGTGTTATTACATGGCCCCCGAAATTGGCTCTGGCAAATATCACAAGCCAATCGACGTCTATGCGATGGGTGTCATCCTTTATGAGATGCTGACGGGGCGAGTTCCGTTCGAGGGTGAAACGGTCAACGAGGTGCTGATGAAGCACTTGACGTCTCGGCCCGACGTCACGAGGCTTCCAGAGCCCTATCAGTCGATCGTCTCCAAAGCGCTGGCCAAAGACCCGAACCATCGTCTGAGCCGGGCGTTCGACTTGCTCCCCCCCGAGGATGCGCCCGGCGTGCCCGAAGTCCGAATCATTGGCGATGGGAAGTCCAGCTCCGGCGCGGCTGCCTCCCTCAAAGATGAGCCTGCCGGTCGACCGGCTCAGGACGACGTCTTCCGAATCGAGGCTGAAGAGCCTCTCTTTTACATTGGACCAGAGAAGCCCCCAGGTCGAGCAAGGGATCGACGCGTGATGGGAGAGCGGATTCGGGCCAACTGGGAGGCCCTGCGGCGTCCTCGCGATCACGGGTGCCCGTCCTCCCGCCCGCCGCGCAGACCAGGTAGCCTCACCGGCCCCTGTCCCCGATGTCGACGCTACCGCTGGCCAGGCTTGCCATGCTCGACCGGCGACGAACCAGCCAACAAGGCGGACGACGGCGCCACCGCCGGTACCGCCGCCGGTGGCAAGCGGGCGGGTCCGTATCGCTGAATTGGCCGCTTCCATGCTCTGGGCCGCGCCCTTGGTGGGGCTTTTGGCAATCCCGACCGCTGCGCTACTGGGCATTGATCTCACGAGCGATCCGCAACAACTGGCTTTGCTTTACGGGCTGACACTTTTGGGCACGTGGATGATCCTGATCCCCAACAAGATTATTGAGTACCGTAAGCTTGACGGAATCAATCGCCGCTTGATCGCTCTGACTGCTGGACTGGTCGTCGGCGTGTCCGGTTCCGCATTGGCGGAAGCGTTACGAGTCGACCTTAGCTTGCAGCAGGCCTTTTTCGACCATGCGAACAAACTCGGTCCCGTTTATTTCGGCGTCCTCTACGCGATCATGGGGGGTTGGTCATCACTCGCGGCCCGCGACCGGCGTGCCCGGTTTCGTGTGATGCCCGTGTTAGCCACGCTACTCCTCTCAACCGCGCTTGTGCCGCTTTGGCCCTACACTCGCCCAGACGGAATCGCAATCGCCGTGTTGATGACCACCGCCGTTCAAGTGGTCAGCCCCTGGAGCAAGGCGGCATCACTTTACGCACGGTATGCCCGCGCTCTGGAAAAACAGAGGCGGAAAGGTCAACTTGCTTAGTCGATGGGTGAAACCGGTCCCTAACTTCGATGGTGGCCTGGCCACTAGCCATTTTGGGATTTGACTACGATGAAACGGGTTTTTCTGCTACTCATGATGGTGCTGCTGGTGTCGTGGATCGTGGCACCGCATCGCTGGCCGCGTAGGCGAGGCCCTCAACCACCGCATTCCTGGGCTGCTGAGCGACGGGTTCATGACGGCGATGCCTGGCGCCGCGCGTCGAGCCGTCATCGAGTCAGCTTGGCCGAGTCAAAGCCTCCTGCGGTTAGGGCCTCCGAGATTGGCGTCGATTCGAATGTTCCCGATCAATCCAGCCGACGCACCATAACCGGGCAAATCTCCGCCACAAAGGATCGGGCCATGGCTGATGCACGCCGCAAGTTACGAGAAGAGGTGGCAGACTGGCTCGATCCCGACGTTCCGCGGAAGTGGATGCCTCATCCGCAGATGGTGGATGAGCTCATTCTGGGTGCACCTCGCATGAAATCAATCCAGAAAGACTACGGCGAGCTCTTCGAGGCGACCCTCACGGTTGACACTTCGCCCCAGCGCCGGACTGCCTTGATCGAGGCGTACAAACGACAACTCGTCGAGCGGCGACTGGCCATGCTGGGAGCGACGCTGGCATTCGTATTGATCTGCCTGGCCGTCATTTCCGGCTACATCCGCACCGACGAGGCCACCAAAGGCTATTACACAAACCGATTGCGGTTGTTGGCCGCTGCTGGTGTTGGTGCCTCCGGTGTGATTCTCTATCACATGGCGGTCTGACCGCCGGCCAATACGCAGACGATATTCTCTCACTCTTCCGTGGAACAAAGCGGGGGTTTGAGTCATTACTCACGTCTTGAGGGGAAAGACAGAGAGCATAGGCAAATAGCCCCGGTGCTTGGTACAATCCAAGCTGTAATTCCGTCTGGGAGCGAAAAAATCCGTTCCGGGGCAGACGTCACCGATGCCAGTTACTGAGACCGACACCCTTCTGGTCCAGCATGTGCGGGCGGGCAATGCCGAGGCATGGCGTCAGTTGATTGAAAGATTTGAGGGTCGGTTATTGGCGTTCGTCGATAGCCGCCTTCGCGATCGGGCCGCGAGCGAAGACGTTGTTCAAGAGACATTCATTGGTTTCTTGACCAGTTTGCCGCACTACGATGAAAAGCGGGACATTGAAGCGTATTTGTTTTCGATTGCGGCACACAAGCTGACGGACTATCTGCGCAAGCAAGGTCGGCGACCGATCGACCAGTTTGGGTCGGATGGCCACGGTCGGCCGCTTGACGAGGTTCCCGGCAGTGATCGAGCCGCTTCGAGCATCGCGCGGAGCGGCGAGCGGCGCAAGGCTGAGGAACATTACCTGATCGAGGCGATGGGTCAGTTGGTACGCGAGTGGCTCAAGCGGGCCGATTACACCCGCCTCAGGTGCATGGAACTGTTGATTGTCAAAGGATGGCCCAATAAAGACGTCGCCGAGCATCTGAATATTACCGAGCAGGCCGTGGCCAGCTTTAAGTTTCAGACGATCGCCAGGCTCAAGGAAATGGCCCGCCGCGCTGGGCTTTCACTCGACGAGCTGGGCGGAGGTTGATCGATCATGCGAGGAGACGACACTGGCAAGGGGAAAAGCAAGAACGACGCCGAGCGTGCCGGCGGCACGCATGAGCGTGGGCGTCAATCGGCCCCCGTTCCGGTACCGATCAACGACGTAACCCTGCGCGACTACCTGGCTGATGCCTTGAGCCCTGAAGAATCAGCACGGGTGGAGAAGGCCCTGCGTGACTCAGCCGAGCTCCGCGAACAACTCGAGGAAGTTCGCCACAACCGGGCTGACGCTCAACTGCACACGTTAGGCGCGATCTGGCTTCGTTCCCGCCTGACTTGCCCCACTCGCCAGCAACTAGGGAGTTTCTTGCTCGATGCGCTCGACCCCGACTTGGCCTCCTACCTGACCTTCCATCTCGACGTGATCGAGTGCCCCTTCTGCCAGGCCAATCTCGCCGACTTGAGGGCCCAATCGCAGACCGCCCCCACGGGCCCTGCCTCCAAGAACCGCCAACACCGCATCCTTCAATCAAGCCAGCATTTGTTGGGTGAGGATAAGCAGAGCTGAAGGCGAGAGATCAAATGAAATCGCCTCTCCGAACCAGGGGAAACCTAATCCGGAGAGGCGTCTGAAGTTTCAGGGGGGCGTGAAGAGTCGATAGCCGATCCACAACATCCCGCCCCGTCTCGATATTGCCCCGCTTCAGTGTGAGCTGCCCACGGTCTCGAATCTATTGGCAGCTTCGGTGGAGGCGGCCAGTTCCTCGCCCATCTCACGCAGCTCCTTGCTTTCGGTTTTGCTCCGCCAGACAGCCCAGGCGACACCGATGATGCAAAGTATGCCTACCGCGTACAGCAAGATCGGTCCCCGTTTCGACCAATCGAGGATGGGTGCGATTGACAGGAGGGCAACCATGTTCATGACCTTGATCAGCGGATTCAGGGCCGGACCGGCGGTGTCCTTCAAGGGGTCGCCGACGGTGTCGCCAGTAACGGCCGCCTTATGGGCCTCGGAGCCCTTGCCACCATAGATGCCGTCCTCAATGGTCTTCTTGGCATTGTCCCAGGCGCCGCCGGCGTTGGCCATGAAGACCGCCAGGAGTTGTCCGACGATGATCATGCCGGCAAGATAACCTCCCAGGGCTTGTTTGCCCAGGAAGATCCCCACCAGGATCGGCATCAGAATGGCCAGAAGGGCGGGGCCGATCAGCTCGCTCTGCGCCGTCGCGGTGCAAATGTTAACAACACGGCCATAATCAGGCTTCTTGGTTCCCGCCCAGATCTCCTTGTCGCGGAACTGAACACGGCATTCCTTGACGATCAAGAATGCCGCGCGACCCACCGCGCGGATCAGCATTGAGCTGAACAGAAATGGCACCACTCCGCCGATCAAGGCGCCGACGAAGACTTGGGGTTTAGCGATCGAGAGCTCGCCGGCCTCGGCGTTGTACTGCGCCGTCGTCATCTGGCCGATCTTATCTTCGCTGCCGACAGCCATCACCGCGATAAAGCTGGCGAACAGGCTCACCGCCGCGATGACCGCGCTACCGATGGCGATTCCCTTGGTCTCAGCCTTAGTCGTGTTGCCCACGGCGTCCAGGTCAGCCAGGATTTGGCGAGCGCGTTTGTAGTTCTCTTCGCCCATCTCCTCACGGTCGTAGCCCATCTCGCCGATGCCGTTGGCGTTGTCGGCGACCGGACCGAAGACATCCATGCTGATGGTATTACCGGTCAGGGTTAGCATGCCGATCCCGCACATCGCTACACCATAAGCAATGAAGATCGGACCCGCTCCCCAGTAAATCATTACCGAGAGCAAGATGGCCGCCGCGATGACTAACGTACCCACCACGGCCGACTCGTAGCCGACGGCGAACCCCTGGATGATGTTGGTCGCATGGCCGGTCTGACAGGCTTTGGCGAGTGACTTCACCGGCTCGTACGAAGTGTGAGTGTAGTAGCTCGTGACCTTGTTGAGCGTGATGGCCAGGATGATGCCGATCATGCAGGTCCAGGCCGGGCGCATATCGAGCCAGTTGGTGCCAAAGCCGGCCCAGTACGGCAGGCGACCGTCAATCAGCCCGCCCAAGGCCTGTGGGTATTCCTTGTAGTACTCTGGGCTAAACTGCAGGTAAAAGAAGCCGAGCACCACGAAGCCGACGACACTGAAGATCGAGCCCAGAATGAATCCGTGGTGAACCGAGTGGAGAGCCTCGTCGCTGGTGCTGTCCGGCCCAGCCTTGACGGTCGAAGTGCTCCAGATCGAGCCCAAGACGCCTATGGCACGGACCAATAGCGGAAAGATGACTCCCTTGTGGCCGAAGCTGGCGTAGCCCAGGATCATGGCCGCGACAATGGTGACCTCATAGCTTTCAAAAATATCAGCGGCCATGCCGGCGCAGTCGCCGACGTTGTCACCGACGTTGTCGGCGATCGTGGCCGCGTTACGGGGATCATCCTCGGGAATGCCGGCCTCGACTTTGCCCACCAGGTCGGCACCGACGTCGGCCGCCTTCGTGTAAATGCCGCCGCCGACCCGCATGAACAGCGCCAATAAGGTCCCACCGAAGCCGAAGCCCAGGAGGACCTCGTAAGCGCGCTCACCATAGGCCATGAATATCAACGTGCCCCCCAACAGGCCCAGGCCATCGGTGAGCATACCGGTGATCGTGCCGGTGCGGTAACCGAGTTGTAGAGCTGAACCGTAGCTGGTCCTCGCGGCCGCGGCGACGCGCAGGTTTCCTCGCACCGCCAGGCTCATCCCCACGAACCCGACTGTCCAGGAGAATGTCGCTCCGATGAAGAATGCAGCCGCCCGGCCAAGAGCCACCTGCTGGGTAGACTCGGCCGTGACCCAGAGTAGTCCCGTGAGCACAACCATCAGTGGGGCGATCGCCTTGAATTGCCGGGCCAGATAGGCATTGGCTCCCTGCCGGATCGCTGCCCCGACCTCGCGCATTTTTTCGGTGCCCTCGTCGGCTCCCACCACCTGATTGACAAGACCGAGGGCATAAATCAAACCCGCGATCGCTATTCCCAGAACGACCCAAAGCGCGATTTTCTCAACGAGGCCATATGCGGGGTCGGTTGTGAACCCAAAGTAATGAAACTCTTTCTCGGGAGCCGGAACCGCTGCCGCAGCGGTCACTGCTGCGGGAGTCGTCACCGCTGGCGCCGGTGCGATAACCTTTTTTACTGCATCTTGGGCCAAAAGCCCCATAGGCATGGCCAGCAGCACCAACGTGAGAGTTACGAATGGAATGAGTCGCCAACGTTGCATATTTTTATCTCCAGATTCAAGGGTTGTTCATCTGGGCAGGGGCGAGGCCATCGCCGCTCTTGTGATCCAGTCCACCTGTGATCCGGCCTCTGTTTCTTTGCGCGGGCGATCATTCGAGATTGCAGAAACAAGCCGCCTCGTTGATCTTCCGCGATTAAACACAACCACTGCCTACCGCGAAAGTGACTAGCCTGCGATTCCGTAGCCACAGGCACAGGGGAGATAGAGTAGCACGGAAGGGAAACGACATTCAACTAAGCCCAACGTGGCTTTTTTGATGACGCCGATCCCGTCACATGCATGAGTGCGGCTCTTTGCTTGTTTGGGGTGGTGCTCTACCACTCATTTGCGATCAACGACTTCAGAAACCGCCGCTTGATCGCGGGAAATGGCTCACGTCGATGTAGAGGTAAGAGCCGCCGGTGGTGGTGGCCAACCGCCCCAGAGGAGTTCGCTGCCCTAGCTCGGTACCACGCCCAAACTCGACAGCCTGAATCCGTGTCGAGCCGACTTCGGCAAGTATTTCGTTGACGTCGTTGTTGCTCATCAAGTCGGCATCCGTCAGAAAGAAAATGACCTCCGGCTTCAGCTTTAGTGCCTCGCAACGCCGACATGTGGTCGGTTCCGCCGTCCGGGACGATCGTCGCAAGCTGAGTCTGAACGCGAGCTTTGTTGGCAGTGGTTGCCAACATCAATCCCTTTTGGCCCTGCGGATCAGATAGCATGCGCGCACTCAGGTTGTAGAATATCACGGCAAACAAGGCATCGGGTGCAAGCTGACTGATGCTAGCAAGCATTTCGCGTTTGGCGACTTCCAGCGAGTTTCGTGTCGCCATGCTCCCAGAGCAGTCGATCACGTAGGCAAAAGAGTGAGCATGGTCGCGATGCGCCAAAGAACTCAGTACCAGGTCCGATACCACGACCAAGACCACTGCCCGATCCGCCTCCGGAGCCACCGCCTCCACCACGCCCTGAGCCAGGAATGAGTCCCTGACCCGGCGCCTGAGGACCTGGCAAAGCCCGCTGACCCGACTCACTCGGGCTGGGCTCAGAACTGGGCAAGATCTCGGCCAACAGCGTATCAGCAACGGGATCACGGACTCTCGGAGACTTCGTCCCATCAGCGGATGGCACAAAGGGCAAGCTGCCCATTCCTCCTATCTCTCCAACGCCGCCGCCGCCTTCGCCCCGTACGGTGGGAATATCGGCCCTGTTATCGACGGGATCAATCTCGCCGTAGAGCGCCTTCGGATGTGAAACGACGGCGACCGGCAAAGCGACGTTGAGCGCTGTGAGCGAAACGAGCAAAAACAGGATGACATGAAATGTGGCCGAGCTCGCGAGCGCTCGGGGGTCGGTGAGAGGGCTCGCACCCAACGAGATGAATGCTGGCGATCTAGGCACGCGAGACAAACTCCTGGCTTGAAACGAAGGTTAATGAGTAATTGTGGCATTGAAGCACGGCGGGTCAAGATGAGCTATTCCAGCATGAGGCCAAGTTTTGGTCGTTCATCCGCGAGTATTGACCCCTGTCCACGGCCGGCTCAAACTAGAAATGTGACCCAAGCACTTTGCAGTTGCCATTGTGATGTGCGCGTTAAGCTGGGAAGGGTGCCATGCAACTCAGAGGCGTAGCAATGATCGCATTGGCAAGTTCTCTTTTTGCAATGGCAGTTGCCGGCGACGAAGACGAGATCAAGTTGTCTGACTGTCCCGCGGCCGTACGCAAGACACTCCAGGCGGAGGCAAAGGACAAGAACATCAAGGTGGTCACCAAGGAAAGAAATGAGAACAACGAGCTCGTTTACCGGGCCGAGGTTGCCATTGGCGGCAAGGTGTATCACGTGGGGACGCTCGAGGACGGCACCCTCACGGAGATGAACCTGGCCTTTGACGACCAGGACATCGCGTTAGACCGCTGCCCGGAGGCTGTTCGGGCCACGTTTCTGAGCGAGGCCTTTGGCGAGAAGGTAGACACGATCGCCAGGGACATGAAATTCGGTCGCGAGATCTATCAAACGGTCATCAAACACAAGGGCAAGTCCTACGAGATCGTGGTCGCGGACGATGGAACGCTGGTGGAAAAAGTTCTCGTCATCGACGACGAAGAGGTCAAGCTCTCCGAATGTCCCGCCGCCGTGCGGGCAGCCTTACATGAGCATGCGAAGGGGGGCGAGATCGCGGATGTCACCCGGTTCACCGGGATTGGCCAGCCTACATTTGAGGCCGAAGTCAAAATGAAGGACAAAGTGTACCTGATCGAAGTAACCGAGAGCGGGCTCTTGATCTCCAAGTCGCTCGAGGCTGTCAGAAACTGATCGACGTTGACCGCTCAACGGATCGACAAGGCGGTATTGAGCTCATGGATTGCTTGCTGAATGTGACCCGTCGCCATGGCGTGCCTCGGGTTGTAGCTTCCCTGAATGCCGACCTGCATGTTGATCCCCTGCAGGGCCCGCAGGCTTTGGCTCATCCGCGCGTCGGATTGGGCCTGGGTCATGGGTTGTCGCCGGCCGTTACCTGCGTTAGCACCACCGCCGCCCAGTCGCATGCCCATCCCCTGACCGTTGTTCCTACGGGATGAAAACCCCGCGAGGTTGTAACCACTCGACCGGTGCGAGAGCTGGCGGATTGCCATGGAGATCGAGGCATCGCCCGGACGCGGTGCCCTTGATAGGTATGATCGATTCTCGCAAGGTTCGAGCGCACCGATCTTAGCTGCGCGACGATCGCGCGGGCATTGCCTTGGTTCCTGCCATAGCCGGAACCTCGTCCGTAACGACGGTTACGGGAGCCGTTCCCATAGCCGTAAGCCCGATAGTTTCGCGCACCATTACCGGTGCCATAGGTGTAGGTGTTCGGCGAAAGACCGTTCGACGCGGCGAGGGTTGATTTGAGCGAGGTGCTGGTGGCTGAAGCGGCGCTCCCCGTCGTGGCCGCTGTGCTTGCACCAGACCTGGTCTTGCCGTTTGAGGACCGAGCGTGCGTGGTGCGGGTCTGATTGCTATTAGCCCCCATGCGCGTGCTCATGCGATTTGAACCCGCCGACATGGTCGAGTGGGACGTCCCAGACGGCCTATACGCCGGCTGGCCGCCCCCTGAAAAGTGAGGCATGCGTGGTGCATGGCCGCCTGAATGACCACCGTGTCCCCCTCCGTGAGCGATGACGTTCGGCACCATCAGCGCTCCGAGAATCCATGCCGCCAGGAAGAGTTGTCGTGGCTTTTCTGATCGCGTCATCATGTGGTATAGGCCCCCAACCCGCTACGAGGCGAAAAGGCAAGCGAAGCTGTGCGTCGGACCTCATTGCCGCGACGAGGCACGCCCGCGTCGTCGCAACACAACGCCCCCCTTTATATTTAACGCTGGAGCAGTCCGAAAGTGTCGAGGAATTCGTCGGCTGGGGATTCTTTATATCTCGTGGCGCGGCTCGACGAATTCTAGCGGCGGGTCCGGCCCGAAGAACGCCCTTGTGCGCGGCCCTGCCTCCGAAGCTCGATTCGGTCGAACGGCGAACGTAAATGCCATCTCGCGAGCATTCCCATCGCAAGCAGTGCCAATGTCGTGGCCAGCAACCAGTATACCGGCGAGCCGGTCCATCGGCCGATCGCCTGCCGCGGGGAAATTGCACCCAAGCCAGGGACCCTGACGTTTTCTTGCACGGGAACTGGCGGCTGGTTTCCCACAATGAGCGGAGCCAAACGTGCACTGTCTCCGGACGCGTAGCGAATCGTCTTGAGAAAAGTGCCAGTGAATTGAACCCTCTGGCCAAGTTTTGCGACCTGCTGAGGAGTGGTCCTACCATTCACGCCGTCGGCGTTCCCGGGAGGCCCGCCCGGGCCGTTTTCCTGTGGAACAACCAAGCAGAACAGATCTCCCGCCGGCGAGGCGACCCAGATCTCGGCCAAGGCGGGAAAGCTACCGATCGGCCCTTGGCGGAAGCATCGCTGAACACGGCCCTCGATGATCACCCGGCGCCCGCGAAATGCCTCGGGACGAGTCCATAGATCTTTAAATCTCACGCGTCTGACCTGATCGGATGCGCCGCCATCGGAGGTGCTGGCCTTGCCTGACAAGGCCGCCCGATAATGGGCCAGGTCGGCTAGGCTGAGTTGGTTTGTGAACGCGCCGTCGTCGGCAAACGACGAAGTGCTAAATCCCATGATCAAGACGCACACGCGCGAAGAAAACGGTTTTCACGAAGTCCGCGCCTCATCAGAATCCTCCTGAACCAGCCCCGCTTTTCGTGATCCCTCGAGGATTTCCGCCACTGCGACCAGGCAGAGGGGGCATGGCACCCGGTTGTGTCAGACGGATCGCGGCAACCCCGGCGGCTGAACAGGTGGCGATGATGCGAGCGGCCGGCTCGTAGCGTAAACCATCGTCGGCGACCAGACGGATACGTAGCGGCCTCCCCTCCATCAGCTCGGAATAGCGTCGCAGCCGCTTACCCAGGGCCGTCAGATCAGGTACCAGGGCCTCTCCTAAGCGCAGTGTCTTCAAGTCACCCAGGTCGTCGGCCTCGGCACGAACCAAAAGATCATTTTCCAAATCGGTGTCAACATTGCGAGCGGGGGCGGGACGAGCTTCGCCTTGCTCCGCGCTGGGCAGCGCCATCGGCGTTGAGGGAAGATCTAGGTCCAGGTGGGTCTCCGCGGAAGGAGCTTTAAAAGTCAGTATGAAAAAGGCCAGGAGTTGAAACGCCATATCGAGCATCGGTGCCACCGGGAAGGATACCTCCTCGGGTGGGCCTGGTCGATAGCGAGCGGACCGCGGCGTTTCCTCACCTGCCGACCCCATTGCTGGCGACAGCTCGGTTCGCGATAAGTTCCGACCTATCCCCAATCCCGCACCGATGCTCATGGACCACGCCTTCGTAAAACAACCAGGCTGAAGTGGGCGAAGCCCTTATCTTGCGCCTCGGCCAGGGCCCGGCGTACGGCGCCGTAGGAGGTTGCCTTGTCGGCCCGAAGGATGACCACGGTCGGCAGATCGTCGCGAGCCGCCAATGATGCTCCCAAGATTTCCAAGCCGGCGCGGCGGATCTTCGCTTGATCGGCCCACCACGCGGACGCGGCTTCCTCGTCGAGCGCCTGGCCTTGAACCAGCAGCCGGCCCTGTGCATTCATCGCTACCGCCAGCCGGTCAAATGTCAGGTCCGAACCCGGCAATGCCGCCGGCGCTACGGGCAGGCGCACGGCCTTGGTTGCTCCCTCGAGCCTCGTACCAAAGTGAACCAGCATCATGAAAAAAGTGATGAGCTGTAGCACCACGTCCAAAAGCGGCGTCAAGTTCGGATTGAGCACGCTTGAAGTTGCTGTTCGTCTCCGACGTGGCATTTAAAAACCTCTAGAGCGAATACCGGTCGTGCTTGGCCGGAATGTACGTGCATTAATCCCGATCCGCATCGCTGTTCGTCTCGATCTTCCCCAACCACTATTCATCTCGTTTAATCCGCAGATGGCAAGGCTGGGCGCGAGGTGTTAGGCCCGGTGGCCGCCGCCGTCGCACTGAGAGCGAACGGGTGAGGGTGTGCCGATGGCACAGGGGCTGAACCTTGATTAGGGGAGGCGGGGGTCGGAGTCACCAGCCGAACACCGGGTACAAATTGTTCGAGCAAGGGTTCAGCCGTCATGCCGACTTCCAGGGACAATCGGGCGATTCGGTTGCGGTACAAGGCGTAGAAGAAAATCGCCGGAATCGAGATTGCGATCCCCTCAAGTGTCGCGTATAACGCCGTCGAGATACCCGCCGCCAGTTGACTGGCCTGGGGCGAACTACCTTCGACCGCGATCACCTGGAAGGCCATGATCATCCCATAAACGGTTCCCACCAGCCCAATCATCGGTCCCAGCGTGCCTACCGTGGCCAGGTAAGTCGTCCGATGTTCCATCTCCATGGTGATATCTTCATTCGCCATCTCCATGGCCCGTAGTCCCTGCGCGACGCCCGCTGGCAGCTTGCGCACTCCACTGGCAAGCACCCGCGCCAAAAACGACGAGTCCTCCGCGGCTTGGTGATAGGCATCGTTGAACTTGTTCTGATCCAGAAGCTCGCGGATTTTCCGCACCAGGTCGGGCGGAATGGCAGCCGGCGTGCGATAATGCAGTGCCATCCAGACCACCAGCGCGATCAAGTAAAACGACATCACGGCGATCACGGCGGTCACAACCAGGACCGGCGCCGAAGTATGGAAAATCGAGGGCACGAACGACTCGGATGAGGTGCTGCGAGACGCGCGGTCTTGCTCATTGGTGGCCGCATCTGGTCCTTCGTCAGTGTCAACTGTCCTGACACTTCCCGATGCGGGCGATGACGAAGCCGGCGACGGTTCCCGTCCCTGGGCAACCGCACGTGTTACCGTCAACGAAGACGGTTCCCCCAAGGCGCTGGCTAAAATCAAGCTCACGATGAGCGCACCGCGAACTAATCGATTTCCAACAGGACGCACGAGCCACTTCCCGCACGATCTCAACATAAGCCGAGGACCTCCTCCTCACATTGAGCTTATCGAATCGCGACGAGCCCAACAATGCGACGTGCGAATGGCTGAACCAACTGAACCAAGCGGTTCGGAGGACGGCCAACTACCTCGCCACCAGCTTCTCGACTTGCCGCTGGACGTTCTTCGGTTTCACGCTCAAGGGGCCTGCGCTCCAATCGGGACGATCGGCCGCACGCTGGCGGACCGTCGCCCGGGGGCTCAGAACACCGGCGTTCCCCCGAACATCAGATGATCTGCCGAATCGGCTCGGCCCCCTCGACGCCCACCAGTTTTTGGTGCAGCCCGCCGTAGAAATAAGAGAGGCCATTGGGGTCGAGACCGAGTTGGTGCAAGATCGTGGCGTGCAGGTTCTTGACGTGGAACCGGTCTTCGACGGCGTTGCTGCCCAGCTCGTCGGTCTTGCCGACGCTGGTTCCCCCCTTGATCCCGCCACCGGCCATCCACATCGTGAAGCCATAGGCATTGTGATCGCGACCGGTCCCCTGGGCGTACTCGGCGGTCGGCTGACGCCCGAACTCGCCGCCCCAGACGACCAGGGTTTGGTCGAGCAGGCCGCGGCGCTTCAAGTCTTTGAGGAGGCCGGCGACCGGCTTGTCGGTGTTGCCGGCGTGCTTCGTATGGTTCATCACCAGGTCGGAGTGGGCGTCCCAGTTGTCGTCGCTGTGCGCCCCGCCTGAGTAGATCTGAACGAAGCGTACGCCTCGCTCAACCAGCGCCGAGCGATCAGGCACTTGCGGCCGAAATCGGCCGTGCGCGATTCGTCGATGCCGTAGAGTGAAAGCGTTTCGGGCGATTCGCGGGCCAAGTCGACGGCTTCAGGGCGGATTCTGCATCTTGAACGCCAGCTCGTAGCTGGCGATCCGCGCGGCCAGCTCGGAGTTGTCGGCGCGGGCGGCCATGTGGTCTTCATTCTTGGCACGCAGCCGGTCGAGCAAGAGCCGGCGGGTGGCGCGATCGGTGCCCTCCGGAGAAGCCAGATCATGAATCGGGACGCCGTCGGACCGGAGCACCGTCGCCTGAAAAGCGGCCGGCATGTAGCCGCTCGACCAGTTCTTCGACCCGCTAATCGGACCGCCGGTCCGGTCCAGCATGACCACGAAGCCCGGTAGGTTTTCATTTTCACTCCCCAGGCCGTAGTTGACCCAGGTCCCCAGGCACGGGTGCCCCGACAGCACCCGCCCCGAATTCATCATCAGCATGGCCGAGCCGTGGATCGGCGACTCGGCGTACATGGAATGAATGAAAGCGATGTCATCGACGCAGGTGGCGAGGTGCGGAAACAGCCCCGAAACCCACTTGCCACATTCGCCATATTGGCGAAACGACCATTTCGGCCCGACGATGCGTCCCTCGTTCTTCTTGCCGCTCCGGCCAAACGTCTTGACCGCGATCGTCTTGCCGTCGAGCGGGTAAAGGTTCGGCTTGTAGTCGAAGGTGTCGACGTGGCTGGGGCCGCCGTACATGAAAAGGAAGATCACGCTCTTGGCCTTGGCGGGCAGCGGAGGGGCCTTGGGGGCGAGCGGGTTCTTAAACGGTGTCGCGCCGTCGGCGCCGACAGCCTGGCGAGAGAGAAAGCCGTCTGAGCCGAGAAGCGCCGTCAGGGCGACCGAGCCGAATCCACCGCCGATCTCCCAGAGCGCTCGCGCCGGGTACGGCCGCAAAATGAGCCATGCGATCGGTGTCGATTGGGGTGATCCATGAGCCGGGTTCCGTTATCGGGGTGAGGACGGGCAGCCGTGAACGTGACCGTCCTTTAATCAAGATACAGGAATGCGTTGGCGTTGAGTAAGAGGAGGCAATACTGAGACAGCGCCGTGTGCTCGCTCGAGCGGGCTTCCGCGATGATGCTACCCGCCGTGAGAGCCGCGAGATCGACAACGGGAGGGCGAGGGTCCGTCCGAGCCGGCATTGGCACTCGGCTCGCACGGAGGCTCGCCCTCCCTGGATGTCCCAAATCAGCCGCGCGGTATAACCGCCGGACAAAAGCCACGTCTTCGCGCACCTCCTCGGCCCGCGGCTCGCGGGCCGTTGTGAGCTGGATGGCGCGTTCGACCTGGCCGGCGAGATCTCCGGGTGCCTCCCGGCTCAAGCGATCGGCGAAAGCGACCGCCTGCTCATTCACGAACGCGCCATTCAAGAGCCCGAGGGCCTGCGTGGGGACAGTCGTCGTATAGCGCACCGGGCAACTGAAGTCGGTGTCGGCCGCGTCGTGGGTGGCCATGATCGGAACCAGCAACGATCGCTTAACGTGGACGTACACGCTACGGCGAGCCGCTTCTCGCGGTGATGATATCGACCAGCCCTGCCCCGGCACCGATTGGCCGGCCATGACCTCGCGGGGAATCGGCGGATAGACGCTTGGTCCGCGTGCTTCGAGATTGAGCGTGCCGCTGACGGCCAGGATCGAGTCTCGCAGCTCCTCGGCGGCGAGCCGTCGCATCGGGAACCGCCAGTACCACCGATTCGCGGGATCGGCGGCGAGCTCGCTGGACGAGCCACGCGATGACATTCGGTAAGCGCTCGAGAGCAAGATCAGGCGATGCATCCGCTTGAGGCGCCAGCCGCCGTCCATGAATTCAGCGGCCAGCCAGTCGAGGAGCTCGGGATGGCTGGCGGGCTCGCCCAGGCCGCCGAAGTCGTTCGGGGTCGGTACGATCCCGCGGCCGAAGTGATACTGCCAGATCCGGTTGGCCATGACGCGGGCCGTTCGTGGGTTTTGGTGGTCGGTCAGCCAGGCGGCGAGAGCCGAGCGCTGACCGGGCCCGCTCACGAAGGTCGGTGCGGCCGCGCGAGGATCTGGGGCACACCGGGCTCGACCTTTTCACCCTCCACGTTCGGATTACCGCGCAGCAGGACGTGCGTTTCGCGGTTGCCCTGCTCGGCGACACACATCACCTCGGTTCGCGAGCCCTGTTTGTCGGCGACCGTCTTCAAGTTCTTGCCGTTGGGATCGATGATGTTCTGAAAGAACGCCAGCAGCCGGTAATAGTCTTTCTGGGGGATGGGGTCGACCTTGTGGTCGTGGCAGCGGGCGCAGTTGACGGTCATGCCGAGCATGACCTGGCCGGTCGTGGAGATGATGCCGTCGAGCCCGTCGTAACGGGCCAGCGGCCGGTCGGCCGGCTCGTCGTCCCAGATGCCCAGGCGGTAATAGCCGGTGGCGGTGAGTGCCTCGGCCGAGTCAGGGGCCATCTCGTCGCCGGCGAGCTGTTCGCGGATAAAAAGGTCGTAGGGCTTGTCGCGATTAAAGGCATCGATGACGTAATCGCGGTAGCGCCAGGCAAACGGCTTGGCCGAGTCACGCTCGTAACCGTTGGTCTCGGCATAGCGGACCAGATCGAGCCAGTGGCGGCCCCACTTCTCGCCGTAATGAGGCGAGTCGAGCAGGCGGTCGACCAGGCGTTCGTAAGCGTCGCGGGCTTGGTCCGCGACAAAGGCGTGTACTTCATCTGGGGTCGGCGGCAGGCCGGTCAAGTCGTAGGTGAGCCGGCGGATCAGGGTCACGCGGTCAGCCGCAGGCGGCAGGCTGCAAGCCGCCGGCCTCGAGGCGGGCCAGGAGAAACGCATCTATGGGATTGTGGCACCAATCCGGATTCTTGACGGCCGGGACCGAAGGCCGCGCGACGGGGCGGAGCGACCAGACGTTGTCGGCGCGTAGTTTGGTTTTGGCCGTCGCCGCGCTTTTGACGGGCGACGTCGAGGGAGAGGCCGTATGGGGGGCCGCGGTCCAGGGAACGCCTTCCTTGACCCACTCGCTCAGGATATCGATCTCTCGCGCGGGCAGCTTGCCGGACGGCGGCATCTCGAGCTCTCCGTAGCGGATCGCTTGCAGCAAACGGCTTTTCTTCGGCTCGGTCAGCGAGATCGCGGGGCCCAGCTCACCTCCCGCAAGACCGATTCGCGGCTGTCGAGCCGAAAGCCGCCTTTGACCTTGGGGCCTTCGCCGTGGCATTTGAGGCAGCGTGCCTTCAAGATCGGCCGGACCTCGGTCTCGAAGAAGCGAACTTGATGCGAGCTAAAGGGTTTTGACGGCTGTTTCACCTCGCCAGCCGTTGACGGCAGACTCGGGGCGAGCAGGAACCACGCCAATGTCGCCACGGCGATCTGTCGCGATCCCCCCTGCCCCGTTCGATTCATCATTCGCCTCTCCCATCGGCCAGCCCTTCATTATCTTTCGGCATGCCCGGTAGTTCAACACGAAAGGAATTGCGCGTAAAGGGTTGAGGCGACGTCCGGGGACAAGCGCTTCGCGTATCGCCCCGTTGCGCGTCGAGGTTTACGATCGCGATCATGGAAGTTCGCTCAGCACCCCCGTTGTCCGGTGGATCTGGACTCTTTAGCCTGACAGCCAAGCGGCGTCTTTCAATTTGCCAACGACGATCGAGGGGCAATCCGATGGCGCGAGAAACCGATAGCGAATCAAGACAGTCGCGCCGACCGCGGTGGAGATCGTGGCTCGTGCTCGGTATCTTGGCGCGGTCTTGACGTTCGCCGGCCTGATCGTGGGTAGCGGCGGCTTGCCGCAGATCGAGCTTTTTCCGAGGGTCGAAGGGATCAGCGAGGCCGATTCTCGCCACCTCGAAGAAATCAAGAAACTCGGTGGCCAGGCCCATTTCAATCGCTTCAGGTCCTCTCGCTCGCCGGCGTGCCACTGACCGGCCGAGGCTTGCGTTATCTGAAGGTCGTTCCCAAGCTGACGCGGCTCAACATCCAAGGTTGTGGAATCGTGTCTGAAGACGTCGACGACTTCGAGGCTGCCCGCCCAGGGTTCAAGCTTGAGTAGCTCGCGGGGGATCCCGAGCAAATCGCCGTGACGTCCGCTCGCGCCTCTGCGGCCCACACATCGTTCGGTGCGGCCCCCTCGCCAATGTACGCTGCCCGCGGTGTAAGCCGCGATGTCGGCGAGGGGAGGGCGAGGCTCCGTCCGAGCCTGCATTGGCACTCGGCTCGCCAGGAGGCTCACCCTCCCGTGATGTCTCAGACCAGCCCGTGCACGGTATAGAGGCGCGACTTTGCCAGCCTTTGTTTCGAACCGGGGCTTGACACCGCCGGCTAACCGTATTAAGTTAATTAGTACAGTTAACTCAGGTGTCCCCATGCAGTATGAAATCAACAGCGCGAGCCGCTTGCCGATTTACCAGCAACTGGTGCAGCAAGTCCGCGAGGCGATCGCTCGCGGGGAGTTAGGGCCCGAGGAGCAGTTGCCTTCGGTTCGGCAGCTCTCGCGCGACTTGGTGATCAATCCCAACACGGTCGCGCGGGCGTATACCGAGCTCGAGCGTGAGGGTTTGCTCAACAATCGGCCGGGCGCGGGGTGTTTGTCGCGAACCGAAAGACGAGCTGACGAAGGAGGCGCGGCGGCGGCGGTTGCTGGAAAGTCTCGATCGGTTCCTCACGGAAGCGGTGCACCTGGGTTTCTCTGAGGATGAGATATCACGGCTGGTGTCCACTCGCTCGCGGCAGTTTCAGTGGAACCCGGCGAAGGCAGGCTCCAGGTAAGCGGAAAGGCCCGTCGATGACGCATGCGATCTTCACAGAGCGTTTGACGAAGTATTACGATGCGCGATGCGTCGTGAACTGCTTGAATTTGCGGATTCCGGCCGGGACCGTTTATGGGTTCCTGGGGCGCAACGGGGCCGGCAAGTCGACGACGATCAAGATGCTGCTGGGCATGGTCCAGCCCAACTATGGTCGGATCGAACTGCTGGGTCACGACATCGCCGTGCTTCCTTCACAGGTGCGTGGCCGCATCGCCTACCTGGCGGAGGGGCATCCGCTCTACACCTGGATGACGGTCGCCGAGGCTGCCCGATTTTGTCGCTCGTTTCATGCCGGCCGCTGGAACCAGCGGATGCTCGATCAAATTCTCGAGCACTTCGAGATCCCGTCGCGGCTGAAGCTTCGCCGGATGTCGAACGGTCAGCGGGCCAACGTCGCCCTGGCCCTGGCGATCGCCCCCGATCCGGACTTGCTCATTCTCGACGACCCAACGTTGGGACTGGATACGGTCGCCCGCCGCGATTTCTTGCTCTCGATGATTGATCTCGTGCAGCGCCAGGGAAGGACGATCCTTTTCAGCTCGCACATCCTGGCCGACGTCGAGCGGGTTGCCGACCGGATCGGCATCCTGGTCGACGGCGTGCTGCGCGTCGACTGTCCGACCGAACATTTCAAGGAGAGCGTGAGCAAGCTGGTGCTCGAATTCGCGGGTCGGCCGCCGGCTTTTCCAGGCTGTCCGGGATTGGTTCAGGCGTGGGAAGTCGGCCGCCGTCTCGAGTTGGTGATCGTCAATTTCGGGCCAGACCAGCGCCAGGTGATCGAATCGCTCGCGCCGCTGGCATGGGACGTCGTCGGGCTGAACCTGGAAGACGCCTTCGTCGACTACACCCGTGGCCCGCGGCGATCGTTGCCCGTTTTTGACGAGGTGGCGTCTGCGAGTGGACCGAGCAGCAGAGATCGAGGAGGGCCATGATCATGGTTAAACGCAGGTTTTTGCTTTCGCGCGAGCTTCTCTTGGCCGCGACGCTCGGGATCGGGTTCGGCACGCTCTGGTTGGTAATCGCGGCGTGGCTCGACAACTCGATTCAAGAAGCGTGGCAGGGCCCGAGACAGAAGCGGTTTCCCGATCAGCAACACGTTGTCGTCGCGGCTGACGGTACACCGATGATTTGCGCCACATCCTGGAAGGATTATCCCCGTGCGACGACGACCTACCACGACCTGAGCGGTGCCGTGCACCAAGTCCCGGACCGAAAGAACTTGCGCCCTGCGGTGTACCTGCCCGGCGAGGTTGGATCGTGGGGCGCGTTCTCCTCTTACCCAGACTGGCGACTGCGAATTAAAGTCTTCGTCAATGAGCGGGAGCCGACGGCGAACTGGTTCTTCGTGCATGATGGACATCCCGACGGAACGGGCTACTTCGTCGGTTATGAGCAGACGACGAACCGACGGCTCGGTTTCATCGGGCTGTCCGGTTTTCGCTCCGATCCCGTGCCGGGAAACGCGAGAATCCCCGTGCGCTGGGAGATGCTTAGAGACCAGTCGCAGTGGAGCTCGCGTCCGGACTCGCTCGAATGGGGCAATCGTCGGTCGTATCAACCCGATCGCTGGGACATACCGCCGCGATTGGTTTACGTGCCGTCAGGAAATGATTTGCGCTTGGTCGATCTCGACTGCGCGAACCATCGCGACGATCTTCGAAGCACCAGAGCCGATCGCGGCGACCGGTGTTCCGAGACTCACCTCCTGGGTGATTGGCAAGCCCACGACGGAGCAATATGTCCTCGTGCGCACCAGATCGAAGGTCTATACACTGGACCAGAATCACAGAGTCATCCGGACATTGACCATTCCGCGAGAGATCGGCCGCCGAAGCGTTGCGTGGTACGAGCTTGGGGGCGGCCGGGCTATCGCCGACTTTGGCGGAGCGGCAGGGCCGGCCCGGTCGACAAGTCAGACCGCACAACACACGATCTACCAGATCGAACCCGACGGCGCAATCCAGAGTAGCGTGGCGCTAACCTTGAGAACTGGTTGGGACGTGCGGAGCGTGCGTGCCGAGGCGCTACGAGCCGCTGTCGGGTTCCCCGCCCCACTTTGCGTGCTGGTTACAGACTTGGTGGGCATACCTCGGTTTGGCCCATTGTATGACGATCCAGTCACCATCCGTGTCCTCCTGGTGGATGCGGGACCTTCATTCCTCGCTGTCTGCGGTTTGTCATCGATCCTCGCCGTCATGGTTTGGCGCCGCGGTCACAAGTACAAACTTGCGAACCGAGATCGCGTCGCCTGGGTAACGTTTGTATTCTTGTTCGGCCTTCCCGCCTATGTGGGTTTTCGGCTCTATCGTCGCTGGCCGGTGCGAGAGCCCTGCCCTCACTGTCACTCGCCGGCGCCTCGCGACCGCGCGGCATGCGCGGACTGCGGGACACCGTTTCCGGAGCCGGCCCTCAGAGGTGTCGAGATCTTCGCCTGAACGGATTGCCGCGACTTTCGCTCGCCAGCTTGGTGTGGAATCGCGATTTGTCCGGTAACGCATCGTGGGAGAACATAATGATGATCCTGGCGCTGGTGAAGAAGGAGCTGCGGGAAACGCGAGTGTTCGCGGCGCTCGCGCTGGTTATTCATTTCGTCTACATGAGCAAGCTGACGGGACGATGGGACCGCCTACTCACACCCCTTCTGAGCTGGGCCCCTGGAATGAGCGCCGACCCACCCGATATTCCTTTCGTCGACGGCAATTTTGTAAGCATCTCGTCATACATTGGAATCGCGCTCGCGATCGCCCTGGGGTTCCGGCAGTCGGCCTGGGAGCCTAGCCAGGGAACGGCACTGTACTTGCTGCACCTGCCTTTGTCGCGCCGCGCCATCTTCTTGACGAAGCTCGTGACGGGCATCGGAATACTCTTGGCTTGCACGCTATTGCCCATACTCGCTTATGCGACGTGGGCAGCCATGCCACGTACCCACCCCGGACCGTTCGAGTGGTCGATGACCGAGCCGGCAATTCAGGCTTGGCTTCTTTTGCCGTTCGCCTACCTTGGGGCGTTTGTCAGCGGCATTCGGCCGGCGCGGTGGTTTGGCTCGCGGCTGTTCCCACTGCTCTCTCCGGCGATTCCGGCCCTCCTTTCGTATAGAATGCCTGCCATTTTGGATAGAATGCAGTACTGGTGGCTCATCGCTCCTCCACTTCTCTTGTTAGTCGCGACCGTCCTCATTAGCGATATTCTTTGGGTTGCCGAAACGCGCGACTACTAGCCGAGTTTCGTCTGCGCAGGTGCAAAGTACCGCGGACCGCGGCATAATGGTCAACTGACTGATCCGGGCGCCGGGTGTGTTTCAACGTAGTTTTCTCAGGGCAAGCTGTACCGCTTGAGAGCTGTACTCCGTGACCCGCCAAGTCATCCTCGATCGCCTCAAGGCCGAAACGCCCGCGCTGCGGCTCGCATACGGCCTCAAGGCCCTCGCCGTGTTCGGCTCGGTGGCGCGGGGCGACGATCACGAGCGGAGCGACCTCGATATCCTGGTTACCTTCGAGGAAAGGGCCACCTTCGACCGATTCATGGGGCTAAAGCTTCACCTGGATAACGCGTTTGGGCGATCCGTCGATCTTGTCACACCGAATTCGTTGCGACCCGAGATGCGGGCCGAGATCGAGAAGGAGGCGTGAACCATCGAGATCGGTGAGAGCCGGCTTCTGGCGCAAGCGAGCTTTCCTCGCCGGGCCGCCCGGGGTAGAATGCCGCCGAGGAGGAATCCGTCATGCTCTCGAAGCAAGCCCTGGCCCTGTTCCGCGAGCACCTGGAGCAGCGCAGGACCATCGATGTGGACGCGAATCGGGAAGCCTACCGCGAACTGGCCCGCGCCGGGCTGATGGTCGCCGGTAGTAGCTTCGCCGGGGGAGACGAAAGCGTGTATCACGTGACCAAGGAGGGATTCGAGCGGAGGACCGAACTCCTCAATTGCGCGAAGGAAGCGGGGTGATCACCTCGCCCTCGCTCGGTTCAGCCGTCGCGCCTCGTCGCTAATCGGCAGATCAGTCTTCGCGGCGGTCTTCATCGCATCGGCATGCCTGCCGCCCGCACGGAGTTCCTCGTATTCATGTGCGATGATCGCATCGATTCGGTCCTTGAGCCGCATCTTCGGCCAGATGCGTCCACCCTTCTTCCCCCTGAGCAATTCGGGGCTTAGCACGCCAGAATCTACGACCGCGCCCGTCGTGTTCCTGCCCCCCTGTCGCTCGTAAGGATCGAAGGCTCGCCACCGGCCGTCACCGCCGTAATCCGGCTGGCCGATCTGATGATCTGGGATGCCAAGTTGTTTCATGCCGCCTGCGACACGTAGCCCTCGCCCACGTCCTCCCATTCCTGGGCTACCTGACTCGCGTGCGCGGCGATGTCCGCCGGCCGGCCGCCTCGCTGGGAAGGCGGGATTCCTATCATTCCTCTGGGTGGCCTTTTGCTCATGAGGTGATGTTAGGCACATAACCCCCATGCTGCTCAACCCCAAACCACAAGGGTGCGATCGCGTCAGTGCCGCAGATTTCAGCCGATTCCTGATAGTTTTCGACGCTGACCTGGCTTGAAGTGGCCAGCCCGGTTCTCTCGTCGCTTGAAAAACGAAGCGCCCTTCCCGTTAAGTAACAGGGTCTACCAAACTCTGTTTCTCAACGGGAAAGGACGCCCCGATGGACCATGCTACGTGTGCCGCACTGCTCTCGGCAACGCACTTCGCCACTTCCTTGTCGCCCCTGACTGTTCGCTTAATTCCGGTGATCGCCGAAG
This sequence comes from uncultured Isosphaeraceae bacterium, assembly GCA_963829765.1. Lineage (GTDB taxonomy): Bacteria > Planctomycetota > Planctomycetia > Isosphaerales > Isosphaeraceae > CAWFRS01. The sequence continues at coordinate 1,412 of CAWHKI010000136.1, read as the reverse complement.
TTGGTCGCCTGATCGTGCGGTTCCGCAGGGCTAAATCGACCCCCCAGTTGTGCCACCAGTTCGAGACCCAGTTGCACGATCGGCTCCGCGAACTGGGCCGGATCATCGTCGAATGGACCTTCAACCACATCGAGCCGCACGACCGGGCGGACATGCCCAGCCAGATGTGTTTCCAAGGAGTCTGGTATCGCCGACGCTCCAAGACCCCCAATCGCACGGTCGCCACTCTGTTTGGCACGATCACCGTGTGGCGGATGCTGTACCAACCTCTGCACGGCGTCGAGCCGTCGATCTTTCCCTTGGAGATCCGCTTGGGGCTGGAAGCCGGTCGGGCCACGCCGGCCTTGGCCGAACGGGTGGCCCAGGCGGCCAGGCGACCACCCAGAACGCGGTGCTAGCCACGCTCGAACGGACCATGGGGTGCGTTGGTCGGCCGCGAGCTTGCGGAAGGTGATCGCCGGAGTAGCCTCGGGATGGAGCCGCACCACCATGACGCCGCAGTCGCTCAGGTCCTCGCGTGGCTGGAACAGGCCGACCAGTCGCGGGGTAACCGCAAGCCGGTGTTGGCGGTAGGTCGCGACGGGCTGATGTTGCCCATCCGTGGCCAAGAGTGTTATCGCGAAGGGGCGACGGCGACGATTTCGGTCCACGACCGGAAGGGACGGCGGTTGGGGACGGTCTACCTGGGCCGGATGCCCGAGTCGGGACAAGAGACGTTGTCGCGGCAACTGACGGCTTTGATCGAGGCGGTGTTGCGGGGATGGGCAGGACCGCTGCCGCGGTTGGCCTACATCACCGATGGGGGGAACCACCAGACCCAGTATTACCGCCGGGTGCTCAAGCGGATGAGCAATCCCCGTCGCCCCGGCGAGCGGCTGAAGTGGCAGTGGGTGATCGATTATTATCATGCGAGCGAATACATCTACAAACTGTCCGAGGCTCTGTTCTCCGACCCCAAAGGGGCCGAGCTGGGCGCGGAAGATGCGCCGCTGGCTGAAAAAGAAGCCGCGGGGAATTCACCGAGTGCTGCACTCGGCGGCGGCAATCCGGCGGCGGCGGATGGTGGTGGGGGCGAAGCGGGAGCAGTATCGCACCGCCTACGCCTATTTGCGGAAACGGATTCGCTTCCTGGATTATCACCGATACCGTCGGGACCACCTGCCGATCGGCAGCGGGGTGACGGAGGCGGCGTGCAAGACGGTGTTTACGCAACGGCTGAAGCAGTCGGGGATGACCTGGAAGACGGAGGGAGGACAATGGATCGTCGATCTGCGGGTGGTCCACTTGAGTGGCGTCTGGACCGAAGTGTATCAATCATACCTGCGAGCGAAGATACTCCCGGAATGGGGACTCAAGAGAGTACAGGGAAGAAAAAGCCCAAAAAGCCGCGTAATCGTTGGCACGGGCGCGAT
>CAWHKI010000135.1:0-14935 GCA_963829765.1 uncultured Isosphaeraceae bacterium | reverse complement strand
CGCGGTGGCGATGGTAATCCCTGCCGATGGTCCATCTTTCGGAATCGCGCCTTCGGGAACATGCACGTGCAGATCGAGCGTGCGGTAGAAGTCGCGAGTCAATCCGAGCCGATGCGCGCGTGAGCGAACATAGGACAGAGCCGCCTGCGCGGATTCCTGCATCACGTCGCCGAGTTTACCGGTCAGCGTCAACTTGCCTTTGCCGTCGACTACCGTAGCTTCAGTGCTGAGGATCGAGCCGCCGACTTCAGTCCAGGCCAGGCCCGTGACCAATCCCACTTCACTCTTCTCGTGAGCCAGCGTGTCGCGGAACTTGATTACACCGAGGAAGTCGGTGACATTCTCGCCGGTGACAGCGATGGTATAGTTCTCGCCTTCCTTCACTACCCTGCGGGCAACCTTGCGACAAACATTTCCATTTCGCGCTCCAGATTACGAACCCCAGCTTCGCGGGTGTAGGCGCGAATCAGCGTGGTGATCGCATCGTCGGAGTGATTCCGCTCTTTGTCCTGATGGGCCGCCGGCTCTCGGAGGTTGCGGGAACCATCCTGCTGTTCGCGCTCCTCGTCTTGCCTTATATCCATTTCGGCATTCTCGTGAAATTCAAGGAGAAGTACCCGAGCAATGTCCGACTCTTCCCGGAGTTCACCTTCTTCTGGATCCCCCTGTTGTTGACGCTGATCTGGCTGGCGACAGAAGCGAACAGACCAAAACTTCCGCGGAGCGCGGCACCATGACCCGGAACCGCTCTCTCCACTCGGTCACGTTGGTCGTGACCGCTGTCCATGCACTGATCTTCCTGGCGACCGCGTTGTCCCTGATCGTCTTTCGCAAGCACGACATCGCGGCCGTCTCGTGGTCGCTCACGTTCTATTACGAGAACGCTTCGAAGGTGACGGCGGGCATGGTCCCTTACCGCGATTTCCCCTTCGAATACCCGATCCTCTCGTTCCCGCTGTTCCTGATTCCCCGGCTGCTCTATTCCGATCTAGGTTCGTTCAAAGTGGCATTCATGGTGGAGATGCTGGCCTTTGACGCGGCGGCTATTTACCTGATTGCCCGGTTCGTCCGGGATCGAGAAGGTCTGGATCGGGTGCCCGGCCCGCTCGGCTGGTACACGTTGTTCTGCGTCTGTCTCAGTCCCCTGGTCATCGGGCGGTTCGAGCTGGCTCCGATGGTGCTCGCCTTCGCGGCGGCCTGCTGGTGGTTCTCGGGCAAGAGCACGCTGGGAGGAATCACCGCGGGCTTGGGTACGCTCATGAAGGTCTTCCCCGGCGCGGTCGCGGCTCTCGCCCTGGTCTGGGAAGTTGCTCAACCGCGGGCCACCGGGAGGCGCGGAACGGCGGCCTTCCTCGGCACCATGGCGGTGGGACTGGCTTTCTGGTTTGGCGTGGGCGGCCGGCGGGTTTGGGAGTCGCTGGGATACCATGCCAGCCGCGGCGTCGAAGTGGAGTCGCTTTACGGGGGCGCCCTGTTCCTCTGGGGAATGATCACGGGGATCGAGGTCCCGTGGGTCTTCAACTTCAAGGCGTACCACGTTGCGCCGGAGCGGGCGGCGCGGCTGGCCGCCCTGGCCTTTCCCGTCCAGGCCGCGACCCTTCTCCTCGTCGTGGCACGGTTCTGGCGATCGGGCATGACCGAGGGCATGCGCTACTCGGCAGCCGCCGTGGTCGCCTTCATTATCACCGGCAAGGTGCTCTCGCCCCAGTACCTGATCTGGCTCTTCCCATTCCTGGCGGTACTCGGGGGCCCGACCGGCCATTTTGCCCGCAAGATTTTCCTGGTCGGCTGCCTCGCCACGGCGCTGCTCTACCCCGGGCCCGGGTTTGTCATGGTCCGCGACCACGAGCCCGAGGCCATCCTTCTGTTGAATCTGCGGAACATCCTGCTGGTCTGGCTCCTGGTCTTGCTCCTCGTTGGCCCCAAAGAACATTGAATGGGTATTGGTCTATGGCGAATCAACGATCGATCTGGGGAGTCGACTGGCGCGGCTGGTCCCGCAGCTTCGCCTTCATCATATTTTTCTCAAACACGTTCCTTTGGGTGTGCAGAGTGTTGGCGACCAGATTTGAATGCACGCTCGGCGCCGACTGGGTGATGTTCCACGACACAGCGCGGTTGGCGCTCTCGTCTCGGTCGGGCGAGATCTACCCGGGTGTCACGAAGGACTATCCCTTTTTCTACCCGCCGTACTTCGTCCCGTTTCTCGCCCCGCTGGGCTTGCTCTCTCGATCCTGGGCCTACACGGTCGTCGTCCTGGCGATGGCCAGTGCGATGACGGCCTCGTTCTCGGCACTGCGCCTCGTGCTACCCGCGAAAGCCCCGAGCTATGCGACGGGAATCATGGTCGTGCTCTCGTCGGCGAGCTGGAGCGTGATGTTGGTCGCGGGCCAAATCAGCGCATGGTACCTGCTCATCCTGGTCCTGGGTCTCGTGCTCTGGCACCAGAACTCTCGATTGGCGGCCGGCGCCGTTTTGAGCCTCATGATGTTCAAGCCCAATCTCGGGCTGGTTTTTCCACCAATCTTCCTCGCGCGGCGCCAGTGGCCCCTCCTGGCCGGCTGGATCGCCGGGTTTCTCGTGCTGGTGACGACCACGTTTCCAGCAGGAGTCGGAATCTGGGTCGATTATCTCGGTTCGTTTCGCACTCTCGCGAACACCGTCGCCGGGGGAATTCCGATGTGGAAGCAACAAACGATTTACGCGTTCTGGCGCACGGCGCTCGGTACGCCAAACGCGCCGCATGTGCTCACCCTCTGGGGCTTTCAGTCGTGCCCCTGGGGATATTCACCGCGGCGGCCTGGCTCAAGACCCCGCTCGATAGCCGGCACCTGCCACGCCTCTTCGGGATCACTGTGCTGGCTCTCGTGTGTTGCAACACGTATTTCTTTATTTATGATGGCTTACTGTTGGCCCTACCCGGTATGGTCTGGTACATGCAACGAGGTCATTACCGATCAAGCATGTGTCACCTAATCGGAGGCGGCGCTTCTGTTTGTCTACGCTTGCCAGCTTTTGACGACCTGGGCCCTGCAGGGAGGCTGGCGCGCTCGTCGGCCCGGCGGTGGGGGTCTGGCTGATCGCGGATGCCTGGGACTTGATCGGTCCACGTGCTCAGCTACTTTCCGAAATTGACCCGAATTGAACGAGTGATGCGTTTATGTTGAAGCGATTCTGGCGGGCAGAAACCGGATTTTTCCTGGCAATCTGGCTTTTCTTCATGGTCGCGGGACGGAGGCAGATGTTCCGCGATCCGGGGACGTTCTGGCACACCATGGCGGGCCGACGAATCCTCGCCTCGGGTCGCGTGATCGATACGGATCCGTTCAGTTTCACGTTCGCCAACAAGCCCTGGGTTGCTTACGAGTGGCTGGGAGAATGCCTCATGGCCGTCCTTGACGGCTTCGGCGGTCTTGATGCCCTCCTGCTCGCGACGGCCACAGTCCTGGCCTGCCTCTACGCATGGGTGGCCAACCGACTGCTCCGCAGCGGTCTGCACTGGCTGCCGACCGTATTCCTCGTCATGTTGACGGTCGCGGCCAGCGCGAACCATCTCCATGTTCGCCCTCACATCAGCACGATCGTATTCTTGGGTGTGATGTTTGCCTGGCTCTGCGATTTCGAGTCGGGCCGGATCGGTCTGGGCCGGCTGTTTTGGCTGGTTCCGCTCTTCCTCGTCTGGTCGAACGTGCACGGCGGTGCCCTCGGAGGGCTGGCGACAATCGGCCTGGCGGTGGCTGGCTGGTGTGCTTATCGATTACTCGGGTTGGAGTCGCCGATTGTGCGGCCCGGCCAGCTCGCGGCCCTGTTCCTGGTGATGGCAGCGTTCGCACTGACAGCGCTGGTGAATCCCTATGGCCTGCGCCTGCCCCGTGCGTGGTTCGAGATCATGGAATCCCCGGTCGTCGCTCGGTTGATCATGGAGCACGCTCCGCTCGATCCCCGGAGCCCGGACGGCTCCATGATCTTGTCGCTCGGACTGGTTTATCTGGGAACCCTGGCGATGCCCAGGCCCTGGAGGCCGCGCGTCACCTGGCTGCTCCCGCTTTTCTGGCTCTGCCAGACCGTAGGACGGGTACGGCACGCTCCCTTGTTTAGCGTCGCCGCGGCCCTGGCCCTGGCCGAGATGCTGCCGCACACGCGTTTGGCCGTCTGGTTGGCGCGCCCGGGCCGCGACCTGTTCCGCTTCCAGTCCGTCGATCGTTCGCCGGAACGATCACTGGGCTGGGGCCCTGCCGTACTCCCCCTTGGGTTCATCCTGCTGACCGCCGGGATCCACGGGGCCGGCGTCCGCGCGCCGATCCTGGGTCGCGGCTGGGTACAGCTTGATCCCCAGCACTGGCCGGTCGAGCTGCTGCCCGAGCTGCGGCAAGCCGAGCGCGACCATCCCGAAGGCGCCCGGATCTTCAACGACTTCCTGTTCGGAGGGTTCTTGATCTACTACACGCCCGGGCTCAAGGTCTTTATCGACGATCGTTGCGAGCTCTATGGCGATGCTTGGCTGGCGCAGTTCTGGGAAGCCATGCGGCGGGATCGCGGGCAAATCGAGTCTTGGGACAATAGATACCGTTTTCAATATGCGCTCGTACATTATCCGTCGGCCTTCGACCGTTATTTCGAACGGGCATCGGACTGGGCGGTCGTGACACGAACGGACACGGCCACGCTCTTCCGGCGCAGGACGAATGCTGTGGATCAGAGACTATTTGAAACATATTAAATATGCGAGCAGTTCAATTTAGTTTTCTCGCATCTATCAGAGCACACCCGACCATCAGCATGCAGTTGCCGGAATACTCACCGATCTGTTCGGAGGAGAGTTCAGTCGCTGGGCCATGCTTGCCCAGTTACCCGTGACCGAATATGCAGGGAGCCTGCTCTATCGAATCTTCCAATCGCGACTCCAGGAAAGGGGGCTCGTCGAGGCATCGGCCGGGGTCTTGTTCACCCTCCCGGCGCCCCCCAATCTGCTGACCTACGACCTGACGTACGTCTTGATTTCGACCACCCACCTCCTCTTCCTGCGGAAGGCGATGGATGTGCCCTACCGATCGTAGCTCGATGGGGACCAGCAGCCTCGGCTCGCAATAAAGCGGAACCCAAGTCCATTTCATCTTGCACCGGTCCCGCCCTGGTGAGGCACGATCAGATCCTCTACAATATTCGAAAAACCATCCGACCAGGCGGCAACACCAGGGCGAATCCGCGGTCGTTGCCATCTCGAGTCGTTCACGAGTCGTCCGAGATCCTCGTCGCGGGCGGCCAACACGGCCCAGATCGAGGGATCTTTACCGCGCCGGAGATCGTCTGGCGAAATATCGAGGTCACGGCGGACCAGACACGTCATTCGGGCATCGCGCGCAGCAGCGCCGCGACGGGCGCAAGGTCAAGAAAGCTGTTGCTGATATGGAAGGCGATCATCCCGCCCGTCGCAAGCTTCCTCTGATAGAGCTCTCGCGCCTCGCGCGTGAGCAAGTGACTCGGGATGGCATCGGAGCTGAATGCATCCAGGACGATCAGTGCGTAGCCGTGCTCGGGCGCGTCGCGGAGCCGCAACCGGGCGTCGCCCAGGATGACCTCGAGCGAACTGGCGCGGCAATCCTCGAGGAACGTGAAGTAATCCGGTCGGCGAGCGACACGCTCGACGGCCGGGTCGATCTCATAGAATGTCCAGCGCTGGCCGGGCTCGGCGTAGCATGCCAACGTCCCGGCCCCCAGGCCGATGACGGCGATATTCGCCCCCGCCAGCCGCGTGCGAGACTCATCGAAGACCTGTCCGATCGGCCCGGAGTGATTGTAATAGGTCAGCGGCTCGTGTCGCCGCGCCGGGTCGAGGGACTGCTGGCCGTGCAAGGTGTGACCATGAATCAGGCGGTGGTAGTCTCCGGAGACGGCGAGCGTCACCCGCAAAACGCCGAAATAATCCCGATGCTGGTACAGCACTTTCCCAAAGTTGCTGGTGTACGTCCCGCCGGCCAGCAAGACCGCGCCGATCCCCAGGGCGAACCGCACCGGCCGCTCCTTGAACGTATAGCAGACCAGCGCAGCGAAGCCGAAAACGAGCTTGACGCCGAGGTCGTCCTGATGTGATTCGGACCGAGATTGCAGGATCGTGCTCAGTCCCCACGCCAGCGCGCCGAAGGTCGCCGGCAGGGCCGCGTCCAGAGCGCGGCCCCAGCGCTCGCGGAAATCGGACCCCGGCTTGGGCAGGGCGAGGCAGGCCAGGGCGAGGGCCAGAGGATACTCCGCCACCCTGTCAAAGATCACGGGGGCGACGAGCGCATTGAAAAACCCGCCCAGGGCACCGCCGCAAGACATCGCCAGATAGAAAGCCGTCAGGTGCTCACGGGAGGGGCGATGCTTGACCAACTCTCCGTGGCAGACCATCGCGGCCAGGAAAAAGGTCACGAGGTGTACGGGGATAAAGATCGGCTGCGTCACGGACGAGATGCTCATGGCCAGGGTCAGCACGACGACAGCCATCGGCAAGGCTCGGACCATCCACGAGTGGGGAAGCATGGGCCGCCGCGCGAAGGTCAAGATGAACGTGACCAGATAAAGCGCCAGTGGGATGACCCAGAGCAGGGGGATGGCCGCGATATCGGTGGTCAAGTACATCGTGACGCCCAGCATCAAGCTCGACGGAACGAACGCCAGCGCCATCCAGCGCAGCCACTGGCCAAGGTGCAAAGGATGCTGACCCCTGGTCGCCTCGGAAGCGTTGGAGACCGGGTGGGCTGCCGCCGGACTCCTCCAGACAGCCGTCGCGCAGGCCAGCGTCAGGGCGATGAGCAGTCCATACCCCGCGGCCCAGGCCCCGCTTTGCTGGGCCAGCCGCAGATTCGGCTCCAGCACCAGCGGGTAGGCCAGCAGGGCCAGCAGACTGCCGAGATTGCTCGCGCCATAGAGGAAGTAGGGGTCCGCCGCGGCGGGATGCCCGGTGCTCGCGAACCACCTCTGCAAAGGGGCGCGGACGTCGAGACCACGAAGAATGGCAGGCCGACCGTCGCGAGCAGGAGCCCGAGCAGCCACCTGCTGGGATCATCCGCCGGCGGCAGAGACCGGGCCGCGTCCAGGGTGATGCCGATCGGCAAAACGAACAGGGGCAGCAGGATCAGCCCGGCGTGCAGGATCGCCTGGCGCCTCACACCCAGCCACAACGTCGTCGCGTGCGCATAGGCGTATCCGCCCAGCAAGGCCACCTGGAAAAACACCATGCACGTGCCCCAGACCGCCGGTGAGCCGCCGACGAGCGGCAGGGTCATCTTGGCGACCATCGGCTGGACACTGAAGAGCAGGGCGGCGCTCAAGAACAACGTGGAGGCGAAAAGCAAAAGCACGGATCATCTCCGGGGGCTGGTCAGTTGTCGGTTGTCAGTTGTCGGTGCTCAGTTCAGAGAATCTAGGCTGCTCAAATCATAGGATACCGAACTCACCGGCGTCCGTGTCCGTTGTCTGTTGCCAGATGTTCGTTCGCCGAAGTTGGGCTGGCCATCCCGCATCCGTTAGTGCCTGGACTTCACAGGCCGGCCTGGTGAGCACGCGAAGCGAGAACTGACAACTGACAAACCAGTGTCCACGAACCCGAGCGCGGTCCTGACGAGGTTACACCGGGGCGCCACCAAAAGTTTACACCCGGCGATTGCGGCCATCTGATTTCAGCTCCCGTTTGGTGGGGCGGTCCGAAACGTTTATTTCGAGCAACATTGAATAACCCCATAGTTCGCAAAGAGATAGGGAATCGTTCGAGCCCTTACCATTTTGTTTTCAGATTTCCGGACCATTTCGGAGCGACTTCGGCATCGTTGCTGCAATAGTCCTCTTTAAGACCTGCGGCAACGGAATCTGACGAATAGGTCTGGGTCGGGGTCGACTGAGACTGTTTAGCATTCGCGAGCCGCATTTTTTCTTCAAAACCTTTGCATTGGAGCTATGAACATGACCAAGCTTCTCACCGCCGCCACCACCAAGTTCGTCCGTGATGAAGAAGTGCGCCACGCTGGCCGAGTACGGCCTGTTGCTCGCGCTGATCGCCGTCGTCTGCCTGGCCGCGATCACCACCCTGGGCACCAAGATCTCCACCATGTTCACCGCAGTCTCCGCCTCGGTGTGAGTGAGTGGGGTACTCGATTAACCCGGCACGCAAAATCGAGGGGACTGGTCCTGCACAAAACCTGGCTAGTTTCCCTCGCTCGCTGAACGAGCTTTCGGCGGTGCCTGGTATCAAATCAAGCTTTCTTTTCCCTCTCACGGAGACGCACGGCGATACCGCTCCGCTGAGAGGGTTCTTGACACCAGGGTACGCCATTCCCCGAACAGGAAACGACTACTTACCATGACGATGCTACTCAAGTTCATCCGCGATGAGGAAGGCGCCACGCTGGCGGAATACGGCCTCTTGCTCGCGCTCATCGCCGTCGTCTGCCTGGCCGCCATTACGCTCTTGGGCACCCAGATTTCGTCTATGTTCACCGGAGTGTCCAACTCAGTTTAAGCTCGCGATGGCGAGAGTCGCCAGGGGTGCCGGTTATTGCATTGGGAGTTCGATTGAGATCTAATGGATTTCCTTTGAATGATCGATCAGCGAATCCGGTCCCGAGCGGCGCGTTGTGCTGTTAGAGACAGGTTCGACCGCCTCGTACCCCGGGGTAATACTCATGACTTGGCTCAGCAGTGCTGCCAAGAGGTTCCTCCGGGACGAGGCGGGTGCCTCGATCGCCGAATACGCGTTATTAGTCGCCCTGATAACGATCGTGTGCTTCGCCGCGTTAAGCGTCTTTGGGACTAAGGTCAGCAGTCTCTTTAGCGCGTCAGCCAACAGCATCTAGGTGATCGACGATCGTCGCCGGGGCGTCGGGCACTGCGGGAGGGTCGAACAAGTAGAGGCCGGAGGGGTTCTTGGCTTAGAGGTAAGAATTCAGCCGGCTCTTTTCTTTGATCTTATTGGATTTTGTTCCATCGTTTCGTGGATGTGGCGCGTTTACCTAAAGCCCCGCGAATGCCCGGGAACGACACCGGGAGAGGCTTTCCTTCAAGGAGTCTTAGAGGTGGCTGGTACTTCGACTCTCCCCGTAAGCATCGCTCTGACCGCCGCCATGATCGCGGCCATCACGGATGTCTGGAAGTTCAAGGTTTACAACGCCCTGACCCTGCCGTTGCTGGTGTCGGGACTGATTTACCACGCGTTCTACTCCGATCTCACCGGGAGTTTGCTGGGCATCCTGTTCGGGTTCGCGGCCCTGATCGCGCTTTACATCGTCGGCGGCATGGGGGCCGGCGACGTCAAGCTCATGGCGGCCATCGGCGCGTGGCTCGGGATGCCGCTCACCTTCTACGTCTTCATCGCCAGCTCACTGGCCGCGGGCGTTTACGCGATCGGGCTGGTCGCCTGGACTGGCCGGGTGGGTGAGACGGTTGTCAACCTGCACATCTTCTGGCTGCGGCTCTCGACTGTGGGCCGCTACCTCGGGTCTGAAGACCGGATCGAAAGCGAGGTGCGGCGGTCCGACCGTCGCAGCCGTGTCATCCCGTTCGGCGCCATGGTGGCGATCGGTATTATCGCCACGTTGTTCTGGTTCCGAACCGGCCTGGCGCATTGACCGCGAGTCTTTTCCGGGTGAGAGTCTTATTTTTTAGGGAGCCGAGTTGTGAGCCCTCGATCCATCCTGATCACGGTGCTGTCGCTGGTTTTTGGCGGATCCGCCGCCATTGGTGTCAGTTCTTTCATCCAGAATCCCCCGCCTATCAAGCCCGACGTGGTTCCGGTGGTGGTGGCCGCCGTTGAGATCCCGCGCGGGGGAGTATCACGAGCGACCAGATCAAGACGCGGGACTTCCCCAAAGACCTCGTCCCCCCCGGGGCGATCACCAAGGTGGAAGACGCGGTCGACCGGGCCGTCTTCATTCCGCTGATGAAGGACGACACGATTCTCGACAACAAGCTCGCCCCCAAGGGCGCCGGGCGCGGCCTGGCCGCCTTGATCCCCGAGGGGATGCGAGCCTTCACGATCACCACCACCCTGGCGTCGGGCGTGGCCGGGTTTATCCTCCCCGGCAACAAGGTCGACGTTCTGCTGACGATCGCGAACGTGGGTGCCACCGATCAGACCGGCGGCGGCAGCACCACCACGCTGCTCCAGGACGTCGAGATCCTGGCCGTGGACCAGAAGATGAATGCGCCGGCCGAGAACAAGGTCGACGCCAAGGAGATGCGCTCGGTGACCCTGCTGGTCCCGCCCCACCAGGCGAACATGCTAGAGCTGGGCCAGAACAAAGGGACACTGCACCTGGCGCTCCGCCACCCCAAGGACCACGCGGCTGGGGCCAGCCGGCCGGCGACCATGCACGACCTCCAGTTCCACCAGGAGAGGCCCTGGGACGAGCGTGCCAAAGACGTGCTGGCGGCCCTGGGCGAGGCCCTGGCCAAGGGACGGGCAGCCACGCCCCCCGTCCGGCCCGATGTCGCTCCGAAGAAGTCGATCCGTACCATCCGCGGGAGCAGCGAGGGACTGGTGCAACTCACCCCAATTGCGACACCTCGAGCGGGGCTGCCGGCCGAATGTCCAGGGAGAAACGCTCACCCGATGCAGGAAAGCGACCATGAACGCGTTGCTGGCCACCGATGATGAAGCGCTCGGCGGCGGAGGTGCGCAAGATCCTTCTCAGGGAGGGGCTGGACTGCCCGGCCTCGGATGTCGTCAACCTCGACCAGGCGCTCGAGCGCCTGGGCCGGTTGCCGGTTGACCTCTTCGTGGTCGTGCTGCCGGCCGACCCGGCGGGGGCGGTGCGAGCGCTCGAGCTCCTTGAACGGCTGCCGCGGCAAGATGTGGCCCGTGTGCTGGCCGTCGGCCCGGCCGCCAATGCCAAGCTCGTGCTGCGGGCCCTGCGAGGTGCCGTCGACGATTACCTCGATCAGAACGATCTCGACGCCGAGTTTGTAGACGCCCTGGCACGGTGGCGGACCCTCCAGCCGAATCGGGAGGAGGCCGGGAGGGTAATCGCCGTGCTCGCTCCCAGCGGCGGCAGCGGCTCGAGCACACTGGCAGTCAACGTGGCCACCGTCCTGGCCAAGGCCCACAAGTCGGCCCTGCTTATGGACCTCAAGCTCGAGACGGGAGATCTAGCTGCCCTGCTCGACCTCAAGCCGACCCATTCCCTCGCCGACTTGTGCCACAACGTCAACCGCATGGACCGGGTGCTATTCGAGCGGTCGCTTGCCCATCATGCCAGCGGGGTCCATCTCCTGGCCCCACCCGCCGATCTCCGCGACCTGGAGCACATTACGCCCGAGGGGATCCGCAAGATCTTGAACCTGGCTCGCACCGTCTTTCCCTACGTGCTGATCGACCTCGACCACAACTTCCGCCCCGAGCAGGTAGACGCGCTGCTCCAGGCCGACATTATCCTCTTGGTATTCCGGCTCGACTTCGCCTCGCTGCGCAACGCCCGCCGGACCATGCAACACCTGGAGCGCCTGGGCACCGAACGCGACCGCCTGCGGCTGGTCGTCAATCGTTACGGCCAGCCCAAGGAGGTGCCATACGCCAAAGCCGAAGAGGCCTTGGGGCTGAAGATCTTCCATTACGTGCCCGACGACCCCAGGTCGGTCAACCGGGCCAACAACAACGGCGTGCCGGTCGTGATCGAGAGCCCCTCGACCAGCGTCGCCAAGAGCGTCACGAAGCTGGCCATCAGCGTCAATGGGCACCACAAAGATCCCGCTACGGGGGCGAAGGGGCGGGCGGGCAATGGCCGCGGGAGTATTCCCAATCCCCGATGACGCAGACAAAAAGAGGTCATTCGGGCAACGGGCGACTGACAACGAACAATGGCAACCAACAATGGATAGCAACCCACAATGAGCCGTTTGCCAACGAATCCGGCCTCCGCGGACGGGGCGGCGCCGATGGTCCAAGAGCGGTTCCTTCGGTTCAAGAAGCAACTGCACGAGCAGTTGATCACCGGGATGGACCTGGCGGCGATCGGCGCGATGAACGAAGACGAGCTGCGCGTCGAGGTCCGCCGGGTGGCGGAAGAGTTGTGCCGCCACAGCGCCGACCTGCTCAACCTGAACGAGCGGGAGCGGCTGGTCAACGAGGTGCTTGATGAGACGTTTGGCTTAGGCCCGCTCGAGCCCCTGATGCGCGACCCGACCATCACCGACATCATGATTAACGGCCCCAAGACGGCCTACGTCGAGCGCAAGGGCCGGCTCGAGCGGGTCGATGTGGCGTTTCACGACAACCGGCACTTGGTCCAGATCATCCAGCGGATCGCCGGGCGGGTCGGGCGGCGGGTCGACGAGAGCAGTCCGATGGTCGACGCCCGGCTCGTCGACGGCAGCCGCGTCAATGCAATCATCGCGCCCTTGGCCTTAGACGGCGCCCTGCTGTCGATCCGCCGGTTCGGGGCCAGGCCGCTGCAAATCACTGACCTGATGGCCAACAAAGCGTTCACGCAAGACATGATGACGTTTCTGAAGGCGTGCATCACGGCCCGGGTTAACATCATCATCTCGGGGGGACCGGTAGCGGCAAGACGACCTTGCTCAACGCCCTGTCGGCATCCATCCCCGCGGACGAGCGGGTGGCGACGATCGAAGACGCGGCCGAACTGCGGCTCCAGCAGCCGCACGTGGTTCGAATGGAAACCCGGCCGCCCAACATCGAGGGTGAGGGTGAGGTGACCACCCGCGACCTGGTCCGCAACTCGCTGCGGATGCGGCCCGATCGGATCATCGTCGGCGAGTGCCGCGGGCCCGAGGCCCTCGACATGCTCCAGGCCATGAACACCGGCCATGACGGCAGCATGACGACCATCCACGCCAACGATACGCGCGACGCCATCAGCCGCCTCGAGATGATGATCGGCATGGCCGGATTCGACCTGCCGATCTGGATTATCCGCCGCCAGATCAGCTCGGCGGTCCAGATCATCGTCCAGGTTGCCCGCCTTTCCGGTGGCGGCCGCCGCGTGATCAAGATTTCAGAGATCACCGGCATGGAAGGCGACGTCATCAGCATGCAAGATCTGTTCATTTTCAAGCAAACCGGGGTCGATGGGAATCGGGTGGCCCAGGGGTACTTTTCCGCCACCGGCATCCGGCCGCAAATCCTGGAGCGGCTCGATATTTCGGGTAACCGGCTCCCGATCGAGCTGTTCGAACGGCGGATCCTCAATGTCTGATCGGGTAGTCAGTGCTAGTGACTAGTGGTCATCAGTGGTTAATGAGGACAATCGGGGGCGTATTCACCGACAAGTGACAAGCGACAACAGACACATGAACCCCACATTCCTCCTACCCATCCTGAGCTTCGTCGCCGCGGCCGCCGCCGTCGCGGGAGTCTATTCGATCGTCTCGGACCTGTACCTCCGCGACCGGGCACGGGTGAGCAGCCGGGTCGACGACGAGTTCCGCCATCGGCTGCGAGCCCGAGCCAAGAAGTCGCTGTCGCTCAAGGATATCCGCGACGCTGACGCCCGACGTGTCGGCCGACGTGGGGGTGCGGCCGAGCCTGAGCCAACGGTTCGAGGCGATGGTCGAGCAATCCGGGCTAGCGCTGACGGCCGGCCGGCTGCTCACGATCACCGCGGTCAGCGGGCTGACTCTGGGTGCCTTGGGCGGCCTGCTCCGCCACAATATTTTGGTCGCCGTGGTCGGGGCCGTGATCGGTGCAGTCGCGCCGGTGGCCTACGTCAACATGAAGCGGAACCAGCGCCTCGAGAAGCTCCGCTCGCAACTCCCCGACTGCTTCGACCTGATGTCGCGAGTCATCCGCGGGGGCAGACCATGGCCCAGGGCATCCAGGCGGTCGCCGACGAGTTCGCACCGCCGGTTGCCAGCGAGTTCGCCTATTGCTACGAGCAGCAGAACCTCGGCCTCCCTTCCGAGGTCGCTCTCCGCGAGCTGGCACGCCGCACCGGCTTGATCGAGCTCAAGATCTTCGTGCTCGCGCTTCTGGTCCAACAGCAGACCGGCGGCAACTTGGCCGAGTTGCTCGACAAGCTCGCCGGCATCGTCCGCGAGCGCTACAAGCTCCGCGGCAAGATCAAAGCCCTGACGGCGGAAGGCCGGATCCAGGCGATGGTTCTGCTCGCGCTTCCCCCCGGGGATGTTTGTGCTCATGCTGGTCATGAACCGCGACTATGCCGGGATCCTCCTGGAACACACCGAGCTCATCTGGGCAACGCTGATCAGCGAATCGATCGGCGAGGTCTGGATTCGCAAGATCGTCAACTTCGATTTCTAGCGTCCCGGGGACTGGCTCCGGTTAGACGCTCCGCCTGTGCCGCGTTTGTGAGCGGGCCATCAGAAAGAGAGAAGTCCGGCGATGCCCATGAGTCAATTAGTCACCCTGTCGGTCTTTCTGATGGGCAGCAGCTTTGTCCTCCTGATCTCCCTCGTGGTGGGCACGCGCAAGACCCGGCTCGATTCGCGGCTGAAGGGTCTATCAAACGAGGACGAAGGCGGCCCGGCCGTATCCGAGCCGCCGACCCTCACCAAGATGGCCCAGACGGCCCTGCCCCGAGTGGGGGCTCCTTTTATCCCCAGCGATGCGGAAGAGCGGACCAAGCTTCAGACGCGGTTAATCCATGCCGGGTTCTACAGCCGGCAGGCCATGGTCGTGTTCCTCGGCACGAAAGTGACCTTGATGTTCGCGCCGACGCTGCTCGGCGTGATCGCGGCCATGCTCCACCTGGTGAAGATGCAGACGGGGCTGGTCGTCGGCGCCTCTGCGCCATCGCGGGGATGATCGGGCCGAGTTTCTGGCTCGATCAGGTGAAATCCAGGCGGCAGACCAACTTCCGCCGGGCTCCCCCGACGCCCTCGACGTCCTGGTGATCTGCCTGGAGGGGGGCCTGAGCTTGACGGCCGCCCTGAGGCGAATGGCCGGCGAGCTACGAGCGGCCCATCCCACGCTGGCCGCCGAGCTGCC
>CAWHKI010000134.1:0-6163 GCA_963829765.1 uncultured Isosphaeraceae bacterium | reverse complement strand
TCTGGCCCTGCCGTCTCGGAAAGTTCCAGCGTCGCGTTCAGAGTGATCGTCGCCGGCGTGGAAAGGCTGAATTCGATCTCGCTGCCATCCGCGTTGGTATTGAGGTTAGCCTTGGAAATGACGTAAGGCAGCGTGCCCGACGTGCCTGAGCCCGATGTGCCTGGTAACGACGAATTCACCATATAAATGGTCGGCGACAGCACCACCCGCGGTTCCAGCAGCTCCAACAACGGACGGCGCGGGAGCGACTTTCTTCTTTGGCGCCACGACTTGGCCGGCGCGCGGCCTGTGGCTCTTGTTTTCCGGACCGCTTTTCATCGCTGGATGCACGCACAGTGTTGCCTCTTTTTTGTCGTCAACGACCTTGGATTCTTACGCTCATCAATTCACGCGGTTGCAGACATTGAGCCATCAACGCTTCAGCTAGCCATCATTCTTCGATTCCCCCGGTTACCCTTCGCGACGGTAAGATCGCGAGCAATGAGGACGCAAAATCGGCGGCCCCATCGCAATAGAATCCTTTGGACGCACGCTCTCACGATCGCATGGATGACCCCATTAGAACAAAACTCGCAACCCTTCGCAAGAGCGCGGCAAAGCGAATTAATTCTAGCACAGCACGAGCCTGGGAAACGACAAAAAACTCAGGTGAGGTCGATGCTCTTGCCGCCCTTGGCGATGGTGAATCCGGCGTTCCCGGTCAGCGTGCCCCCCCGCGAGGGTCGTCTCGCCGCTCAGCACTGCGATCTCGCCGCCAGTCGGGAACGTCAAAGTAGTCGAAAACGCGACTTCGACCGCGTCGTGCGCCGGGACATAGTGCCGGCATTGTCGATGTCCGCGCCGTTACCCGTGCCGGCGTCGCCGCCCTTTATCGTCAGACCGTCCAGCATGACATTGGCGCGAGTGTACGCGAATGGCTTGATGCGTCCATGCAGCCATCCGGGTTGGCGCAATACTGACATTGCTCATTCACGCGGTCGTTTGCATAATTCGGCAGCCTGTCTCGAAGCGCCGAACCGATCGCCGGGGGCGGAACTTCCCGGGTCCCCCAGATAACTGGAAAGATGGGGCTCTCCGCTTTTCCGGCAAATGTATGCCAAAACTCGCGTCCCGAGGCAGCCGATGAATGAATAGAGGCAAGCGGCAACGCCGGAAAGGCAAGGCGGGGCCAGCGGGTTCGATCACGAAGGATCGGACGAGGAAAACCAGGTCGGGAAGGGCCGTGCCGCGCCGCACCGTGTCGGTGCGGTTTGACGCTTGTTGATGCGGCGTTCTGCCTCGCCCCCATTGGGACGCTTTGCCGAAATGAACGGCAAGACACGAGCCGGGCGATCTGCCCGCGGATTTTCTTGCTTGGTCGATCAGCTCGACGACCGCGTGCTTTTGCACGCGCCTGCCCTGATTTCGCCGTTGTCGGTCAACCCGATCGCCTACCCGGCGGTTAGTCCCAATCGGCCGATCATGCCCTATGGCACTCCGGCCAAGATCGCGTCGTATATCGATCCCACAGTATCGATCGAGCATGGCGACTCGGTAGTCCTGGGTTATCAAGACTTCATCGGGCCCTATGCCACACTCGACGGCAGTGGAGGCGCGATCAAAATCGGCAACGGCTCGGACGTGCTCGATAATGCGTCGATCACCGCCACGGGCGGCCGTGGGCGTCATGCATCTGAGGTCTTGATTGGCAACTCGGTCGTGATCGGCTTCGGGGCCAAGATCATCGGGCCGAGCACGATCGGTTCCTATGCCGGCTCGACCGAGCCGGTCTCGATCGGTGCCAACGCCCTGATCGACGGCGCCACCATTGAGCCGGGCTCGATCGTCTCTCCGCTGGCTCGCGTCGGGCCGGGCGTGACTGTCCCCACTGGTTATGAGGTGCTTCCCGGCGTGAACGTCACGACCGACGCCGAGGCGTCGAACCCGAAGTTAGGGATGGTTGTGCGCGTCACGGCGTCGGGCCTGGCGACGATCGCGAAAACCCTGTCGGAAAACAAGTCGCTGGCCGCCGGTTATACCACGCTTTACCAGGGGAATTCGGCAACCGGTGCGAGCCCGGGGGCGAATCCCGCGTTGTCGGGGATCTACAGCGGCGACCTCGCAGCGATCCTCGGGGCCAGTCAACAGCCGGGCCCGACGTCCGCTTCGTTCGAGCCGGCCAAGAGCGCGCCCGAGTTTCTTTCGCCCCGTCAAGGATTGGTTGCCTCAGTCTTGAGCAACTTCCCGGCGCGAATTACCGGTGGAGTTCAGATCGATATGCCCGCCTCGCTGGCGGCCGCCCGAATGGGGCGCGCCAACTCTATTCGTGCCGATCAAGGACAGCCGATTGCGATCGGCTCGATCGCCCACACCGGATTTCGCGTGACCATCAACTCGCCGCTGGGGGGCCAAATCAGCATCGGACAAGCATTCCGCGCCGGAGATGGCTCGGTCATTTTGAGCGGGCCAGGCGTCGACTCGAAACTAGGCGACAACGTGAAGATCGGTGCGGGCGCGGTCGTCGTTCAATCCTCGCTCGGGTCAGACTCGACCGTGGGCCAGGGCGCCTATCTCATGAACTCGACGTTCCCGGCCAACACGGTCATTCCCCCGAGCGCGATCTATATCAATAATAAGTTTGAAGGATACGTGCAGTGGTAAATACCACTGATAAAGAGCGATGTGCAAGGTTGTCGTTAACCTGGCGATTGAGCGCGCTTTTGGTGATGGGAACGGTAAGCGGACTGTTCTTCCCACAGTCACGCGCTCAGGGGGCCTGTGCCCGCGGCGAGCGAACCCGGCGCCGTACCAGCGGGAAATGCCCTGCCCGAGGCGCTCGTGCCGGGCCCTTCGCGCGAGACACAGCTCGAAGGCGAAGTGCGTGAGCTCAAGGTGATGGGTGCGCGAGCTCTCGAACCGGGTCGAGCAACTTTCTGGGAACGGGGCGAGCGGGATGCCGCGAGTGCCCCCGCCGTCGGTCGAAGGATTAAGCGCGGCAGACCTGCTGCCCGAATCGGAAACCACCCTCCGCGGCGCTACTGGTCCGCAGGACGCCAGCTCGGCCGAGGGAGGATCGGCGGCGGCCCGCGGGCCGCTGGAATCGCGCCGAACGACACGGTTCAACATGCCGGGTGTCTCCGAAAGCTTCCCCAGTTATGGGATTTTTGGGCCCGGGTTCCAGCTTCAATCCAAGGACGAAGAGTTTCAGCTTCAGATCCACAACCTCACCCAGGTCGACGGTCGATTCTACACGCAGGGACAGCAAGCGCCGGTGACGAGCACATTTCTCATCCCGCGCAGTGGATCATCTTCAGCGGTCGCCTCACCAAGCCTTTCGAGTATTATGTCGCGATCGCCGAAGGTATCGATAATTTGAATTTACTTGACGTGTTCATGAACATCAATTTCGACAAGCGGCTTCAATTCAAGATCGGCCGGTACAAGACCCCGTTCACCTACGAGTTTTACGATTTGCCGATCAACGGTTTCGTCACGCCGGAACGTTCGCTCTTTTTCAATAACTTCGGCCTGAATCGCGACATCGGTCTGATGGCCTGGGGCCAGTTGGCCGACAATCGGTTCGATTACGCCGCGGCGATCGTCAACGGCACGCGCAACGGCTATGTCGACACCAATGACTTCAAGGACTTCGCGGGACTGATCAATTTCCGTCCCTTCGCCACGTGGACCGATCACTGGTTGGAGAATTTCAGCATCGGCGGCTCGACGGACACCGGCCTCGAGCAAGGCACACCGGTGCCCCAGGTCTTCCGGACCAATGTCGCCACCACCGGCAACCTGGCGATTGGACCCGAGTTTTTGCGCTTAACAAGAACGTGGACGAGTCTGGACTTCGTGCCTTCTGGTCGTTGCATCTCGCCTACTACTACCGTCATCTCTCGCTGATCGGCGAGTGGCAAAGTGGTTTCGACAGTTACGCGCTGGTGAACTCGTCGTACAAAACGCGTGTGCCGGTCGAGAGCTTCTATCGTGATGGCGGGTTATTTTCTCACCGGCGAGACCGTCAGCAGCCGTGGCGTTCTCAAGCCACTACATAACTTCGACGTGCGTCCTGGCAAGCGGGGGCTCGGTGCAATCGAGCTGGCCGGGCGATATAATTACCTTGATATCGGCCGCCAGGTTTTCTCAGCGGGACTTGCCGACCCGAGCCTTTGGACCAACCAGCTTTACACGGTCGATGCCGGAGTGAACTGGTACTGGACCGAGTACATCAAGGTCTACCTCGGCTGGCAACACGCGGGCTTCGGCAACGAAGTTTTGTTTGCACCAGGACATTTTCATACGTCCAGCGATCAATACTGGATGCGGTTTCAGGTCTTCTTTTAAACGCGGCCGTCCCAGGTCGTTTTCGGCGGGGCGTGTCAACGAGCACGCAAAGAATACAGCTTTCGGGCACAGCCCAGTCATCGCCCTCGCCTCGACGGGGAGAGGGATGGGGCGAGGGGGCCGCGATGCCCGCGACGATGATGCCGTCGGCGGATCGAAAACGCGACGAAAGCCGTAGCGCCGCCTGGACAATCTTTCACCAGCCACCAACCGCCCGTCCGGAACTGAAGATCATTCACGTGACCGGAAACCTATGCCAAACTAAAGCCCCCGATTTCGATGCGACGACAGGCGTTTTCATGCTCGGGGCTGATGTTGCACAGAATCAACACTCCCGAAGGCGCGAGCAACGGCACTACACAGACGGATTATGCTTAAGCTACGATCATCTCGACTATGAGATCGACGCGGCTTCAGAGACGAGACGGATTGAGCCTCAATACCGACCCAAGTTGAGACCAAGTAATCCATCGGAGAGACCTGTAACGATGCGTGCTTGGCTTGAACGTTGCTGTGTCAAACGCGTTAAAAAAAATGGCGTTGCCCGCGCAGTTGGAAAGCGAATGCTCCGTGGCCGTCGCCACGCCCGGAAGGTTCCCCGATCTGATGCGGCAGGGACGACGGCGTCGATTTGGAGTTGTTCCGCAAGACATTCGCAATCCAGAAGTACCGGTCAAACCGCGTGCCGCGGTTTGACGTGATTTGTGCTGCGGCGAACCGATCATCGTTTGATCTTCGATAACGTCTTGGTTCTTGCTAGTGGGTGCCGATGCGGATGGAGACGAGAGTTTTGCGGAAGATGCTAGGGGCGTGTGACGACACGGCGTGGCCAGTGCCCGCGACGACACTCCCCGACCTCTTCGAGGCGCAGGTGGCGCGCGACCCCGATGCGGTGGCTTTGATCTTCGGCACGCAGTCGCTCGATTACGGCGAATTGAACGCACGGGCCAACCGGTTGGCGCACCACCTGATCGGGTTAGGTGTTGGGCCTGAGTCGCTCGTGGGTGTTTGCCTCGACCGTTCCTTCGACCTGGTGACGGCCCTGCTTGCCATACTCAAGGCCGGCGCAGTGTACCTGCCGTTTGATCCCGAACTTCCCGATGCCAGACTGACCCGAATGTTGGCCAATTCCGCGCCGGCCCTGGTCATCGCTACAACCACGTCGCGGAAGCGGCTGCCGCAAACCGTTGAGAGCCTTGCGTTAGATGACGCGACTGTGCACCAATGGCTCGACCGTCAGCCGGACCATGACCCGACCGACGCGGACCGAACTCACCCACTTGACGGTCGACACCCCGCCTACGTTATCTATACCTCCGGCTCGACCGGTAGTCCCAAGGGGGTAGTCCTGACCCAGGATACGCTTCTCAACCTGATGGCCTGGCATGACCTCGAGGGGTCCGCGGGTCGTCGCTCAGTTCACGTCGCTGGGTTTTGATGTTTCGCTCCAGGAGATCTTACACGCGCTGCTCGCCGGCAGCGCCCTGGCCATCGTGGACGCCGAGACGCGGCTCCAGCCGGAGAGATTTGTGGCAGTTCTACACGAGCGGGGAATCACCGATCTATTTGTTCCGAACATCGTGCTTGAACATGTCGCCAAGGCCGGCTGGAGTCGGCGGTGGATCTTCCCGCCCTGACAAATGTTTATCAAGCCGGAGAGGCTTTGACGATCACTCCCACCGTTCGAAACTTTCTTCGAGTGTCACCCCCAGTGCCGCCTGCATAACCATTATGGACCGGCCGAGACCCACGTGGTCACCGCCGAGACCCTGTCGTCGCAGCCCGAGACCTGGTCGTATCGCCCTTCGATCGGTCGTCCGATCAGGAGCACGCGTAT
>CAWHKI010000133.1:0-37850 GCA_963829765.1 uncultured Isosphaeraceae bacterium | reverse complement strand
TCCTTCCATTGCGGTCATCGATGTTCTTATACCCCGCGCGTGCTGATTTGAGACATTCAGGGAGGGCGAGCCTCCGTGCGAGCCGAGTGCCAATGCCGGCTCGGACGGAGCCTCGCCCTCCCGTTGGCGATGTCGCGGATCACACCGCGGGAAGTATAGCCCTGTCGCGGCTCATTGTTGCTTTTGGCCATCCAGTTTGATCAGCCCGAGATTCCCTTGGCCTTGGGCAGGATGGTGAAGACCGTATTGCCGGTCAGAGTGTCTCCCGATGGGTCGGTGATCCCCGACGCCGTGAGGATCAGTTGGCCGCCGCTGGTGAATGTCGGCTTGCCGGCCAAGGTCAGGCTGACGGTGTCATTGGAAGCGCCGTAGGAGACCGTAAAGCTGACCGGCTTGTTAACCGTCTTCTTGCCTTTCTTGGTGGACTGGACCACCTGGTAATTGCCGGAATTCAGAGCGTTCGCCGCGTTGAGCGCCTCATTGAACACCAAGTTGAAGCCGGCGAACTTTGTGTTCCTCTTCTGATGCTTGCCGTGACCCGTCGTCACGGTCACGTCGAGCAACTGGGCGCCTGCGACACTCGGCGCGGTTGGTGTCGGCGTCGGACTAGGCGTCGGAGTAGGCGTCGGCGTGCGAGTCGGAGTAGGCGTTGGCGTCTGTGTTGGCGTCTGTGTTGGCGTGGGAGTCGGCGTAGGAGTAGGCGTTGGCGTCGGTGTTGGCGTGGGAGTCGGTGTAGGAGTAGGCGTTGGCGTCGGAGTAGGCGTCGGTATAGGCGTGGGAGTCGGTGTAGGAGTAGGCGTCGGTGTTGGCGTCGGCGTCGGCGTGGGAGTCGGCGTCGGTGTCGGCGTTGGCGTAGGAGTAGGCGTCGGCGTGGGAGTCGGTGTAGGAGTAGGCGTTGGCGTAGGAGTAGGCGTCGGTGTAGGCGTGGGAGTCGGTGTCGGTGTCGGCGTCGGCGTGGGAGTAGGCGTTGGCGTAGGAGTAGGCGTCGGTGTTGGCGTCGGCGTGGGGATCGGCGTTGGCGTCGGTGTTGGCGTCGGCGTGGGGGTCGGCGTTGGCGTAGGAGTAGGCGTCGGTGTTGGCGTCGGCGTCGGCGTGGGAGTGGGTGTAGGAGTCGGCGTCGGCGTCGGCGTGGGTGTGGGAGTAGGCGTCGGTGTCGGTGTCGGACTAACGGCGACTTCGACCGTCGCGGGCGACGAGGACACCGAGCCGCTGGTTGCGGCGATCATGTAGTCGCCGGCCGTGTTGTCGACGTCCAACGTCAGAGGGGAGAATGTGGTCAAACCGTTTTGCGCGGTCACGGTGAGATTGCCGCCGAGGTACTGGCCTTCGCCGGGACTGAGGAAGACGAGGGTGACGCTGCCGTTGAATGATGAGTCGATGACGCCCGGGCTGTTCTCAACGGCTGCCGTCACTGTGAATGGCGTCCCCCAATCGATTGAGATCGGCGTCGGGGTCGTGAAGACGATTTGTGCTGTCACCTGGGTCGGGCTGCCAAAAATTTCGGGCTGACTGGTCACGCCGGCGGGACCGGCGGTTCCGGCCGTGCCGGCGACGCCCGCGGTGCCGGCCACGGGTGGCGATCCGGGAGAGCCGGGCACGGCGCCGTTGCCGCCCCTGCCGCCGGCGCCGCCGTTGCCCCCATTGCCCAAGACGCCGCCGGAATTCGCGCTGCCGATGCCGAGTCCGAGACCACCGCTGCCGCCGCGTCCGCCCAGGCCGACGGAGCCCGATAAGCCAAAGAAAGCCGCGCCGCCAGGACCTCCAGCCGCGCCGGCTCCTCCTGCTCCTCCTTTGGCCGATTCGGCTGTGATGGTGTCGAGCTCGAGCGTGACGGTGCCGGCGGTGACCGCGATGCCGCCGCCGGCCGCGAGCCCGCCGGTGCCGCCGGCCCCCCCAGCGCCCGCGACGGCCCCCGCGCCTCCGAAGTCCGCGTTCCCGCCCGCGCCACCGTCGCCGCCGGGGCCATTGGGCTGCTCGGCCGCTCCGGCGGCGGTGTCCTGGCCGCGCCCCCCACTGCCGCCCCGGCCGCCTGCGCCGCCGCCCGAGGATTGGCCGCCGGCCCCGCCCCAGCCGCCACTGCCCGCCGCCCCCCCGGCGCCCCCCGTGGCTGAATCGCCGGCAAGGGTCGAAGTGTTTAAGCTCAGCGTGCCTCCGCCAACGTAGATGGCCCCGCCGACTGCCATTCCGCCATCGCCACCGTTGCTGCCATTGCCTCCCTTGCCGCCGTTGGCACCCGGTCCCGCGTTACCTCCATGCCCGCCGCTCCCGCCCGCGCCAGTGCCCGTGACGCCGTCGCCGCCTTTGCCCCCCGTGCCGCCTCTGCCGCCGCCCCCGCCGAAGCCGCCGAAGCCGCCAGCGGCGCCGACACCGCCGGCACCGCCATCGACGGAGTTGTATTGGAACGTGACACTGCCTAGGGTAACGGCGCCGGCCGCGTTGTAAATTCCTCCGCCGGCGGCCTCGCCACCCGTGCCACCAGGGCCGGCGTCACCCCCGCTGCCTCCAGCGCCGGCGGCGCCGCCATCACCGCCGTTGCCCCCCACGCCGCCGGAGAGCGTGGCGCCGTTGCCGCCGGCACCGCCGTTGCCCCCGGCGCCCCCCGGGCCGCCCGAGCCGCCCGAGCCGCCGATACCGCCGGCACCAGCCCTTGCGCTGCCGGCAAAGTTCTGCTCAATAGAGCCGCTCGACATCGTCATCGTACCGCTCGCGATGTAGATCCCTCCCCCTGCGCCGTTGCCGCTATCGCCTCCTTTGCCGCCGTTGCCGCCGATTCCACCTGGAGCGCCCGCCGAGCCGTTGCCGCCGGCGCCGCCGGCCTCGCCGGGCGCGGCACCGAACGGGCCGGTGTTGCCGTTGCCTCCCGGACGCCCCCCACCGCCGTTGCCGGCGAAGCCGCCGCGCCCGCCGTTGCCGCCGGCGCCTCCAGTCGCCACGTTGAAGAGGACGTTGAAATCGGTCATGTTCACGCTGCCGCCGGCCTGATAGATGCCGCCACCGGCACCCATTCCGCCGTTGCCCCCGTTGCCGCCGTTGCCACCATTGACGCCGCCGCCATTCGCGGTTCCCGAGTAGGTGCCATCAGCCCCGACATGCCCGTGCCGCCTTTACCGCCGGCGCCACCGTTGGCGTTGTTGCCGGCTATGTACGAGTCAATCACGCTCAGTTGGCCGGTCGCGATGTAGATACCACCCCCTTCCGCGCTTGTGCCGTCGCCACCGTTGCCGTCGGTGCCGATCCCCGCCTCGCCGGCTGCCCCTGACGCGTTGTTCCCCACGACGCTTGCGTTGCTCAGGGTGACCTGGCCGCCGTCGATTAAGATCCCGCCCCCCAAGGCCGCGGTGCCCCCCAGCACGCCACCGTCATCCGCATGGCCTCCCGTGATGCTCAGGTCCCTGAACACCACCGTGATGCTCGCCGCGCCGGTCCCGACGATCTCGAAGATCCGGCTGTTCCAGTGCGACGTGGGCGTATCAAAGCCCGAAATAACGGTGTCCGAGGGCGACGATCCCTGGCCTTCGATCGTGAGCGTCTTGGCGATGCTCGAGGAGTTGTCTATCTCCAATTGGCCGGCGGCCGTGTCGGTGAGCGTAATTGAGCCCGACAGCTCGATGACATTGTCGGCAAAGCTGTTGCTGTTGCTGTCCGCCGCGGCGATGTCGGTGCGCAAGGCGGTCTCGGTCGAGACGTTAGCGAAGATGTTCGCGGTCGGGGCGGTGCGTGCTTCCATGTCTTCAACCAGCAGACGCTGACGGCGCGACTCACGAAGGCCAAGGGGGCGGGTTCTCGAGAACATGGAGGTCTCCCCATTGTGCGCATGAGTGGACGTGACGAAAATTGGTGAAAATCGTGGCTTGAGTCGCTCGGTGTCAACGCGGCCGGTCGGCAGCGACAATAGCTCACGGGCTCGACCGACTGGGCCCCTGGTGCTTACGAGGAACGCCTGCACTGTGGATACTGTGCCGTCGGGTCGAGAACGGACAGAATCGGTCCGAAAATTTTCAGGCGAGGTTCCTGCATTGTCGATTTTGAGAAACATGTTGCGTTCAGGCTCACCGGCGGCGACAATGATTGCTTGCTAGCGACACGGTCAATCATGTTCGGCGGCCAGATGCCCGAATCCAGTGACTTCCCAGAGCTGATCCGTCTGGCCCTCGCCGGCGACGAGGATGCGGCGGCCCGGCTGGCGCATGAATTCGAGCCGTTCATCCGGCGTTTCGTGCGGTTCCAGATGCGTGCCGCGCGGACCGCGACCGGCTGCGTCCGGAACTCGACTCGGCGGATATCTGCCAATCGGTCTTCAAGAGCCTGTTCGTGGGATTGCGGGAAGGGCGGTTCGAGCTGAATCGGCCGGAGCAGTTGGCGAAGCTGCTCTCGGCGATGGCCCGGTTCAAAGTCGCGACCAAGGCGCGGCAGCTCAGCGTCACATTGCGTGAAATTCTCGAGTCGGATGCGCCGAGAATTGCGCCGATTCCGGGCCGGGCCCCGAAAAGGAGGTCGACGACCGAGATGTGCTCGAGACGATCGTCAAGCTGTTCGCGGGGGATGAGCTTGAGCTTTTGGTCCGCCGGCTCGACGATCAACCGTGGTCGGCGATCGCCCTTGCGGTGGGGGGCACGGCCGAGGGCCTGCGCAAGAAGCTGGCGCGGGCGCTCGAGCGGGGTCCGCGATCATCCGGAGCTACACGACGTGTTCGACCCCTGACGGCCGAGGCGGGCTTGGTCTTAACTCGAGGGGACGCCGCTCAATGAACGGTGAACAATCAGTGCCGCCAGGCGGCCAGCCTGGCATCGACGCGATCCTCGACGGACAGGCGGGCGCTTTGGAACCGGGGAGAGGGCCCTTGGGCCGAAGACCTGCTGACGCTGTACCCCATGCTGCGGACCGACGCCGAGGCCGCCGTCGATGTGATCTATCAAGAGTTCGTGCTTCGGAGGGTGCGAGGCGAGTCGCCACGCCCTGAAGTCTACCTCCGGCGGTTCCCCGCCTGGGCCGACGCGCTGATCCGCCAGTTCGCGGTGGACGAGGCCTTGCGGCCGCTTGACGGGGCGACCACGCAGAGTCCCGGTCCAGCCGTCGACCGCAATTGGCCCGAGTCCGGCGGCCGGCGCCATCGAGCCGTCGCCACCGTCGCGGTCGATCGACGGCTATGACATCTTCGAAGAGCTAGGCCGAGGTGCGATGGGGGTCGTGTTCAAAGCCCTGGACCGGCGGCTGAAGCGTGTCGTGGCGATCAAAACGGTGAGCGATGCCATAGTCACCGCGCCGTGCAACTTCGACGGTTCATCGCCGAGGCTGAGGTAATCGCGCGGCTGAGACATCCGAACATCATCCCGATTTACGCCGTCGGCGAGCAGAACGGCCGCCCGTATTTCTCGCTCGAGCTGGCCGAGGGGGGAAACCTGTCGCAGCGGCTCGCCAAGGGGCCGCTCACCGGCCGAGAGGCCGCCCTGCTCGTGGAGGAGCTATCGCGGCGGTGAGCACCGCTCACACCGCCGGCATCATCCACCGTGACTTGAAGCCCAGCAATGTTTTGCTGGCGCTCGACGGCACTCCCAAGATCGGCGATTTCGGTCTGGCCAAGCTGGTCGGCGACGACACGGCACGCACGCTTTCGGGCGAAGTGCTGGGCACACCCAGCTACATGGCGCCCGAGCAGGCCGAGGGACGTTCGCGAGAGGTGGGGCCAGCCGCCGACATCTACGCCCTCGGCGCGATCCTCTATCACGCACTGACCGGCCGTGCCCCATTTCTGGGGGCATCCGCGATCGGGACCATGAAGCTGGTCGCCTCCACCGAAGCGGTGCCGCCCCGCCGGCTGCGGCCGGACGTGCCGCGCGAACTTGAGACGATCGCACTGAAATGCCTGGAAAAGGACCCACGAGCCCGCTATACGGATGCCGGGGCACTCGGTGATGACCTGCGCCGGTTCCTCGAAGGCCGCCCGATCGCCGCGCGGCCGGTCGGTCCGTCTGGCGCTTCTGGCGGTGGTGCCGCCGAAATCCGATGTTGGCCGCGACCGCCGCCGCTTCGCTGATGACCTTCCTTTTGGGCACGCCGGCACTTCTGGGCCTTTGGCTTCAGGCACGAGCCGACCGCGCCGGGCCGAAATCGAACGCGATCGCGCCGAACAGTCCCGCGACCGCGCGCTCCACGCAGTCCGTAAGCTCCTCGAAAGTGGCTCCGATGAGTCGCGCGGCCAAGAGCCACGTCCGGATCGCGAGTCACTGAGTTCCGCCAGCTTTGACGAAGCCCAAGCCCTCGTGGGCGAACTCGAGGGAGACCCAGCGTCCGAGCTGCAGCGCATCGATGCCTATATCGTACTCGCGCGTGCCCAGCGCGACTCGGGACAGGCCGCGACGGCGTTCACGTCGGCGCGCACGGCTGTCAGCCTCGCCGAGGAACTGGTCGCGCGCGAGCCGTCCAACAAGAAATATCGCGGAAGACTGGCCAGGGCCCTGCATAAGCTTTCATCCCTGGGCATGACCGATGAGTGCCTCATGGCTGCGCGGCAATCGAACGAACTCTGCCGACAACTCGCTATTGACGGCCCCGAGGATGAGCGGATCGCCTTGTTAGGGATGATCGCGACGAATTCTTACAACATCGGCTTTTACAGTTGCGGCAAGGGACAGTTCACCGCGGCGATCGAGTCGTTCCTAGAGGTTGAATCGATCTATCAGAAGGTTAGCGCGGTGGGTCGCGCGCTGCCGACGTCCGCTACCTCGCGGCAATGAACCAGCTTCATCTCTGCCGGATCTATGCCCGTGAAAACCAGCCCGATCGTGCTCGCGGCCGGGCGGGAGGCCGTCGCGATCTCCCAGTCGCTCGTCGCCGATTATCCGGAACGATTCGAATTTGGCGAACGCCTGCATATGGCCCAGGAGGAGCTCGCGACACGCTATCTCGCCGCCCAGAAGACCGCCGAGGCGATCAAGACCTTCGAGAGCGCTCGCGAGACGCTCAAACAAATGGCCGCCAATCACCGACACGTGCTCCGGACAATGGCGTGCATTCAATCGCTTCTGGCACAGACCGATCAACATCTGTGCGTTGTTTATGACTCGGACCCCGTCCGATACGCGGAGCCCAGAAGATCCGTCGCCACTGAGGCGTTTGAAATCGCCGACAAGCTCAGCCTGTTCGAGCCGCTCGTGGGGAACCTCCGAATCGTATATGCCTCGCGATGCTTGGATAGGATCGAATATCAGGAAGACGATGGCGAGATTCCGGACCTGAAACCGCTCGTGAAGGGAGAGCGGCTTTGCGACGCGGTCAGCCACGAGACGCCGACGGACCGCCAGGCACGCATCGCTTTGGTGATGATCAGGCGCAAGCTGGCAGATCTGCTGGCGGCCCGAGGCGAGGACCAACAGGCTTCTGAATGGCGCCGTCGGTCGTTAGCTCCGGCGCGGGGCGACGCCAACCTCTTCTACGAGATCGCCGCCGCCTATGGCCGCCAAACGGGGCTCGTCGGTCGGCTGCCAACCAAGCTGACAGCGCTTCAACTCGACGCCACGCCGTGCCGCAATTCACGAAAAACGCCCTCTCCATGCTTCATGAGGCGGCCGCCGAGGGCTTCGCAGACGGCGTCAAGGTGCGCAAGGACACGGCGTTTGGGGCGATCTCGAGCAATCCTCAGTTCCAGGCCATCGTGACCCACCTGGAATGAGAATGGTCACGAATATCGACGCATTGTGGATCGAGATAATCGATGGGGTATTCCATGGAATACTCGCTCTCTGTGGGGTGGTGTTTGGCGAGCAGTGTCGTTATTCTTGCGCACTTTGGTGGATGCATTGCCTCGGATGTGGGACAGCCGTCCTCGGCTGTCCCACAGTGGACTCTGCGTGTAGCCATGCTCTCGTCCTATCGGAGGACCGCTCATGAAGATTGGAGTACCGCGAGAGACCTACCCGGGCGAGCGCCGTGTCGCTTTAGTTCCGGCGGTCATTCCCGGTTTGCTGAAAGCGGGCTTCGAGGTCGTCGTGGAAGCAGGAGCGGGCAACGAGGCGGCCTTCCCTGACGGCGATTATGTGGCCAAAGGCGCGCTAATCCTACCCCATCGCGCCGACGTTTTCCAGGCTGCGGATATCATCGTCCAGGTGCTCTGCCATGGCTCGAATGACCGCACCGGCGCGGACGATCTTCCACTCATGCGCCCCGAACAAGTGCTGGTCGGTTTCCTGCGACCGTTGGGATCGATCGAGACGATCCGAGGAGATCGCGGCCAGGGGAGTGACGTCGTTCGCGGTTGAGCTGATGCCGCGGACCACTCGCGCGAGAGCATGGACGCACTCACCTCGATGGCGACGATCGCCGGTTACAAGGCCGTCGTGATCGCGGCCGACAAGCTCCCGCGTATTTTCCCCATGCTGACCACCGCGGCGGGCACGATCACGCCCGCGCGCGTGCTCGTCATTGGGGCCGGCGTCGCCGGCCTCCAGGCGATCGCCACCGCCCGCCGGCTGGGGGCCGTCGCCTCCGCGTATGATCTCCGACCGGCCTCGAAGGAACAGGTCGAGAGCCTGGGCGGCCGGTTTGTCGAGCTTGCCGTCGAGGCCAAGGACGCCCAGGACGCCCGCGGTTATGCCCGCGCGCAGGACGACACATTCTACGAGCGCCAGCGCGCAGTTGCTGGGTAAAGTCGTCGCCGAAAGCGACGTCGTCATTACGGCCGCGGTGATTCCCGGCAAGAAATCGCCCGTGCTCGTCACCGCAGAAATGGTGGCGCAGATGGCGCCCGGGCTCCGTGATCGTCGACCTGGCCGCCGAACGCGGCGGCAATTGCGAGCTGACCCAGGCCGGCGAGCTCGATCGTCGCCAAGAACGGCGTCACGATCGTCGGCTGGTTCAACCTCGCCAGTACCGTCCCCTACCACGCCAGCCAGATGTATGCCAAGAACGTGACCGCGTTCTTGCTTCATCTCGTCAAGGATGGCCAAGCTGCGAATGGACTTGACGACGAAATCATCCGCGAAACCTTAGTGACGCGAGGGGGTCGAGGTCGTGAATGCGCGCGTTCGCGAATTTTTCTCGCTCCCCGCCTTGCCGGCGTAGCCCGCGAAAGGACCACTGATGCACCTTGATCTAATCACAAGCCTTGTACGTTTTCATGCTGGCGGCATTTATCGGCTTTGAAGTCATCCGGCGGGTCTCGCCCCTTGTTGCACACGCCACTGATGTCGCTGACCAACGCGCTTCGATGCGATCGCCGTGGTCGGTGCGATCATCATGGCCGGCGAAGGCAAGAGCACGCTGGCGACCGTGTTCGGCACCATCGCGATCGTCGCGGCCACCAGCAATGTTGTGGGCGGATTCATCATCACCGACCGGATGCTCAAGATGTTCAAGGCCAGCGACCCGAAGAAGACAATAATCACGATGATCGACCACGAACATGTGATCGAAGTCGCGTATCTGATCGCGACGGCGCTTTTTGTTCTTTCGCTGAAGTGGATGAGCTCGCCGGCGACGGCGCGGCGGGGGGTTTGGGCGGGCGAACTGGGGATGCTGCTGGCGATCGTCGGCACGCTCTTGCACCACGGGATCGTCGACTACAAATGGATCGCGATCGCGCTTGTGCTGGGCTCGATGATCGGGGCGGCGCTGGGCCAGGTGCAGATGACGGCCGTGCCGCAGCGGACCGCGCTCTCCCACGCGTTCGGCGCCCTGTGCGTGACCCTGGTCGGCACGGCCGAATATTACCTGCAAGCGCCCGACGTGCCGCCGTTCATGATGGCGGTGCTCTCGGCGGAGGTCATCCTGGGCTCGCTCACGTTCACGGGCAGCTTGATGGCCGCCGGCAAGCTGCAGGAAATCTTGCCCCAACGGCCGATCACCTACAAAGGGCAGAATATTGTCAATCTCTCCCTCCTGGCGGTTTCCGTCGGCGTCGCCGTGTTCATGGTCTTTCGTCCCGAACAGACCGAGCTCTTCCATGTGCTCCTGGTGATTCCCGATGCTTTTCGGCATGCTGATGATCATCCCGATCGGCGGCGCCGACATGCCCACGGTGATCTCGCTGCTCAATTCGTACGCCGGCCTCTCCGCCGCGGCGATGGGTTTCGTGCTTGGACAACAAGCTCTTGATCGTCGCCGGGGCCCTGGACGGAGCGTCGGGTCTGATTTTGTCGATCAACATGTCCAAAGCCATGAATCGGTCGTTCACCAATGTTCTCTTCGGGGCGTTCGGCCAAGAACAGACGAAGGCCGCTGCCGGTGAGGAACCGCCACCGGTCAAGAGTGCGACCGCCGAGGAGGCGGCCGTGATTTTACGCGCGGCTAACAAGGTGGTCATCGTGCCGGGCTACGGCATGGCGGTCGCGCAGGCTCAGCACAAGGTGCGAGAGCTTTATGACGCTCTCACCAAGCGCGGGGTGGACGTCAAATTCGGCATTCACCCGGTCGCCGGCCGAATGCCCGGCCATATGAACGTGCTTTTGGCCGAAGCTGATATTCCCTACGACAAGTTACTCGACATGGACGAGATCAATGGCGACTTCCCGGAGACCGATGTGGCGCTGGTGATCGGTGCCAATGACGTGACCAACCCGGCCGTGCGCAGCGATCCGTCAAGCCCGATCTACGGGATGCCGATCTTGGACGTCGATAAGGCCCACACCGTGATGGTGATCAAGCGAGGGATGAGCCCGGGCTTCGCGGGCATCGACAATCCGCTCTACTATCTTCCCAATACGCTAATGCTTTTTGGCGATGCGCGCATTCGTGGGCGAGATTGTGCGTGAGCTGACGGGCGGCGGGCACGACGGTTGATTCAAAGAGTTCACGAGCCGATTCCGCTTTTTGGCTCCTATGGGCGAGCACTGAAGATCTCGCGGCTCTCGAAGATGCCGTGTCGGATCTCATGAGGGGAGTCCGCGACCCGAAGAAGATGGATGAGGCAGCAAGGGAACTGGAGGAATGCCGCGAGGAAATTCGCCGTCGCATCGGGGTCGTGGACATCTCCGCCGAACTGACCGACCCTGACGAATGAGGGCCGTGCTCGATAGCTGCGTGGCCCTCAAGACGGCGCTCCCGGAGGTCGACACACCGAAGGCCGTGCGGCTTTTGAACGAATTCCGCGCGGGGCTCCACGATCTTCTCGCTCCGGACGTCTTCCCCGTGGAAGCCGCCCACGCGCTGGCGAAGGCCGAGCGGCGCGGCATCATCGTCGATCTGGCATCGCTGCCCTGACCGACGAAGGTGTCTCGTCCTAACCCGCGTGTCCCGGGAGCGTAATCGTTTTCTCCGGCCGCACGCTCTTGATCGCCAAGGCCAGCATGACCCACGTCCAGCCGGTGAAGATCAGGTCGATCCCCACGAACAATCCGATCACCCACAGGCCGGAGAACGGCCACTGCTGCCAGATCATGATGCCCAGCACCAGGTTGATGATCCCGCCGGCGAGCGTCCAGCCCCAGTGCGGGAACTGGTACATCAGCGAGCCAATGACCCGAAAGAGCCCGCCAACCATCAGCACGCAGGCCAAGAGTAACGTCATGGCCACCATCGCATCGCCCGGGTCGCGGACAAAGAGTAACCCCAGCACGACATAAAGAACGCCCATCAGCAAGCTGAGAAAAAAACCACTCCAGTCACGCGTCCAAAACGCACCGGCGAGCTGGGCGATGCCTCCCACCAAAAGCAGCACGCCGAATGCGACAGCGGTGGCCACTGATGCCACGAATGGCATCGCCACAGCGACTGTGCCGACGACGATTAGGATGATCCCCAGAATCAGGAACCAAAACCAGCTCGCTCGGATGGCTGCCAGCTCGTGACGCAAAACTCTCCGCGCCAGGCGGATTTCGGCTGGTGTGCTCACGATGATTTGGCTCCGTGAAAAGGACAGAATCTGGTGGAATGGGAAGAGCGCGGGTCACCAAGTTTGTCGCATGTTCAGCCAACCTGATCTCGGCTCCGTGTCGGGAGTCTGTGGATCAGCTCGCTTCGCCCGAATAGCTCCCGGTGCGCTAGCGTGCCCCTCGGTTCAACGCTGCATAGAGCAATCTTCTGGCCTGCCTCAGCATGCCTTCGATCTCGGCGAGATCGCCAAGACCCATGACCTTAAACATCAGCCGATCAATTTCGGCTTCCAGGTCATTGAGGACCATAGACCCGTTGCTTCGTGGTTGCACATTGACCACAGCGGTGGTCTCCTCAGTAGGTTTCACCATGACCGCCGTCTTAGTGTTCCGACGAATACCGACAGCCCTCCCCATTTCGTTTGCGGTTCTCGTGTTGCCTTGGGGATTCTTCTGGAGCAACTCCTTGACGACACTCGTTTTGCTTGGAGTGCCGGCTGTCTTGGACATTTTGTTGGCTGTTGTGGCCATGGCGGCTGATTTGGGCTTCGATGTCGCACTCAGATTTCCGATAAGTCCCATCTTCGACCTCATCTTTTGGATGAGGGTGGAACCGATTGTCCCCTTCATCCCGGCAACCGTCCACGCCTCGTTCACGGCTTTGACGTTGCTTTGGGGATTGTCGTTGAGGAACTTCTCTACGAAACTGGTCTTGCTTGGTGTAGCGGTTGATTTTGCCACGATGTCGTCTCCGGAGGGTGTAAGTTTCATCCAGTTCCCACTGGAGCTACCCATAAGCTACATAGTCGCCGGAAATCACCCGAACTTCAAGAGAGTCCGCGGCGTTCGTTGGAATGAGTTCCTCAACTGGGATGTGTTTTATCGATTACACTGAGTGTAACCTCAGATCTCTCGCATCCCGCCTTTCCTCATCGATGCGCAACATCAAGCTCACCCTCTCCTACGACGGCACCGACTTTCACGGCTGGCAGCGACAGCCCGGCTTGCGAACCGTTCAAGAGGTGCTGGGAGACGCCATTGCTCAGTTGACGGGAAGCTGCCCCGGCTATGAATGCCAGCGGGCGCACCGATGCCGGTGTTCATGCGCTGGGCCAGGTCGTGAACTTCTTGACCAGTTCGACTCATACCACCGAGACCTTCATCCGGGCGCTCAATGCCAACTTACCTCATGACGTGCGCGTGCTGATGGCGGAGGAAATGCCCCAGGCCTTTCACGCGACGCTCGACGCGAAGTCGAAGCGGTATCGCTACGCGATCGACAACGGCAAGATCGCCGATGTGTTTCAGCTTCGGTATTGTTGGCAGGTCCACGCACCGCTCGACACCGGGGCGATGGCCCGCGCGGGGCGGTTTCTGCTGGGAAGGCACGACTTTCGTAGCTTCGAGACCGAGTGGCCCAACCGCACCAGCAGCGTGCGCACGATCTTCGACTTGACCGTCGAGCGAGCGGAGCGGTTCGTGACGATCGAGGTCGAGGCCGACGGCTTTCTGTATAATATGGTTCGCTCGATCACCGGCACGCTGATGCTGGTGGGCGCCGGCAAGCGTTCTGAAGCTTGGGTCGCCGATGTGCTCGCGGGCGAAAGCCGCGTTCTGGCCGGACCGACGGCACCGGCAAAGGGGCTGTTTTTGGTGAAGGTTGACTACGGCCATGTGCACTCACAAACGCGAACGGTTATGCCGAGTGAGACCGAGGTCTAAGATCAAACATCATTCGCATGTTACTGATCTTTTGATCTGCTTCCCTCATCCCTGACGCGACACCTCATGCGAATTGTCCACGTTATCACTCGGCTGATCATCGGCGGCGCCCAGGAGAATACACTTTTAACCGTCGAGGGTTTGCACCACCACTATCATGACGAAGTGACATTGATCACAGGGCCAGCCGAAGGACCGGAAGGGGACCTCTTTGACCGGACGGCGCAACTGGGCCTGAACGTGGAAGTGATTCCGGAGCTGGTCAGGCCGATCCGGCCGATCACCGACTTGAGAGCGTACGTTCGGCTGCGAGCGGCGTTTCGACGGCTCAAGCCCGAGGTTGTGCACACGCACAGCTCGAAGGCCGGCATTCTCGGCCGCGCTGCCGCCTGGCATGAGCAGGTGCCGGCCGTCGTTCATACGATCCATGGAATGCCGTTTGGAGAATTTGAGACGCCTCTCAAGAATCGCCTTTACATCACGCTCGAGCGGTGGGCGGCCCGTCGGTGCCACGCGATCGTCAGCGTGTGCGACGCGATGACCGAGCAGGCCCTGGCCGCGGGCGTCGGTCGGCCGGAACAATTCTCGACCGTCTACAGCGGCATGAATGCCGAGGCATTTCTCCATCCTCGTCGTTCGCGACAAGACGTTCGGCGCGAGCTGGGCCTCGAAGACGATGAGATCGCCTTCGCCACGGTCGCGCGGCTTTTCGAGCTGAAAGGGCACGATGACATTGTCGCCGTCGCGGCGGACGTGCTCGCCGCCAATCCCAAGGTTCGCTTCGTATGGATCGGTGATGGGATCCTCCGAGACCGGCTGATCGCTGAGCTCGAAGGGCGCGGCATTCGTGGTTCCTTCATCCTCACGGGACTGGTACCACCGGATCGAATTCCCGAGCTGCTCGGTGCCGTCGATGCCGTGATCCACCCTAGCCTCCGCGAGGGGCTGGCCCGAGTGATTCCCCAGGCCTTTCTCGTGGGCCGCCCCGTGATCAGCTACGACATCGATGGTGCACGAGAGGTGGTGCTGCCGGAAACGGGCATACTCTTGAAGCCGCGCGATCTGGGCGGGCTTCGCAAGGCGATTCTGGAGTTGGCCGCCAGGCCGGATACGCGGGCCGCCATGGGCCGGGAAGGACGCTCGCGATTCGGCGAACAGTTTCGACAGGAAACCATGATACGGCGGCTCAGGTCACTTTACGAGCGTCTGCTCTGAGCGATATATCAAATCTCAAATTCCGGTCACGATGGATTGTGTTCAGGTTTCTTCACAATGACGAGGCCGCACGACACGCGCATCCATTCGATCCTCGACGGCCGTTTCGGCCCCCGGCCTCCCTTGGCATCGTTGGTCATATCAATAGCCCCACACTCGTCGACCAGTTCTTTGACGAAACCCACCATGCCCCGCGGATGTGAGGGAAATTCCCGTTTGACCCCATGCCAGCGCAGGTAGTTGACCGCGCGACGAAGCAGGGATGTCCTTTGGACGAGAGGAACCTTGTTCAAATAGTTGAGAATTTTCTCGTGCCAGGCGAAGTCCACGGCCCGCGGAACATAGCTCTTGCCATCAACCCAGGTCCCAAAATAGCCGCATCCCCAGTCTTCGATGAAATAAAGACCGCCTGGCTTCAGGTGATGCTCGAAGAGGTGCCAGAACGAAATGCGAGTAAGTTGTCCGATGTGGGATGCGTCGTCGATGATCACATCGAAGCCACCCGGTGCCACTTCGGCCGCGATCCGATCCAACAGGTCGCGATCCTGCTGCTCGCCCTGGAAGACCCTGATCCGACCGGTCGGATCATCGAGGGTGACGGTGTTAATGTCGAGTCCGGTTATTCGGGCCTTCGGCAGGAAATCACGCCAGTGTAAGAGAGACTTGCCATCCGCGATACCCAATTCCAGCAGAGCGATCCGATCGTCTTTCATTTCAGACAAATGCTCATCATATGAGTTCATGTAGTGAGTAAGGTGAAGCTTGCTTGGAGATTTAGTTGCCATGCTGAGTTCGTCTCCGTCGCTCGGTGCTGTCCGAATAGGGGTATAAATAGTGAGTATAGCATTTTGACGCAGAGATGCTAAGACGCACAAACGGTGATGTCACGGAATTCAGCGCGGCGTCACACGACGGCAGGCTGATCACGATGACGACCAGGGTCACCTTAACGGGATCGCGAGAGCTTTTCGAGCTTGAACCCGATCATGCGAGTGTTGGGCTCTAGTGGCGCGACCGCGGGTGGCCCTTCCCCTTTGCGCACGACGGCGATCTGAAGTGTCTTGCTCTGGCCCTTGGTCAAGTCAAATCCGTCAACTTGATCAACGGTCGTCACCACCAGTCCAAAGTGATTGCGCATGACCTCGATCTCGCTGGGAAGAGCGACCGTGAGGACCGACCGCCCCCCTTTAAGATGTGCAAAAAAGCTATCGCGGCCGCGAGTGGTGGGGACAGGGTGCCCGAGCGAATAAACCACGCCTGGCTCCTGGTATTCGAGTAAGACAGGCTCCACGTTCAGCTCGGCGGAGAGCGCTGCCATTTTTTCGCCCAGGACTCGGGAGGTGCGGTACGTTTCCCCACGCGGGATCAGCCAGCCGGTGACGGTCAATATCACGACGGCCCAGGTCGCAGCCAGAGAATAGACCGCGCGCTCAGTTGCTCCACGCTGAAAGGCGGATACGCCGGTGAGAGTGCCGGCCGTCATCACCAGGGCGACCAAGAGCATCGGGAAACGGAGCGGGCCCGGCACGAGCGTTGTGCCTGCGACCAAAAGGACGACGCCAACGAGAGCGATCCCGACCAGAAGGGCCATCGCCAGGCGGCCAAGCGGCCTGCGCCTGATGTTGACTCCCTCGGCAGTGACGGACAGGACGAACCAGGCCGTTAAAAGGACGCATGCGGGGGCGGCGGGCAAATAATAGTGGATCATCTTCGTGCGAAAACACTCCAAGAGCAAGAGCGGCCCGACTGCCCAGCCTAACAAGAAGGCAAAATTGGGGTCTAATTTGCGGCGCGTCCAGGCACCCACGATCGCGGCGGGCACCAGGGCCGACCACGGGTAAAACGCCAAGGTCGAAATCGCCGGGTAATAGCCGGGAAAACCACCGTGCGTTTCCATGTCTGAGGAAAGCCTGTGGACGATCTGACGGCCCACCGCGAACCTCAGAAAATCACCCGCCGAAGCCAGGCTGATGATGACGAACCACGGCGCGGTCAGGACCGTGAAGCCGATGAGTCCGTTCCGCCAATGGAGGCGTTTCCAGGCGGAAAGCGGCCAGCCCCACCACCATGCAAGAACCGATGCGGCCGCGATCAAGGCCGGTCCGATCGGGCCTTTGGTCAGGGTTGCCAGACTCAGGAACACCCAGAACAGTGCCGCCGCAGTCCGGGACGGCCGGCGGCCGAGCACCCAAAGACACGCCTGGGAGCCGAAGAGCCAGAGTGACAGCACGGCGTCGGTTGTCGCCAGCTTCGACGAGGCGATCGCGATCGGCGCGGTCGCCATGATCAGGGCCGCTAGCGCCCGCCACGAGGGCCATACATTCGCCGGCCCAGCCACCAGACCCCCAACACCGTGGCCGTACCGGCAAGCGAAGACGCCAGGCGCGCGCCAAAGGGGTTGTCGCCGCCGAGGGCCGTTGTCAGTCCCATCAGCCAATAAATGAGAATCGGCTTGTGGTAACGTGGCTGCCCGTTAAACGTGGGGAAGATCCAGTCGCCGCGAGTGCGCATCTCGCGAACGCAGACGGCATAGCGTGGCTCGTCGCGATCCCAGAGCCCTGTCTGGGCGTTGCCCGCGAGATTCAAAACCAACGACAGGAGTACGATCCCCAGGGGCTCGATCCGGCCCCAGCGCCAGCGTTTTGCACGTGCGACGGGGCCCCCGGCGGTCCCGGCGGCCGGCATTTCCTCCTGAACCATGGTTCCATCCTCCGTGATGTCCCGTCCGTGGCGGACCTCAACTTCTTGGGTCGCCGATCGCGGCATGGGCGAATACCGTTGGGATCGCGTACTATACTAGCTGTCCGCCTTTTCGTGGAGAGCGATTTCGAGGACGACAAAGCTCATGGCCCAAGACCATCCCACCGAGGCCGCCTGCCTGCTGGAACAGGGGGCGCTGTACGGCCGCCGTATCGGCCTCAAACCGCTTGTGGCTGACGGAGATCCGATCTTCGCCGGCTTCAAGCAGGGGGCGTTTTCTCTCTATTTTGGCGACGCACCGATCTTTCATTTCGATCTCGAGGGGCGCTGGCAGCGAGCCTTTGTCGACGGCACGCACTACCTGAAAGGGCTGGACGCAACCATTCACGCGATCGACCGGGTTCGTGAGGGGCCGAACCTTGTCTTGAAACGGCGGACGCTGACGCTCGTCGAGGCCGACGGCCTCGATGCGCATCCGTTCGACCGCCTTGGACCTGCTCGCTAAAGTGGCCGCCGGCGGACTGGAACGCAGTCGAGCCCACTTCGCCCAGGGCCCAACCGCTCACAGCCGAAGAACTTCACGCGTTCCTCTCACGGATTGGTTCGTGGGATCTCTTTGCCTGGCGTGCTCATCGCGAACGTTACCATAAAGTCTATGGTCGACTCCCGTTCCTGCCGCCCGAATGCCAGAACGCGGTCGCTCTACAAGCGACGTTAGGCCATGCCACAGGCGTGGCGTTCGCCGGTGCGCCGGCTAGCGAGGGTTATACTCGTTCTCCCGCCGAGTTCTCGCGGCACACCGAAGACGTGTCCGCGCTGTGGAGCCGGCGGCTTTTGCAAAGTCGAACCCTTTTTCTGGCGGGAAGCGACGTGCTACATCAACCCGTTGAGCGAATCGCGGCTTTCTTGAACGCGATGACCGCGATATTTCCCATCGAGCGCAGGGCGCGGGCACCACTGCCGAGCGGGGCAAACCGGACGACAAGCCCAGCTTCGACGGCGTGCACGCGT
Source organism: uncultured Isosphaeraceae bacterium (assembly GCA_963829765.1). Classification (GTDB taxonomy): domain Bacteria; phylum Planctomycetota; class Planctomycetia; order Isosphaerales; family Isosphaeraceae; genus CAWFRS01. Next base: position 19,398 of record CAWHKI010000133.1, on the reverse strand, counting down.
TCCTTGACACGTTCGACTTGCCGCAACCTGATCGTGACGGCTGGCGCGAGCTGGCCGCTCGCGGATTGGTGCGGATCAGCCTCGGTGTCGAGTCAGGCGATCCGGAAGTCCGGCGCACCTATTGTAAAAGCTGGGACGACGACGAGCTGCGCGGACCGTCGTCGAGAGCAAAGCGGCCGGCATCGGGGTGAGTGTCCTCTTGCTCGTCGCCGCGGGCGGGGTCGAGCTTGCCTGCCGGCACGTCGAAAACACTGCGCGGCTGGTTGCGTCGCTCGAGCTCGGCGCGGGTGACTTTGTTTTCCTGCTCGACGAGAACGAAATCCGCGACCAGAATGTGGAGCTGAAAGGCCTGACGTTGCTGCAAGGTGCGTCGTGGGTTGAACAGCAGGCGAAACTCAAGGACGCACTGGCGCCGCTCAAGAAGCAGGGCATCAAGGTCCTTCCCTACACGCTGGAGAAGCAATGGACATGAGCGATCAAGATTGGAGGACGACGGAGCTTCTGATTGACGAAGACCTGATGGAAAAGATGGTTAGCGCCGTGGAGAAAGTCCGCGATCGGATGCATCGGGCCGCCCACGCGCTCGAACAGGCGGGAATCCCCTACGCCGTCATTGGTGGGAATGCTGTTGCTGCTCATGTTGGGCGCGTTGATGAGTCGGCCGGCGCAAAATACTCAAGATGTTGACATCCCCTTGAGGCGGACGGATCTCGAGGTCGCCACGGCCGCGATGGCAAATGTCGGCTTTGCATGCCGACATGTCGATTGAATAGATATGTTCATCGACGGCTCGAATGCCAAGGCTCGTGACGCGGTCCACATCTTCTTCGCCGGTGAGAGGGTCCGACCCACCGACGCCGTGTCCGCGCCGGAAATTGGCGAATCCGAGACGACACCTTTTTACCGAGTCATGGCGCTCGAGCCGCTGGTGAGGATGAAGCTGACATCGTTCCGATTGAAGGACCGGGTCCACATCCTCGACATGATCGGAGTCGGATTAATTGACGAGTCCTGGCTGCCTCGCCTTCCCGCTGAGCTCTCCTCGCGGCTCAAGGAGTTGCTGGACAACCCCGAGGGATTGCCAAGCTAAGCTTCGACAACTCAAGGACGTAGGACCCAGGCTCACTCCGGCTCGACAGACCAGTCCTGGACGACAAGCCCTGGGACTCGCCGGAAGTCGCGGACGTTGCGCGTGACGACGATGCTTCCGCATTCAAGCGCGATGGCGGCAATTCTGAGGTCCATCCGTGCGCACATTCAGTTTCTACGCGAGGAGGGACTCGAATCGCACGATCGCCTCAGCAGGGAAAGGGAGGATTGGTAGACTCGCGAGGAACCGAACGGTGTCGATCAGGCCCTGGTAGGCCGACGCCATTTCCTCTGCCTGTTTCACTCTTCGAAGCTTGTGTCTTGATCGACAGACCGTCGGTACTCGGCGATCGATTCCTGCCAGGCGTCAAAGAGCGGATTGTCGCGGAACATCCCCGCGCCCTTCAACCAGGGATTTGACAGGTCAGGGCCGACTTCCATGGGCACGACGACCGCGCCGGCGGTGGTCTTCCCCTCGATCTCAAGTCGGAGACGATCGAGCGCCTCGTCGCGGGTGGCTGAAGCTCTTTCTTGAGCCGATCGAGATCTCGTTGATAGACACGGAATGCCTCGACGCATTCCTCGGGAGGGAGATCAACAGGCCCTTCCTGGGTCTGATGCGTCACTGGTTATACCTCCGCGTCCTCCGCCCCCCGATGAAGCTGTCGAAAACCAGGTTGCCGATTTCATCGGTGGAGCAATACGCGGCGACGCCTTTAGAAACGCGGGCCATTTCCTCGACGAAATTCACGAGGCCCAGGTAAAAGTAATCTTCAATCAGGGCGAAGCTCGAAACACGGATGCCGAGATTGGCGCACTTCCTCACCTCCGCCAGCGTATGGGTCGCGGTCTTTTCGGCGGGGGGATAAATCAGCACGACCTCGCGGCCCTCGATGATGGGCGGTCGGCTCGCCGTCGGTGATCACGATGATCTGCTTGTTGGTGGCCGGTTGTCGCGTGAGCACACTCCGAGCCAACCGCAGACCGGCGTGGATGTTGGTGAAGTGCTGGGGTACGCGGCCCGTCGGTTTATCCAGGTCGAACCGCAGGTTGATCCGGCTGTCGAACATGCTGACCGGCTTGGGTGCCGAGTTCACAAGCTGCCGCTCGGTCATCAGGCTGGCGAATGTATAAAAGCCGATCATTTGCAATGAATCTTGCGGATAACGGCCCGCACCATCGCCTGAAGCGCCAGGGCGACCTTCTTGGTCGTGTAGTACTTGCCGTACCGGTTCATCGAACCGCTCATGTCGATCAAGACGACCGTCGCGCACCGCGTTTGGTACTCGGTCTCGTGAACTACGTAGTCTTCCGAGCTGAGGCGGATCGGCACGCCGCCGCCCTGGCGGATGTAGGCATTCTTGATCGTTTCATGCAGGTCGAGATTGGCCAGCGAGTCGCCGTAAACATAAGGCCGCGTGTCTTCGAGCGGGACCGTTCCCTCGCCTTTTTCCTGCGTGTCGTGGCGGCCCAACGAATCGCGGCGAAAGGTCTGAAACAGATCGTCGAGCGACCGGTCCTGAATGCGGCGCACTCCTCGCGGCGTGACCCGCCACTGGCCTTCCTCGTCCTTTTCGATCAAGCCTTCCTTCTGAATCAACTCGACGATCTCGGGCATCTCGTCCTCGAGATCGTCCATGTTGCGCAGCACGCGATCGCCATGCTGCAGAATGTATTCGGAAAGCTGATCGAAGACCTTGTCGGCCGACTGAGGGAGGAATTGCTGCGAGCCGTCCCACTTGGAGTATTCAAAAAGCGGCATGACCGGCTACTCCCTCGCGGCAGATTCCAGATTGCAGATTCCAGAACAAAGGCTGCGTACTATTTGCAGTGATTGCGAATCTCGGAGAATGCCTTCAGCGACGGTAGGAGCTGACGCCGTCCTTGGCGACTTGTTCAGTTTGTTGTGCACGTGCAGGCCCTCGAGGATAAACTCGGCCGCGGCGGCTGCGGCGGCATCGCGGCCCTCGCCGCCCGATGAGTTCGGGTAAGAGCTTGCCAGGCCAGTTCGTCGGCCCGTTTCTTGAGGCCCGGCACCTTGGCGATGCGCTCGAGCACCGTCTTGCTCGCGCAGCGAGTCGCCGACCTCGATGCTTTGGCCCGACTCGAAATATTCGACAATCGGCCGTAGCTCGCGCAGATCGAGGTGCAGCGTGGAGATATTTTTGACCGCCTCGTCGATGATTCGATGGATCAGCTTGTCTTCCTGACCGTCGTCTTCCGACATCGTCAGCTCGAGCTTGCCGCGCGCGCTGGCAGCCGCCGAGCCGAGGTCCGAGACGCGAGGAACGATGAACCGCTCGCGGTTCTTGATCGCCCTCCGCTCGGCATTGGAGACCACGTTTTCCAGGTTGGCGATCGACATCCGCACCGACACGCCGGACTGCTGGTTGACATGCGGCGACGACCGGGCCAGCCGTGCGATCTCCTCAACGGCCTCCTTGATATAGATCGGAATCGCCAAGACGTGCCCTTGCCGTCGGCGCGCTCGAGCCACGCGTTCTGGTCGGAGATCGCGATGCCGATCTCGCGGGTGAGGGGATAATGCGTGCGGATCACCGAGCCGATGCGGTCTTTGAGCGGCGTGACGATCCGGCCGCGATTGGTGTAATCTTCGGGGTTGGCCGAAAAGACCATCGCGAGATCGAGGTCGAGCCGCACCGGATAACCCCGGATCTGCACGTCCCGCTCTTCGAGAACGTTGAAGAGCCCGACCTGGATCTTTGGGGCCAGGTCGGGGAGCTCGTTGATGCAGAAGATGCCCGCGGTTGGTGCGGGGGATCAGGCCGAAATGCATCGTCATCTCGCTCGAGAGATAGCGGCCCTCGGCATGCTTGATCATGTCGACTTCGCCGATCAAGTCGGCGATGGTAACGTCGGGCGTGGCGAGCTTTTCGTGATAGCGCTCGTCGCGGCCGATCCAGGCGATCGGCGTGGCGTCGCCTTCGGCGGCGATCAGGTCGCGGGCGTATTTCGAGACACCGGCTTCAGAGGATCGTCGTGAATTTCCGAGCCGGCGACGATCGGCATGGCATCGTCGAGCAGGTGGACCAACTGGCGGAGCATGCGGGTCTTGGCCTGGCCGCGCAGGCCCAGAAACAGCATGTCGTGCTTGGAGAGGATCGCGTTACAAACCTGGGGGACCACCGTCTCTTCGTAGCCCAGGATATCGGGAAACAAACGCTCGCCCGACTCGAGCTTGGCGATCAGGTTGCGCCTCATTTCATCTTTGACCGACTCGACTCTGATAGCCGCTCGACTTGAGCTCGCCCAGAGGTCGCCGGGCCGATCCTTCATCATACTCGGCTGCCCTCTCCATGTCGGAGGTTCAGTAATTGAACAAACGGCTGACGCTCTCGCGGCGATGGATCGAGATAATGGCGTCGGCAAAGAGATTGGCGACGCTCACGATCTTGCAGCAGGGGGGAAGCGGCTCGAAGCGGTACTCGATCGTATCGGTGAGTACGAGCTCCTTGATCGGGCTTTGCTCGATCTTGGCGGCGGAACCGCGCGAGAATACGCCATGCGACACGCATGCGTAAATGTCCTTGGCACCCCGCTTCTTGCAGCCGACGGCCATCTCGATCAGGGTGCCGCCCGAAATCGTGAAGTCGTCGACGATCAGCACGTTCTTGCCGCTCACCTGGCCGACGATATCGAGCATTTCGGCCTTCTCGTCGTGGCCCGCGCCGGGTCTTGTTGCCGAAGGCGACGGGGGCGTGCATCATCTCGCCGAACTTGTAGGCTTGCTTGCCGAAACCGACATCGGGGGCGGCCACGACCAGGTCGGGGATCTCTTTGGCTCGGAAATACTCGACAAAGACGGGCATCGCGTAAAGGTGATCGACGGGGATCTTGAAAAAGCCCTGAATCTGCGGACTGTGCAGGTCCATCGTCAAGACGCGGTCGGCCCCCGCCGCCTCGATGCAATCGGCGCAGACGCGAGCCCGGATCGAGACCCGCGGCTCGTCTTTCTTGTCCCCCTTGGCGTAGGAAAAATAGGGAATCACCGCCGTGACCTGAGTCGCGCTGGCGCGTTTGAACGCATCGATCCAGAAGAGCAGCTCGACGAAGTTGTCGTTGACCGGGTAATCGGTCCCCTGAACGATGAAGACGTCGCGGCCGCGCACGTTTTCGAGCACGCGGACGAAAACGTTGCCCTCGCTGAAGACGTGCGTCTCGGACGAGCCAGCTCGATGCTCCAGGCGATCGCAGATCGCCCGGCCCAGCCCCTTGCCCGAACTGCCGGCGAAGACCTTCAGCTCGCCGTAGGGATCCGTCTTCTTGGACGCGTCGTCGTAGCAAATCAGCGATTTGTCCATACCCACGGTGGTCGCTCCAGTTGACCGGTTCCTGAAACCCCGCCAACCTTAGCGGATCACGCCCGTGCGTTGCCGCTCGCCGTTCGCCGACGCGATCGGCCATCCTGTTGATCTTCAACTTCATCTTAACGATTTCGCTTCGAAACCGCCAGCGCCGCTCGATTCGGAACCCGATCGTGGCCCTTCATGCATCCACAGAGTCGCGGCATCTGATCCAGCGTAAGATTAGGATTCTCGCGTTTAGGAGTGCAAGTGGCCGAACGCCGGCGGAAAAAGTCATGCGAGACGGTCGCGGTTGTTTACAATACTTCACAAATGAATTCACGGCACAGTCGTGCCGGCGAATCGGTCCGCACCCGCCACCAAGATGAGGTCCCTGGCATGCGTCCTCATCGCTTTTCGACCCGCTGGTCACGGCTCTGTTCGCCATTGCCGCCGTCATTGGTTGCTTCGTTTTCGGGCGTTCGCTGATGACGAGCCGCCGCACAATTGCCCTGGACTACGGATTGGCGGAGCCAATGCACTGTTGAGTAACGGTGTCTTACACACCAGGCGGCCGAGGCGCAGCCTGAGAGGCGGCATTGGCTGGATCAACTCGCGGCCCGATCGCGTCTGTCCGAGCTGCGCGGCAAGATCGTCTTGCTCGATTTCTGGACGTTCTGCTGCATCAATTGCCACCACGTTCTCCCCGACCTGGCCAAGCTCGAGGAAAAATATAAAAACGAGCTTGTCGTCATCGGCGTCCATTCCGGCCAAGTTCGACGCCGAGCGCGACACCGAGAACATCCGCCGCAAAGTCGCCGAGTACCGGATCAAGCATCCGGTGATCAACGATGCGCAGGATGACGCTCTGGAATCGTTTGGCGTGAATAGCTGGCCGACGCTGGTGCTGATCGATGCCCACGGGATTACCGGTGGGCACGATCGCGCGGCGAGGGGCACTATGACGTGCTCGACCAGGCGATCGGCGAGTTCGTCGAGGCCGCCAAGGCCCGGGGTGATTTGAACATGACTCCGCTCAATTCTCGCCCGAGATGGAGCGCCCGTCGAACGGCCCGCTGCTCTTCCCGGGAAAGGTGCTGGCCGACACGGCTGGCAAGCGTCTGTTCATCGCCGACACCGGTCATAACCGGATCGTCCAGACCAACCTGGATGGGCCAAGCCGGTCGTGATCGGCAACGGCGAAGAGGGATTTGATCGACGGCGATTATCGAGAAAGCCGACTTTCAATCGCCCCCAGGGGATGTGCCTCGACGGCGAAACGCCTCTACGTGGCCGACACCGAAAACCACGCCATCCGCGCCGTCGATCTCAAGGAGCCGCAAGGTCATCGACCGTCGCGGGCATCGGCAGCCAGAACCGCAGCATTCCGCACCCGGGTGCCTTCGGGCCAGCCACGACGACCGCCACTGTGCAGTCCCTGGGACGTGATTCAGCTTCCGGGAGACAAGGCGATCTATATCGCCATGGCCGGCCCGCACCAAATCTGGAAGCTCGACTCCCGGCCGCAGAGAGACTGGGAAACAATCAGCGTCTTTGCCGGATCAGGAACGAGAATATCAGGGACGGCACGGCGGTATCGGCCTGTTTCGCCCAGCCCAGCGGGCTGGCCACCGACGGCGAGAACCTGTTCGTCGCCGATTCCGAAGTCTCGGGAGTGCGGGTAATTACCGGGATCCGGCACGCAGGGAACCGGCCGTGCGGACCGTTGTCGGCCAGGGCCTCTTCGAGTTCGGCGACAAGGATGGCCGAGGTGCGGCCGTCCGGCTCCAGCATTGCCTGGGGCTGGCCTACTCGGGCGGACACCTTTACATCGCCGACACTTACAATAACAAGATCAAGATCTGCGAACCCAAGAACCGTTCGGTCCATAGCTTTGTCGGTGCTCACAAGGCGGGAGACAGCGACGATCCGCCTCACTTTTATGAGCCCGGCGGCCTGAGCGCGGCCGAAGACCGTCCTGTATGTCGCCGACACCAACAACAATAAGATCCGGACGGTCGATCTCAAGACGCTCGCGCGTCAAGACGCTGGCGCTGGAGGGCCTGACGCCCCCACGCCTGGCGCCACGGCCACCCAGTTTTCCCAACAAGCAGGTCATCAACGTCGCCGCCGCCCAAGCTTCGCCGGGAAAATCGATCGTGCTCGATGTTGCGATTCCCCTGGCCAAAGGTTTCAAGCTCAACGAAGAAGTCCCCCTGACCTACCTGGTCGAAACACCGGAGAAGAGCGGCATGCTCGGGCCCGAGGTGCCATCGCAAGGGCAAAAAATCAAACCGCCTGCGCAAAAATTCACGATCACCGTGCCGCTGGCCGGCTCGCCGCGAAAGCGGGCGACAAGCTCGACCTGCGCGTTTCGCTCCTGACGTTTGTCTGCAGCGAAGCCTCGAGCCTCTGTCAGATCAAGAGCTATGTGTGGACCATACCGGTTGCCTTTAGCGACGCTGCTGCGATTGACCATCTGAAGTTGAGCACGAGGTGAAGTGAAGGGCCGTGCAGGGATCGAGCGGAGGCATGTTGCAAGGCAACACCGACCTCTCCGGGTCGTTCAAACGGTAACATCGCTCACCAGCCGCAACCCGATCGGCAGTGAATCTCCTAAAGCCTGCACTTGCTGGGCTGTCTCCAGCTCGTGGTATTCGCGCACCGGAACAGGGCGGTCTCGTCGGCACCCAAGGTCGTCAAGCGCGCCAAGACCTCTTGCCGGAGCGTTTCGTCGAGATCGCGAGCGCGATCGCCGGCGACGCGTGCCAATTGCACCAAAGCGAAAATCGCGTCGCCGGTTTCGCGGCCGGGAGCGAACGACCGGGCCAGCAGCGCCCTTGTCCAGCGCTCGGCCGTCTCTTTGAGAACGACCGTATTCGCCGGGCCGTAGAGGGGAACACGAGCCGCCCAAGCGACCCAAACACCAGAGAACGTACGCCCGGCATACTTTCGTGTGATAATTCGTTTCAAAAGGGCGTCACCCAACGATTCTTTGATCGATGGCGTCAACTGCTCGAGCGCGGCCGCGCAGCGCCACATTTCGGCGAGCTCGTGCGGCTCGGGCTTGGGCCGGCCGGCTTTCTTGGAGGGGCTCGTCCCTTTGACGGGCAGAAGAAACGGAGCCAGCCGGCGATAGATCTCGTCGTGGTGCGGGCGCGAGAGGCCCGCGGCCACCCGGCGCCAGAGAATCCACCACTCGGCCCAGCACTGGACGTCCTTGGTGTGCTTGACTCCTTGGTGAAAGACGGGCCAGAGGGCCTTCAACCGGAGCTCATCGAGCGGGTAACCCGCGGCCCGGCCGGAGGAAGAAGCCGGCGAGGTTGAACCAGCGCGACTCGTGCCGCGGGCTCTTCAGCCGTCTGTCGGCCAGCTCGAGGAGCGGCTCCCAGCAGGCTCGCAGCGCCGATGGCGGCCACTGATCGCGCGGCACGTCGAGGACCTCCTCGAGCCGCTTGACCAGCCGCGACGGGCCCGTGTCTGCAGCCGTGGCGCTGGCCGGCGTCGATGCGCGGCCGTCGAACGCGAGTCGGATCGCCGCCATGGCCGCTTCGAGCTCGGATTGTTCGATCACGACCCGGTCGGACTCATCGCCGGTCACCGATCCGCCGGCCGCGAGCTGGCCGGCCGGTCCGCGGAGCTGGATCTGAAGCCGCCAGCGGCGATTGTCGGTGCGCGACTGGCACCAGAGCTCGATCGTGCCCACCTCGGTCACCCGCGCCGCCAGGCTGACCGGCACGCGCTCGGCCTTTGCCTTGCGGCTCACGCGCATCAGGCTTTGCAACGGCGGAAGCTCGCGAATCGAGTCGGGGTCGGCGTTTCACCAGGTCGCCCGGCTTATCGTCGGGCCGGACCGAGCTGCTGGCCAGCGGGAAGACCACCGGCTGGCCCATCAAGAGGTCGAAGTCGTGACCGGTGATCGTGATCTCTTCGCCCTCCTGGGCATCGCGCGGAACGACGCAAAGCCAGGGCTTGGTCCGCGGCGGTCGTTTCGAGGCCGACGTAAAACGACCGCGCCGTGCCGCCGCCGATCCGGATGCCGCCGCCGCGACGGACGACGCCGTAATACGCCGCCCCCTGGGCCACGGCCAGATCGAGCGAGACATTCGTGAGCACGCGAGGCATGAACGGCAGGCCCGGGGTCGTCGCGTAAACCACGAGGCGATCACCTCGACGATCCGCCGGCGGACGATTTCCGGCGTCGAGCGCGCCGCCGTTGAAGAGGATCGCGTCGGGACGCGCGGGCCGGTCCGCCGGCTGGTGGCCCTTCGGGCGCGATCGCCTCGGCCCGATGCCGCCGCAGGAAATAGCTCAGGTGCTTGGGAACGGCCGGATCGGCGACGAACGGCAGGCCGAACTCCTGCAGGCCGCTCTTGGCCGCCCGCGCCGGATCTTCCGCCCGCGTCGACACGCGCGAAGAAGCCGTCGAGCGCGATCGCCTCGACCTCGGCTCGCGTCAGCTCGGACTGAATGCTGCCGCCGATCAGCCTCGAGCCGCGGCCGGCGATCGTGACCGGCCAGCGCTCGATGGCCGACGGCTGCTCGCCCAGCAGCTTTTCCTTGGCCGTCCGGCAGGCGAACCGCAAGCGCGCTCCACTGCTCGGCGTCGAGCCGCGCGCCGCCCAGCTTTTTCTCGACGTGATGCGCCAGCGCGAGGTCGATATTGTCGCCGCCGAGCATGAGGTGATCGCCGACGGCGACGCGGCGAAAGCCGGGACCGGTCGGCGTCTCGACGACCGTGATCAGGCTGAAGTCGGTCGTGCCGCCGCCGATATCGCAGACCAGGATCAGCTCGCCGGCCCGCACCTCGCGCTGCCAGCGATCCTGGTGCGAGACGATCCAGCAATAAAACGCCGCCTGCGGTTCCTCGAGCAGGGTGATCGATGGCGAGCTCCGCCCGCTTGGCGGCCTCGATCGTCAGCTCGCGGGCTGCCTCGTCGAACGAGGCCGGCACCGTCAGCACGACCTCTTGGATTTCCAGCCGTTTCGATCGGGTCGTCCTGGGCGAACGCGTCGTTCCAGGCGTCGCGGATGTGCCGCAGATAAGACGCCGACGCCTCGACCGGCGAGACCTTCTTGACCTCGGGCGGGCTGCCCCAGGGAAGGATGTCGGCCTCGCGGTCGATCCCGGAATGACAGAGCCAGCTCTTGGCGCTGCTGACCAAGCGGCTGGGAACCTTCGCCCCCTGCGACCGGGCAAACTCGCCGACGATCCGGTCGGAGCCTTCGTTCCAGGGCAGCCGGGTCGCGCCGGGCGGCAGTTCGTGTTCGCCGGGCAAATAGAGGAACGACGGCAGCATCGCCCGCGGCGCGGTCTCGCCGGCGCCACCAGTTGCGGCACCTCGAAGTTGCGGATATCGGCCGACGGCCGCTCGCGGCCGTGCGTGTCGACATACGCGACCGCGCAGTTGGTCGTCCCCAGGTCGATGCCGACGAGATACCGCGACCGACTCATTTATCCCACCACGAAATTGACAAGTTTGCCCGGCACGACCACGACCTTCCGGATCGTCTTGCCTTCGAGCAACACGGCGATCTTGGGATCTTCACGCGCGGTCTTCTCGATCGACGGACCATCCGCCTCGGCCGCGACCACGACCCGCCCGCGGAGCTTGCCATTGATCTGAACCGGGATCTCGACTTCGTCTTCCTTGAGCAGCGCGGGATCGAATTCGGGCCAGGGCTCATAGGCGAGCGTCTTCTCATGACCCAAGAGCGACCAGAGTTCCTCCGCCATGTGCGGGGCCATCGGCGCGAGCAACAGGGCGAATGTTTCCATTGCCTTTGTGGGTCGGACTTCCTGCGACGTGAAGAAGTTGACAAACTCCATCAAGCGGCTGATGGCCGTATTGAACCGGTAGCCTTCGAGATCCTCCGTGACGACCGCGGTCGTCCGCGCGACCACCTTAGCCTGTGCCGCCGACAACTCGCACGGGCTTGACTCGCGAATCGAGCCGCACCACATCGGCCTCGCCGTCGACGATCATCCGCCAGGCGCGCGCCAAGAAGCGGTAAACCCCCTCGACCCCCTTCATGCTCCATGGCTTGACGGCTTCGAGTGGTCCCATGAACATTTCATAGAGTCGCAAGCTGTCTGCGCCGTATTCCGCGACAATCGCGTCGGGATTGATCACGTTGCCGCGAGCTTTCGACATTTTGTGGGCCCGCGCATCGACCCGAACGCTCGGGTCGGCCGCCAGAACGAAGCCTTCCCCTTTCTTGACGACCTGGTCTTCGCTCAGCTTGACCGCGATCACGTCGTTCCGCTTGCTGTCTTCGGGGCACATCCAGCGGCCCTCCGCGTCTCGAAAGGCAGTGTACTCGGTCTCGCCCAAAATCATCCCCTGGTTGATCAGCTTCCTGAAAGGCTCGGCCGTACTGACCAGATTGCGGTCGTACAGTACCTTGTGCCAGAACCGGCTATAAAGCAAATGAAGGACCGCGTGCTCGGCCCCGCCGACATAGAGGTCCACGGGCAGCCAGTATCGCTCTTTCTCTGGGGCCCAAGGCAGCTTGTCGTTGTGAGGGTCAATGTAGCGCAGATAGTACCAGCACGATCCGGCCCACTGGGGCATCGTGTTGGTCTCGCGCCGGTATTTCTCGGAATAGTTGACCCAGTCTTTCGCCTTGCTGAGCGGAGGCTCGGGTTTACCGGTCGGTTTAAAATCCTCGAGCTCGGGCAAACGGACTGGCAGCTCGCTTTCGGCGATCGCCACGGTGCGATCGTCGTTGTCGAGCACGACGGGAAAGGGCTCTCCCCAGTACCGCTGACGCGAAAACAGCCAGTCTCGCAGCTTGTAGTTGATGGTCTTCTTGCCGAGCCCGCGTTCTTGTAACCAGGTGGTGATCGCGACTTTCGCCTCAACCGTGGGCAGGCCATCGAGGGTGATTGTATTGTTTCGCGAGTTGACCGATACGCCCGGTTCGGGCTCGGCATGATCGAGCGGGGCACTCCCCTGCCCCACGTCTGACGCGACGACTCGCACGATCGGCAGTTGGAACATCTGGGCAAACTCGAAGTCGCGCTCGTCGTGGCCGGGGACCGCCATGATCGCGCCGGTGCCATAGCCGAACAAAACGTAGTCGGCGATCCACACGGGGATGGACTGGCCGTTGACGGGGTTCGTGGCGTATGAGCCGGTAAACACACCCGTCTTTGTCTTGGACAGGTCCGTGCGGTCGAGGTCGCTCTTGGTGGCAGCCGCCTGGCGATATTTCTCTACGCTCTCGCGCTGGGCTTCGCTCGTGATCTTTTCGACGAGCGGATGCTCCGGTGCCAACACCATGTATGTCGCGCCGAACAAGGTGTCAGGGCGGGTCGTGTAGACGCGAATGGTTTCACTCGCGTTTTCCAGCAGCACCGGGAAATCCACCTCCGCCCCCTCGCTCCGCCCGACCCAGTTGCGCTGCATGTCCTTGATCGGACGCGGCCAATCGACTTGGTCGAGGTCTTCGATCAGCCGCTCGGCATAGGCCGTGATTCGCAGCATCCACTGTGTGAGCGGCATCCGCACGACCGGATATCCCCCGCGCTCGCTCTTGCCGTCAATCACCTCTTCGTTGGCGAGCACGGTGCCCAGCTCAGGGCACCAGTTGACGGCGACCTCGGCCCGGTAGGCGAGCCGGCGGGAGTCGCGATAGGCGGCGGGATCCTTGGTTCCCGGCGGGATCGGCAGCTCGGCGATCGGCCGGCCTTTGCCCGTGCGGGGCGTGCCCTGGGGGTCGGTCCACTTAAAGTCCGGGTCGTACCACGTATCGTAAATCTTCAGAAAGATCCACTGCGTCCACTTGTAATAGCCGGGGTCGGTCGTATCGACCTCGCGGTCCCAGTCGTAAGAGAAACCGAGGGACTTAATCTGCCGGCGGAAGGTGTCGATGTTGGCCTGGGTGGTGATCCGCGGGTGCGTATTGGTCTGGACGGCGTATTGCTCGGCGGGAAGGCCGAAAGCATCCCATCCCATCGGGTGCAAGACGTTATACCCGCGCATCCGCTTGTAGCGGCAAAGAATGTCAGTGGCCGTGTACCCCTCGGGATGGCCGACATGCAGACCGGCCCCGCTCGGATAGGGGAACATATCGAGGATATAAAGCTTGGGCCGCGACGGATCGAGGTCGATCGCGCGGAACGTCTTGTTCCGTTCCCACTCGGCTTGCCACTTCGGTTCAATACGCTGAGGGTGATACGCAGGCATCTCTTTGGCTCTCTCACCCGCGAACACCGAACGAAGCACTCGATCTCGCCGAGTCGCGGGTTGCTCCGCTGACAAAAAAAGCCCGCCGCGGGTTCGGGGGGCCATTCTCGCTGAGTGTTCTGCCTAGCATACCTGTTCGGTCTCTCAACGAAAAGGACGCTAACCGGAAGCCTGTTCCACGCCCCGCGCCGTCGACCCGCCCAGCGCGGCCAGGCCGCACGAAGCCCACCAGGCATCGGCCCGGTTGGGGCCCCAGGCGGTAGCCGAGCCGCAAGCGGCTAAGGCCTCGCCGACAGCCTTGGCGCTCGGATAACGTTCTTCGCGCTTCTTGGCCAGGCAGCGCAGAACGATGTGCTCGAGATCCTCGGGGACATCCTCGCGGAGCCGCGACGGTGGCACCACGGGGTCGCGGGCATGGGCCACCATCACGGCGAAGGCACTATCGCCCGTAAACGGCGGCTCGGCCGTGAGCGCGAAATACATCATCACGCCGAGCGCATAGATGTCGGCTCGGGCGTCGAGCGACCTGTCACCGGCGGCCTGCTCGGGCGCCATGTAAAGCGGGGTGCCGCTAACGACATTGTCGCTGGTCAACTCAGTGGCGCCGGCGCCTGTGGGCCACCTTGACCAGTCCGAAGTCGAGCACCTTGGCGACGTCCGACTCGCCGCCACGGACCGCGACGAACATGTTCGCGGGCTTCAAGTCCCGGTGAATCAAACCCAATTCGTGCGCCTCTGATATTCCCGCGCAGACTTGGCGAAACAAGTAGATGACCCGTCCGGGTGGCAGAGCACCGAACCGACCCACGAGCTCGGCCAGGTTCATACCTTGGAGATACTCCATCACGTAGTAAAATGTGCCGTCATCGGTGTGGCCGTAGTCGAAGATCTCGATCGTGTTGGGATGCGCCAGCCGGGCGGCCGACTGCACCTCGCGCTCGAACCGGGCCAGGCTCATCGGGTCGGCCCCAGCGGCCGCGGTCTTGATCAGCTTCAAGGCGCAGGGACGCTTCAAGAGTTGGTGCTCGGCGAGGTAGACTTCGCCCATGCCGCCCTCGCCGAGCTTGTGAATGAGCCGGTACTGGCCAAACTTGCGGGCCTGGTGCAGCTCGGTTCGCAGGCCGTTGACCAAGAACGAGCCATAGATCGCCAGCCCCATGCCGATTGCCAGGAACAGGATGTTGGAGCCCCCCTCCTCGGCCTCGGCGAGCTGCCGCAAGATCAGGCCGCCCTCGGGATGCATTGTGAGCAGAAACGTGACGGCGACCGGACCGAGGAACATTGCCACCATCGTGCGCGCGGCGACTGCCGGCGAGTTGGGGATCAGCGTGCCGTAAATCATCATCAGTACCAACATCTGGATCACCCCGTCCTTGATGAGGGCCAGGATGGTCGGCGTGTACGTTGTACCGCGGCGCATCAATTCGAGAACGACGAAGTACTGGGAAGCCATGAGGGCCAGCGTCAGGCCCAGGAACAGCACGTTTTCGACCACGCGGAGCTGCTTAGGCGTCAGCCGTGCCTCGCTAGCCAGCAAGCCCGCGACGACCGTCGCGAGCAAGCAGCGCAACACGATCAGGCCCACCCGCAACGAATAGCGACTGCCCTCTGCGGTCAGCGTGCCCGGGTTGGGACTGGCGAAGAACCAGACGGCCAGCAAACCGAAGATTGCGGCCAGGCATGCCGACGCCGCCAGCAGGCGGCTCCTGCGCAAGGTATCAGTCTCGCCCACGAGGCTCGCGAGAGTCCCGCCGGCGAGCGCGGCGGCATTGGGCTGGTCCCACCTCAAGGTACTCATGGCCCCAGAATCGGCCAGCTCCATCGTCTGCGTCGGCTCGAGATCGATCACGTCAGAGTCGACCAGCACGTTCTCGGTTGTCGGTAAAGACACGGGGCAGTCTCGCAATCGTGATTCGGCGGTTGGCACCGGCTGAAGCGGATTGTTTGGAAATCACTTTGCCGCATTGAGGTTCTTGGCGTTGTCTCCGAGCTCCTCGAGTTTCTTTTTGGCGATGTCGCCGAGCTTGTCGACGTCGACGACCTTGTTGACCTCGCCTTTCATCTCCTTCTCGAGGCCCTGTGCGCTGGTGCGAATGCGGTCGGCAATATTTCCCTTGGCGGACGGATCGCTGGAGAGCCAGGGGATGAACGTGAAAGCGGCGACGACCACTCCAATGGTGAGGGCCGGCTCGACCACACGCCGAAATGGCTTCTTCATCCTGCCCAGTTTGATCCCGTCGCGGAACGGGATGACGGCCAGGTTGATGCCCCCGGCGACAAGCCTCGCAATATTGATCAGCACCAAGAAAGTCGCGCCGAATAACGCCAAGGGACGGTTTTTCAGGGCCGCGCCGACGATCAGAATCATGAGAAACGGCAGGGAGGCCACGTACGCCACTTGGTTGATCGTGCGGAACAGCTTTTGGATTTTGCCAAGCTGACGCCTCCAGCCTCTCACCAGGGCATTGTCTTGAACCCTCACCCGACCGCGCTCATTGGCCAGCGGTTGGGCCAGGACATAGGGCTTGGAATCCTCGGCGTCGTCAAGGGCCGACGGCAGGAACGGGCGGGGCGGGATCCGATCGACAGTAAGTGCCGCCAGACCGACCTGGCTGATCCCGGCCTTGAGCCACGAGGCGATCGATGAGCCGCCGGCCGCGCCGCCGGGATGGGCGCCCGCGACGACTCCCGCTCCGCCTCCGGCTGAGATCAGGGCGGGCATCGCCGACATGGACGCGAGCTGCTCGGCGCGCGGGACCG
The DNA here is from genome assembly GCA_963829765.1 of uncultured Isosphaeraceae bacterium. Taxonomy (GTDB): domain Bacteria; phylum Planctomycetota; class Planctomycetia; order Isosphaerales; family Isosphaeraceae; genus CAWFRS01. The sequence continues at coordinate 3,053 of CAWHKI010000133.1, read as the reverse complement.
TCATCTGCTGGCCACATTTCTTGCAGCGGCCCTGTTTCCCGGCCAACCGTGGGGCAACCTCAAATCGCGCCCCGCAGCTCTGGCAGAAGAACACGATGCCCATTCAGCGATCTCCCGGATCGACCCAGCGAAAGGTCGTCCCCGGCGGGACGGCGGCCGTCGCTCCCCGCGCGATGCGTCGCCAATCCCGGTCGGCGATCGGTGACCCGCTCGAGCTAGCATACCTGTTCGGTCGGGCTGTTGCCAGCGTGCGAAGCACGGTTCAAAGCTCTACGGAATCGAACGCTAGTGGTTCGAATCCTCTCGGGTATATGATGTCAGACGGTGACTGCTCCCGAAAAATGGCGGCTAAGCTTCGTTTTTGACAGAGCCCGGGTCTGCGAATAACCAATTACTCCCGGCACATTCCTCACCCCTCATTGCCGCACGGCGTGAATGGTCAAGCCACACTCAAACTTTCATTGTTGCGAGTGAGATTATTATCCAAAACGATCAAGGAGTCTAATTTAATGAATCTCGTGAAATTTCGTGGCTCTCTGTTTTGTGCCGTCACTTCTGTGCGGCGCCATGTCTTTGGCGAGCGAAGCGAGCGTGAACAATGAGATCCGGAATGAATTCGTCGCCGTCACCTGGGAGGGCCCTGGGGGCGGTTTTTCGGCGCGGGTTGTTCCCGGCGGCCGGGTTTTCGTCGCCGTGAAGCCGAGCGCCGGCGGCGGCAGCGTGAAGAAGAGCGTCGTGACCGACCGGACCTTCGGCACGGGGGACGGCTTGGAAGTCACCGACGCGGAGGGAAATCGGGTTGCCGTGATGCTGTTTCCACGGCTTCCTTTCATCCTGTTCCGGTCGACGTTGCACAACCGGGCGAACGAGCTTAAGACGATCCGGACTGTTCGGACGGTCTCGGCGGCTCTCGATCTGGACCGACCGCCGGCCGAATTGCGCACGCTGGGTACCGGGGGGCTCCTTGCCGCGGACAAAAATTCCGGCAGCTACGCATGGCTCGCGGTGGCCGACCCGGTCACGCGTCGCGGCGTGGTCGGTGGCTGGCTGACGCACGACCGTGGCAGCGGCGTGGTCCGGTCCGACGTCGAAGGCGGGCATGTAGTCCTGGATGCCCAGATCGACTACGGTCGGCTCGGGCTCGCCGCGGGCCGACACGATGCTGGAAACGTTTGGCCTCGGCTACTTCGACGACGCGCGCCTCGGGATGGAAGCATGGGCCGAAGCGGTCGCGAGGGTGTACGCGATCAAGCTACCCGCAGCCGGTCGGTTACTGCACGTGGTACCACGCGGGTGCGTCCAACGCGAAACAACTGGCGCGACAGACCGCCTTCGCGTCCCAGCACCTCGCTCCCTTCGGCTTTTCGGTTGTGCAAATCGATGATGGCTGGCAGGCTGGCACCGGGGGCCGCAACGGGCCGAAGAAAGTCTTTATCGACCATAATCCCAGAGGTCCCTATCCCGCGGGCATGAAGGCCGTCGCCGACGACATTAAGGCCCACGGGCTCACGCCGGGCCTCTGGTTCATGCCGTTCGCCGGAACGTGGAACGACCCGTTCTTCAAGAACCACCAAGACTGGTTCGTCAAGCGAGAGGATGGGAAGCCCTATGACACGGACTGGGGCGGCACTTGCCTGGACATGGACGACCCGCCGCGCACGATTACCTGCGGAGCGTCGTGACTCGGCTCCGCGGGAATGGGGCTCACGTACTTTAAAATGGATGGCATGTGGACCGGCTCGGCGACCAAGCAGATCTATGTGAACAGCGGCTATCGCGATGAGGGGATCGGCGATGCCGTGTTTCATGACCCGATAAACTAACATCGAGGCTCTTCGCGATGGACTCAAGCTGGTTCGCAAGACCGCGGGCGACCGCGTCTTTCTGGTCGGTCTGCTGGTTCCTCAGAACATGCGGTCAGACGGCGCTGCTTTCGGGATGGTGGACGCCATGAGGATCGGGCCGGACAACGGGCCCGGCTGGGACAGCCTGCGCGTTGGGACCCTTTCCGCCTCGGCGGAATTACCACCTCCACGGTCGGATCTGGTACAACGCTCCGGGACCCGGTTTACCTCCGGCCGAGTGTCCCGATTGAGCAGGGACGTGCCCTGTGCTCGTGGGTGACGCTGAGAAGCGGCTCGCTGAATCACTGCAGCGACTTCCTGCCCGGCTTGCCCAACGAGCGGCTCGACATCCTCAAACGCACGATGCCTGGTCACGGCCTCCTCCCCCGTCCGGTCGACCTGTTCGAGGCGGAGCCGGCACGGATCTGGCTGTTGACCGACGAGCGCCGAACGCCCCGCCGCGACGTCGTCGGTCTTTACAACTGGAATGAGCAACCTCTCCGGATTGATGTACCGCTCGACCGGATCGGCCTGCCTCGCGGAGGCACCTACGTCGGCTTCGACTACTGGGCGAACACCTTCCTTCCCCCGTTTCGCGAGCGTCTGCAAACGACTCTGCCGCCGCGATCCTGCCAGGTGCTGGCGGTGCGCCCGCTCCTGGAACGACCGCTCTTGATCGGCACGTCCCGCCACATTACGCAGGGGATCGTTGACGTCAAGCAAGAGACGTGGGACGGCGCGAACACGTTGTCGGGCACCAGTGAAATAATCGGCGGTGATCCCTATGAGTTGCGGGTCGTTGCTCTGCCCGTCTCGAAGGGATGGAAGGCCGCCCGAGCCGAGATTACCGCGGATGGCCGGGCCGAGGACACGGTCGTCATGCTTGCCCAGTCAGGGCCGTACGTCCGCGCCACAATTCGATCGCCGACGAGCCGGACTGTGAGATGGAGCATCGTGTTCAAGGCGGGCGAGCCGGTTCCCACGTCGCGGTAACACTGGAGCCGGCCTTTGCCGCTACCGAGGAGAAGGCAACGGAAAAAACAACGGTTCGACAGTTGGCTAGAAACTGCCAAAAGGAAAAAGGGGACAGAAAGGCCTCTCACCGGCAGAGATTGCTCACGCCACGGGCCACTCTGTCGGCTTGGTCCAGGAGTACCTGGATCTCATGGGAGAGTTCGGTGTCCCACGACTGGCCAACTCGCCAGGAAA
>CAWHKI010000132.1:0-8580 GCA_963829765.1 uncultured Isosphaeraceae bacterium | reverse complement strand
AATCTCCCAGCGGATGTATGACCTATCGCATCATCGTCGAGCCCACCCCCGAGCGATGATGCTGTTCACATTCTCTATGTCCGTCACACCGCCCGTGACGAGCTGGAGCCATAGTACCTTCCGCGCAAACTCGTGTAACGTCCCGTCGACGAAGCGCGGCGTGCTGCTTACGACAAATTGGGAACGGAACTCCACCTGGCCGGTCTGGTACCACGTAGGCACGCGAAATCCGATGCACTCCGTTCGAAAACCAAAAACGGAAATGCCGGCATTGTTGGCTGAAGGTGGCGTATTTCGTTTCCCGGGCAGGACTCGGAGGTGGACATTTTCGGACTGGGGAACCTGCTGATCGAGCAGCATGGGCACGACGCCCAAGCCCACGCCACCGGATGATGCAAAAGGCTCCTCGGGACGATGACCCGCTGGCCGCCGCTGGCTTGCGCGCGCTGAGGCCGCTATCGGGTTGTTTAGCGACGATCCAGGGGCGACCAGGCTTAAGACCCAGACTCAACACGGACGCGTCCGATTAGCGGAGTAATGTTCGATTGGGACGGATGCCGCACCCACCGATGCCGGCCCAACCGGACGTAAGTAAAGAAAACTAGCGTTTTGTTTACCGCGCCGGTGTCTTGGCGACTTCGTCTCAAAAAGCCCACTGCGACGGGTTTCTTTTCCCAAGCGGCGAGAGAGCGGAGGATTCCTGTAAGAAACAGCCGTTTCATCCTACCAATACTTCTAGGAGGGAGGTACTGAATGCTTGATGAAGAACTAGAATCGCTGTTTAAATGCTGGCTCAGTGAGTATGGCGGCGCCGTCCTGAAAGTGGCTCGTGCCTATACGCTTACGACCGAGGATCGTCAGGACCTGGCCCAAGAAATCCTACTCCAGGTTTGGCGCTCGTTGCCGCAGTTTCAGGGCCGGGCCAGCGCATCGACATGGTCTTACCGCGTCGCGTTGAACACCGCGCTCGGTTGGCATCGCAGAGAACGCCGCCGCCAATCGCGTCAACGACCGATTTGTGAAGCTGAAGAACTGTCGATCGCTGGGCCGGAGAGCTCCGAGAAAATAGCTCAGCGCGAAGCGGTCGAACGGCTCTATGCCGCGATTCGCCAATTGCCAAAGACCGATGCGGCGTTGGTCCTGCTTTACCTGGACGACTTGACGTACCGACAAATGGCGGAGGTTCTGGGCATCTCGGAAACCAATGTGGGAGTGAGATTGAATCGGGCGAAAAAAGCTTTGGGCGAATTGATGAGAGAGGTGTCACATGAATCCTGACGACTTCAAACAAACTTGGCAGACGCAATCATCGCAAACCCGACTGACGAGTGATGCCGACCTGCTCCTCAAAGAGGTTCGACGCAACCAGCAGAATTTCACCGCCACCATCTTTTGGCGGGACGTTCGTGATGTGGGCATAGGGCTTCTTTTGGTGCCCGTGTGGATTTACCTGGGAGTCAAGCTCTCTTTGCCCTGGACATGGTATTTGGTGATCCCAGCCCTGCTGTGGAGTACCGGGTTCTTGCTGGCAGACCGGATGCGGCACAGGCCGCAACCGCCTGAGCCGGGCGAATCGCTGCGCCAGTGTGTGGAGGACTCTTTGGCGCAGGTGGAGCATCAGATTTGGTTGCATCGCAACATCTGGTGGTATTTGCTGCCTTTAGCCCTTGCGATCTGTGGCCATTTATTAGCTTGCCAGATCCAGGAGGGCTGGCTGTCGGTTCTCGTCATGGCCGGAGCGGTCGCCGTGGTAATGATCGCCGTGGCGGCGGTTTTTTACTGGGCAATCCAAAGTGCTATCCGCTCCAACCTTGAGCCACGACGCCAGGAGTTAAAGGCGATGCTCATGAGTTTCGACGACGAAACGCCTGCCGCAAGCTGATAACGGAAGCACTACTAGGACTATCCTGAGATTTCAAGGGGGAACAAATGGTACCGGTATTTTTTTCTGCCAAGATAATGACACCGTGACGACCTCGACGCCGTGGCGACCTTCCTTTCGTCGTTTCGTGATGGATCTTCTCCTAGCCGGTGCGATTCGCTCCACGCAAAGCATCAATCATTGCAGCGGATGCGATCTGGTGCTGTCGCCGTGTGGGTTCCCGTCACCGTTCCCGCCGGACCTGCTCGAGGACGAAGACGCCTTTCTTGTTCGCCGTGACCACGTCGAGCAGGCCGTCGCCGTTAAAGTCAGCAACAACGAATTGTGTGCCGATTCCGCTCTGGTCGTCGATCTCGCGCGGGGTGAAGGCGATCTTGCCGTCGAGACCGCGGCCGGCCTGGAACCAGTAGAGCTTGGCCGGCTTGCCGGAACCTGGCTCGCTCCGACCGTGCGACCAGAATCGCTTGCCGGTGACGAGGTCCTTGAGGCCATCGCCATTGATGTCGGTGGCGATTAAGGCGTGCGTCTCGGAAACAAGATCGGGGAAGAGGTTGTGCTTGCTAAACACCGGCGAGCCATCCTTGAGGTCCCCCTGTTCGAACCACCAAATCCCGAACTTGTGGGCCGAGCTGGCGATGACGTCGGTCTTGCCGTCTTGGTTCACGTCGTAGGCGATCATGTCGGCCACCGCATCGCCCAGGTTGGCGGGGTGAAAAGTCCAGGGCGTACTGCTGTTGCGGGCCGACTGCGGCTGTTCCCACCAGCCCCCCGTGCAGATGACATCCTGGCGGCCATCGCCGTTCACGTCGCCAACGCCCAGACCGTGAGAGAACCGAAATGTTCCTGGGACGGGCTTGCCCGACTTGCTCGGTTCGCTGACCGCGTGCATTTCCCACGGCTGGGACGCGTCGCTGCCCGGCGCGAACCAGGCCATCTGACCTTCGTTGTCTTTCCCCTTGGGCTGCCAACCCATCACGAGCACGCGATGGCCGTCACCGAAGAGGTCGGTGTAGAGCGGGGTTTCGTTGCAGGCGCTATGCCAGATCCGATGCTGGGGCCAGTAGCCCGGGCTGCCCTTGGGGTTTTCGTACCAGAAAGCCGGTTCACCCGGAAAGCCGACCACGATCTGATCGGGCCAGCCGTCGCCATTGATGTCGTCGGTCCAGCAGGCCATGCACTTGCTGTAGCTGTGCAAACCGTCGCCATAATCGCCGGGCTTGCGGATGTCTTGCTTGGCCCACGTCGGCACTTCGTACCATGAGTCGCCGATCAAGACGTCGAGCTTGCCATCCTTGTTCACATCGCCGATGCCCACTCCTTCGGAGCGAAACTTGCCCTCGACGACCGTTTTCTTCCACGAGATCGCGGTGTCTGACTCGCCCGCGTGCGCAACGAAGGCAAGAGGATGGATAAGCTGGCCAATGCTATTGGAAAGATTCGGATGTGCATCATTCAGAGCCCCCAAGAGATTCGCAATGTTGTCCGGCGCCACAGTCTCGGCCGAGATCGCAACAATGAAGTTACTAACGCACCGCCGCGAATACTATGGGGTAGTGACAAGTGGATCTTTTTCTCGTCGCCTGACTACTTGTATTTGCGGCGGGGGTTGGTCAACAATTTTCTTAGTTGCGAATTCGACCCCTGTTTTCCTCCACTGCTTGGGTCATGGGCGTGAGTATTACGTCGACAACTGCCGCTCAGGGCCATTGCCCGTTCGCACTGAGCGAACAGCCCGTCGACGACTGAGCTACTGGCACAGGAATTGCAATAAAGAACTGCGGTTTCCGGATTTCTCGGAGGCCGGGCGCTTCAACCGAGAGGTTCCCCCCGTGGATCGTCGCGCCATCGCCGCAAGTGGCATTGTTCAGGGAGTTGGGTTCCGGCCCTTCGTTTTCGATCTTGCGAACCGACACGGTCTCGTCGGCTTTGTACGAAACCAGGCCGGTGGGGTCTTGATCGAGGTCGAAGGGGAATCGGAGTCTCTCGATCGCTTTTTCGGCGAGCTCACGGCGAATCCACCGCCACTAGCGAGGATCGACGACGTTTATTGGTCTCGGCGAATCCCCAAGGGCGACGCTCAGTTTCGCATTGAGGAAAGCCGAAACGACGGCGGCCGATCGATCTTCATCTCTCCCGACGTCGCCACTTGCGATGACTGTTTGAGAGAGCTCTTCGATCCTCGCGACCGGCGATACCACTATCCCTTACTGAACTGCACCCAATGCGGCCCCCGTCTGACAATCGTTCGAGAAGCCCCCTACGACCGCGAGCGCACGACCATGGCGGCGTTCACGATGTGTGCCGCCTGCCGCGCCGAATACGAGAACCCGCGCAACCGGCGGTTTCATGCCCAGCCCACCGCTTGCCCCGCGTGTGGTCCTCGGTTAAAAGCGCTCGATGGACGCGGTGAGCTGCTGGCCACCAGCAATCCGCTGGCTTTCGGCATCGACTTGCTCAAACAGGGGAAGATCGTTGCGCTGAAAGGACTGGGCGGGTACCATCTTGCTTGTCTAGCGAACGCCAATGCGGCCGTGGCGGAAATGCGCCGGCGGAAACACCGCGATGAAAAGCCGCTGGCCATTATGGTGTCCGACATCGAGGCCGCCCGCAAGCTCTGCGAAGTTTCTTACGCCGAAGAAGCGCCCCTGACCACGCCGCGGAGACCGATCGTCATTTTAAAGCGCCGACCGACTGCGGCCGTTGCCCGGGTCGTGGCCCCCGGCAATCCCACGCTCGGCGTGATGCTACCTTACACACCGCTGCACCATCTCATCCTGCGTGGATTGAACGGCGAGACACTGGTCATGACCAGTGGCAACGCGTCAGACGAGCCGATCGCCTATGAAGACGCAGATGCTGTCGCACGCTTAGCCGGTATTGCCGACCTGTTCCTGACCCACAACCGGCCGATCCATCTCCGCTGTGACGACTCCGTCACGCGGATCGTCGCCGGCACCGAGCTGCCGGTACGGCGGTCGCGAGGTTCCGCCCCAGCCCGCTCGAATTGCCCGTGCCGTGCCCTGTGCCGACACTGGCGCTCGGCGGTCAGATGAAGGTTACCTTCGCTCTTGGTCGAGGCCGCCATGCCTTCTTGAGCCATCATCTCGGCGACCTTGATTATTACGAAGCGTATCGAGCGTTTACCGAGTCGATCAGGCATTACCAGCAGTTGTTCGCTTTCACGCCCGAATTGATTGTGCACGACCTCCATCCTGACTACGCGACAACGCGGTATGCGCGTGATCTTGACCATTCGGTTCCGCGATTGGCCGTTCAGCATCACCACGCCCACCTGGCCAGTTGCCTGGCGGACAACGGCCTCGATCAGCCGGTGATTGGCGTGGTGTTTGACGGCGCGGGTTTTGGAACCGATGGCGCGATTTGGGGGGGCGAGTTTTTGATCGGCGACTTCCGCGGCTTCCGGCGGGCGGCTCATTTCCGCTACGTGGGCATGCCCGGCGGTGAGCAAGCGATTCGCGAGCCCTGGCGCATGGCCGCGGCCTACCTCGTTGACGCAGGGGAGGGGGAAAGCCTCCTGGCAAAACGCGTGCCTGTGCCGGCGCTGGCGACCGTACGTCGGCTGATTGATCGGAAGACCAATTGTCCGGCTACATCAAGCGTCGGCCGATTTTTCGATGCTGTGGCCGCCTTGGCGGGCCTTCGCGATCGAGTCAGCTACGAGGGCCAGGCGGCTATGGAGATCGAGTGGCTGGCGACGGAAGTCGCGGCGGCGGACGTCGCGCCGTATGATGTCGAGATCGTCGAAAACACGGAAAAGGATGCGCCGCTCTTGGTCGATACGCGTGCCACAATTCTCTGGAGTTGCCGCCGACGTGCGTGCGGGCCAGAGCGCGGCGGCCATCGCCCGCCGGTTTCATTCGACACTCGTCGCGATCGTTGGCGAGGTCTGCGGCCGCTTGCGGCAACAATCCGGACTGGGCGTGGTCGCACTGAGTGGGGGCGTCTTTCAAAACGCCCTTTTCACGACCGAGGTACTTAAACGATTGGAACATGACAGTTTCCGCGTTTATCGTCACCATCGCATTCCCCCCGGCGACGGTGGACTGAGCCTGGGCCAGCTCGCGGTCGCCGCCGCCGAAACTTGTTTGCCGCACGCGATGATACCCGATTCACCCAATGCAGCGGTCAATTGATGAGGAGCTGCCGAATGTGCCTCGCTATTCCCGGAAAATTAGTCGAGACGTATCGCGAGCACGACGTGCGGATGGGCAAGGTCGATTTCGGCGGGATACTCAAGCGCAGTCTGCCTCGAGCACGTCCCGGAGGCCGATATCGACGACTACGTTCTCGTTCACGTGGGCTTTGCCTTTCCCGGATTGATGAAGCCGAAGCGATGCGCGTCTTCGAGTTCTTGAGCACGATGGATCAACTCGACGACCTCAAGGGTGAGCCCGACAACGGGCGCAGAAGATCACGGCCCAGGGACGGCCGGATCTGGCACGGGGGCGGCCGCGCGACGGCAAAACGGTGCGACCCGATCCGGGAGGTTCCTGATCATGAAATACCTTACGGAATATCGCGACAGCGCAGCGGCCGAGAAACTCACGGCCGCCATCGCCCGCACGGTCACGCGGCCATGGACCATCATGGAAGTCTGCGGCGGCCAGACCCACACGATCGTCAAGTACGGGATCGACACAATCTTGCCTGACGGTGTCGAGCTGGTGCATGGGCCGGGCTGTCCCGTGTGCGTGACTTCCCTCGAGATGATCGACCGGGCGCATGCGATCGCCGCACGTCCCGATGTGATCTTCTGTTCGTTCGGGGATATGCTGCGCGTTCCTGGTTCGCGGGGCGACCTGCTGCAACAGAGGTCGCGGGGGAGCGACGTACGGATCGTTTATTCTCCGCTGGACGCCGTCAATCTTGCGGCCGCCAATCCCGATCGCCAGGTCGTCTTCTTCGCGATTGGGTTCGAGACGACGGCGCCCGCCAATGCGATGGCTGTCGCGCTGGCGCGGCGGCGGCGGCTGACCAATTTTAGCGTTCTGGTCTCGCACGTGCTGGTCCCGCCGGCGATCAAGGCATTGCTCGATGCGCCCGATAACCGCGTTCAGGCGTTCCTGGGGCCAGGCCACGTCTGCGCTGTCATGGGGTACCAGGAGTATGGCCCGATCGTCCGTGACTATCGCGTGCCGATCGTGATCACGGGCTTCGAGCCGCTCGATTTGCTCGAAGGGATCTTGTGGACGCTCCGCCAGCTCGAGTCGGGCCGCGCCGAGCTCGAAAACCCCTATGCCCGCGCGGTCCGGCCCGAGGGCAACCCGGCGTCGCGGCGGCTGATCGAGGAGGTCTTCGAGGTCTGCGACCGCAAGTGGCGCGGGATCGGCCTGATCGAGCAAAGTGGGTACAAGCTGAGTGCCCCGTATCGAGACTACGACGCCGAACGCCGGTTCGAGGTCGACGGCATCGAAACCCACGAATCGTCCGTGTGCATCAGCGGACAGATCTTGAAAGGGCTGAAGAAGCCGCACCATTGCCCGGCGTTCGGCCGCGAGTGCACGCCGCAAACGCCGCTGGGCGCGACCATGGTGTCGTCTGAGGGGGCCTGCGCGGCCTACTACGCGTATGGGCGTCATCTCGACGGAGGATTGACAAGGGATTCGCTCGCCAACCCCATTGGCCAGCCGGCGCCCGGTAACGCACGGTCGGAGGAGCCCACTAATGGCAAGACTTGCCGAGATACTTGGCTTGTGTCCCCTGCCTGCCTCGTCGTACGACCGGATCACGATTGCTCATGGCGGGGGCGGTTGTTGAGCGCCAACTTGATTTCCCGGCTGTTCTTGCCCGCATACGGCAACGACGTGCTCGCCGCTCTCGAAGACCAGGCGACCGTCAGCCTGTCCGGTAGTAACGGTTCCCCCGCGCCACGGATCGCCGTCACGACCGATTCGTTCGTGGTTCATCCTCTGTTCTTTCCCGGGGGCGACATCGGCAAGCTGGCCGTACATGGGACGGTCAATGACCTGGCGGTCGGCGGAGCGACCCCGCTCTACCTGACAGCGGCGTTCATCCTGGAAGAAGGGTTGCCGATTGCCGACCTCGAGCGTATCGCCAAATCGATGCGCCAGGCATGCAAAGAGGCCGAAGTCGCGCTCATCGCCGGTGACACCAAGGTCGTCGACCGCGGCAAGGGTGACGGCGTCTTTATCACCACGACCGGCGTGGGGATCATGCCCCACGGCCGTTCCCTGTCGATCGCCGCCGCCCGGCCGGGTGACCAAATCCTGGTCTCGGCACGATCGGCGACCACGGCATTGCCATCATGTCGGTTCGCGAGGGAATCGAATTTGAGACAGTATTGGAAAGCGACACGGCCCCCTTGAACGGCCTGGCGGCGATCATGCTGGAGGCGCCTGTCCGGATTCGCGCGATGCGCGATCCGACTCGCGGCGGAGTTTCGAGCACGCTCAACGAGCTGGCAACGGCCTCACGCGTGGGGGTTGTGATCAACGAGGCGAATCTCCCCATCCGCGGCGACGTCCGGGGGGCATGCGAGATGTTGGGGCTTGACCCGCTTTATGTCGCCAACGAAGGGAAGTTGATCGCGGTCGTTGCTCCTGAAGACCGACCGGCTCCTGGAGGTGATGCGAGCCCATCCGCTCGGAAGGAACGCCGCGATTATCGGTGAAGTCGTTGCAAGTCATCCGGCATGGTGACACTTCAGCGATATGAGC
>CAWHKI010000131.1:0-9489 GCA_963829765.1 uncultured Isosphaeraceae bacterium | reverse complement strand
CCATCGCAGGAAAGCGGAAAGCCAAGGATTTCGATCAAGATCGTCGGCGACCTCGAACGCTTCCGCAACCAAAACGCTAAAGCGTTCGACCCATTCCCGATCAATCAACGCTGGCGATGGTTTCGGAGGAATCAGCTCAGCAGGGATGGAGTCCCGAATCGTGGATGTGACGGTCTTCTTGCGCGACATGATTTGTTTCTCCTCAATCGGGAGGGCGCGGCGTGATCGCATGGCGGAGAAACTGGCCACGCGACCACGCCGGGCTTTCCAGGGCCCATGACTTCCCCGGTCCCGTACGCATCAATATACCAAAGATTCACCCAATCTTCCGCGCGACATCCGCGGCCTTTGCCAAATCGCGTTCGGCGTACGTTTGCGTCACATCAGCGCGAGTGTCCAAGTAGCACTTGCCCGCTTCGAGCCCGTACTTTGCCCTCACTTCGGTGCCGACCGTGTGCCGAATCTGGTTGGGAAACCATAAGTGTGACTTGTTCCATTCCCGCAATTCGGCTTTCTGAGCATCCGTCCGTTTCTTTCGGCTTGATGTTGAGAATCGTCGGATGTGTGGAACGCACGAGAGCAGCCGCGCACGATGGAACGACGGAGGGCCGCGCGTCATTGGGAAGAGCGGACCGTCCCCGCCTTCAGGATTCGGGGCAAGAGAATTTGCTGGCCTCGCTCACCGATGAAAACAACTCGTGCCTTATCCTTGTATGCGGTCTTGTGTCTGCCTGGCACGTATCGCCAACAAGTCGGGTCGGTCCGGTCGATCTCGCTGGCCTTCATCGAGAGCCTTCCCCGGCCTCATGCCAGTGACTCGCATGAGTCGGCAGATATCCGCCACAGAGCGGACACGATGTCAACACCGCATTAAAGTTTTCGTCGGCAACCGGCCCGATTGGAGCTTTCTCCCGCGTGCCGTGCGATCTCGCTTGAGCCCCGCCACGGTCTTGAGCCCCATGGCGACCTGCGGTGGGAGAAGCTCTTCCGACGCACACCAGGTAAAGCAGCGCTTGGTGACGGCGGTCATTTTGTTGATTGAGTACCGCGTCCACCCTGCCAGGATCAAATCTTCCTGGACGAGCTTCAGCTTCCGCGGGCCGAGCTCCGTGACCGGCAAGTCGGCGAACTTCCTGACCACGGGACGGAGAAACACGCGGATCGTGAGAGCTTCCCCGGTTTGCGATCCGTCTGGGTGGACATAATGCCTGGGCGTGGTCGTAGAACTTCTCCACGCATTCGCCTACCAACAAGGCAGCCCCGGGCGCGGCTCAATCTTGGTGGTCTGCTCCCCTGGCTTGGGTAGGTTGGCGACGAATGCGGCGTAAGCTTCCTTCGACTCTCTCGAGCCGTAGGGGCCTAAGTACGTGTCCTTGCCGCCGTAGCGAACTTTCGCCTGACCGGACGGTTTGTGAAGTGAGTATTTCGGCAGACGATTGACGAGTCGGGGCATCGTGCGGGCCTCCAAAGGGGTAATTCTACCCCTATGGCATCAGGCTTAAGCCGCACTTCCGACCGTCGGAAGGTACACGTAAGTTGTGTCGGCGATTGAGGTTGGAACTAGTCGGGGCGACCAGATTCGAACTGGTGACCTCCTGCTCCCAAGGCAGGCGCGCTAACCAGGCTGCGCTACGCCCCGCATTGCATTGGCCACCCGCATGTTAAGGACCATGTGCCGATACAGTCAAGGGCGGTAACCCCCGGTCCCCGCATTCGCCTGGAGAAATTCGGGGAAACCACTGCGAGGGAAATAGACCTCGCGGCAGAAGGGAAGGTCATCCGCTCGTCAGTTGGCCGTGCCGCACTTTACCGGCTCAACCCGCTGGAATCGCGGCCAGCGAAGCGTCATCACGAAAGTCGGATCGCAGTTCATCTCAAGAGAGCCGCCGTGCGCGAGGATAATTCGTTTGAGCAATAGTAAAGCCAGAGAATCGACGCCCCCATTGAGGTCGAATTTCCGGGCCATTCCGTTGGCGCACCCATCGGCGAGAAAGGCATTCTCGCCTTGGCGTTCGGCCCACCTTAGCACCAACGAGCAGTCGGTGATTCTCAAGCTCAAAACGGCCCGCGTGCCAGATTGAGATGCCTCGGCCCTCCATGCGACAAACGAATCCATGCATTCACGCATAAACATGGGATCGAAGTCGCCGGCGAGATCGGTCGCGGGCGGCGAGATCTCGAGCTTTCGACCCCGAACGTTGAACCCCGACTGCCATGACCTCGAGCACTCGTCGAAAAAACGGCCCAGAGGGGCACGGATCAGAGTCAGCGACGGGGGCCGATAGAGCATTTGAAGCCGATCGAACAAGCCTTCGATTTGCTGATACGACCGCTCTAACTCCGCCAGGCTGCCTGGGCTCGGACCGCCGATTTCATGCTTGAAGAGGTAAAGGCTGACCTTAATGCCGTTGAGCGTGTTACGGCAAATGTGATTGAAGCTGCGCAGCATGTCGTCGACGCCGCTGACATGCTCTGAGCTCTCGACCGGAGAGATAGTGAAACATATCGTTCCCCCATCCGCCAGTCCCTCGTGCAGTTGCAGACTCATGGTGTTGTATCCGATTGGCTGACTTCAGTGAAAATTCCACGATTGGTCATCGTTACGGAGATTCTCCAGTGGTGCTCCTCACAAGGGAAAACGGGAAGCAAACTCGCCGCTGTGCGAATGAGTTCGCTCCGGAACTTCATGCTTGGTGTGCCGGCTCGCCCACCGCTGCTCCATGAAACAGGGCGGCCAAACGATCGAACTCCTCGCGTGAATGGTAGTCAATGATGATTTGTCCTCGATCGTGGTTCTTGGGTCGAATCAAGACGGTCGTGCCAAGATGCTGGTTGAGCCGCTGCTCGAAATCGAGAAGATGGGGCGGCTTGGTGTCAGGGGAGTGGGCCGCATCTTTTCGGACCCGCGAACGCGATGGCGTGGGGGCACCCAGACTGACCAGAGCCTCGGTCTGGCGAACGGAAAGATGATCGGCGACGATTCTGCGGTAAGCCTCGACCCTAGTTTCCGCGTCTGGTAAACCGAGCAGTGCTCGCGCATGGCCTTGGGAGATCTCGTTGGTACGCACAGCGTCCAAGACCGGCTCGGGAAGCTCCAAGAGGCGGATCAGATTGGAAACCGTCGATCGGTCTAGGCCCAGCCGGCCGGCCAGCTCTTCTTGCGTACCGCCGTACCGAGCAATGTATTCTCGGAAAGCACTCGCCTTGTCGATCGCATTAAGATCTTCGCGTTGGAGGTTTTCCACCATCGCCAGCTCGAAGACGCGCTGATCGTCGAGCACGAGCACCCGGGCGGGCACCTCGTGGAGCTGGGCCTCGATGCTGGCCCGCAGCCGGCGTCGCCGGCAATGAGCTGGTAGCGATCGCCAACGGCACGCACCAAAACCGGCTGCAGCATGCCATGCTGCCGGAGCGAGTCGGCCAGCGAAGCGATATCCTGTGCGTTAAACACCCTGCGAGGCTGGTAGGGGTTCGCGTCGATCTGATCGACGGCGATCTGGATCAGCTCGCTCGCATCCAACGAGCCCCCCTCGAAGCCCCCTTCTTCTCGACCCAAGAGCGCTTCCAGGCCCCGCCCAAGACGTCGTTTATTCACGGTCAATGACCTCCATGACAAGTTCCGTGTATGCCCGTGCGCCCCGAGTCCGCGGCGCGTAGTCGAGGATGCTCAATCCATGACTGGGAGCTTCGCTGATCGACACGTCGCGGGGGATGAGCGACTCAAAGACGGTCTCGGCGAAGTACTGTCGAACTTCATCGGCCACTTCGTTGGCAAGCTCTAGGGCGGGATCGAACATTGTGAGCACGATGCCGCCAATCTCCAAACGATGGTTATCTTTTGCCTTGGTCTGCCGCGCCAGCTCGATGATCTGAGAGAGCCCCTCCATGGCGAAATATTCGCACTGAATCGGAATAAAAATCTCGCCGGAAGTCCCCAGTGCCGCACGGGTTAGCTGGCCGAGCGAAGGCGGGCAGTCAAAAAAAACGTAGTCAAACCGGTTAAGCTCGCCACTGATCTGTTGCCGCAACGCGGCGGCGCGTTGGCGATTGGAAGCCGAAAGCGCATCGGCGTCGGCCAGGCTTTGCGAGCCGGGCAGTACGAATAGCCCAGGCTGCTTCGTTTCCACGACCGATTGGGCCAACGGCTGTCCCACGACCAGAGGATGTCGCGCGGCCGGCGTAACCCCTAAACCGCTGGTCGCGTTGCACTGAGGGTCGACATCGATGACCAGCGTGGTCCGCCCTGACTTGGCGAGCCCCGCGGCGATATTGATCGCCGAGGTCGTCTTGCCGACGCCCCCTTTTTGATTAGCCACGCTGATGATCCTGGCCATGGTGTTCGCCCCGGCGGGTCCCGCTCGTGTCAGCCCAATATCCAAGTTGGTGCAGATCAAGTCTCGCGGTCGCAACCACTTCCGACCGCCGACTCATCCCCAAGCGACGCGCTCCAGTTGGCCAATTCTTACCGACTATGCGAAGTTCGGAATCGTATCGAGCCCGGGACCCAATGTAAAGTACATTTGGGCCAACGGGACCGATCGGGACCGGTCGCTCGTTCCTATTGCTGACGCGCTCGCAGGTCAAACGGCGTCGGAAAATAACGACCGCTGGCGGGCTGGGTATGCCCGTCCCTTCCAACTCAAGGGTCGACATATGGCGGTCATCAGAAGTGCAAACCACTGAATGGCGAGGAGGAGGACAATTCCCGCTGGATGTAAGAAAGCACCCAGCCAGGAGGTCCGAAATCGCCTCGCCGCGGCGAACCGCGGGTAATACGAGGCCGCCAAGCCGGCCAAAGCAAGCCAGGTGACCGGCGGGGTGAGCCAGGGCGCGGCGCCTAGGAGCACGATCGGGAGCACATGACCGCCCAGAAGCACTGCGGTGGCGGGAACAATCAACGCGGGCGATGCCAGTCCCTCGGTCGCGTTCTTCGCCAGGCCGCGCCAGACCTCGCCCGCCGTTCGGTACATCCGGCAGCTCGCGACTTCCGTCAAGTCGCATAAGTCTGTGCGGAATCCCGCCACGCGAAAGGCACGTGGCAATGTAATTCCATCGCGAAGCGAAGATTGGATGGATGCGTGGCCGCCGGCGGCATCATAGGCCAAGCGCCGTACCATGACCAATTGACCGCAGCCGGCGGCATAGGCGGGATGTCGGCTGCGGCGCATGTGCGCCAGAGGCAGAAAGCCCAGCAACACGAAATGGTTCAGCGGAATGACCAGCTTCTCGACCAGGGTCCCGGTCTTCTGAAAGGGGATACCACTGACTAAGTCCGCTTGCGACTCCGAGAGAAAAGCGGCCGTCCGTGCCAGGCCATCGGCTGCTAACCGCACGTCGGCGTCGAGGAACGCAAGTTGCGGGTACCGCGCGGCTTCTGCCAGGCGTGCACAAGCGTGTTGCTTGCCGCACCAGCCTGGAGGGAGTGATTGTCCGCGCACGAGACGAACGCGGTGATCTTGCTCCGCGATGGAGCAGACGACCTCAGCCGTGGCGTCATCGGATTGGTCGTCCAGAACGATCACTTCGAGATCAACGCCCTTGCTGGCGAGGACCGCGGCAAGTGCATGGCCGATGGCGTGCTCCTCGTTCGCGCTGGTATCAACACAGACACTTTCGGGATGTCTTCGTGTTCGCCAAGGACCCGTGCCAGAGGTGGCGGACGATACGCGCAGGTTGGCCCGAAAGAGAGCGCGGGGATGGCGGCGAGGATGGCGACGACCGCGGCCAAAACGATCGTAATCATGACGGGCATCGCGGCGCGACGACGACTCCTCGGTGCGCCAGGCTTGGTCTCGGCATACATGCCTAAAAGGCGTGACGCGAATCGACGTGAAAAATCAGCGATGCGGCTGGTGTCAGCCTGGCCCCCGACCAGCGTGTCGAACGCGGCGACGTCGCGATGCCGAGCTTCCGCGGCCAAGGCGTCCTGAGTTCGCGCGAGGCTGGCCTCGATGCAGGTGCGCCACTCGGCGACGGTTCGGTCGGTTCCCCGTTCCACCACGATGGCTTGACCGAACCGGGCGAGCATTTCGGGACGCCGCTCGTCCCAGAACGGGTACTCCAAAGCCAGAGGCAGGATGACCGCATGCTCCAGATCGCGCGGAGGTGAGCCACTCCCGATTTAATGCCGGGTGGGCGTTCGCGGGTCTGCAAATCGGCCCTGAGCCGTGACCCAAAGCGCGGTCCTCTCTCGAGCGAGGATAAAGCGGCTAATGCGCAGGAAGTCTCGCTGTCCTCGCCTAGTCCCTAGCTCGACGCCAAACATGCCGAGACGTTCGAAAAACTGGTAGCGGCGCAGCGAATCGGCGTCCATCGGGGCAAAGTGGGTACGGTCCGGAAAGAGCTCGGTGAGCACGAGGGCGACGAGCGGGTCCCACCAGGAGGGATGGTTGAGCACCACGATCAAGGCGCCGTCGGGCACGGGACCTGGCCGTCCACCCACTGAGAGTCGGACAGCGTCGAAATGCGCGAGCCAGATCAAATCGCTTCACGTGCCTTCTGAACAACCGTACCAGTGACGGCGAACAGCGCACCACCACGGGAGGAGAGCAATGCGTGTCCACTCCCGCCGCGGCGAGCGAGCTGCGACGTCCGGCGGCGCCGCGAGCTCGAGGAATCGGGCCCGACGGCGCCAACGCGCGGCCCATGCGTTGCCCGGGCATCGACACCGTCACGATCAAGCGCGTCCGCCGCGATCCAACCGGACATCAGGACCATCGGCATGCCCGGACCGGGGTGTGCGGCCCCGCCCGCCAGGTAAAGTCCCTTGACGTCCGGGCTGCGATTGGACGGTTTGAAAGCTCCCAGCCAACGCCCGTGCGATGCGATCCCGTAGATCGCGCCATTCAAGACGCCATAGCGATCGTGGATATCCGCAGGGGTCAGCCGGCGCTCGACGCGAATATGGTCGGAGATATCGGTCAAACCAGCCGTGACTCTCAGCTTCTCGAGAATCGTCTCGCGGTAGTGGGGGAACAGGCGATCCCAGTCATGATGCGAGCGGAGGTATGGCACGTGGACGAGCACATACAGGGCCTCGCCTTCAGGAGGCGCGACGCCGGGTTCGGTTCGAGCCGGGGCGCAGACGTAACACGTGGGATCAGGAGCAAGTTCACCTCGCCCGTAGATGGCCTCGAATTCCTCTTCCGGATTGTTGGAGAAGACAAAGTTGTGGTGCAGAAGCTGGTCGTAGCGACGGTCGAGCCCGAGGTAGAGAACGACGCCTGAGCAGGCCGGCTCGTACCGTCGTCGGCGTTCGAATCGGTTTGCTGCCTTACCTCCGAGCAAATCGCGATGAGTCCGCACGGCATCGGCATTGGATATGACCGCATTGACCGGGACATGCCGTGGACGACCGTTCGAGGACCGTGACTTGAAGACCCGACCGGGCCAGAAGCATGGCCGCCGCCAATCCTCCCGGCCCCGCCCCGATCATGAGCACCCGCTTGGACATCAACGCCCCTTCCCAAGAAAACGACCAAATCGTTCACTTTATTGTTGGCGGGGAACGACGGGAGTCAATATCCGTTTGCAATTTTTTTTCGAACGCGAACGGCCCGCGGTTCTTTACCGTTTCGGGGGACGACCGCGGCGAGGGGGCTTTGGTCTCGGGTGGAGCGCGCGGGCGAAGGCGGCGAGGTGATTGAGGCCGTCGCCGTAGGTGGTGTAAGGCATTGCCGCCCGAATCGGCCCCGAAAGCGCCCGTCCGCCGACGGCGATGGCCACCCCAAGCCGTTCACCGGCTTGATAAAACTCTCGATACGAGCGCAGGAACTCGTCGACATTCTTTAGGTGCGAGACGGACAACCAGACCAGTCGTGGCTTGAGCTCTCGCGTTGCTTTCGCGAGGCTCGCTAAGGGCGTGTTGGGGCCCAGGTTGACGGGTGCCCAACCCGCGTCCAGGAGCGAGACCTCTGCGAGCAGCGTTGCCAGCAAGTACGGGTCGCCCTCGGGCGCCCCGCCCACGGCGACAGGGCGTCGTGGCTCGGCGCGTGCTCCCAGTTCGTCTTTCAAGTCGTACAGCGCCGCCGCGCAAAGCTCGAGTTGCACGATGCTCGTGCCAAACGTCAATGCGAGCCGTCTCCCAATTGTGACCCACGCTCGCCATCACGGGAGCGACGACCTGATCCGCCAGGGCCTCGATCGCCGCACCCGATTGATAGGCTCGGCGCATCGACCGCGCTGACGTCGTTTCCGTCGCCCTTGAGCAAAGCCGTAAGAAGAGCCGCCGCCACGGATTGGAGATCCAGAGGCCGATCCCCGAACGACGCGACGCTCAGGCCGGTTAGGTCGCGGCTGGGCAACGCACCCTGGCGAGCCAGCGCCAATACCTCGGCTCGAAGCAACTTGCGGTGCCCCCCCGCCGTACGATGCGCCGGCAAAACCCCAACGTCTACCCACCGCTTGACCGTGCTGATGCTCACCCCGAGCGCGTCGGCCGCCTGCATCGTACTGATATACTGACTCTCATCGCCCTTGTGCATGGCATCCGTCCCATCTCCGTGACCGTCGATCGGCCGCGACCCAGCGGATCGGCCAGGATTATTGTGGACGTTCTGAGCTGTATTGCCAAGCCAAGCTCATGTAGAATCCCAATTTTTCCATTGACTTGTCCGACGCACAACTTACATTAAGAACGATATGAACGTTTTTGCTGGCATGAATCCTGGCTGAGAATGAAGTACAACGATTGAGTTTCGCTCGCTCTCGACGGGCGCGGTCGTGGGTCTTTTTTCCTTGCGCGAATTCATTGATCCACGTGCGCCGATTCGTGGTAGCTGGAGTGTTCAGGGGAATGTTACGCGGCATCGTGAACTCCTGCGAGCAACAAATTCCAAAACTCCAGTTGGTGCACTGCCGATGAGGACCTTCGTGCTTCAGCGGGAGCAATGGATCCCCCGGCCCATCGATGAGGTCTTCGCGTTCTTTTCGGACGCGAGAAACCTGGAAGCGATCACCCCTCCCTGGTTGGGCTTTCGGATTCTCATGTCCGAGCCGATCGTGATGCGATCGGGAGCTAAAATCGTCTACATGCTCCGCTGGCACGGGCTTCCCGTGCGCGTGGGAGACCGAAATCCGCCACTGGAACCCGCCCTCCGGATTTGTCGATGTGCAGTTACGCGGACCGTACAGCTACTGGCAGCATACCCACAGTTTTGAGCCCGAGGGGGGAGGAACGGCGATCCGCGACGTCGTCGAATATGCCCTCCCGCTCGGGTTTCTGGGGCGGATCGCACACGCCTGCCTGGTGAAAAACGAAGTGAACGCGATCTTCGACTATCGAGCGAAAAGGGTGTCCGACCTATTGGGAGCTGGCGTGCGGCCGTGAGCGAAGGAATCCGAACCGCGAACCGCCGAGGCCCGCTGGTCGGTGCCCCACATGCGGTGCTTGGTTCGGATCAGTTGACACGCAAGAACATCCTGGCATGCATGGATGGCCGCGTCGTTCGCAGGGCCAATCTCTGCGAGTTCAACCCTTGTACGACACCA
>CAWHKI010000130.1:0-13854 GCA_963829765.1 uncultured Isosphaeraceae bacterium | reverse complement strand
CTGTGTAAACACGTGTCTGCCTGTTACTGTCAATGTTCCATCACTGCCGCTGACCGTGCCGCGGCTGGTATGTCCGTTACCCCAATTGATCGTTCACAAACTGTCCCGACGTGGTGGCCGTATTCTCATCCTCGAACGTCGCGACCGGTCCGGCGAAGGATACGCCCTTTTTCAGGCTCAGGAACAGAGAATGGCCCATGAGAACGTCGGGCTGTGCCAGCGTCTCCGCGGCGACAACTACGTAGGGAATGAAGTGCCCACATTCGACACCGCAAAGGTGCGGTAGTAATAAATGGTCGCATAATTCAGGCCCGAGTCTACAAATGATGTCGAGGTAACTCCGTTGCACTGACGACCAAGTAATGTTGTCAAGACTTGTCTCAACAATGTAACTCGATGCCCCTTGCGACGCTTGCCAAGAGACAACAATCGGTTGGGGCCGGATAGGGAGAGGTTCAAGTCTGAGGGGGCCGACGGCGGTGAGGAGACGGTTGAATTGGCCGGCGTCGGGGTCAGCCGGCGTTGGGCTCGGGGACGGAACTGGAGTTGGCGTCGGGGTCGGCGTTGGAGTTGGCGTGGGGGTTGGCGATGGAGTTGGCGTCGGCGTCGGGCTCGGCGACGGACTTGGCGTTGGCGTTGGGGTCGACGTCGGCGTCGGGCTCGGTGACGGACTTGGAGTTGGCGTCGGGATCGGCGTCGGCGTTGGACTCGGGGACGGCGTTGGGCTCGGCGACGGACTTGGAGTTGGTGTCGGGGTCGGCGATGGAGTCGGCGTTGGTGTCGGCGTTGGTGTCGGGGCCGGCGATGGAGTTGGCGTCGGCGTTGGGGTCGGTGACGGCGTTGGGCTTGGCGACGGACTTGGCGTCGGCGTCGGCGTGGGGGTCGGCGATGGAGTTGGCGTCGGAGTTGGGCTCGGTGACGGACTTGGAGTTGGCGTCGGCGACGAAGGCGGCGAGGTCGAAATGTCCAAGTTGTCGAGATTGAACGAGTAGTACGGCTCGTTGTTATAGGTCTGAGCGGCAAGCGTCGGTGCGACGGTCAAACCATTGACGATGGCAGCGTAAACCTGTCCCGATAAACCGCTATCAATTGTAATGCTCCCATCGGTCCCGATGGATTCCACGGAATTTGACTGGACAGTGACCACGTTTTCCGTTGGGTCGACGAAGATAGGCTGATCGTTGCCGTTGACGGTTAAGGCGTTGCCGACCGTCCAGGGAAATCGAGGACTGCCAAACGGCCCCGGCCCTTCCGCTGTGAACCCGCTGCCGATCGTGATGGTTGGGGGCGTGGAATTGTCGGCTGGGTCGTTTCCGTCGGCGACGAACGCGGCCGCCCACGTACTGAGAAAGCTCGCGTCGAACTCAAATGTGTTGTCAATCACCGTTGCCGTCAGAAAGACACGCCCGATCTCGGAAGCTGTACTGACGTAAGCTCCCCAGTAATTGACGCCGTGCAGAACTCCGACGTCGATACCACCAAGGGAGTCCTGGATCGTGTTATCCTCGATCACCGCCCCCAGGTTGGGTAAGGCCGTCCATCCCTGTGGTAGCGGGAACGCTCCTGTGTCGCTGGCCGCTGAGTTAATGACGGCCCCAAGCGAGATCGCTGTCCCCGTGTAAACTGTGTTGTATATTGTTCCGCCCAGGAAGTGATTGCCGGTGATGATCGTTCCGTAATCCTCGCCATCGAGCTGGAGGCCGGTGGAAGACTTGCCGGAGAGGTCGAGATTGTTGTTAATGATGGAGTTATCAACAAAGCCACCGGTGATCTCGATCACGTAGTAGCCGCCGCTTGGGATGGCGGGCAGTGGGTCATCCATCAGCAGCTCGAGGGTGTTGTCGCTGGAAAGGCTGACCTGCTGCGCAACCTGGTACCATGTTCCAGCGAGGCTCATGTTAGCCGTTCCATCCGCATTGATCCCTTCCAAAATCGACACCACCATCCCTGGTCCGGTTGCAATGGGAAATGCGTCGGCTCGCACATCGGCAAGAACCAGCAGTTGGCCGTCAGACGAGATCGCCTTGGCCGTCCCTCGAAAAGAACTCCATAGGAACTTTCCGCCAGGATCACTTCCGGTGCGTTGATCCCCCCGAATTGCCCATCACCTGAGGAGTAACTCATCTCGTTACCGACCGCACCCTGCGCCGCCACCGAAAGAGTTGTCCTCAATGGTATCATCGTACCCCGACTCGGCGAGCACGATGAGGCGGAATTCGCAGCCGGCAGGATCGGCCTGTGTAACTTGGTTGCCCGCGAGAACAAGGTCCTGCGGTGAATGCACCGCGAACGCGCTGGGTGAGTAAGTGTCGGCAGTCGAGCCCAGCACCGTGTTGTCGATAATGTTCCAGGGCCCGCCGAAGACCTCGATCGTTCCACCTTGAAACGTTGAATTCGAGATCGTCCCGCTGTCGCTCGCGTTGGAAAGGATCAAGTCCATATCTTGCTCTCCAACGTATTGATACGGCGCCAGTCCTTCCTCCGCCATTTGGCTCTGAAGGCTACTGAACGACGAACCATCGAACGCCGGAGGGCCGTAAATCGTAAGATCGTTAAACGAATAAATTGTGATGTTTGTATTTGGAGTTGGATCTCCTGTGTCGATGACGGCGTGTTGAATTCCCGTGGGATTGTTCTCCGGGTCGTAAAACGCGGGAGTCGTGCCCGCGAGATTGCTCCAGAGGATCGGCGAGCTCATGTCAAACTTGATGGTGAAGTCTTGCAGATCGAGCTGAATGTTATCGTAGAAGGGAGTATCCACGTAGATCGCGCCGGATGCGGTCGCCGGCCAGGGGGCCGTGTCGCCCTGATCGAAAAGAAGGGTGGCATTATTACCGATGATGTCGACCGAGTGCGTGATTTCGAGGGGCTGAGTGATGACGATCGTCGTGTTCGCCGGCAAGTCGATTGTGTCATACTCGGGGCTTGCCGACATCAGGTCGGTCCGCAGCTCGGCTTCAGTCGTCGGTGGCGGCGGGGCCGATTGTGAGTTGAGCGGCTGGGTCAGGGCGGTTAAGCTCCAGTCCGCTCCCATAAACGGCGTCGCATATACGTTGCTGTCGTCCGGGATGGAAACCTGGAGCAGCATCGTGGGCGTCGTAGACCCTGCGGCCGGCGCCTCGTCTCGGACCGGCGGGAAGTACAGGTCGACGACATTATCCGAATCGGCCTCCAAGGTCGCGTAAATGTGCTCATGTCCCAAGCTGTTCGTCGTGCTGTCCCAGAAGGTGCCGACCGGGTCGCTAATCTGCCAGAGCACTTGTGAAAATGTCGCGCTATCAAAAACAACGCCAGCCGGGGCCGTCACGACGAGATGGACGAAGCCCTGTTCGTAGGGCTGCCCGATGCCGTCCTGACCGTCATCGGTCACCTGAAACGTACCGACAATGTTCGCGGGGGTCGGGACGGCCGGCATGGGATCCGTCGCCGAAATCAGATTGGATACAACGACGTTCACCACGTCGGGGCTCGCTTGGGTCTGGTAATCGATCGTGACGGTCAGGGTCATGCCGTTGACGAGCTGGATCAGGCTGCCGGTCGAGCCACCCAACGGCAGCGCAGAACCGTGAGGGCCCTCGTCACTGTTGACCTCCGGGTTTAAATAAAGATCACCCTGACCGGCGGTCGACGACGGAAAATACTCCGCCAGTGCGGCACCGGTGGGATCAGGCTCGGTCGCCCATTCGAAACCGCCCGGCGCCTCAACTTGGATTTGGCTGACCGCAGCGGTCAGGTTGGATAGATGAAGATCCAGATCCTGAATCCCATCGGGACCTTGAGAGGCATTGGGGCCGACCAAGTCCACTCCGTCTTGGCCGAGGCAGGTCACCGCAGCCGTCAAGAGGCAACGGTCCTCAAAGTGAATTACTTGTGGAAAAAACCGTCGTCTGCGTCCACGTGCCTTTAGCGCCATGATTTGTTCTTGGAGGCTCGATGTGGAACGTCCTTGGAAGCACGTTCATCGAATCCCTCCGAAGAACTCGCAGCCCAATCCGCCAGATTACGTTCCAATTTGCAGGATAGAGTTCAAGAAACAAGGGCGCATCACCGACACTCCCACGCAATTAAAAAGCACAACCGCTATAACCGGCAGTGTCCGTTGGATTAGACTGGTTTTAGGGACGCTTAGAGAGGAGGACCTAGCTCGCCGCTGGCGTGTCCCCGATCGTCGGACTCCGGGCCGTGATGCTTTGGGCGCCTACTTCGCGTTTTTCAAAGTCTCGAGATACTCGATCAAATCAACGAAATCTTGCGGGCTCAAACCCTTGGCCAGACCGGTTGGCATCAGCGAGATGTTGCTTCGCTTCCGCTCGTCAATCTGATCCTTGGCGAGCCGGACCAGCTTGGCGTCCGAGTCTTGGATCTCGACCACGGCCGCGGTCTCGTTGCGGACAATGCCGGTGACGACACGGCCGTCGACCAGGGCGAACGTCGTCGGCTCGAAACCCGACGAAATCTTGGCGGACGGATACAAGACCGAGGCGATCAATTCATCCTTGGGATACTTCGCCCCAACGGTCGACAGTTCGGGCCCGACCGCGCCCCCTTCCTTGCCAACGGCGTGACACTTAACGCACGCGAGGCCCTTCAGGTCGCTAAATAACTGCTGGCCTCGGCGAGCGCTTCCCCGACCCTTGAGCGCAAGCGAGCGATAAGCCTCTGGGTCAAAACCACCAGCGGCGGGAGCTTTTAAGAAAGGCATAGTCGCTCTCGGTCGTGATAGCCAACGAGAACTGCCACGGACCGCCCCAGTTGCCACATCGAATCAAAATGCGGTTTGCTCCTTGATGTAACATCACCTCGAAACGACCGGCGTCGCGGGCAAAGCCACGGTGGTCGGCAAAGTCGTAAACCTGCTTTCCATTCACCCAGACAGTGAGCGTATCGTCCGAGCCTACGGCCACCTCTGCCTTCCGCTCCGTCGGGCTCTTCACTTCGGCATATCCATAGGCGGAACGGCCGTCGTCGTGGGTGTAAACCTTTCCCAGATCGATCTGCCCGTCGTGGTCGACCGCTTTGACGGTCTTCCATTGGACCTTTTTGCCCCCCAATCCCTCGAATCGGGCTGAAAGTTCGACCGCCTTTTCAGGCGCAAGACGGGGACCATCCTTGATGGGAAATGGTCCCAGCACGTGCCAGGTGGAGATGGGTTCGATGCGGGCGAAAATGGACCTGAGCTCGGGCAAGACCGCCGGAGACAGCTCATTGCGCTTGGCAAGCTGATCGAGCAACACCGCCGCCGGCTCCCGCAGCCGGCCAATCGCCGCGGCCGACGCCTTGCGCAGCTCGTTGTTTTTATCGGTCACACCGCGAAGATAGACCTGCAAGGCACGAATGTCGGATATTTCCGCCAGGGCTGTCGCCGCATCGAAGCGCCGTCGTCGGGCTTGCCGGCCAGCTCGATCAGGGCGGACACGGCTTGGCGATCGCCGATGGCTCCCAATGCGGCGATCGCACGATTACGGACGTCTGCCGCCGGGTCGGTCAAAAGACCACGCAGACGACCGGCCACATCGTCGCTCGCGGGAACCTTGTTGTCCTTCAGAATCGAGGCCAGAGCGTCAACCGCGCCGACCGCCCGCACCGCAACGTCCTTAAGCGACTCCGATAACGGTTTGATCGCTGCTACATCCTTCAACCGTCCAAGTATCTGTGATCACACGCGTCCGTCTGTCCGTGCTCAAAGTCTTCTGCCCCAACAGATCGATCAGGGCATAGACCGCGTTCCGCGAGCCGATCGTCTCGACCGCCTCGAGGGCTGCGTCGCGGACCGGCTCGGGAGAATGAGCGTCACGCAATGCAGTGGTCAGGAGGTCGAGCGCATCGCGATCGGCCAGCTTGCCGAGTGCCAGGGCAATCGCACTCTTAACACCTGGGTCCTGTTCATGCGGGAACAGCCCGCGAAGAAACGACCGCGAATCGTCGGTCGAACACGCGAGGGCCTCGACAGCCGCGGTGCGTAACAGCGGCGATAAATCACCCTTTGACAGCTCGCGGAGCGTCGCCATGACGCGCGGCGTGCCGTCCCAGGCGATCGTTCTGGCCGGCGGTTTTTGCTTCGCCGGCTGCGTGCCCCACCACTTTCCATCCCACGGGGGCGGCTTGCGATCGACTTCCGCCAAATACTCAAGTGCCTTCAGCCGCTCCGCGATTCGGCCGCTTGGTCGACACGGCGAACTCCGCCAGCCGGCTGGCGACCCCGCTGTCGTACACCTGATCCATCGCCAGCAACGTGCCGGTTCGCAACCTTGGGGTCGGGTGAGTCGAGCCCCCGCGCCGCAACCGACCAGTCGTCGATCCGTCGCAGCGCTTGCCTGGCCGAGAAAGACACGAAGGCATCTGACTCGGACAGAAGCGGTAGGATGTCGGGAATTGCCTCAGAGCTACCGATCCGCCCGAGCGCGATCACTGCTTGCAGTCGCACGGCCAAGTCGCAGTCGTTGAGCCGTTTCAAGAGCGGCTCGACCGCGATCGGCACGGCCCGCTCTCCAAGTGCGCGCGCGGCCTGGACACGGACATCGCGGCTGATTGATTGTAGGGCATCGATCAACGGATAACTCGCCTCGGGCGTGCCTCCCGCAATGGCATCGACGACCCACACGACATGCCGCTTGGCAGGTGCTGTAACGGATTTGTTGGCGAGCGCGGTTACGGCCGCCGGCAAGGCGTCTTTGCCTTTGGCGATCAAAGCCGTCTGGGCTCGACAGCGCTCGTTATACGCGGGATGGTCGAGCTGCCGGATCTGCGCTTCCACCGAGTCGCTGTTTTTGCCCCGCGGCCGAATCGTTCCCGGCTTGCCGTCATACGTTACTGCGTAAACCCGCCCTACCTTCTCGGTCTTGTTGAGCCAGCCTCCCATCGACCAATCGGCGATGTACATCGTCTTGCCATTGTGCGACAGAGCGAGGTCGACCGGCCGGAATTCATCGACCGTTCCGTGCTCGACAAAGTCGATCTTCTCGGACACTTTGAAGGTCGAGCCCTCCTGCTCGAATCGAAACGCACGCACAACACGCTGGCCCCACTCGGCCCAGAAGAGAAGTCCGCGGTACTTTTCCGGCCAGGCGTCTTCACCGTAAAAAACTCCGCCACATGGCGAACCACCGCCATACTCGGCCATGCGGGGAAGCATTCGGTCCTTCCGGGTATGATAGTCAAACGGATAACCGTAGTAGCCGCCGTCGATGTGATGAGTGACCCGCGTCCACCACCCGAGGCCGTCGTCGGTATTGTCGTAGGTGAAGACATTGTCGCAATCGTCGAGATTGGGCTCGAGATGATTGCGCGTGCCGGTGGAAAAAACCTCGAGGCCTGTGCCGTCAAGCCGGCAGCGCAACACTCCGCCACCCACCACTTGCGCGGTCCGGCCATCCGGGCCCGTCGCCTTGGGCACACCCTTGTCTCCCACCGAGATATAAAGATAGCCGTCGATCCCGATCTTAAGGCCAGACACAATGTGATCGTTGAAACCGTTGGGCGAGCCCGCGGGGACGCCCAGATCGGTGAATAGCTCTTTGCGATCGTCGGCTTTGCCGTCTCCGTCGCGATCGCGGAAGACGGTCAGGTACGGCATGTTCATCACATAGAGTGCACCGTTGTGCCACACCATGCCGAAGATCGCGTTCAGCTTATCGGCGAAAACGACCGGCTGCTTCCCCTCACGAAAGAGCAGGATCCGGTCGATCGGCTTGTCCGCCGGCCCGATCTGATCCATCGGGTCTTCGCCGACGAACAGAGACCCATCCGGCGCCGTCGCCACCTGACACGGGTATTGCACGGCCGGCACGGCCGCCACCAGGCGGATCTTGAAACCATCGGGCACCTTGGGCAAGTCTGCCCGGGCCGAGCCGCCCGCGCTCGTCGTGATCAAGGCAAAGTCCGATCAACATGGCCACGCGAAAGGGGCTGGCCACCGTGCACCCAACGAATGGGCCGCTCAATTCGATGCTCAATCATGTCCGCTCGTCCCTCGCAACCGCCTTGCCCGAATATCGCTCAACGAGAACGCTGCAATGCAGGCAGTCGATCACGACAACCCCAGCGTGCCGACGGCGGCGAACGCCAGGTGAACCGTCATGGCAAGCACCGCGCACGGCGAAAGCCATAGAAGCAGCGTGCGATGAGGTCGAAGACGCAAGCTCTGGCCCACGATTGTGACCAGGATCCGCCAGCCGTCGCGGAAGGCCCTCAGCTTGCTCTGCGTACCGGCAATCCTTGGATAGTAGGGAACGCGAATCTCCACCACACGCATTCCGCGGGCGACCGCCTCGGCGGCCAGCTCTGTCTCGATCTCAAAGCCGGCTGAGCGAAGCTCAACCGTCCGGCGAAAGCGTTGATTGAAGGCGCGGTACCCCGAAAGCAGGTCGGTCGTGCCCGGCCCGATCAAGAGCCCGAAGGCCGCGAGGATCACCTTGTTTCCCAACCAGCGAGTCATAGTCATCGCTCCAACCCCCGGGGTCGGCTGCCGCGAGCCGACCACCATGTCGGCCGTGCCGGCGAGCACCGGTGCAATCAAGAGCGGCGCGGCGTCTGGCGGGTAAGTGCCGTCACCGTCGGTCAACACAATCACGGCAAACTCACTCAGATCCGCGAAGGCCGCTCGCACCACGAAACCCTTCCCTTGCCGAGGAACCGGGACAATGCGCACTCCCAGTCCGCGGGCAATTTCACCTGTGCCGTCCGTCGAGTTGTTGTCGTAGACGACAATCGCCGCATCCGGCAACGCAGCCCGAAACTGCGCGACCACACTCGCGATCGCCGCCGCCTCGTTATAGCACGGAATGGCGACGGCGATCCGGGCCGGGGCTGGCTCAGCGTCTGGTTCCGGCGACTGCATTCATGATCCTCCGGTTGTGAGAGTCGTCGACTTTCCCGTCATGCGCCGCCACGCCGCCTTCGGCCGCGCTGAATCCTACAGGAGAGTCCGCAACCACCGTTGTCACGAGAAAGGCCGGCGCACTCGACTTCGCACTGCTCGACAATCGAATCAACAGATTACTCGGCCCCTCGGGCAATTCGACACCCGCGCGCGGGGCTCATTCTTGTTATCACTCTTACCCGAAAGACCGAGTGGCTTACCATTGAGCCAGACGGCGATCTCAGCCGGCGTATCGAACACGATCCGAGCCTTTTGCGCCACGGGCGAAACGACCGGAACCCACACATAGGCCGCGGTCGTTGCGGTCGCTGGCGACGAAGGGAGCCAGGTCAGCCTGGCCCTCGGCGTTCGCGCTCACGCGCCGCCACGATAACTGCCGGCCCCTCCCGGCATTCAGCGGCCGACGCAAATCCAGCTTCGCGATCGGCTCCAAGACCGGCCGGCCGTCCGGCTCATAAACAGGTCCGAGCGCCTGGTATTGCCCGACGATGCTCACCGGCTGTTTCAAAGTGGTCAGGTAAGCGAGCAGATCCACAAGCTCTTTGTCCGTCATCGTCTGCGCCAGCCCTTCGGGCATGAGCGACACGTCGCTGGTCCGGCGTTCCTCAATGGTGCTGATTCGAACAATCACGCGTTGCCCTCGGCCGTCTTGAGCACCAGTCGGTCGGCCGTCTCCTCGACCGGCAAGCCGGTGACCACGCGGCCGTCGGACAGGGCCACGACGAGCGAACGGAAGCTGTAGCCGATGGCCACGCTGGGGCTCAAGATCGAGCGGATCAGCTCCTCCTTGCCGTACTTGACCCCGATCGTCGACAGGTCCGGCCCAACCCATTGCCCATTCCCCTGCACCCGGTGGCAGCTCCCGCACGCGTTGGCGCCGGCGCGGAAGAAGACCGCCCGGCCCGCTCGGCATTGCCATCGCGCCGATCAGCTCGACCATCGACGGCAACGGCCGGCCGGCGGCCGTCTTGGGCTGGGGTAGCACGGAATTCGCCTGCTCCCGCAAGCGGCGGTCGGGCGACGTGTACAACAGAGTGGCCGCCTCGTTCTTCAAGTCGTCGGACAGCTTGCCCTGGCGGGCCAATGTCATCACGTGCGAGCCCCCATCCTTGAGCTGGGCCACGCTCCGCAGCGCCTCCCTGCGCAGTCCCAGCGGGTAATCGCGCCGGTCAGAATGTCCGTCAGTCGTCCCCGCGCCCCCGAGTGCTGGGCCATCGCCCGCACCGCCGCCTCGGCCACGGAATTCGAGCTCGGCTTGCCACGCACCGACGACACCAATTGCTCGAGCACTCGATTGGGCGTGATGCGGAAAGAGCCGATCGTCTCCAGGGCAGCGACCGCGCACCTCCTCGGGGACCTTGGCATCCCCGGCTATACCTTCGAGCGTGCCCCGATACCGCCCGTCTCCCGTGGCCGCCGCCAGGGCGATCCCTTGCGAACGCGTCTCAGGGTTCCCAGCGCCAGGTCGATCGCCTTCAAGACCTTGGGCCGGAGGCGGGCCGAGGTCCACTCGCCCGTCAGCCGGCGCGACAAGACCCCAAAGAGTTCTCGCCGATGCACCGGGTCGCTTGTCTTCAGCGCCAGCTCGGCGACCAGTTCCGCCGTCTCGGGATCGCTGATTCCCTCCAGGATATCGTTGGCCGTCTGTTGCAGCGCGGGATTGCGCAGGTACGGGCTCACACGCGCGAGCAACGGCAGCACCTCCCGCCGATGAATCCGCCAGGCCAGCCCAAGATTTTTGCTCAGCCCGCTCGCGGGTAGATCGGGGGCCCCGGTCTCGATGTATGCCTCGTTGCGGTCAACCGCGAAATACGGCGGAAGCGCCACCTTGGTCTCGTTGCCCGCGGGATCGAGCTTAAGGTCGCCATAGAGGGTTCCGTCGAACAGTCGGGCGACGTAATCGCTCTCTCGCATATCCAGCGCCAGCCCTAGCGCTTCTAAGTACCACCGGTCTTGTCCGTCCCACGATGCGGCCAACTTACGGAGCGCATCACCAACCTCGCCCGTCGGCAGGTTGCGCAAAGCCAATATCAGCTCTCGGCGCACCCCCGCGTCAGCGTCATCAGCCGCCGCAAGCAAGACATCGAGATGTTTGGCCGCGGGAGGCTCGACTCGGCCCTCTGGCTTCTGATATGCAACGCGACCGTTCTCGCCGCAGTCGCGTCCCAGTATACGGACCGCCTGTTCGCGGAGCCGCGGCTCCCCTTTGTGGACCGCGGGAGTAAGCGCCGCCATCGCGACGGCGTCTCCCTCGATCGCCTGCCAGACCCAGAGAGCGCGAGCACGGTAGATCGGGTCAGGGTCGTGAACCACAATGTTCCGCACGTCGGCCACCACGCTCGGCTCCTTGCCGCGAGCGATCAATCCACGACGGGCGGCATCCTGAGTGGCGACGACCGGCGACTTGAGCGCGGCGATCAACCCGGCGGGCGTCCCAAAGTCGTACTTCACCTTCTGGGTCTTGTGCCCCTTGGGCGCGACGCGATAGACCCGCCCGGTCGTCTGATCGCTGAATTTATGACCGCCGACGCCCGCGTCATACCAGTCGGCCACGAACACCGACCCATCAGGGCCCGCACATGCATCGACCGGCCGGAACCACGGGTCGCTGCCCGACAGGAAAACCTTGTATTGCGTGCGGAACGCGGCTCCCTTGCGCGTGAGCGGGAAGAAGTTGACCTGGCGCGTGCCGGCGTCGACTTCCAGGACTCCCCCGCGATATTCCGGCGGCAAGAGCTGACCCTCATACACCATGATGCCGCATGGACTACCATTGCCGGTGCCGACGATCTTGGGCACGTTGCCCGGCACGTCTTCGCCCCAGTGCCGCGGGCTCCCGGGCGTCCGATAGCCGTAATGACCGCCGTCCATCGCCCAGATCACCCGGCAGCCGCGCTTGCCGTCGTCGTCGTTATCACTCGTGAATACGTTACCGAACGCGTTCACGCTGGTCTCGTAATTGTTGCGCTGGCGGTCGCAAATGATCTCGAACTGGGTGCCGTCGCGGTTGACGCGCAAGGTGTTGGCCAGTTGATCGGTAGAGACATGCCGGCCGCTCTTGTCAACCACGTTGAAATTCTGAGGTCGTTCGGACTGATCTTTCTGAACCGAGCAGCAGCCGTCGCCATGCGTGAAGTAAAGTTTGCCGTCGAGCCCCAGCGCCATGCCGTGCACGCCATGGTCAGAGTCAACCCCGCCGAACCCCGTCAACAGGGGATATCGCTTGTCGGCCTTGTCGTCGCCGTTGTTATCTTCGAGCACGAGCAGGTCGGGGCTGTTGCCCACGAAGACGCGGCAGCCCTGGTACTTGCCGGCTTTGTCGTAATGTTCCTCGACGGCGATGCCCATCGGCACGGGGTCAGATGCGATCGGCGAAGACGGTGGCCTTGTCGGCCTTGCCATCGCCGTCGGTGTCTTCGAGGATCTTGATCTTGTCGGCATCCGCGATGCGCTTAAACTTTCCGTTGCGACCGCGGCTGAGTCGATAGTTCAACCCCTCGGCGACCCACACCCTGCCGCGCGAGTCGACATCGATATTGGTGGGATTAAACAGCAAAGGCTCGGCCGCCCACAGCGTCGCCTCCAACCCCGGTGCCGGCTTGAGCCGCTGCGTCGGTCTCCTCGGCCTTGAACTGGGCCCGCGCGGCCGGCAGGACGCATTCCGATCCAGGCAAACAGGCCGAGCATGAACCCGGCGATAATCATTCGGTGCGACGAAACGCGGTGCATCATCGGTGGCGACTCCCGAAGCTCAGGCACATTGAATGAAGGACCAGTTGGCCGTTTTCAGCCGGCCCAAATCGTGGCAAACACAAGGGAAGTAGAGCAGGGTTCATCTTAACACTCTTTCTCGCGCGTGCGAGCACTCGTCAACCGCTGCGTGACGGACCAGTCCCGACGAGCAAGATCGCCGGTAAGCCGGACCAAGGAACGAGGCATTGGAACCGATCCCCGCGGCCGTGGCGAACTCGGCCGCCTATGCCACTCGCTCATTGTCGCCTTTCGCTCCCGCGAAAGGACGCCCATCAGGTGCGGCGAATCGCTGCGCCTGCGCCATCGTCCCGCAACAAGCCCTGCGCGATCAACCCGACGACCCGTCCTACCGACCGGAAGCTCGGCGTCAAATGGCGTTATGTGAACTTCAAAGTCCGCGATCCCAGAGGCGGCCATCATGTTGCAAACTTTGGCCCCATTCGCGGTTCTCAGCCCGGGGCCCAGGCTGGCCGGCATGCCCGCAAAGGGCACAAGGATTTGGAACACGCGTTCGCGGGAACACTCGCGACTGATGCTTATTCATCGAAATGGCACTTTATGGCACTGCACGGCGCGGTTCGAGCGAGGCTTCACCTCAGAACGCCAATTCAAGAACAGTTTACGACGATTCACGCGATGGGCAGGTACACACGCGCTTTCGGCACTGAAAAGCATGGATCTGCGCTTACCACGCAGGTCCCTTTCACTCGGCAAAACCGACACCGCCCGCATCGCACGCCGCCTGCAAACGAATGTGATTGCGCTCCGCCCACCGGCCACTATTTCGCCCTCTCGGAATCTATAAAGAACAAAGCTCGACGTAAGGCCTTCGGGTTCCGATTGTTCTCACCTACGGACCGCTCACGTCCCAAAAGGCCATGCGCAGATTATCTATTCTACCCAAACCTACACCATCTTCTGGATTCCGCAAATGCACACACACCGTTTTTCTCGGGATTTAATTGCAACTTCTTGCCCGGTAGCGACTTAAATTTGGCCCCAATTTTTTTGGGCGTGGTCCAACGCACGTTCACACCGACAATTGTAGCCGGGGTATGTGACCTCGGCGTCGACAACATCGACAATTTCAGCCGAGGTCTGTGACCCCGGCGTCGACAACCGCCGGCCTCAGAGAGGCCAGCTACAAGGCAGGATCGATCACGGGTGCGCGCTGTGATCCCAAGAGTTACCGATACACTGGTTCTTTTGAGCCATGCCCCGAA
>CAWHKI010000129.1:0-16074 GCA_963829765.1 uncultured Isosphaeraceae bacterium | reverse complement strand
CGCCGGTCAGGATGAAGCCTTTGGTATCGACCGCAACGCTCGGTGGCAGCCAGTCGGTCCTCGGGCTGCGTGCCGATGAAGACGAATAGGGCCGAGCAATCGAGCTCGCGGCTGGTTCCACTCTGGGCGTCGCGGAGCCAAAGGCGTTTGACCGTGCGGTCGCCCTCGACGGCGTCTACATCAACGTGGCAAATAACTCCGATCTTAGGATGGCGCTCGATCCGGCGGGCAAGGTAGTCGGACATGCTCTTGCGAATATCACCCCCGCGCAGCAGCAGAGTGGCCCCGGGGGTGTGGTCAGCGAGGAACATGACCGCCTGGCCCGCCGAGTTGCCTCCGCCAACCACGGCAGCGCGGCCGCTGGCACGCGCGTGCGTGAACCGAGGTGCAGGAATAGAAGATGCCCGCCCCGTCCCAGCGCTCGCACCCGGCGACCGGCAGGCGCTTGTAGGTGGCGCCGGTGGCGACGAGGACGGTCCGACCGCGCACGATCTGCCCGTCATCAAGGACGAGCCGGTGAATTTTATCCTCATGGGTGATGGAGCGAACGTCGACCGGAGCGACGAGCT
Source organism: uncultured Isosphaeraceae bacterium (assembly GCA_963829765.1). Lineage (GTDB taxonomy): Bacteria > Planctomycetota > Planctomycetia > Isosphaerales > Isosphaeraceae > CAWFRS01. The sequence goes on along the minus strand of CAWHKI010000129.1, from coordinate 15,505 downwards.
CGGCGCCGAACTTCAAGGCCTGGAGGTAGCCCCGGTTGGCCAAGTCCGCGCCGCTCATCCCGGCGGGGAACCCCATGTAATTCTCGATCCGTGAGCTACTCCCCGCCTGACCGCCCGGGCCGAACCGGTCGAGCACGATGGTGGTCAGCCCCTCGGAGGCACCGTAGACGGCCGCCGCGAGCCCGGCGGGACCAGCCCCGACAATGACCAGGTCGAACGGCTCGGTGCTAATCTCGCGCTTCAGGCCCAGGCACTCGGCCAGTCGCGTCACTGTCGGGCGCGGGGAACGCGTGCCGCGGTTGCAGGCGACGAACGGCAATTGATCGGGACCAACCCCCAACGATTCTAAAGCCGCCCGCCCCTCAGTCGCATCGGCGTCGATCCACGTGTGCGGGACCTTGTTCTTATCGAAGAACTCGCGGATGACCGTCACCTCGGGGTCGCCGAGGCGGCCGAACAGCCGCACGCCCACAAAACCAGACCGCTCCAGCATCATTCGGCGAGCCTGAAATGCCTCGAGCAACTTGTCGCTCAGGTCAGGGATCTCCTGGATCACAAGACGGAGATCCGCCTGGCTGACACAGTAGGCCCGGGTTGTTCCCCGGGCATACGCCGAGACGATCGCGGGACGATCGGTCAAGAGTGAGACGTCGCCGCTAAACTCGCGCGGACCGTGAACCACAATGGTTTTTGACTCGTCCGTAGACTCATCGACAATCGCGATCGCGCCCGACTCAACGACATAAAGCGCCATTCCGCGCTGGCCCACCTGAAAGATAACATCGCCGTCCTCGAATTCGCATGCGGTCGCCAGTCCCACCAGGCGTTCCATCTCGGCCTCGGTAAGCTTGGGAAACGCGACGGTGTGTACGTAATCTATCGTCTGCATGATCCAATCCTCCCTCCGCGATTCCAGTCGGCTCGACGAACCCGCCGACGTGGTCGCTGCTGCGATCGTCGCCCTATTATGGGTCGGCCGTCAATCCCGGTCGTCTTCGGGATGACTCAATGGTGAGAGGTTCTCGACGTGGCGACTCCGTCGTTGAGCGCCCACGCACTTAAGCCGACCACTCACTGCTGTCTCTCTTATCCGCGAAGGGCCCCACCAAGGTAAGCGCGGCGGGCCTCTTCCGGAAACCGTTCGATGGCGTACCGTAGCGACGTTCGGGGCATGATTTTGCCATTGCGGCGCAGGAATGCCTCCAGCGTCGCCACGTCTTTCTTCCCAACTTCACGGAGCATCCATCCCACGGCCTTGTGGATCAGGTCTTCGCGATCTCCCAAGAGCCGCTCGGCGATCCGGATCGTGTCCGCGAAATCATGCAGCCGGATGAAATAATGGGTTGCGACAATGCTGATTCGGCGCTCCCATAGGCTGCGCGATGCCGCGAGGCGATCAAGCGGCTTGCGACTCTTATTAACCAGGTAGCCACCGACGATTTCCCGCGCTGAGGCATCAACGAGGTCCCAGTTGTTGACAAAGCCTGTGTGCGCGAGATAAAGCTGGTACACCTCTTTTTTGATCGCTTCGTCTGCTCGCGAGACTCGACGGACCATGATCAAGAGCGCCAGAAGACGCTCTTCGTGGATCGGTGACTGCAAGAGGACGAGGATCTCCTCAATCGGGAGCGACTGATACTCCTTCGCCAAGTGGTGCATCACGGCGGCGCGTAGGCCGAGGAAGATATCACCGTCGCCATATTGCCCTGGCCCGGTCTTGAAGAATCGAGCCGCCTGCGCGGCCGCCTCGGGGCTTCCCAGGCCTGCGCATGTGTTCTTGGATTTTGCGGGCAATCATTGTGAATTTAACACTATAATCCAAGTGAACGTTATTGGCAGCCCGGAACGCAACCTTCGCATACTCAGAGGTAGAGGACGATGGAATATCGCCAGCTCGGTGCTTCTGGATTCAAGGTTCCCGTTCTCAGTCTGGGGACGGGCACGTTCGGCGGACAAGGCGCTTTCAAGGGCTTCGGCGAGACCGATGCGGCGGAGGCCACACGGCTTGTCGACATTTGTCTCGACGCCGGTTTGACGATGTTTGACTCGGCCGACGCGTACTCGGCGGGCTTGGCCGAACAGATTCTGGGCCAGGCCATCAGAGGGCGCCGGGATAAGGTGATCATTTCCACCAAGTCGGCCTTTCGCGTCGGGGCAGGACCGAACGATGTCGGGTCGTCGCGCTACCATCTGATCCGGGCCGTCGAGGGGAGCCTGAAGCGGCTGAGTACCGACTTCATCGATCTTTATCAGCTTCACGCGTTCGACCGCACGACGCCGGTAGAAGAAACGCTCGCAACGCTTGACGAACTTGTGCGCGCCGGCAAAATCCGCTACATCGGCTGCTCCAATTTTTCCGGCTGGCACTTGATGAAGTCGCTGGCCGTTTCTAGAGAGTATGGGCTGGCACGATACGTTGCTCACCAGGCCTACTATTCGCTCGTCGGTCGTGATTACGAATGGGAACTGATGCCCCTGGCACTCGACCAGGGTGTCGGCTGCGTCGCATGGAGCCCACTCGGGTTCGCGCGACTCACCGGCAAAATCAAGCGCGGGCTGAGCCTGCCCGAAACGAGCCGCCTCCACCACAACGACACCCTCGCGGGCGGCCCCAAAATCGCCGACGATTACCTATTCCGGGTGGTGGACGCGCTCGATGAAATCGCCTTGGAAATCGGTAAGACCGTGCCACAAGTGGCGATCAATTGGGTGCTCCAGCGACCCAGCGTGGCCAACGTTATTATCGGTGCGCGCAACGAGGATCAGCTCCGTCAGAACCTGGGTGCGGTCGGCTGGCAACTGACGCCCGAGCAAATCGCCAGACTCGATGCCGCGAGTCAGGTTCCTCCGTCTTATCCCACCTGGCATCAGCGGCTTTACATCGAGCGAAATCCTCCACCGGCCTGACGTATTGCTCGCCCAAAGATTGTGCGGCCACATGCGTACCGATGAGCGACAAATCTGGATTTTCACGATAGATGCGAGTACATTGCAGGATTCCTTCTTCCGTCAGGCTTCTGCTACCTCCAGCTCCTGATTCTCCTCGTCAAGGGATTCGTCGTCTGCGCGGAAAGTATTCTGTTCCTCAAGCCACATCGTCCTCACTTTTGCGTCGGTTCTCATAGCCTGCTCAAGCGCCAGCGTCTCTCGGTACTGAGCGGCTTCTGCTGTCAGAGTCCAACAGGACTGAATGCCCAACTCGTCAGCTGCTTTCTTGAGCTCAGTCAGGCTAACCCGAAAAAACTCTTTCCGTTTGTTGACCTTGTTAACCTGTCTTTCGAGAAACCGCCTGTGCAGCTCAGTCTCGAGCGCGGGGGCGTCCTCGGAGGCGAGCACGGCGTGTATGTCGAAGGGGAATGGGACGCTGGCATCACCGAGCTCTCTGACCCTTTCGTTAGGGTCAAGTCTTCGAGTAAGACCGATCTTGTAGACATCCTCGCCGAAGGACCCAACGTTTGAGATTATATAAACATGGCCTCTTTTCGTCTGTTGGGCCATTGAGATCGCTTTCCTGCTCCGCTCCTCGGCGTCTGCCAGCTTTTCGTTCAGGTCGAGAAGCTGGGCCTCCAACTTGGCCTTCTCCAACTCGCTCGCCTCCTCGAATTGCTGCCTGATTTTGGCAATCGCTCTGTTCACGAGGTCTTCCTCGCGTTGCGATTGCTTTATGGCTCGCTCGATTTCTTTCCTTGCTTTCTCCTCCTCTCTCAGTTGTTCTCGGATCGCCCGCTGCTCCTCCCTCGCCTTCTCCTTCAGCCTTTGGACCGCTACGGCCCATTTTAACTCTTCAAGCCTCGAGTCCAGGTACTCCTCCTGGATCCTGGCATTCTTGTAGACCTCGCCGTCTTTGTTGACCAAGGCGTAAGCGTCCTTGATTTCCTGGATGAGCTTAGCTTGGTTTCCGGACCTGACCCTTGAAAGTACCGTGTCGACCTTTCCGTTGAACGTGCTGAGGATGAACTTAAGCGCGTGCTCCTTCTTCCATCCGTCCGTATAGCCACAGGTCGCGGCGGTGCCGTTTGTTTGCATTAGCTTGGTTCTTTCCCTCGCCAACTTTAGCCTCTCACCGGCTCTACTGAAGCCAAATTCCTCCACGAGCTCGTCGAGGATGTGAGCGGGAGGCACGAGATACACGCCCTCGTATTTCTTAATCCTGTTCTCTATCGCCAGAACGGTCGCTTCGTAGTCTTCAACTTTGCGCTTGGCTTCGTACGCTTCACCGGCGATCTCCCGAGCCCGCTACTCAGCCTTCTTTCTGATGTCCAGCGCATAGATGGTGGCCAGGTCCAGGTCCGCGTCCGCCTTTTCCCGCTTATCCTTGGCTTCCTTTCGAGCCTTGGACGCGATGTCTCTAGCCTCCTTCTGAGATTCGTCGAGAATTGTCTGGGCCTGCAATTTTGCAAGTCTCAGCGCCTCGTGTGCCTCCGCCTTCACGGCGTCTGCGTCGCTAAGAATCTTCTTACTTTTGGCCACTGATTCGGTCAGTCGACGCTCGGCGTCAAGTGAGAGATTTCTACTGAGATCGCCTGCCTCTGCCGCAGCGCGTTGCAGGATCTGGTCCGCCATCGCTTGGGCTTCGTCCAGTTTGGCCTGTACTTGCTCCTTGGATCTCCGTGCGCGCTCGATTATGTCCGGGATGTGCCTTATTTTTTCAAGTTTTTCGAGCTCGGAAAGATAGCCATCCTCCTTTTGCCGCCACGACTCAGCGGCCTGGCGCAACTGATGGCTGAGCTCGCTAGCCCTAATGAAGAAAAAAGCGCGGTCCCCGTCACGGCGAGCGCAAGCAAAAGCAGCACTATATAAATCATAATTGTGTGTCCCTTGATTCCCACGTCTCGCAGCAGAGTCGAATATGACAGGGATGAAAACCGAACTGCCATTTTGCGCGCCGGCATTCGGTCGTGCAATGACATGGGCATGGGGCAGTCTTTGCCTTTCAGACCATATGCTGGCGCCCTTGCACTTCTCGGGAACTTCAAGTGCGGCGAAGCGATGTTTCCTGCAAGACTGTGACCAGAGCGAAGGTGAGTCACGCGCGTGATCACATCACTATCGCGATCGCCGGGGCTCCTTATCGCGCGAGGCCCAAACGCGATAGCCGCCTGCTCGTACCGTGACGCGTCGGACGCCAACCCCTACTCTGCCGGCGGCGAAAGGAACCGGAGCCCTTTGGCAGACCTGGCCCCGTTCTGTACAATCTATAGCGATTAATCGGATGTGCCCTCAAAGACCAGACAGAGGCTTTGCCCATGATCGTTCCCGCGCGGCAAAATCGATGGGTTCGGGCCTCGTTCGCTGTCGTGGTCTTGCTGAGCTTCGGCAGCCAGGCTCTCGCCCACTTCCTTTTCATTCGGATTGGACCTGAGGCTGAGGCGGGGCGGGTTGCCGAGGTCTTTTTCAGTGAGCAAGCCGAGGCCGGTGATCCGAAGTTCGTCGGCAAGATCGCCCATACGAAGCTATGGATTCAGACGCGGCCGGGCGACTTTCGCGAGTTGCCGGTCCGACAGGCAGCCGACCGGCTCGTCGCCCCGCTACTATCCGATCGAAGCGTGGCCATCGTGGGGCAATGCGAATACGGCGTGTTGGCCCGGCCCAAGCAAACCCCGTTCTTGCTCCGCTACTATCCCAAGGCCGTGGCCGGTAACCCGGACGAGCTCAACGTGCTCACCCCCCGACGGGAGATTCCGTTCGAGATCCACGCCACGTTCGAAACCAGCGGTCAGCACAACGACAAGTCGAGCAGCGAGCGCATTCGCCTGGTGGCGCTCCGCGACGGCAAGCCGATCGCGAACGCCGTCTTCACAGCAATTGATTCCGACTTGAGCGAGCAGACCATCAAAGCCGGGCCGGACGGCACCGCTGCCTGGAGCCCCCCTGCTCCGGGCCGTTACTCGGTCTATGCCCGCGAAACGCTCAAGCAGCCCGGTACTCGCGGAGGTCAGAATTACGACGAGATTCGCGAGTTCGCCACGCTGGCCTTTACCTGGCCCTTGACCAGTCACAACGCCGACCCCGAAGCGGCCGCGCTCTTTAAGGAAGCGATCGCTCACCGGGCCGTTTGGCGCGATTTCCCTGGATTCTCAGCCGATCTCGCAGGCCAGCTTGACGGCCGGCCGTTTACCGCCAAATTGACGGTTCAGAAGGATGGCTCGGTCGAGCTTCAGACCGACGACATGGCCGCCAAGCCCTGGCTTTCGGACCAGCTCGACTCTCTGGTCCTGCACCGCCTGGCTCAGCCGGGGAGCGACGCGGCGGACACGCACCAGCCGCGCCTGCGGTTCGCCGCTGAGCCTGACGATCATCCCCTGGGCCGACTGCTCACAGTCGCAGGCGACGCGATGGGCTCGAGCTACCGCGTCAAGGATCGCCAGATCACCGTCGTCAATCGCCGGATGGGCAAACAGAACATGACGATCACCGTACTCGACAGCGACAAAACGCCCGAGGGACAGTTCTTGCCGCACAGCTACGTCGTCAACTACTGGGACGCCGCCTCGGGTAAGCTCGACCGGGTCGAGACTTTTCAGGAGCGATTCCGGCGCATCGGTTCGTGGGACTTGCCGGTGTCGCGCTCGATCCTGACAGCCTCCCAGACCGGGCTCTCGGTCAAGGTCGTCGAATTCTCGAAGCACGTTTTACGCAGCTCGAAATGACCGAAACGGCCAGCGTTCGCCCGCAGTTTCTCGGCGTCTTCATTCCGCTTGAAACCCGACGAAGCTCACCGGGGTATTTTGAACTGAAATCCAATGCCGTGATCGCCTAAGTCTGTCTATGGCGGGCCATAAATGAATAAGATATCGGCAGCAATGAACATGAATTATGTGAAAGCTATGAAATACGCAATTGCGATCCTTCTTGCTTGCACGGCGACGCCTGGATTTGCCTCGGGGCCGTTGACGTATTACGGGTTCGACAAAGATTCCCACTCGGTAGCCGCTCATGAGGGAATACAAGAGATTTTTTCCGGTCGATGCTTTCATGCCGGCGTTCCAGTGACTTTCGCGCGGATGATGGTCCGTCGATTGACCGCAACACAAAAAAATCTCGGGTATGATCCAGAGTCTTCAGAAGGGAGGTTCTACGCTGCTGGACGGTTTTGGTCGCCGCCCGACCGGGCTGTCGGCGTCAGCCCCGGCTTTGGATTAGGGGAAAGCGCGTTCGTTCGCGACGGCGTGTCGATGGTCAGCTTCAATTGCTTTGCTTGCCACGCTGGGGTCGTCAATGGTCAAGTGGTGGCCGGACTTGCGAATAACCATATTAATCAGTCCGACCCCAAGAAGGCGCGAACTCGCGGTGACAACTTCGGGCCCTACGAAGTCTGGCGTCTGGGCGCGCGACTGGTCGACCCCGCGAAAGAGGGTTTGGTCGTCGCGAAAGAGAAGACCGAACTGCAAAGATTGCTGGAGTCGATCGAGCTGCCACCGGTGGATCCCATGCCTTGGTGGTTGATGAAGTACAAGAGACTTAATTATTGGTACGCCGATGGCGGCAGCTATAGTGCCGCGAATTTCTCGATTAACTTCACAACGCCGCATCCGGAAATGAACGCCCATCACGCCGATCACGTCAAGACTGTTGCCAAGGCACTGGCGTTCGCGCGCGAGACTCAATCTCCACCGTTTCCCCAAAAGCTAGACGCCGCCTTGGTTCAAAAGGGGGCGGACTTGTTTCACGGTCGTACCCGGCCGGCGGAGGCCAAAAGCTTTGTGACGTGCAAGAACTGTCACGGCACATATACCAAAAAGCCGTCACACCCGGATCTCAGTCAACCCGGTTCGTGGACGGTGGCCTATGGTTTCTCACACGTATTGAGAAATGTAAAAACGGATGAAACATACAATGAAACCCTTCAGAGGCTCAGGCCGATCGCTGAGCATATCAACAAGTTGGAAGCCTATTACAGGTCTAAGGGCACGCCGGAGCTCATGCCCCACGCCCAGGTCCCGTCGACCAAGGGATACGTCGCCCCGCCATTGGTCGGCGTCTGGGCGTCGGCGCCGTACTTCCACAACGGGTCCGTTCCTACGCTCGAAGCCGTTCTAAACTCCGAACGACGACCGGAAATCTGGTTACGCGACAACCGCGATCCGTCTGCTTATGATCTTGACAGCGTCGGCATGGCCTATCGGTCGTTGTCGCGATCCGAATTGGAGAAAAGCGCCGCGAACGCGGCGGGCAAGTCGTTTATCACTCAGGCTGCGATTGATCACGGCGCAGATCTACGACACCCACGGGTTCGGTCACGGGAATGAGGGCCATACCTTTGGTGATCGGCTGACCGCGGATGAGCGCTTCGCGGTGATCGAATTCTTGAAGAGCCTCTCGGGCCCCGATATGTTGTGAGATCGGGCAGCCTGGATCATCCGCGGGTTCTTGGGCCCGATGCAGATGCACCGAGTCTTGCGCAAGCGACGAATGAAGGCGGGCATCAAAGTCCCCCAGTGGTGGCTCCCCGGGCCCGCTCATGACGAGTCCGCCGCCATCGACCAATTCCGTGCCGAAGTCTCGGCATTTCAGCAAATGACGACGAATCCTTTCCCGCATCCCTTCTTCGGCGGTCTCACGAAACAACAATGGAATGACCTTGTGCAGATCCATGCTGCCCATCACCTTAGCTTTCTGATTCCCAGAGATTGATCAGATGAGCTCGCGGATCGGTTCTCGGCGGTCAAGGAGGAAGTGAGGGCGGTTGGTGGCATCGTAGATCATGGTATTCTGAACGTCGATGCCAAGCTGGTGATAAAGGGTGGCGAACACATCCTGGTAGTGCACGGGGCGATCTTGCGGTTCCTCGCCCAGCCGGTTGGTCGAGCCGATGACCTGGCCCATGCGCATGCCGCCACCGGCCAGGAGGGCGCACGATGCCTTGGGCCAGTGGTCTCGGCCGGCGGACTTGTTGATCCGTGGCGTGCGCCGAATTCGCCCCAGGCGATGACGCTGACATCCTGGTCTAAACCTCGCGAGTGCAAATCTTCGACCAAAGCGGTGATTCCCTGATCGAGCTTGTCGAGTTGGGTGGGCAGTCTTTCGAAGTTACCGCCGTGCCGGTCCCAGCTTCCGAAGGAGAGGGTCACGCAGCGGGCACCTGCTTCGACCAGGCGCCGGGCCAACAGGAACTGGTCCATCCAGTGCGGGCCAGCATCTTCGCCAAAGGCGGGGGCCGAACTGCCCCGGCCATAGCGATCACGAAGTTTTGGGTCCTCACGGTCGAGGTCAAGGGCTTCGGCCAGCTTGCTGGAGGTGAGGACCTCGAAGGCAGACTGGGTGAAGGCATCGAGCCCCTGGGAGGCTGCCAGTCGCTCGGTTCGGCGCCGGAAACTGTCATAACTCGCAAGCAAAACGCGGCGGTCACGCAGCCGGTCCAGGGTGACACCGTGGAGCCGCATCTCGGTCATTTCAGGACCGTCGGGCAGAAATGGCGAATGGGCCATTCCTAAGAAACCCGGGACCCCCGGATTCGAATAAGGAAGGTGCGAGGTCTTGATCGTGAGACCGATGAAAGGGGGTATCGCCGGGTCGATCGGGCCCTGTAGCTTAGAGACGACCGAGCCCAGCGCGGGACGGCCGTCTTGCTTGCCGCGCGGACCTCCAGGATAACCGCTCAAACACATGTCGGAATTGTGCTGGTCCGGACTGCCATAAAGCGACCGTATAATCGTAAACTTGTCCATCATTTTCGCGAGCCGCGGCATATGCTCGCAGATCTCGATCCCGGCGACATTGGTGGCAATGGGGCGGAACGAGCCGCGAATCTCGGCCGGGGCGTTCATCTTGAGGTCGTACATGTCTTGGTGCGATGGGCCGCCGGACAGGTAGATCATGATGACGGCCTTGTGCGATCGCGCGCTCGAGCTCAACGATTCTGTCGTCGCCTGGGCTTTGAGCACCTGGGGCAATGCCAGCCCGCCCATGGCGAGGCCGCCGATCTTGAGAAAGTGACGCCGGGAGTGACCATCACAAAAGGCCGGGGATTTTTGGCCGAGAATGGAAAGCATGGCGTGGTTCTCTCGTCGGGTGGTTAAGGCCACCGAAGCTCGAGGGAGTGGCGGGCATGATACCTTACTAAATCGGCAGCCGCATTGTAATTTCTTGTTTAATTTTTGTCAAACCGCTGGACGGTGGGGGTACAGCTCAGATATTCCCGCGTCCGATTGGCCGGAAGGTGCATTCAAAGTCCGACACCGCTGCCTTCACTTGGCGGGATAGCTCGACGCAGTGAAGGCGAGGGCGAGCTTTGACTCGGCATAGGGAGTCCTTCTTGAACCGAGTTGATGCGCCAGTACGGGTCGAGATGCGCGGTCATGTGGTGTGCTTGGCAGCGCGCTGCCCACGCTTGTTCTTCGCGAAACGGGGATGAGGCTCGGCTTCGACCTCGCAGAACTGATCATGGGGGATGCCTCCCGTTTCCTCGATTTGGCGGCGCGAATTATCTAACATTGCTCGGAATTTGGGTGAGTGAGCCAGGACCAGCCTTTCCAACTCGTCGTCGTCGGTGATCGCGAGCAACACCGCAACGGGCTTGCCATTGCGCGTGACGATCACGGGCCCAGACTCACTCTCTTTCAAGTAGGGCTTAGTCGTGCTTTAACGTCAGCGACGGATGCGATTTTCATCCGGTGAACTCCTTGCCCTCGAGAAAGAGCTGGTTCCGTATTTTGACGCCGACAGCGAGAATGCGGACGATTCGACTCTCGGCGTCGACTTGATAGAACACACGGAAGCGGTTATTTGGACCAAGTCTTAGCTCCCAGTCCGCACCAAAGGAAACCGGCCGTCTCAACGGCTTTCGGTTTCGGGTCTCCGTGTTAGGTTCATGGGAAAGTCGCACCTCGATTTCGGACCGGATCAACGGGTAATACTTCGGGTCGATGGTCCGCAAGTGCAGTTTCACGTCGTCGGCGTATACCAGTAGGAATGGCAGCTTCTTGGCCATGACCATTATTATGGTCACAGACGCACAACTGGTCAACTTGGCTATGTCAAGCTGCCAGGTTCCGAGCCCTGCTTGCCAAGCTCGGACGGTTCCGACTGCTCAGCCTGCATCGCCGGAAAGAGACCAGCCCTCAGGATCTCACATCTCCCTTTACTCACGTAGAGAGCGTATCCTGGTTTGACGCCGGTTTTGCGGCTGCCGTTAGTGGAGATCATGCCTGACAAAAGTATGCGCTGCGTTTAACTTCCCACCCTGATTCCGAGGCTGCCAAAAGTCATGACACGCATCTTGTCGTCGTATTGGTTTGTTGCGTTCTTGTTTCTAGTCGATCCGGTTGTTTCCGCGACCGATGCCCCCGCCGACAAGCCCGGCGCGAAGGGTACGGTTCCCTTGGATGCCGCGGGTCGTCCTCTCAACCTGGGCTTCGAGACGGGCACACTGGCTGATTGGACGGCTGAGGGCTCGGCCTTCGAGGGCCAGCCGATCGAGGGTGACACGGTGAACGGACGCAGGCGGGACATGCACAGCGCTCATGTCGGGCAGTTTTGGGTCGGCTCCTATGAGAGAAGCGGCGATCAAGCCACCGGGACGCTGACGTCCGTGCCGTTCCGGGCCTCAAAGCCGTTTGCGAGTTTCCTTGTGGGGGGCGGCTCACACGCTGGGACCCGCGTCGAGATCGTCCAAAAAGACACCGGCCGGGTCATCTTCCGGGCCCACGGTGACGATCAAGAGGGCCTCGAGCGCGTTGCCGTCGATCTTTCGGGCCACGTCGGCCGAGAGATCATGATTCGCTTGGTGGACCGAGAGACTCATGGCTGGGGACACATCAACTTCGACGATTTCCGGCTGCACGACACAAAACCCGATCTCCCGCCACGCCGGCGGCCCAGCACGCTGGACCTGATCACACACGCCGGGCTTGCACCGGAAGAGGCCGCGCGGGCGATGACCGTGCCGCCGGGATTTGCGGTGACGCTTTTCGCCGGCGAGCCCGACGTCGTCCAGCCGATCGCGATGGCGATCGATGACCGAGGGCGGCTGTGGATCGCCGAAGCCTATTCCTATCCCAAACGCGTCCCCGACAATGAAGCCAAAGATCGCATCCTGATCTTCGAGGATGCGAACAATGACGGCCGGTTCGACACGCGTAAGGTTTTCGCCGACCACCTCAATTTGGTGAGCGGTTTGGAAGTCGGTTTCGGCGGCGTCTGGGTGGCGCGGCCCCCCATTTCTTGTTCATCCCGGACCACGACGGCGATGACCGGCCAGACGGTCCGCCCCAAGTCTTGCTCGACGGCTGGGGCCAACAAGATACTCACGAAACGCTTAATAGCTTCACATGGGGCCCGGATGGCTGGCTTTATGGCTGCCACGGGGTCTTCACTCATTCTCGCGTCGGCAAGCCCGGGTCGCCCAACGCCGATCGCACGCCGTTAAACGCGGGCGTCTGGCGCTATCATCCGACGCGGCACGTGTTCGAGGTGTTCGCTCATGGGACCAGCAACCCGTGGGGCATCGACTTCGACGCGAACGGCCAGATGTTGATCACCGCCTGCGTTATCCCGCATCTTTACCACATGATTCAAGGGGGCCGGTACGAGCGGCAGGCCGGCCAGCATTTCAATCATTATACGTACGATGATATCAAGACAATAGCCGACCACCGGCACTTCCTGGGTGCGAACCCGCACGGCGGCACCGGCCGGTCGGGCTCGGCCGGCGGCGGCCATGCCCACTCTGGGGCGATGATCTATCTGGGGAGTGCCTGGCCGGCCCAGTACCAGGGCTCTCTCTTCATGAACAACATCCACGGGGCCAGGCTCAACCGCGACATCCTGAAGCCCAGCGGCTCGGGTTTGGTCGGCTCGCACGCGCCCGACTTCTTGCTGGCCAACGATGCCTGGTCGCAGATCATCAGTCTCAAGTACGGGCCCGACGGCAGTGTTTTCATGATCGATTGGTATGATAAAAACCAGTGTCATCATAATAACGTGAGCACCCACGATCGTACGAATGGACGGGTATTCAAGATCAGCTTCGGCGACACGAAGTTTGGCCGCCAAGACATCCAGAAGTTAAGCGCCCGGTCGTTGGTCGAGCTCCAGACCTCGCCCAACGAGTGGCATGCCCGGCACGCACGCCGGGTTCTTCAGGAGCGAGGCTCGAGCGCCGAGGTCGCTACCATGCTCAAGGCCCTGAGCGCGTTGACGGTGGGCCAGCCGGCGGTCCAGCTTCGTATTCTTCTGGCCCAGTTTGCCGTCGGAGTCTTAAGCGATCGTAGCGAGATCGAACGCCGGCTTTCCGATCCGGAAGAGGTGATACGAGCCTGGACGATCCAGTTGGCGGCCGAGCAAGGGCCGCCGGCCGCGCCGATTCGTTCGCGGTTCGCGGAGCTAGCGCGGACCGATCCGTCCCCGCTTGTCCGACTCTATCTGGCGTCGGCCCTACAACGACTGCCGCTGGAAGATCGCTGGGATATTTTGGAAGGGCTGGTCGGTCATGCCGTCGACGCCGCCGATCATAACCTCCCTCTCATGTATTGGTACGCCGCCGAACCGCTGGCCGGGCTCGACGCGTCGCGTGCCGCCCGGCTCGCATCAGCATCACGGATACCTCTGCTCCAGGAGTTCATGGCGCGGCGAATCGGGGCGATTGGGACACGCGAGTCGATGGCGCTTCTGGTCGACGAACTGGGCCGAGCGGGCCAGTCTTCCGAGCGTGGTTCGCTTTTGACCGGGATCGAGGAATCAGTGCGGGGCCGGCGGCAAGTTGCCATGCCGGCCGCCTGGCCGGGTGTTTTCCAGAAGCTGGTTGCCGACCCAGATCGGAGAGTGCGCTCGCGGGCGATGGCCTTGGCCGTCACCTTTGGCGACGCGACGGCCCGTGGAGTGCTTCGAGGCATTCTCGCGGATGAGAAGGCCCCCCCTGCCCCGCGTCAGGAGGCCCTCGCCGCATTGGTTCAGGCGAAGGAGCCCTCGCTCCCGCCGACTTTGCACGCGCTCGTACGCGACCCCAGCCTCGGCGGTCCGGCGATCCGGGCGCTTTCTGCTTACGACAATCCGGCGACGGCGGACGTTTTGATCCGGGCGTACGAGTCTCTCGGGCCGGCGGAACGGCGTGACGCCTTGAACACGCTGGCCGCGCGCAAGGCGTCGGCTCAAGCCTTGCTCACGGCCGTGGAAGCGGGTCGTCTGCCCCGCGCCGACCTGACGGCCGACCTGGTGCGCCAGCTTCGCAACCTGAAGGACGCCGGCCTCAATCAGCGGATCGCCCAGGTTTGGGGAACGGTGCGCGAGACGACCGGCGATCGGGCCAGGCTGATCGCCCGGTACAAGGCGATGATTCTCTCAAAGCCCGCCCGCGCCGCCGATCCCGGACAGGGGCGGGCGGTCTTCGCCAAGGTCTGCCAGCAATGCCACGTGCTCTTTGGCGTCGGCCGGCAGGTCGGCCCGGACCTGACGGGCTCAAACCGGTCGGACCTCGACTACGTGCTCTCGAATGTGCTTGACCCGAGTGCCTTAATCGGTAAAGACTACCTGGCGCATGTGATCGCCCTGGCCGACGGCCGCGTGCTGACCGGCATCATACGCTCCGAGGATAAAGACACGATCACGTTGATGACGGCAAACGAGACGATCACGCTACCCAAGAGCGAGGTGGAAGAACGCAAAGCCAGCGAGCAATCGATGATGCCCGAGGATCTTTGGAAAGCTCTTTCAGAGCACGACATTCGCTCGCTAATATCGTACCTCGCCAGCCCGGTTCAGGTCGCAATGCCCGCAACGGAAAGCGGGCGAAATGATCGTTGAGTGGATCATTCAGCGGCGACGTTCGTAGATCGGATAAGAAGGTCGCACTCATCGAGACGCGGGCGTAGAATGATGAGCACGAGCGTAATCACTCGATAGAAGGAGGGTCCCATGGCCTCGGCTGCTCGGATTACACGGTATACGCCGGAGCAATATCTCGCGATGGAGCGGAAAGCCGACTTCAAGAGCGAGTATGACAGTGGATTTATCACGGCGATGGCGGGCGCGAGCACGAAGCACAACATTATTGTTGGCAATCTCCACGGGGAGATCAGGACTCAGCTCAAGGGCCGTCCGTGCGTGGTTTTTATGAGCGACATGTGGCTTTGCGTGGGCCCGACCGGCCTGTACACCTATCCCGACGTCATGGCCGTATGCGGGGATCGCGAATATCTGGACGCCGAAGTGGACACGCTGCTTAACCCCACGGTTATCGTCGAAGTGCTTTCGTCCACGACCGAAACCTATGACCGGGGCAGGAAATTCGGACACTACCGGCGGTTGGCGTCGCTGAAGGAGTACGTGATGATCGCACAGGACGAGGTCAAAGTCGAGCGTTTCACTCGCCGAGGAGAGGACTGGGTTCTGACCGAGTTTACCAGCCTTGACGACACGTTGCGGCTGGCATCGATTGCCTGCGAAGTTTCGCTTCGTGAGATTTACGAAAAGGTTGAGTTCGCGGAAGAGGCGCCCAGGGCCTGACCACGCTTAGATTCCGAAAGATCGGCCCTGGATCTCGCCGTTCCCCATTGAGGACTTATTCCGA
>CAWHKI010000128.1:0-57171 GCA_963829765.1 uncultured Isosphaeraceae bacterium | reverse complement strand
ACAAAGGACGAGGCGCAACGCCTTGCCGGTCTCACCAAGCTGCTTGGCCAGATCGAACGCAAGGAGGTCAATCCGCCGGAGGCTCCCTTCCGCGATCCTCGTAATGCCATTTACATGGGGCGGGGCCAAGCCGCCACGGTGGCCTATCTTCCCGAGACACCTCTGGCGGCCACGGCCGTGGGGCTATCCGATCTCTACCCGCAGGTGTTCAAGATTTCGGCCGCCAGCAAGGACAGCTTCTTGTTCGTCGACGAGATCGCGAACCCTTCACACTTGCTGAGCGGTAGCTTCGATCTGGCGTTTGTCATCGTGGATCTCTACCCGCTCTTGCTACTGTCGCTATGCTACAACATACTTTCGGGTGAACAAGAACAGGGAACGCTTGCGCTTACCATGGCGTCGTCGGCGAGCTTGACGACGGTGCTCGCCGGTAAGCTCGTCATCCGCGCGGGCGGTGCGATCGCGATGGCCGTCGTGGGGTGTTGGAGCATTCTGCTCGGCATGGGCGGGCGTATTGGTACCGGTCATGGACTGCTGTCGCTTGGCTTACTCACGCTCGCGATCGTCATCTACGGATTGTTCTGGGTGGCCTTGGCTCTGCTGGTCAACAGCCTGAGGCGCGACTCAGCGTTCAATGCCGTGGCACTCGTCATGGCGTGGGTACTGCTGTTGCTGGTGGCCCCCGCCGCGATGAACGCGACGGCTCAAGTCCTGTATCCTGCACCAGCACGTGCCGAGATGGTGCTGGCCGTGCGCAACGCCGCGATCGACGCTGAGCGTGACCGCGACGCGACCGAAGCCCGATACCAGGCCGAGCATCGCGACACCAGCGGCCCGAATACCAACGCCACCAAGGGGCACTCGCGTGCCAGAGTCGACAGGGCAAGCCAGCGCACGCTGGCTGTCACGCTCGCGGCCGACACGCGGGCCGACGCCGTCCTGGCGAATCAGGAAGCCCGGGTACGCGCCCAGCGCCGGGTGACCGATGGCTTGTCTTTTCTCGTGCTACCGGCCCTGGTCAACGATGCGATTGTCGAACTGGCGGGCAACGGCCACACACGGTGGGACGACTATCTCGCCCGTATCGATGAGTTTCATCGGCGTTGGCAATCCTTCTTCGTGGAACGAGCCCGTCGTGGTACCGCCCTCACCACGGCGGATTACGCGATCCTCCCTCGCTTCGAGTCCGCGGACTCTCGATCGAGGTGGTTCGAAGCCGGCACGCGGCGGGTGTTAATAGAGCTGGTTTGGGTGGCCGGACTCACGGCCGCGCTGATGATTTGGGCCGATCGCCGACTGTCGCGAACACTATGATCACGGTCGTGCATCTCAATTCCACACCCGCCGTCCGAGACTTAACAGACGACGGGCGCGGAACCTCGTTGCAATCAACTGGGTTTGTGAGCCTTGTGACAGGCGGCACACGAGGTGGAAATCTTCGGAAACGGCGGCCTGGACGCCGTCTTTGTCCTCATGCTTTGCCGAGTGGTAGAGCTTCTTGGCATGTTCGTCATAGGAGTCGGCGAGCCTCTTCCAATGATCCTTCTCCCCCTTGGGAGGCTCGTTCTCGGCAAGTGCCGCTCCATAGGTTTCGAAGAGCTTAGCCTTCGCCTGGATGTCCTTCCAGTCAAGCGAGTCCGCGGCAAGGTCTTTCTTGAGCTTTGCCAGGGCGGCGTTAGGCCCTTTGTGCAGCTTCTGCATAACCTCCTTGATCGTCGCGGTCTTCTCGTCATCGGACCTGGCGAATCGGTTTGTCAGGCCCAACAGAGCCAGCACGCTCAGCATGGACACAATGCACGTCACCTTCTTCATGTTGCACTCCTCGCGGTAAAAGGGACAAAACTGAGAAACGAACGACTACTTCAATCCGGCCCGTTCCTCGGGCTCCGACCGACATTCCACATCCTGTACACATCCACGGTTAATGGCCGTGGGTTTCATGCTCAGAATCGTGATGCTTTCGCTTGAAGAGTCTATACCACTCATCGATTGCGGTCCAGTTGACGACGTCGCCGACAGGCGGTGAGCGACGAATCAATTCGCGGGGCGGCACTCACGTGGTAACCTCGATCGGCGCGGCTGGAGGTTGAAGTCCTAGCCAGTCGCGAACGCTGGGGATCCGGCAAAGGACGGTCCATTCCAGAACGAGCACGAGAATCAAGGACGCACCGAAAAGCGGCAGATAGATGCCAAACATCGCGATAAGAGCGATCAGTCCGAACGAAATCGACGGGCGAGCAGAGGGGACTGGTGCACCGAGGCCGGGCTCTCGCCGTCGCCGCCACATGACAACCGAGCTCACGCTGAGCAACACCAACCCCATCGCCGTGAACAGCCCCAGGAGCTGGTTGGGCCAACCAAACAGTTGCCCTTCGTGCGCGGCGATGCCAGTCCCGACGATGCGGTCGATCAAGTGACGGTCCTTAAAGTCCTTGCGATCCTTGATCGCGCCCGTTTTGCCGTCCACCACAAGGTCCACTCGTCGAGGACGATTTGGCGTCGCCGACTTCGCCGTCCAATCGCTGGACCCCGCGCGCGGAGGTTCGATAACAACGGGCGGGAGAAGATGCAGCGGCCGTACGGTCGCGACGATCTTGTCAAGGCGGTCAGATCGCTTGGCGTAGCCCCGCGACCGCGTCGCCAGCCACGTCCAGTGCGCCCTCGGTGTTCGCTGTGTTCGCCCGCCGGTCGCGCAAACTTGGATTTTGCCGTTGAGTCTTGCCCGTTGGTCCAATCCTGCCGCGCGACCGGCCGTGCCGGTGAGCCGTCTCACGTTTCGGAGATAATCGCCCCAAAACTTTGCCCAGGGCAGACCGCTGAGTAAGAGGAACAGCGCCATGCCAGAGATCCAGAAGCCGGTAACGCCGTGGATATCGCGCCAGAACATGCGCGAACCGCCCTTAAGACGCGGATAGACAACGCCTCCCAGGGTCTTTGCCTTACGAGGCCACCAAAGATAGAGCCCGGTAACGATCATAATGATCGCCCAAGACGCGGCCAATTCTACAACGGTGGAACCGCGATTGCCCATGAGAAGTTCGCCGTGCAGCCGAAAGAGGACCTTCATGAATCGAGCGTTTTCGTCCACAGTCTTGAGAACTTGCAGGCTTTCTGGGTGCACATAAACACGGGTCGCCTTACCGTCGTGACTCACGATCACTCGGGCCGCGTTACCGGCTTCCTCGGGCACCTCGTAGGCGTTTAAGGACGAGCCAGGAATCGCCGCGAGTGCGGCTCGAACCTGATCGGCAGCGCTGGCTGAATGGTCCTTGATGGTGAGGTTGTCGTAATGCCGGTCGATCCACGCTTCGATTTGCGGTTTGAAAAGGTAGATCGAACCACTCGTGGCAAGAACGGTGACGAAGGGAATGCAGAACAACCCGGCATAAAAGTGCCATCGCCAGACGGCTCGGTAATCAGGCCAAGCCTTGCACGCGAGAGCTTGTTCGGTTTCGTACATGCTGACCTCCAAATTCTCGACGGTCGGAGACGTGGATTGCCATTATGCCCTCGGACACACGGTGCTTTAGCGCCGCGTGTCCGAGAACTCGAGTTGACGGAAACTGCCCGCTAGAACGCATCCGACGAGACAATTTCATTGCCGGAGATTGTCGCGATCGCGCGGAAAGTCGGCAGACTCACGGCGTTCTTGACGAACTGGACGTGCCCGTCGAGCATCAGCATGTTGACACCTCCCGGGTGAAAGCTCCGCGGGCCCATCGATCGCGGCTTGCGGCCGCTATCGATGCAATCGAGATATTGGCTGTTGGGCATGAAAAAATGTTGTACGACGCCATGATGTAGCTCCCGCGCGACCATTCACGGCCCCGGTCACCCGCCCATTACGTGCGGGTTAAAGAACTCGAAGGTAAGTGGCCGGCAGCAGAAAACTCTGTGGCGGGGATTCTGTGATCGTCCCCGAGGTAAACTACGCGTACTGCGCGTTGCGGACTCGATGGCGGAGACGTACCCGGGCTGGCGATGTTATGTTGTTACCCATGATCGTCTCGCTGTAAGCCGCGGTATTACTCAGACCGTCGGTGATCTAGGCGAACTTCACGAACTTTGGTCGTGTGAAATGGGCCGTCGGGGAGTGTCGCAGTGGTGAGGACGTTGAAATTGCCGCTGTTGATCGTCCCGGTTCCGCAGTTCGCCACGTATTGGTCCCGCCCCAGAGGGGGTCGACTCGCGGCTGTCCGTCGCTCGGGCAGAGGAACGCTCCGATGGCCGTCGACTTCCACGGTCGCGTTTTGCGGCTCCGTTCCCTGGTCGAAAAGACCCAGTGAGCGTCCCAAAGCTAAGTTGATGCTGTTGTACATGTTCGCCGGACTCGATGTGGCGAGCAGCGATGCTAGCGACGACCAGTATTCCGAATTCGTGGTACTGCTGCCAGTATGGCCGATTCCGTGCCGCAGGGCGCATGCCGTACGACCCCTCATAATTGTGAATGGCGATGCCGATTTGTTTGAGATTGTTGTTGCATTGAGCCCGCCTCGCGGCTTCGCGAGCCGCTTGAACAGCGGGGAGCAACAACGCAATCAGCACCGCGATGATCGCGATGACGACCAGCAATTCGATCAAAGTAAACGCGCGGCGATTCATGAGAGTAGAACCTTTCTGAAGATCTGAATGAATTAAGAGATAGTTGCGCAATGATTTCATAATCGCGTCGCCCAAATCGGTGTCCGCGACTTCGACTAAATGTGGAGCCACGGCGGCAAGACGTCGGAAACCCCTGGGGCCTGGCCCGTGAGGAAATCAAACGACGTAATGCCGACGACCCAAGGGCCGCGGAATATGGAGGCAGCGTGATTCAACCACGGACCTGACTCAGCCCACGGACGCACAGAGAGCGTGCGAACGCGGTTGAAATGCGTCGGTAGCGATGGCCCGGAATCAGACGACGATCAGGCGCTCGGGCGGCTTATGAATGCGAGAGGCTCGGCGAGCCGGGAGGATGCACAAAGAGGAGGGAGGGAAGAACCGCTCACGAGTACCCGGGCAGATGCGCTTCATCATCGAAACCGTTGCGATCTTGCCCCGGGGATCGACCGAGCGAGAGCTCGGCAGGCCTGAATTTCCGCAGGGGGCGGAATTCATACAGGGCCCCCTGCCCGCTTCGCTTTCCACCCCAACTGGTTCGGGGGCTGACGGCCGAGCCGTCGCGTTAGTGGGACCGCAGCAGCACGACGATCCGCGACAGTGCGCTCGGCACTTGCAGTAATGAGAATGTGCCTGAGCATCAAAACCGTCTTTGCGCGATACCACCGCCGCGGACCCGGCGCCACCGAAAAACAAAGCGCAGTGGAACACTGCCGCGAGCACGAGCCACGATCGATCTTCAAAACAGTTTTTGTCGCGAGAGTGCGGTTTCACGCCGGGCGGCTTTCGTTGCGGTAGGGTGAATTTCTTCACCCGGTTATGTTCAGGCATTGCGCGGCCGGTGTCAAGGGAGCAGCGTTGGCAGCAGGGCCGCGTCACGATGCCGGGGCCGGACAAGACAAGTATATCGTCCGCCCCGGCCGGGCAGGATTTTGATGCCGATTACGCATCGCGCGGAACCGGTACTCACTGCCTAATCCGATTTGGTCGGGTCACTCTTCTCAAAAAAGAGCCGCCTTATTTCCAGAGCGATGAATAAAGATCGCAATTACTCAAGAAATACATCACTTTGCTTTATGGCACATTGACGACGAAATCTTTCCTTCTTTATGCAACGCTTTGTAATGCCCCCCCCACTCAATAGGAATCGGAGGAGACAATCTCGCCACCGGCTCGGGTCGCGAGGTTCTGGAAAATGTTAAAGACGATCAGCTCCTTGATAAACCGGACGCTGCCGTCGGCGAATAAGAAGTTGGCGCCGCCGGGATGCATGCCCCAGTACTGGTCTCCGTGGGCCAGGCCCGAAGGGGAATTGGGGCCGTGCCCTTCGCCGGTGTGCGAGAGTACCAGTGCCCCACCCCCCTCGGGGTCGAGGCCCGCCTCAGCTTGGAGTGCGACCAACGGGACGGCTGCATTCGTGACCGCGCCGGTCCAGCTCGCACGCGACAGGTTCTGACTTCGCTCGCCAGCGGCGAAAGTTTGGCTCGTGCCGTCGGTAATCTGAGCGATCGTGACCGAGGCATTGCGGTAGAATAGTCCATTGCCATTATCGCGGCCAGGAGGGCCGTCATCGTCGTCGATGATCCAGGGATAGAGGCTTGAGGGGTCCCCACTCCCTACCGAGCCGACGTAATTCGACGAAGCAACGACACAGATCGGGGCGCCGGGCATTGTGCCTGTCGTTGTCGAATCGACAACCGTGAACGTATCCTGGCGATAGGCGTCGGATGGGCAGAAAAAACTGCCGATTGCGTTCAATCGCGCGGTCTGGTTCGCCGGGAACTCGATCCCCTGGACAAAATTAATGCTGCTGTAGGTGGGGAGCTGCTCCATCTGATTCAGCGCGAAGGAGAGCCAGCCCCAGCCGGGACCGTCGTTGTCAAACGTCACTGGATCCATCAGCGACAGATAGCCCGGTGGAAAGGTGCCGATGGCAGTATGGTAGTTGTGAAGGGCGATGCCGATCTGCTTCAGATTGTTGGTGCACTGCAGGCGCCGAGCAGCTTCGCGCGGCCTGCACAGCGGGCAACAGCAGGGCTATGAGCACGGCGATGACAGCGATCACCACCAGCAGTTCGATCAGTGTAAAGGCGCGACGACGATGCATTCGATTGGACTCCCGGAGGATAAAACCTTTGTGCGCAGCACGACGTTAAGCCGACGGCCCTGAGCCGGCGGATGTCGTAAAGACGCTACGATCTCACGCGATGAATGTTGTCTCACCCCGAAGACACGCAACGAGCGCGCGGACGGGGGTCAAGCCAGGTCGATCGCGATGGCCCTTTTGGATCAGCCGAGGGCGAGGTGCTCTGGGGGTCGATCGACGCGAGAGGCACGTCGGGTTGGGAGCAGGCTAAGAGCGGGGACTGACAGCGCCACACCAACGTCTTCGGGTTCCCAATGCCCGAATGTGGCAATAGCCGCGCTCCTGCTAACAGGCCCTGAAGAGGGCGAGTTCGGAAGCCCGGAGTCTCCGCAAGGAGCGGAATTCATCTGGCACGGATTGCCGCCGGCGAGAGCCGAGTCAGTTGCTCGCTCGGGAGCCAGGAACCGGCTCTGTGCCTTACGAGGTCGGCAGCAGCACGATTCGCCGCGGCATTTCAAACGGCACTTGCAAACGTGCATTGCGTCGCCACTGCCTCGTGCCGGAGACACCGAAGCGACGGACACTTGCGGGGCTGATACCAGCGCAGCGACAAACAAAGTCGCCAGCAGTAAGCGGCAAGGCTCATCGATTCTGGTGCGGCTATCACGTCTCACGTGTGGCGACTTTCAGAAATTCCGAACAGAAACGGCAGTCGACGACCTCAAAAAAATGATACCCTAATCCGAGAGACCGGGTTTCAAGAGGCGACTGCATCTTGCATCGGGCCGACGTTGAACGCCTTTTTTTCGGGGAGGCCGGTGAATCAAAACGACTCTTGTCATACCATGAAGGGTCATTGCCAGAATCGGGGAGCCATTCACTTTGAGTGACAATACGGGTTCCATGCCGGTGTCCGCAAGACCACGCGCTTTCACGCTGGTCGCATCGACGGCATGGTCTGGCGAGGACTGGGCACGGTCGCCGGCGGCGAGGTGATTTCGGCGGACGCCTATTAACCGGCCTTGAGAGCGGCATCACACACAGTGGGAGATCTCGGTCAGTATCCGTCCATGCTCACGATTTCACCCAGGTTCCGACTGCACAGGTCTCCGTAGACGGCAGAGCTAATGCCGGTTTTGATGAAAAGCACCGACCCATCGCACAAGAGAAAATTGAGACCGGCCGGATGAGGGCTATAGAAGTCGTCGGGGTCGAAAAAGAGGTTTGTCGAGGTCCCACCATTCGTGTCGGCGCGTGCCAAAGGCTCGACTGGCGCCGTCTTGGTGCGCGTGCTCTGGCTGGGGGAATTGGGTGTAATCCGGCAAATGCCCCCATTGATCGCGCCGGCCCAGGGAACAAGAGTCAAGAGGCTTCCTCGCTCGCCCACCGTAATCGTCTGGCTCATCCCGTCGGTAACGTCCCGAGCCCCAAAGGCGAGATTACAGACGAATATGCCGTTGCCACTACTCGGTTCATTAGCGATGTTGATATCGCGGCCGAAATTACCCGCATAGCTTTTCGTGCATGCCTCGGCGATCGGCTGGTTATTCACGTCGGTCATCATGAACAGCCCCGTCGAACGATCACTCGGGCAGACGAACACAGCCAAGCCCGTCGTCCGCGTCGTGAGGTTTGCGTTGACCTCGATGGGCAAGGCAAAGTTCGTCGCGTCGTAGAGCGGCTGTTGGTCAAGCGCTGGCAGAAGCGCCGAAGTCCAGCCCCATCCTGGTGACGTGACGTTCGTATTGGTGTTGGGCCATGCAACATAACCGATGGCGAATACATTGTTGATCGAATGGTAATTGTGCAGCGCTAGACCAATCTGTTTCAAATTGTTCACGCACTGGATACGGCGAGCCGCCTCGCGTGCCTCTTGAACGGCCGGCAGAAGAAGGCCGACCAGTACGGCGATGACGGCGATCACCACCAGCAGCTCAATCAAGGTGAATCCCCGTCGCCCATCGACCGTGGGAGAATCAGGACTTGGACGCATCGTTAGCTACTTTCTTTCGTGATCTTCGCCGGTCACCTTGGAAGGCTTCGGCGTCGCCGCGGCGGATGGGCTCGCCGCGAGCTTGGGGCCCGCGGGCTGGCAACCGGTCACAAGACCCACTCCAATCGTGCTGCTGATGAAACAGGCCGTTAGACCAATTCTCAGCCTCACGGAAATCAGCCCGGGGCAAGCCACGCCAACCATTGCTCGGTGCAGCCCGTCGGTGACGTTCGCCATCAACAAATCCCCCGGCCGTATACCAATGTTCGGCGAGTTATCTCGCACTCAATCGACCGAACCAGTGTACGATAACAGAGGTCTACTGGGGCAGCCTGGGTCATTCGGTGATTTCTCGTTAACATTCGGTTAGCAACGTCTGTCCTGCCGATAACCAAAATGTTGAATTTGAGGTTTCCCCGCGCTGAGGCCGTACCGGACAGCGGTCCAATGGCAGCCGACGCTTGCCACGCTCACGGATTCTAGGGCAAGAAGCTCTCTCCCATGCGCCAAATTCGGCTCTTGTGGTTCCCAGTGGTCCTTGTGGGTTGGGGAAACTTTTTCGCCCAGGCCGACCCGCCGCCGCAGCTCATCCCGCCTGTGCCGGGGCAATCTGCACAAAGTGGAGCAAAAGTAACGCCTGCGTCGAGAAGTCTAGTGCGTTCCTCTCGTACGCAACGCGATGCGCCCG
The DNA here is from genome assembly GCA_963829765.1 of uncultured Isosphaeraceae bacterium. Taxonomy (GTDB): domain Bacteria; phylum Planctomycetota; class Planctomycetia; order Isosphaerales; family Isosphaeraceae; genus CAWFRS01. The sequence goes on along the minus strand of CAWHKI010000128.1, from coordinate 47,802 downwards.
TTCGGCGTAGCCAGGCAACATCAAGCGACATGAGCGCGCCACTCGGGCCGGGCACGAGCCCTTTGCCAATGCCGGCGGACACCCTTACGCCGCTTTCGATCCCGCCGCCGGTCGGTGGCCAGTCGATTAGCTTGCAGGCCGCACTCTACGGCGCCATCACGAGCAACCCCGATCTCGTGACATTACGGCAAGGGAACGCGATTGCGGCCTCCGCCGAGGCCGTCGAGGTCGCCAGACACTTTCCAACCACGCTCAACCCGACGATATGGATCGATTATCGACCGATCACACTGGTGCCCAATGGCACTTTCGGGACCCAAAGCTTGGGCGGGGGACATAACAGCAGCAACCAGGGTTTCTATCATTACGGCCAGAACTATATTTATGTCTCACTGCGACAACCGGTCGAGCTGGGCCATCAGACCACCCATCGTTACCACATTGCCGAAGCCGCCTTCGACCAGCAGAAATGGGTCGTCGTTCAAGCCGAGCTGACCGCCCTGGTCCAGACGTATCGGTTCTTCCAAACGGCTGCCTATCGCCGCGAGAAATACCGCCTGTCCCACGAATTGGCCGACTTCAACGATCGGCTTTCCGAATCCATGCGAAAACGCATGGAGGCCAACCAGGTGCAGGCGGCCGACGTCGCGCTGGCGCGAGTGGAGAGCCGCGCAACCCGGCAAATGGTCAAGGCGGCCCGCCAGGATTATCTGACCGCGCTCACCGACTTGCGCAATCAGATCGGAATCCCCGAACAGGCCGGAGCGGTCGAGCCGCTGGGCGAGTTTACCCTACCTCCTTACATCCCTCAAATCGATGAACATGTGATGATTCATGAGGCACTTCAGAGCCGTCCCGACATCCACGCCGCCCATGCTCAGATGGCCGGTACATACGCGGCCGTCAAGCTGGCGAAGGGAGACCGAATCCCCACACCCATCGTCGGCCCTCAATATGCCATGGACGAGGCCGGTGTTCAGTACATCGGCCTTGTGCTCATCAGCCCGCTGCCGATCTGGAACAGTGGCAAGCCACTGGTCCTGCAGCGGGAAGCCGAGCATCGGTGCGCGATCGTCGCCTATGAGCAAGCGCGGCAGCGCGTGACCGCCCAGGTGAAAGCCGCTGTCGCCAAGTGGAACGGCGCGAGGGAGTTGGTGAACGAGTCGGCCGGTCTGTCCAAGGAATTAGAGCAGGACGTAAGCGCACTGGATCGCTTATTCGAGGCCGGTCAAGCCGACCTCACCAAATTGATGCAAGCTCGACAGCGGTTGATCCAACTCCAAAACGCCCAGCTCGACGCCGTCTGGCAGGCCACTCAGGCTCAGGCCGACCTCTTGCTGGCCCTCGGCATGCCTTCGCTGATCCATGGAATGCTCGCCAAGGCGGAACGCGATGCGAGCGTTTCCGCGCCGACCCCTTCGGCCCCGACGCCGGCCATCGCGCCGACGGCGCGGTGAGCTCACGTTGGGCCCCGGTCGGCTCATCAAGGGCGGGCCTGACCACGGCGCAAAAGGCATGACTCGCGCTGTATCGCCGCCCCAGAGGCGGTAAGCTGAAGGAACTGGAGCCGGTTTCCTTGGAGAACGAACCGGCGCCTCACCCCGCCGCCGCCGTTTGCAGAGACAGATAAGGGATGACGTCACCATGGGCACCGACCTCTCACATTCCGACCTCGCGTCGATTCGCAATATCGGCATCATCGCGCATATCGACGCTGGCAAAACAACGACCACCGAGCGGATCCTTTATTACACCGGCTCGATTCACCGCATGGGGGACGTTGACAAGGGCAATACCACGACCGACTATCTGCCGGAAGAGCGGGACCGCGGCATCACCATCGTCGCGGCGGCGATCACCTGTCGCTGGAAGGACAGCGACGGCAAGCCGGTCACGATCAACATCATTGACACGCCCGGTCACGTCGACTTCACGGCCGAGGTCGAACGGTCCCTGCGTGTTCTGGATGGCGCCGTCGTCGTGTTCTCGGCTGTGGAAGGAGTCGAGGCGCAAAGCGAAACGGTCTGGCGCCAAGCGGCCAAGTACCGCGTTCCGCGGATTTGCTTCATCAACAAGCTGGACCGCATCGGCGCCGAATTCGACCGGGTGTTTCAAGAGATTCAAGAACGGCTGCTGGAAAGCCATCCGATCGCCGTTCAGATCCCGATCGGCGCCGGCCCCGAAGGCACGATGGGCGAGTTCAAGGGCCTCATCGACCTGATCACGATGAAGGCCCTTTTCTACAAGACCGAAGACCTGGGTTCCACCATCACCGAGATCGAAATACCGGAAGACCTTCGTCCCGAAGCCGATCTCTGGCGTGAGAAAATGCTCAACGCCCTCTCCGACATCGACGAGGTCTTCACCGAGGCCTACATGGCCCACCTCGAGGGGGCCGAGCTGACGAAAGATCAGATCATGGCCGCGCTGCGGCGGGCAACCTTGACGGGCCTGGTCCACCCGGTTCTGTGCGGTTCGAGCCTCCGCTACGTCGGCGTGCAGCGCCTTCTGGATGCGGTCAGCGACTATTTACCGAGCCCGCTCGACAAGCCCCCTGTCGTTGGCCATCATCCCAAAAAAGGAACCGAGATCACACGCAAGCCCGACCCAGAGGAACCATTTTGCGGGCTGGTGTTCAAAATCACCAATGACGCCCACGGCGATCTCTCATTCGTGCGGGTTTACTCGGGCCGGCTCAAGTCGGGCAGCCGCGTGTATAACCCGGGCAAGGACAAGAAAGAAGTTTGCTCCCGGCTTTATCACATCCGGGCCGACGACCGCGAGCAGATCTCCGAAGGCGCTCGCCGGCGACATTGCCGGCATCGTCGGCCTCAAAGACTCGGTCACGGGAGACACACTGTGCGATGGCGCACACCCGATCCTCCTCGAGCGGATCGAATTTCCCGAAACGGTCATCAGCATGTCGATCGAGCCCGTCAGCTCGGCCGACAAGGGTAAGCTCGCCGAGACCTTGGCAGTGCTCGCCCGCGAAGACCCGACCTTCACCTTCCGGGTCAACGAAGAGACCGGCCAGACCCTCATCTCGGGCATGGGTGAGCTGCACCTCGAGATTCTCAAGAACCGGATCAAACGCGATTTCAAACTGAACGTCCATGTGGGACGGCCGCGGGTCAGTTATCGCGAGACGATCAAGCGAGCGGTCAAACGGATTGAGGGAAGCTGCATTCGCCAGACCGGCGGCTCGGGTCTTTACGCGAAGATCTCGATCGACATCGAGCCCGAAACTCAGCCCAAGGGAGCGCCGGTGCTGCATGTCGTCAACAAGCTCAAAGGGGGCGTCATCCCGGCCGAATTCCTGCCGGCCATCGAGGCCGGCCTGCGCGAGGAAGCGAAGTCCGGAGGACGAACCGGCTACCCGCTTGGTAGACCTGAAGGTCACCCTGGTCGACGGCGCGACCCATGACGTCGACTCTAACGAGCTGGCCTTTCGCTTCGCCGCCGGCGACGCCCTCCGCAAGGCCGTCCACGAGGCGGGCTCGGTGCTCCTAGAGCCGATCATGAAGCATCGAGATCGTCACCCCCGAAGACTACCTGGGCAACATTACCGCCGACCTGTCCAGCCGGCGGGCCCTGATCGACCACACCAGCAACCGCGGCAAGCTAATGGTCATCGATGCCCGGGCACCACTCGAGAAGATGTTCGGCTATTCCACCGCCGTGAGAAGCCTGAGCCAGGGCCGGGCCGGATACACCATGGAGCCGCTCGAATACGCGGCGGCACCTGATAGTATGCTGGAAGCGATCGCTGGGATGTGAGGGACGGGGCGGGCTCAGGAACGGGTCAGTAGTAAATTCCCTGATTGAACTTGTGCACGCCGCGGAGCGGCAGGAGGACCGCTCCGCGCGGGAGCGTGGGAGCGAGAGTTTTCGGGTCGCCAAGCATCCCGTCTCGAAATCAGGAAGTCAATTCCGCCCCGTTCCTCAGGGTATTGGCGGCGTCACAAAACCGAATTACAAAGTCCCCGTAACACGCAGGGTCCTTGAGGGCAAATCTCATGGCAACCGTAACGATCCCGCCGGAGTTGTCTGTGCTCGAGCACGCCACAACGTCGGCGACTCCGTCTCTTGAACCCCCGGGCGACGTGCTTTACGAGGTTGTCAACGGCCAGGTCTTGGAATTACCGCCCATGGGAGCCTACGAAAGCGACATTGCCAATTTCCTCGCCCAGGTGCTCGTTGCACACACCCGCAAGCGTTGTCTGGGTCGAGCTTTTGTCGAGCTGCTCTTCCGGATCGATGTCGCCAGAGACCTCAGGCGGCGTCCTGACGTGGCGTTCGTGGCGGCGACGCGATGGCCGTACGGCAAACGGGTGCCCAAGGGAGAAGCCTGGGACATGATCCCCAACCTTGCGGTCGAGGTCGTCAGCAAGTCAAACACCGCCGACGAGATCCTAGCGAAGCTGGGGGATTATTTTCGAACGGGCACAGAGTTGGTCTGGGTGATTTACCCTTCGGCGCGTCAGGTTTACGTCTATACGTCGACGACCGATGTCCGAATCTTGGCTGAACCCGCAAATCTGGACGGAGGGAATGTTATCCCCGGCTTCAATCTTTCGTTGAACCGGCTGTTCGAGGACGAACCGAACGCCGAGCCGGTGTAACGCCAATACCGTTGAATGAGTCATAAGCTGAAGGCAGCGCAGCGGTTGATCTCGTTCCCACGCTCTGCGTGGGAACGCCATCTCCGACGCTCCGCGTCGTCGGCCCGGGACCGATGCTTTGCCCATCGAGCGGACGCAGAGCGTCCCCGACGGCATTCCCACGCAGAGCGTGGGAACGAGGCGGCGCAGGCTTTTCCTCCGCTGTCGTTGATGCTAATTCAACGGTATTGGGTCTAACGCTTGCCTGCTTCCTCACGCAGCGCATCGGCCCATGCCGCGTCGGCTGCCGACAACGGTGGATCGGGTTCGCCGTGATAGTCGATGTCGTCGTAACCGCCGTTGCGATAGCATTGCTCCAGAATCACCTGCAGATCAAGCCGCACATCGCGGTCATGAGGACGCAACGGGATTGCAATCTCGGGCAAGGCAGCATTGAGGGGCAAGCGATAGACCTCTATTTGCTGAGGTTGTTTCGCTCGCCAGACACACACTTGATAGAGTGTGCGATGCGACGGTGGAATCTGCTCCGCATCAATCATCAAGATTCGCTGGCCGCCGCGGAGCAGGTCAATCTCCACCGTGTTGACCCCCGCGGACTGCCGATCCACGCGCTTTTGCAGGTAAAGCCTTTGGCCCTCGCCCGCTCGTTTGTTCGTCGGACTATGATGCCTTGGTGAACGTCCCCCCAATACCGCTCCAGATAGGGGTCCATGCCGGGAAAGGGACTATTCATGTCGAGTTCCCCCGGTCGCCGGCGCGGCAATTTGCTCCGCCCAAGCCCTATCTTCAGGGTCGAGGGGGAGATCCAAGGGGCGTGAGTAATCGATCGTCCGTCCATAGCGGCCCCGCTGATAGGCCAGGGCAAATGAATCAACCAAGTTGAGCCGCACGTCGGGATCGCCGACCTTGAGCGGGATCGGAATCGTCGGCAACGGCTGGCGAATCGACCAGGCATAGACGTCGCAATTCGGCCGCCTTTGGGCGCGGGCCACCAACGCGTAGTAGTCGCCTGGCGGCATCGGCTTGGTATGGAGATCTCGCCAGCGTCCTTGAGCTTCGAGATAGGGGTCCATGCCTGGGAACGGGCTTTTCATCTAAAGCGACCTCCCGTAGTCCGCCGTTGACACCAAATTTCATGATACGGTCTTGTCCGCCTGTTGCCGAGAGACACGGCCCCGACCGAGTCGTAATGAGAGCCGCGAGACCCGCCCAATCGGTGAAACCCTCACGAGTCAGATCGAACCTGGAAAAACTCAGCGCTGTAACTCAGACGTAAGCCGCGGGGCCGGCGGGAAGGCGCGGGACGCCGCCGCTGGCAACGCGGGCCGGTCCCTCGTATTCGCCCCTTCTTCTCACTCCGCTCCTTCTGGGGCATTCGCGGCGACCAATCCCCCGACACGATCGCGATTTCACCCGGGCTGACTTTTTTCAGCTTTTTCGGGCCGGCACCGAAACTTTCATCGGTAGCTTGCAGCCGGAATCCTGCCAGGGGAGAAGTCTCCGTCGGACCACAAGTCGGGAGACGATCAATTCGGCAAAAAAGTGGACGCGGCTGCCCGGCTTGATCAATCCCTGACGCTAGGCCGGTCGAACCCCGCTCCCAAGCAAACGGGCCCCGGGGTGACGTGCGCGAGACTTCTCCTTGCCCCCTGGGCGGCGGTGAGCGGGACCTCCCGGCGTCCAATCCGCTTCCGGGCAGGTCCACGTTCGCTTTGGGGACCGGCTTTAGGGAGACCAAAAAACAAAAACCATTATTTGATCCCGTCGGGCGGCACCGCGCCAGCGGCGCCGCCCGACCTTGTTTGACCCCGTCGGGCGGCACCGCGCCAGCGACGCCGCCCCGAAAAACAAAAGGCAGAGTCGAGATGCGGCGCGGTGGTGTTAGGCTTGGCATATCTGTTGCCGGCTCTTTCGGTCGCCGGTGCCTCCTAGCTTCGCCATGGCTCCGTTTCCACATCCCGCTCATCAAACCGGATCAGTGGCGGCGATTTCCATGCGCCGGCCATGCGGAATGAGCTGTGCGCCCTCAAGGTCGTTGCGGACGCCGCGTTCGCCTGGGAGGACCGGACCTGCCGATTCCAGAATGAGGCTTGGTTCGTCGCCGTGCCTCGGCAGCCAGTCCACCGAGTGGGGAATCGAGGCGGTTAGTGGTCGAGATAAGCGGTACTCCAAAATCGAGCCCGTGGAGGGCCGTGCAGTGGAGAACGCGGTTGGAATTGAACAGCGGCTGCCGGGTGTAGATCGAATCGCAATCTGGCTGATGGTCACGCCCGGCTAATACAAGTACCTAGTTGGTTTTCGCAAGACGCGTTCGAAGCGATTTGCTATAATAGTGCACATTAACCAAACTGCGGACGATGGTTCGTCACCCTTTCACTACGCAGGTGCTCGCGCATGAAATGGCATGACAGGAACCGAACTGGATCTGATGGCCTCCTTTACGTGGAAGGCGTTGTCAACGAGCACGGGTCCATCTTTCGCCAAGTTCAGCAGGGAACAGACGTTGGCATTGCTGGCCTCATTGAACTCGTAAAAGAAAGACCGACTGGAAAGCTCGTTGCGGTGGATGTGAAATCTGGGGACCGATACCTGGCGGATAATGGGAGGGAATTCTCTCTTAGCGTCGATCAATCTCAACTTGATTATTGGGGCGCCTACCCCGTCCCGGTAGTCCTCGTTTGTTACTCCCCATCCCTGAAGATCGCCGCCTGGACCCCTATTCGCGAGTACGTCGAGCATGAGACGTATCACGAACGCACGCCGGTTACGTCAATCCGGATACCAATTTCCAGGGAATTCAACGGAAGGGCGTGAAACGAGGGCGTCGCGGCTTTGGCTGACGCACATTCAGATCGACGCATGATTATAGAATGTCTTGATAATTGCCTGGCCGGTGACGGGCAACAGCGGTTCCAGGGTCTCTCAATTCTGGCAGCTCATCCGGACTCGCGAGATTCGCGAACGATTGCTTTCGTTTCGAGACGACTTCTCTTCGATGAGGATGTGTCAGTTGCGGACGAGGCGATTCGTACACTGGCGTACCATGTAGGTAGGTCCAGATGGTCTGGGAGCCCCAACAACCTCGAAGAAGAAGCTCTCATTCGCTACGCCGTGGATCTCTGCCACGACTTCACGGCACCGGAATGTCGCAGACTCATCGAGCGTATCGACGGCGAATGGTTTAGCGGTCCAAATGCAATGGGTGAACGCGTTCGCGACCTGTTGGAGTGTTGCGAGGAATCGCAGAGTGTCATGGAAGAGATCGCAGCCGACGCAGATCAGCCGATGTTGCGCCGAATCAATGCCTTGTACCTGAGTTTCGGTTGCGATGACGAGGAGCTGGTGGGAGCTCGTGAACTAGCGGATGATCCGAAGCTCGGTGCTGTGTATCGCGCGATCTTTTCTGGCAACTCGGGAACAGGACAGTGAGATCAATCCTGGCACCGGTTAGGCCGGGACAGGACCGCATGAGCGGTTCTCGCGCAGGTTATCGCATGACGGACCGGCAACCGGTCCGATGGTCGGCTAGGCGACAATCCGTGACGTGGACGGGAGACCGCCGCAACGCGGTCTCGCGAGATGACCTCTGTCGGCCCTAAATTTCTTGAATCCACCGCGTCGGCGTTCGCCGTTGCTCCTTCGATGGGAAGTCATCTCTTTACGTTGAAGACTGGCGAGCGAGACCTAATGAGTTCCATCTCGAGAGCCCTTCGGATGCGCAGAGTGATCGATCTGTCCAAGACTTGAAGCTCCAGGTGAAGCGAGCCGTCGCCGAACTCCCAAAGCCAGCGCGCTAGCTCTTTGTTGTCAGAATGATCGATATGCTTGCGGATTCGGTTCTGAAGATTTTCGCATTCACCGACGTAAAGCGTCGCCCGATTCGAGTAGAAGATATACAACCCCGGGCACGGCGGCACCGCAGCCAGCGACAGACCGCTAACTCTGAATCGAAGCACTCTACTCGGCGGGGCGACGCGCGCGAGCAATTCGGGCTCAAGCCGTCGCTGCTTTCGCAGGTTCAAGGCGGCCCATCGGTACTCGAGAGGATTTCCCCCCGGCACGATCGTCCTTGCAATCTCGTCGAATCGTTCAGCGTGCCCAGGATCGCAAATGATGTCATCAAGTGTGATGCCATTTTCTCTTTCCAAGAACCGTGCGGCGATCTCAGCGGCAAAGCGATATTCGGGTTGATCTTTCAGGATCGTACGGCGAGAAGCTAGGCCGCGAAGCGCACCTCGCTTCCTGCAGTTAAGCAAAGACCGGTTCAGCTTTGCAGCATCCGAGCCCATTCCCAGCCGACCGCACTCGGTCAGATATGCGCGATTCAGGTCGGGATCGGCTACGACGCGATCGGGCGAGAAACCTTGGCTTGTCAGATGAAATGCCTGGACAATTTCGTCTTTCATGCCGCCGTCGGCCCCAGATCATTTAGGCTCGGTCTCTCCCTTTGGATCAACCGCCTTTGCATACTCAGAAGGTCGATCGGGTCGGTCACTTCTGGCTTTCGAAGGAGTCTAATCGACTTCGCACCCCATCTCGTTTCCCATTCGTCGAGTTGACCGTCGGCGAATTGCGTAGAAAGGCGGCTGTGCAGATTCATCGCCCCACCGACATAGATTCGCTCCAATTGCCCCGTAATCAGGTAAAGTCCAGGCGATTCCGAGATATCTATCAGGCCCTTCAATGACTTAAGTTGGCGACTTGTCTCGAATTCGTCGAGAGAGAGTTCCCTGAAAAACTCCGAACGAACGCGGGCGGTTTTCGACTTTTTTCGCAAGGTGAGGGCGCCCCATCGGTATTGCAATGAAGTGAATCCAGGTGCCAATCCCGCCGCGATCGCATCGAATCGACCGGCAAGTTCCGGATCGCAAAGAATATCGTCGAGTGTGCCATGATTCTTCATCTCGCTCCAGGCAATTTCACTGGCGAACAGGAATTTGTCATAGTCGGACCAAGAAAATTCTGTGCGTTTTTGCGTTCGCAGGTCTACCAGTTTTCCAGCCTTGCGCACCCTCATAAGTTGGTGATTCCAGTCTTTGGGGGTGCCAGGAAGACCGAGCTCGGAACATCTCCTCGAGAACGCTGAGGCGAGGTCCGGATCGGCAAGGACGCGATCGAGTGAGTAGCCGTCGTAGACAGACTCGTAGGCCCTGATGAGGTGCTCCTGGAGTGCGCACCAGCTCTTGATCGAGAGCGTTCACGTCACCAGCCGACGTAGTCGCGATTCTTCTGTTGGCCTTCTGACTCTGCGCCTTTGCCGTGCTGGGCGCGCTCACGAGCGGCTCAGGTGAGCCCTCAAGCGGGTCACCTGGCCGCGTGCTTTCCGTTCGCGCGGTGCCTCGCTTGACGTATTCAGGGGAGAGCTCAAATCCAATGAAATTGCGCCCTAACTTCTTCGCGACGGCCAACGTGGTCGCGCTGCCGGAAAATGGGTCGACAACCAGATCGCCTGGGTTTGAACACATGCGAATAATGCGAGCCAGGAGCTGCTCCGGCATCTGGCAGCCATGAAACCCGGCACGTTCGCTGAAGGTTCCGGCAACTCGCGGGAAATACCATGTGTCTTCCCCGGGTGTGAGGCAATCTACGAGGTCCTGGGGCCGAAGAATCCAGGTGTCGTCCGGCAACCGGCCACGCGGATTGGCGCGGCTGTCGTTGTAGACCAACTGGCGCACGGACGGAATTCGGTTTTCGAGATGAGAAAACGTAAACGCCTTTGGGTTCTTGACAAAGTAGAATAGATGCGCATGCGATCGCGTAAACTTGTGAGTGCAATTCACCCCGAAAGTGTAATACCAGATGACCCAACTCCGCGTGGTGAAACCGATATCTTGAGAGAGAATCTTCATTTCGGCGGCGTACTCATCGCCGATCGCGAGCCAGAAGGTTCCCGAGGGTTTGAGAACCCGGAAGATTTGACTGATCCACTTTCGGGTCCATCCGAGATACTCATCCCGACCCTTCTTATCGTGATAAACGTCGTATTCGTACCCAATGTTAAAAGGGGGGTCCGCAAATGCGAGATCGACGCATCCCGCTTGCAGCTTGGACAGCGACTTGACACAGTCCCCTTCGACGATCGTGTTGAGGATACTACTCGGCTCGATTCTGCTTTGCATGATCGACCCCTACCTGTGCAACTCGCACGAGATGATCCGGAACTACCTTTGCATAGAAATAACCGATGTACAGTAGAACTTCAAGCACCATAAGGCCGAGACGGCATCAATTCTCGCTCACGGTCTGCACGGACGGCTGCGGGCAGTATGGCCGATCGAATTCGGGCTCGCAACAGGGCTGCGCCTCGTTAAGCGGCGCTTTTAGCCCGTCGCCGATGTAGCCCGACCTGACAGTGGCTTAAGAAAGGAGAAACACCTCGAACGTATCGGCAAGAGCCCGACCGCTTCTCTCATGTTATTCTGGCAAAATAGGTTAAGAAGGGAAAAACAGAAAGAGCACGCAACCAGGAGCGATTAAACAGAGTGCAGCCTGACGCGTCGGGCCTAATGCACTCCCGCAAGTTCAGGTATCGTCTATGGCTATTGCTGGTCGATTCTGGGTACTGAAGCCCGAGAGGTCTCTCACCTGAGTGATGCTCGATGTAGTGGTGATACTGCTCTTCCGCTCGGAGTGCTCTCGCCGACCCGAGCGGCTCGCCCAACGGGCCAACGCACGGCCACCAACGGCGACGATCTCTAAGATCGCCGAACCCTTGACGCGGAAAAATTCGTCAGCGAAAGCCGAACAGGTGGAATACCCGAGGGCACAAACCAGGGACCGTGTCGGAGGCCTAACGGGGGACGGGGGCGTAAAGTGAGCCGCATACATAAAGGGTGACACGGGGCGGCACCGCTGGTGCCGCCCGACGGGGTCAGCCATGGTTTTTGGGGCGGCACCGCTGGTGCCGCCCGACGGGGTCAGCCAAGGGGCGGCACCGCTGGTGCCGCCCGACGGGGTCAGCCATGGTTTTTCGTTTTTCCGTCCAGGGGGTCACCCATTCCAGGGGGTCTCCAGGTGGTCAGCCACGGTTTTTTGTTTCCTCGCGGGGGTCGCGGGGGTCAGGATCATCGCGAGAAAGGGGAATACTATATCTCGACGTCATCTGGGGATTCTTGCATGGCGGCTGCGCTTGACGAGGCGGCGCCTTTAAGACGCGGAACAGGCTCGCCTCAATGATTGGTTGCACTTGTTTCTTGATAATGGCGTGTTCTTCGGGAACAATCAAAGGGCAAATGCGAGATTTTTCCATCACCCCATTGCAGTGCCACGTCGTAGGAATTAGCGTGCGGAAGCGGGTGATCGGGCGATCGCAGACCAATAGCCCAAAAGAAGGACGTTGCAATGACGAGCTCAGAAGTCCGTGAATTCGTCGCTAATCTCCACAAGGAGATGGATCAGTGCGACGAAGGCTTCGGTACGCACTGCGATACTGTGGATGTAGCGGTCGCCTACTACGCTCATTATTGCTGCGAATATAACATGAAAGTAGCCTCGTGGACGCACGATTTTCTCCGGTGAATCTCAATGCGACTCCACCGTTGAAGAGTTACTCCGCGTCGAAGGCGCCCAGTTGCTCGCGCGGGCTAAACTAAAAGCACAAGTCGGTACGATGTTGGCGAGCGAGTGCTTCGGGCTTCCTGGACTTAAGGCGCTGCAGTCGAGCCCTCTGGGAGCTCGAACAACTCTTGAACAACTGGGTTACACCGAAACTCGCCGTGAACCCTGTAGCTCGCCGGCATCGCGTATCTGATCCATCGAAAGACGAAATGATTAGAAAGAGAGTAGAATCCCTTCCTCAGCTTCCCGCTGATTGGCAGCAGACATTTGCTAAGCCATCCGCATAGCGACGACGTTGAGTCGCGTTTGGTGACCGTTGCCGGCCTTATCCGGGAAAATGGCGTAACAACGAATGTCGGCAACGTCGCCCATTCCGATCAAAGCCGCCTTTATCGATTTGAGCTCAACGGAGTTCAAATCGAATTGCACCTTCGTGAATGTGCCGGGCGATCCGGATTCGCATGTGGGCCATAATTCAAAAGCCAGAGACTGCGGTAGCCGTCCAGGGCCCTGTGGGGCAGATTCAGGTCGCGGCGGATTTCGTCGAACGCTTCGGCCAAGGGCTGGGGCGTCCAGCCCGTACATCCTCTAGGCCCTGGCGGATGCCCTCCAGGGCGCGGGCGCGCGATTCCTCAGCTTCTTCTTGCTGGCGGAGCAGACGCACGGCGGCACTGATGACCTCGTCAGAGGAGGAGAAGCGTCCGCTCCGCACCTTGGCCTGGACGAATTGTTCAAGGTCTGCGGGCAAGTGAGCGTTCATTCTGGGGATCGCGAAAACCCGAAACGACAAGATCCCGAAACGTGGCGGCGGTGGTTTGCGATAAAGCGAAACGACATGTGGCGAGACCTCCTTGCCGAACGCCACCGGACGGAAAGCGATGACAAGCCGAGCGATCCCGGTAGCTGCGCCATCCATCGGCAATACCAACCCGACGCGCCAGCAAGGGGACGCATTGCACCGCCGCGAGTGACTCACGGCAACCCTCGCTGGCGCTTCATCGGACTGGAACTGGAGCCTGCGCGGGTCGGTGCAGTCGACTGCGGGTAGCGGACAGCAGCCGGCAAACAGGACGGGTCGGTGCGCGGGCGACGGACTGAAACACCAGCGACGAAGGAAACCGACACTTGAGCCGTCCGTCTGAGGCTGGCCCCATCGACGACCCCGTGAACGGTCTAGGTGTTACCCAGATTCCGGCCCTTTTGAACCATGCCGATTTCCGACAGGGTTCAAGGGCGCTTGCAGCTCAATGCGCGAAGATCGCATGCGCGGAGGCTGCAATCTTCGGCATCTACGGGCAATCTTCGAAGGCCCAGCGCAATCTTCGAAGGCCCGCAATCTTCGAAGGCTGATGCCTACGGTCCGGGCGGGCGCAGTTCCCATAGGCGGCACGGAAAGCCCATAGGTGGCACGCGCAAACACGCCGCCACCTATGCCATCTATGCGCCATCTATGAAGGGGATCGGCAATGATCATGCTGGGCCGACGCCGGCCGCCCCCTGCTCGGTCCGCGGCCTACGCTGTCGCCCCCGGAAGCGACCGGCTTTTGGCCGCCGCGGGCGCGAGTGGCGCTGCCGATCGGCCCAATTGCCCTAACCCAAGTAGCTGATTGCTGTTCTGAGACGGACCCAGGCGAAAAAGCGCCAAAAAGCGCCAAAAAGCGCCATTTCGCTGGATATTCTCCGAAGGAAGGAGACCGGTCAGGCACCTGTGCGGGGTCATGAGACCCGCGCACAACAAACGCCTCCGTTCAAAATCCCTTAGCGAGCGACATCTCCATGTCGACCGCGGTTCGTCAGATCCGTGGCGCTGGCATACTCGGCCTTTGGGTCGCGTCGACAGGCTCCTCGCGAAAAATGGCGGGCGCCATTTTTCTCGTCCTCCGGCGCCAAAAACGTCGGCTGACATAAGGGCGGACAAATCAACGGCTTGTGTTTAGCGGCCTTGGCCCAAGCGACCGAAAAATGGCGCTTTTGGCCTTCGAAAAAGCGCCATTCTCCGCCATTTTTTCCCTGATGCTTGTGGAACCTTCTGTTGGACCGCGGCTTCATCAACGGCTGTGAAATCCGCCGGCTGAATGGCCAAAACACGGAGGCCAATGCAGGACGCTCCGCCCCGCGACGGCGACCCTGGCCCCACGCAACCCCCGCCCCGGGATGCACCGCCGGCTGTGCGGATCGTTACGGTCGACAGCGGTTGGCGGACAGCAGCCGGCAAACTGGGCGGGTCGGTGAGCGCGGTGACGAACTGAAACACCAGAGACGTCTGAATTGCGGGAATCGCGGAAACTCAGCGGGAGTCCGTTGACTCGTCGTGGCGCGGTTGCTACACTTCTACTTTCCTGCGTGAAGTGCGAGGTCTGGTTTGAACGGTCTCCGTCGATACGGTGACCGCTCCGGTTTGAATCGGGAAGGATTTTATCGCGGTGGCGGGCACTAGCAACGAACGAATTCGCATCCGGATGGAGGCCTACGATCACACCATCCTGGACCAATCGGCCAAAGACATCGTCGACACCGCGAAGCGGACGGAGGCGATTGTGCACGGGCCGATACCGCTGCCGACGCGCATTGAGCGTTACACGGTGCTCCGGAGCCCTCACATTGACAAAAAGTCACGGGAACAATTTGAGATCCGGACACATAAACGTTTAATCGACATCGTTCAGCCGACCAATAAAACAATCGACGCCCTCAACAAGCTGAGCCTGCCCGCGGGTGTGGACATCAAGATCAAGGCTTCCCAATCCGGAGGCTGATCAATCCACAACCACGGTTTTCAGGTAAGGCGGGTTTGACGGTTTCCTGGACTGCGCGTGGTGGCGAAAGCCGCTCGCGAATGTCCGGCAGTATCGGATGACTCAATCGGAATAACCCTCACGGCTTTCCGAAAGATAGCTCCGGTACCCAAGTCGCCGTGACGCCTGGCGACGACTTGTGTTGAAACCTCACCTTTTCGCCCCAGGTTCTCTTTCGGCCCCTCCGGACCGCCGACGTCGCGTCGCGGTCTGTGCCGGTGGCCTTGTGCGTGACTTTCGATGGAGTTTTGACGATGCGTGTGGGATTACTGGGTCGCAAGGTGGGCATGACCCAGATTTACAAGGAAAACGGGATTGTCGTGCCCGTGACTGTACTGGAATGCGGCCCGTGCACGGTGCTCCAGGTGCGAACCGCCGAGCGCGACGGTTACCACGCGTTGCAGCTCGGTTTTGACGATAAGAAGCGGAAGAACGCGTCCCAGGCGGCTCGCGGCCATGCACGCAAGGTCAGCGCCGAGCCCAAGCGATTCGTTCGCGAGGTCCGTCAAGACGGTCCTACCGAGGTCAGCGAGGGGCAAACCCTGACGGTCGATCTCTTCGGCCCGGTCACTTCGGTCGACGTGACCGGAACGAGTAAGGGCCGAGGCTTTGCGGGCGTGATGAAACGTCACGGATTTCGGGGCCTGCGGGCCTCGCACGGTGTCAAGCGAATGCATCGCCATCCAGGCTCTTCAGGTCCGAGCGCCGACCCGGCACGTACCCAGAAGGGCATTCGCAAACCAGGGCACATGGGCCATGAGAAAGTCACGGTCCGTAACCTCAAGGTTGTCCAGGTCGATGCGGCCAATAACTTGCTCTTAATCAAAGGGGCCGTGCCCGGTCCTAACGGCGGGTATATCACCGTCCGGCAAACAAACAAGGTTTGAAACTCAGGAAAGGCACCGTCTCCGGGGGGATCAAATCCCAACGAGTCGGTCCCTCGAATCGGAAAACGGATCGAACCATGCTGACCATACCGGTCTATAATCCCGCTGGCGAGCAAGTCGGCGAAGAAACCATTGACCCGAAAGATTTCGGCGGCGAGGTCAACAAGCAGCTTCTCCACGAAGTTGTGCTGATGCACCTGGCGGCCCGCCGCGTCGGAACGGTCAATACGCGCGGTCGAGCCGACGTCGCTGGCTCCGGCAAGAAATTGTTCCGTCAGAAAGGCACCGGCAATGCCCGAGCCGGCTCGAAGCGGACCAACAAGCGGAAAGGCGGAGGCGTGGCCTTCGCTCGCCGCAACCGCGACTATCGCTACTCGATGCCCAAAAAGTCGGTCCGGGCCGCCGTACGCATGGCGCTATTGTCCAAGTTTCAGGACCGCCAAGCCCTCGTGGTCGACGGTCTGACACTGAACCAACCCAAAACCAAAGAGGTTGCCAAGCTTTTTCGGGCCATCAAGCGCCCCGATCTGACCGAAACCGAATCGGCCGAGGCGGTCGGAGAAACCAAGGTCCAGGCACGCCGGCGTACGCTCGAGCGACGTTCGATCCTGTTTGGCCTCTCGACGTACGATCCGACCTTCCACCAGAGCGCACGCAACATCGAAGGCGTGAAGGTGGCCCCAGTGGCCGAGTTCAACACCTACGACATCCTCAAGCAGCGTTATCTGATTCTCACGCGCGACGCCCTGGCCGCTCTCAGAGAGCAGGTCAAGCATAAACCGGTACGGCGCGGTCTGATCGCCGGAGCCAGTTCACCGGCCCACTCCACGGAGAGCTAGCCATGGTCACGTTACGTCGGCCCCCCCAGTACGTGCGTTCCGGTCCGGTCCTGGAACCCTACCAAGTGGTGATCCGCCCTCTGATCACCGAAAAAGCCACGCATCTTTCGGAGCGCCACAACGCGTTTACGTTCGAGGTTAACCCGCTGGCCACGAAGACCGAAATCAAGAACGCGGTTGAGACCCTGTTTAGCGTTAAGGTTGCCGACGTCCGTATCCAGAACAGGCGGGGCAAACCGCGGCGCTATCGGCTCAAGGTCGGTAGGATGCGACACTGGAAAAAGGCCATTGTCACGCTGCACGAGGAATACCGGATCGATTTTTATTGATCTCTAAGGAAACGACGCAATGGGTATTCGTGTTTACAAGCCAACCAGCCCAGGACGACGAAACTCGTCCGTCAGCGATTTCGCCGAGCTGACCGACAAGAACAAGAAGCCTGAAAAATCGCTGACCGAACCGCTGCAGAAGACGGGCGGCCGGAACAACCAGGGCTTCATCACGTCGCGGCACAAGGGGGGTGGCCACAAGCGGATGTATCGGATCATCGACTGGGTCCGAAACGACCGCGACGGCGAGGCAGCGACGGTCACCCATATCGAGTACGACCCGAACCGGTCGGCGCGGATCGCGCTCGTCCAGTTTGGGGATGGCAAAAAGCGATACATTCTCGCTCCGGATGGCCTCAAGGCCGGCATGACTGTCGTCACGGGGCCGGACGCCGAGCCCAAAGTTGGCAACTGCCTACCCCTCGCTAAAATACCGACGGGATTGTCGATTCATAATATCGAAATGCAGCCAGGCGGCGGCGGTAAGCTCTGCCGCTCGGCGGGCGTGGGGGCGACTCTCACGGCTCGCGAGGGAAGCTGGGCTCAAATCACCCTCCCATCAGGCGAAGTGCGACGAATCCCCGCGGCCTGCCGGGCCACCATCGGCATGGTCGGCAACCCCGATCACATGAACGTGCGGCTCGGCAAGGCAGGTCGGGCGCGGTGGCTGGGCCGGCGGCCGCACGTGCGCGGCGTGGCGATGAACCCCGTCGATCACCCCATGGGTGGAGGCGAAGGCCGGACATCCGGTGGTCGCCATCCCTGTTCACCTACCGGTAAGCTGGCCAAGGGAGGCAAGACTCGGCGGAGACGAAAGCCATCGAACAAGGCCATCATCCGTCGCCGGCGCAGTGTTCGTTACGGGCAGCTCAAGATTTGAACGGCCGATCGGTCTCGGCCGTGGATCGAAGAAATTCGTCAGGTTCTATCACGACAGATTCCACAGGATTTTATTTGCCATGGGACGTTCGCTGAAAAAGGGACCGCATGTCGTCGAACGGCTGCTTGAGAAAGTGGCGAGGGCCGAGTCGTCCGGCAGTCGCGAACCGATCAAGACCTGGGCTCGAGCCTGCACGGTCGTGCCCGAGTTCATCGGCAAGAATTTCGCGATCCACAACGGTAAGATGTTTACGAAACTTTACGTGACCGAAGACATGGTGGGCCACAAGCTGGGCGAGTTCGCGCCGACCCGAACCTTCAGGGGTCACGGCGGCAAGGCATCGAAGTCCGCTGGGCCCAAGAAGTAAGAAAAGTTCACGTGACGAGCGTGGGGACGACGGGCATCTTATTTTTGACCAAATGTGAGTTTGTTTCGAGGCCCTGGCCATGAGCCTGACCACTGAATACCAAGCAACGCATCGATTCGCGGATCTCTGTCCGCAAGGTCCGGCCCCTGCTGGATCTGATCCGCGGCCATTACGCCGACGACGCCTTGGACGTCCTCAAGTACATGCCGCACCGTGGCGCCCGCTTAGTCGAGCAAGTACTCAAAAGCGCCATGGCCAACGCCGAGGACAAGGGGGTCCGGAACGTCGGGGAGTTGGTCGTGATCGACGCCCGCGGTGACGGTGGGCCCATGTTCAAACGACTGATGCCTCGGGCGCGAGGCATGGCCTATATGATTCGGCGCCGCACGGCTCATATCGCCGTCGGACTCGCCGACTTGGCCAGCTTGCAGGCCAGCCAGGCGGCCGTATCGGCCGACAATTCAGACAAGTGATCATTGATTAGCTGGATAGCTGCTTAGGGCGGAGAAGAGAACAACAGTGGGAATGACACGACCGGGGGACGACTGACACATGGGCCAAAAGGTTCAACCAACCGGGTTCCGGATGGGAATCATGGAGTTTTGGCGCAGCCGCTGGTATGCGTCCAAGCACGAGTTTCCCGACCTCCTGGTTGAAGATTTCAAGATCCGCGCATTTATTAAGAAAAAGTACGGGTTCGCCGGCATCCCCAAGATCGAGATTGAGCGAACCCGCGACGCGGTGACCGTCTTGCTGTCGACGGCACGCCCTGGCGTGATCATCGGCCGCAAGGGCGCCGAGGTCGAAAACTTGCAAAAAGAGCTGCAAGTACAGACCGGCCGGCGCATCGAGATCAAGATTGTCGAGGTGGCGCGGCCCGAGATCGACGCCCAACTGATCAGCGAGGACATCGCGGAACAGCTTGAAAAGCGCTCGAGCTTCCGGCGGACCATGAAGAGGGCGATCGAGCAAACGATGGACGGCGGGGCCAAGGGCGTGAAGATCCAGCTTTCGGGACGCCTCGGTGGCGCGGAGATGTCGCGTACCGAAAAGTCCGCCGCCGGCTCGGTTCCCTTGAGCACGCTCCGGGCCCGGGTCGACTACGGCTTCGCCGAGGCCAAGACGGTGCAAGGCCATATCGGAATTAAAGTGTGGGTTAACCAAGGCGACTATTTAAAGGTGGAGGCTGGCGATGGCCCTGATGCCGAAGCGGGTCAAGTACCGAAAAAGCCAAAAAGGCCGCGTAAAAGGTAATGCGACTCGTGGAAACTACGTTTCGTTCGGCGAGTACGGTTTGCAGACCCTCGAGCCGGGCCGAATTACCGCCCAGACCATCGAGGCCGGCCGCGTCGTGGCCAGTCAGGCGGTCAAGGGTGGGGGTAAGCTTTATATTCGGATCTTCCCCCAGAAGAGCGTGACGGCCATCCCGGCCGAAACGCGCATGGGCAAAGGAAAGGGAGAAGTCGAGTTCTGGGCCGCCGTCGTGAAACCGGGCACGATCCTTTATGAGGTCAGCGGTTTAAGCGAGGAAACCGCTCGCGGCGTCTTCGCTCGCGTCGCCATGAAGATGCCCGTTACGTGCCGCTTCGTTACCCGCCGGCCCACGGTTTAAAGGGGATTCGAGTCGTGTCAAAACCCAGCGAACTACGCGAACAAACCGATGAACAGCTCGACCTCTCGCTCAAAGAGGTTCAGCATAACCTGTTTCGTCTTCGTCTACAGAGTGAGACCGAGCGGCTCGAGGCACCCAGCGAGATCGTCAAGGCGAAGCGCGAGATCGCCCGGATCAAGACAATCGTCCGCGAACGTGAGATCGAACAAGCGAAGTCAGCACTGGCCGCGACCACAAAAGCCCGGTAGAGACGCCATCGCTGAAAACGCACCGAGGCTGAACGAGAACTTTGGTGGAATCGCCTGATTAAATCTTATGAGAAAGTCTGATGAGCCAAGCAATCCCGGCCAGTGAAACGAAAGCGCCGGCCCGTACCCGCCGCAAGACGGAAATCGGGACCGTGACGTCCGACAAGATGACCAAGACCCGGCGTGTCCTGGTCGAACGGCTCGTGCCTCACCCGAAGTACGGTAAAATGCTGCGGAGGCGCACCGTCTGCCACGCTCATGACGAGGCCAACTCGTCGCACGTGGGGGACGTGGTCGAAATTATGGAGACCCGCCCCTTGTCCAAGCTCAAGCGCTGGCGGATCGTGCGGATCGTCCGTCCCGGGGCCCAGCAAGCCCTGGCGGGCGAAGGCGAAGCCGCCAAGGCGATCAGTTAACGAGTGGGAAACAGAACGGCTCGGTGGCCCCACTCGCTCGGGCGAGCGAGGCGCCAGCCGCGACAATGGCTCGACGACGAATTCGGCCGTTGGTGAAAAGCCAGCGGCCACTGTGAACCGAAGGTAGGTTGTCCGATGATCCAGATGCAAACGCGGCTCGACGTGGCCGACAACACCGGCGCCAAGGAAGTCATGTGCATCAAGGTCTTGGGCGGCAGCGCATCCTTATACAAGCGGCGCTCCGCGGGCCTGGGGGATACGATTATCGCCAGCGTCAAGAAGGCTTCCTCGGGCGGCGATGTCAAGGCGGGTGATGTGGTTCGGTGCGTTATTGTCCGGACTCGCAATCAGACCCGCCGTAGTGACGGGTCGTACGTCAAGTTCGACCACAACGCGGTCGTCTTGATCGACGCCGAGAAAAATCCTCGCGGTACGCGCATCTTCGGGGCGATCGCCCGCGAGCTGCGTGACCGCCAGTTCATGAAGATCATCAGTCTGGCGGCCGAGGTTGTTTAAACTGATTAGAATCGGCGTGGGTCGAGATTAGCCGAGACTCACCAACGAGCGAGCAGATCATGTACATTCGCAAAGACGACCAAGTTGAAGTCATCGCCGGCGACGACAAGGGGAGCGCGGGGGATCGCAAGATCGCCAAGGTGCTGCGTGTGCTTCCGGAGCGCAACAAGATCGTCGTCGAGGGGGTCAACCGCGTTTACAAGCACCTTCGGCCCAGCCAGAAAAACCCTCAGGGGGGGCGGCTGTCCAAGGAGATGCCAATCGACGTCTCGAACGTGCTTTTGTTTTGTTCCAAGTGCAACCGGGGCGTCCGCATCGGCCGCCGGTTCACCGAGGATGGGCAGAAGCAGCGCGATTGCAAAGCATGCGGCATCAGCCTGGGAAACGTCGGCCCACGCAAGCCGGCCCACGCTGCCAAAGCCAAGGCCGCGGCGAAGTGAATAAGAGTGGCTAGTGACTAGTGGCTAGTGACTAGTAAGAAAATCGAAAGCAAACTCAATTTGCTAGCCCCTAAAACGTTCTGAAGGATGATGGTAATGGCTCGGCTGCTGGACCACTACAAAAACGACATCGCCAAGGCGATGACCGCGAAGTTCAAGTACGAAAACCCGATGGCGATCCCCAGGTTGACCAAGATCGTTATCAATATGGGGGTGGGCCGCGCCACTCAGGACAAGGCGCTACTCGAGTCGGCCGTTGACAGCCTGAGCAAGATCAGCGGGCAAAAACCCGTGGTCACCAAGGCCAAGACCTCGGTGGCGGGATTCCGCCTCCGCGAGGGAAACGACATCGGCTGCAAGGTCACACTACGGGGCCTGCGGATGTACGAGTTTCTCGATCGTTTGATCTCCGTCGCCCTGCCGCGTATTCGCGACTTCCGCGGAGTCAACCCCAACAGTTTCGACGGCCATGGCAACTATAGCCTTGGCCTCGCCGAACAAGTCGTCTTCCCCGAGATCGACGCCGACAAACTACAACATACGCACGGCATGGATATCACGATCGTGACCACGGCCGTAAACGACGACCAGGCACGCGAGCTGCTGAACCAGTTCGGCCTGCCCTTCCGCTTGCCGCCGAAGGCCCATGAGAAGTGACAAAAATTGGAGAGCCCAGCATGTCGACCAAAGCCCAGAAGATCAAGTCGGAGACGCCTCGCAAGTTCGCGGTTCAGCACCGGAATCGCTGCCGCTTGTGCGGACGTCCCCGTGGTTTCTATCGCAAGTTTGGCGTCTGTCGAATCTGCTTCCGCAGCTTGGCCCTCCGCGGGCTGATTCCAGGCGTCAAGAAAGCAAGTTGGTAACGTCGTGCCCAGGCGCGGCGTGTGTTGTCCAATTAAGAAGGTCCGTTCGCCATGATGACTGATCCAATCGCCGATATGCTCACCCGTATCCGCAACGCCGTTCGGATTGAGCGCACCATCCTCGACATGCCGGCGTCGCATATGAGGCTCGGCATTGCGCAGGTCTTGAAGGACGAAGGTTATATCTGGGACTTCGAGGAAATTGAAACTGTCCCGGCCAAGACCCTGCGTCTGCACATGAAGTATGGCCCCAACGGCGAGCGCCTGATCACGCAGATCGACCGTGTCAGCAAGCCTGGCTGCCGGGTCTACAAAGGCTATCGCGACTTGAAACCGATCCTGGGTGGCATGGGGATTCAGATCATCTCCACGCCACGGGGAGTTATCAGCGACCGCCGCGCTCGTACCGAGAAGGTCGGCGGCGAGGTGCTCGCGCTCATTCATTGAACTGACCATGACCAGCCGGCGCCGTTGGGCCCATTGCCCTGAGGGCCCACCAGAGATTCACGACCCGATTCGTTAAAGCGGAGGATGACAAGCCCATGTCGCGTATTGGACGCAAGCCAGTGCCCGTACCGCCGACAGTGAAAGTCGCGATTGCCGATTCCACGATCCAGATCGAAGGGCCCAAGGGGAAACTCAGCTTGACCTACCGGTCCGAAATCGATGTCAAATACGACCAACCCGGCGGTCAGATCCTCATCAGCCGTCCCGATGACGAGCGAATGAACCGATCGTTGCACGGATTGACCCGCAGCCTGGTGGCCAACATGGTCCAGGGAGTCACGGCCGGCTACACCAAGAAGCTCGAGATCGTCGGCGTTGGCTACCAGGCCCAGCTCAAAAAAGCCAACACGGTGGCTCTTCAGGTAGGCTACGCTAACCAGGTGGTGCTTGAGGCTCCGCCGGGCGTGAGCGTGGCGGTGCCTGATCCCACCCATATCAGCATTAGCGGCGCCGACAAGCAGGCGGTCGGCCAGTTCGCCGCCATCGTCCGCAAAGTGCGCCCTCCCGAACCCTACAAGGGCAAGGGAATCCGCTACGAGGGCGAATTCGTCCGGCGCAAGGCCGGAAAGGCCTTCGGGGCGAAGTGACCACCTATCAATCCGCTCTGCATTGAGGATCGAAACGTGAATATCTCAAACCAACAAAAGCTCGTGCAAACCCGGCGGCTGCGGCGGCAACGGCGGGTGCGCAACCGGCTCTTCGGCACGCCCGAGCGGCCCAGACTGACAATCTTCCGCAGCTCGAAGCACATTTACGCCCAGATGGTCAATGACCAAACGGGTTCAACCCTTGTCTCCGCCAGCACTCTCGATCCCGAGATTCGAGCCGAGCTCAAGTATGGAGGCAACAAGGCCGCGGCGACCGTCGTGGGCCGCGTGGTCGCCGAACGGGCCAAAAAGGCCGGTATTGACAAGATTTGCTTCGACCGCCGAAGCTACAAATATCATGGCCGCGTCGAGGCCCTGGCCAAGGCGGCCCGCGAGGCGGGATTGGTGTTTTGACGTTGCCGGGGCGTCCGCCCTTGCTTCGCCGTGCGCAAGAAGGGAAACAGTCTGTGGTTTCGTTAGTAGCCGAGGAGTTTGTCTGTGTCGAACGATAACCGTGAACGCGATCGCGACCGTGGGGAATGGACCGAAAGTGTGGTGTCGATCCGGCGCTGCGCTGCGGTCGTCAAGGGGGGCCGGCGGTTCAGCTTCAACGCTCTGGTCGTCGTGGGCAACGGCCGCGGCCAGGTGAGCTGGGGCTACGGCAAGGCCAACGAAGTTCCCCCGGCGGTCGAGAAGGGCGTCAAGGACGCTCACAAACAAATGAATCGGGTCAACCTCCGCGGAGGAACGATCCCCCACGCCGTTGTCGGCCATTATGGCGCGGCCCGAGTATTGCTGATGCCGGCCAGCCCGGGCACGGGCGTCATCGCGGGCGGCGCCGTCCGCGCCGTCGTGCAGTCCGCCGGGGTCAAGGATATCCTCACCAAGAGCTTCGGCTCAAACAACAAGCTAAACCTGGTCAAGGCCGCGATCGACGCCTTGCTCCAGCTACGAACCAAAGACGAGATCGCTCGTCTGCGAGGAGTGCCTCTCTAATGCAACTTCACGACGTCCATCAAGGAATTCACCGGCGCAAGAAACGGAAGCGCATTGGTCGCGGTGTCGGCTCCGGACACGGCAAGACCTCGACCAAGGGACATAAAGGGCACTCCTCGCGCCAAGGATTCAAGCTGAGCCCGCTTTTTGAAGGCGGGCAGATGCCTCTGGCCCGCCGCGTTCCCAAACGTGGTTTCGTCAACGGCGCGTTCAAGAAGAGTTTCGCCATCGTCAATCTCGACGACTTGGAGGCGAAGTTCGAAGCCGGCGCGGTCATCGACGAGAAGGCGCTTCGCTCGAAAGGGTTGGTCAAAGGTCACGCGTTCGACGGCATCAAGATCCTGGGGGATGGCGCCCTCTCCAAGAAGCTCGAGGTGCACGCGACCAAGTTCAGCGGCTCGGCTGCCACCAAGATCGCCGCCGCCGGAGGGACGACCGTCGTTGTCCCCTATCGCCCCCATGCCGTTCATGCTCGGCCGAAAGAAGAGCAAGTCGTGGCAACGGGATAAATGGTATCTTGGTCATTGGAGAATCTCGCTCCAGTTCGGTTTATGTCACACAGGTCGAGGTAGCTGTTGGGTAAGCTGCAAGTGCTTTCAGGCCAGGAGGTCTGTGCGATCCTCGTTGCCCATTTGTCCTATTGATTACGGACTCGCAAAACGACTCAGGCTGATTCGTTCGCATACCAGGAGGCTTTTGACCCGTGGATAAGCTGCTGACGATTTTCAAGGTGCCTGAGCTCCGGCGCAAGATCCTATTCACCGCGCTCTTGCTGGCGATTTATCGGATCGGGTTTTACGTGCCGCTTCCGATCGTCAACCAGGCCCAGTTGAAAAACTGGGAAGAGCAGACAAGCACCAACACTGCGGGCAAGCTCTTCGGTACCGTGGCCATGTTCGGAGGTACATCGATCGGCATGAGCACCATTTTCGGCCTTGGGATCATGCCCTACATCTCGGCGTCGATCATCTTTCAGCTCCTGGCCAGCGTTGTCCCGTCTCTGGAAGCCATGATGAAAGAAGGCGAAAGCGGGCGGAAGCGAATCAACGAATACACCCGCTACGCGACAGTCGTCCTGTGCGCCGTCCAAAGTGCCTTTTGGGTGCAGTACATGATGAGTCCGCAGATGAATGTTGTCTTGCCGGACTACCGCGACTTCTGGCACGGGATGGTGAGCGTCTGCATCATGACGGCGGGGACAATCTTCCTGATGTGGGTCGGAGAGCAAATCGACGAATATGGGATCGGCAATGGGATCAGTCTCTTGATCATGGCGGGCATCCTGGCGAGAGCCCCCGTGGCACTGAAGGGTCTGTGGGAAAACTCGACCTCGAAATTGAGCCCCGAACCCGGTAAATACGGCATTATCACCATTTTGCTCTTGATCGGACTTTTTGTCGCGGTTGTGGTGGGGGTGATCGCCATCACCGAGAGCCAAAGGCGAATTCCCACGCAGTCAGCCAAGCATGTGCGCGGCCGCCGCGTGTTTGGGGGGACCAAGCAGTTCCTCCCACTTAAGGTAAACCAGGCCGGCGTCATGCCCATCATTTTCGCCTCCAGTCTGCTTATTTTTCCGTCTTTCGTCTTCAGCAGCTTGGCCAGGGCCACGTCGAGCTTGCGGACGGATGCGTGGACTGTCGGGTCGTTTTTCGCGGGATTGTTTCAGGAAATCGCCGACGCCTTCCAGCGCCAGAGTTATATTTACACGGTGTGCTACATCATCCTGATTTACTTCTTTTGCTATTTCTGGACGGCGATCACCTTCAATCCCAAAGACATGGCCGAAAATCTCAAGGACTACGGTAGTTTCATCCCCGGCTACCGGCCGGGCCGTCGAACCGCCGATTATCTGGAAAAGGTGATGCTGCGGATCACTTACGTGGGTGCGGCGTTCTTGGCATTGGTGGCCGTCATTCCCTCGTTGGTCCAGGCGTCGCTCGGGGTCGACTGGACAGTGGCTTCCTTCCTGGGCGGCACGGGCCTTCTGATCGTCATCAGTGTTTGTCTTGATCTGGTACAGAAGATCGACAGCCATCTTGTCATGAGAAACTATACTGGTCTTGTGAACCGACGCTAAGCGGCCCCAATGAAAAGTCGCGCGGACAACGTCGCGAGTGATTGCGTAATATCAGAGAAACCCTCCGAGGGATCGCCCGAGCGAGTTTTGGTCTTGGCTTAGAGGAGCCGCGAAGTGTCTTCCCACCGAGGCTTGGGGTCCCGCCCCCGAATGCCGGCGCTGTTATCAGGGCTGATGCGCCCGGCAAAAGAGGGGCGGGGAAAAAAGACCGTCGAGGCGCGTCCCGTCATCAAGCTGAAGAGCCCGCGCGAGATCGGGCTGATGCGCGACGCGGGGCGAGTGGTCGCGAAGGCACTCGACCAGGTTCGCAGAATGGGCGTTCCCGGGGCAACCACCGCTGATATGGATCAAGCCGTGGCTGCCATCTTTCGCGAACACGACGCCACTCCCCTCTTTCTGGGATACCCCAGCTCGGTTAAGGGGAAGCCGCCGTTCCCTGCGGTGATTTGCGCCAGCGTAAATGAGCAGGTCGTGCACGGCATCCCCAACCGACGCCCATTGCGTGAAGGAGATATCGTTTCCGTTGACACCGGTTGCAGGGTCAACGGCTGGTGCGGCGATGCCGCGGTAACCCTGGCGATCGGAGCGGTCCAACCTGATGTTCGCAAACTGCTCGATGTCACGTCGGAAACCCTCGATTTGGCCATCCGTGCGATGGGCCGCTGCCGAACCTGGTTGGAGGTCGCCAGCCTGATGGAGCGGTATGTCAAAAGCCAGGGCCTGTACGTCGTCGAGCAGTTCGTTGGTCACGGTATTGGTCAGACCATGCACGAGGAGCCTCAGGTCCCCAACTTCGTCAGCAAGTCGCTCCGGAAATTCGACATAAAGCTCGAGCCGGGCATCGTGCTGGCCATTGAACCCATGGTCTCCCTGGGAACCAAGGAAGTTCGGACGTTGGGCGACGGCTGGACCGTCGAAACCAAAGACCGCCGCTTCAGTGCACACTTCGAGCATACCGTCGCCATGACCCCGGAGGGACCGAGAGTGCTGACTTATCTGGAGGACTGACTGATCACCGGTGCGAGCAATCTGCCGGAACACCATCACCAAGCGAGTTCAGCCTTCAAACCTCGAAACCGCGCTGTCCGGTAACGCACTCTTGCAGTATGCCGAGTCCCTGGCTATACTGGCGAATTCGGTACCCGCCAGGGCGAAATTTTTTGACGATTCACAATGGCTCTCGAGCAACAGAGTGAGAGAGTCGTTCCAAGCGATTGAGAAACCATGAAAGTTCGATCGAGTGTCAAGCGGATCTGTGAAAATTGCAAGATCGTGCGCCGTCAAGGCAAGGTCTATGTGATTTGCACCAACCCCCGCCACAAGCAGCGTCAGGGTTGACGGGGCTTTTGCGCCATCGTGCGAAATATATGTTGAGCTGAATTGAAACAGGGAGACCGTTCGGATGCCTCGTATTCTCGGTGTCGATATCCCCAACGACAAGCACACAGTGATCTCACTGCAGTATATTTACGGGATCGGCCCCTATCTGGCCGGGGTACTGTGCGAGCGAACGGGGATCGACCCTGTCAAGAGAGCTCGCGAGCTGACCGACGACGACCTGGCCAAGCTGGCCGCCCTGCTCGACAATGAGTACACGGTGGAAGGGCAGCTCCGTCGTCAGGTGCAGCAGTGCATCGCCCGGCTACGCGACATCGGCTGCTACCGTGGGCTGCGGCACCGCAAGGGGCTGCCGGTTCGCGGCCAGCGTACCCGCACCAACGCACGGACCCGCAAGGGCCCGCGCAAGACGGTCGCGGGGAAGAAAGGCGTCAAGGAATTGCGGTAACCAGTGCAGTAATCGTCGGTTCGCATCAAAGATAGCACGCGATTTGGAATCAATCTGACAGAACGGGAGCGCCAGAACTGTGGCCAAGGCCAAGAAGAGAAAGACGCGACGCAACGTCAGCCGGGGGGTTGTGCACATCAAGGCGACGTTTAATAACACGACGGTCACTATCACTGACCCTAACGGCGACGCCCTATGCTGGGCTTCGTCGGGAACGGTGGGCTTCAAGGGAAGTCGCAAGAGCACGCCCTTCGCCGCCCAACGGGCCGCCGAGACGGCCGCTTCGGCGGCCACCAAGTATGGCCTCAAGGAGGTCGAGGTCAAAGTCAAGGGGCCGGGTTCCGGCCGTGAGAGCGCGATCACGGCCATCCAGGCATCGGGCCTGTTAATCAAAGCCATCGAGGACGTAACGCCACTGCCCCATAACGGCTGCCGTCCCCCCAAGAAACGCCGGGTTTAATTTTTTAATTCACGAGTGAAACGCGACCGAGGGCCGCTCTTCCGCCATGGGACGTCATATAGGACCAGTTTGCCGGCTATGCCGGCGCGAAGGCACTAAGCTCTTCTTGAAAGGGACAAGGTGCGACACACAAAAGTGCGCCGTCGACCGCCGCGACGGCGTGCCGGGGATGCATCAATTCCGCCGCGGCAAGGCCAGTGAATATGCCATCCGCCTCCGAGAGAAACAAAAAGTCAAGCGTTACTACGGCATCTTCGAGCGCCAGTTTCGCAAATACTATGAAGAAGCGAGCCGGCGCCCCGGTAATACCGGCGACGCACTGATGTCGCTTCTGGAACGCCGGCTCGACAACGTGATCACGCGGCTAGGGTTCGCCGCCAGCCGTCCTCAGGCACGGCAGATGATCACGCACGGCCACATCACCGTGAACGGACGAAAGCTCGACATCCCGAGCTATTTAGTACGCCCCGGCGACCAGATTCAGGTGAAGAACCGCGAACATTCCCTCAAACTGGCAACAGACAACATCGCGACCGGCAGCGCCCCGCCGGTCCCCGACTGGCTAGACCGGTTCAGCACCACCCCGCCCGAAGGCCGCGTCAGCCGGTTGCCGGCGGTGACGGATGTCGGGTTGCCCGTCACGCCCCAGTTGATCATCGAATTGTTGAGCCGCTGACGATGTTCGGTAACGCAACATAATGATACGGAGAGATAGCGATGCGTATTCGTTGGCGAGGACTTGAACTGCCCAGCCGGGTCATCTGCAACCGCGAAACGTTAACAGATTCGTTCGGCGAGTTTCACGTCGAACCGTTCGAGCGCGGCTTCGGACATACCGTCGGCAATAGCCTGCGGCGGATTCTGCTCTCCAGTCTCGAGGGGAGCGCCATCACCAGGATCAAGATCGTCGGCGTTCAGCACGAGTTTTCCTCGATTCCCGGCATGGTCGACGACATCACCGATCTGGTGTTAAACGTCAAACTGCTGGTGGTCAAGAACCACTCCGAGCACTCGCGCACCGTCCGGATCGAGCGCGACCGGCGCGGGGTCGTGACGGCATCGGATATCCTGCACGACGAATCGGTCGAAATCATCAATCCGGACCACATTCTTTGTACTTTGACCGACGACGTCCCGTTCCATCTCGAAATGACTGTGGAGAACGGCCGTGGCTACCGAACGGCGGCCGAGGGACATGCCGACGAGCCCGAGATCGGGATCATCCCGATCGATGCCAGCTTCAGTCCGGTTCACCGGGTCGAATATCACGTCGAGAATACGCGTGTCGGCCAACGGACGAACTACGACAAACTCATTCTGCGGATCTGGACCACAGGCGTGCTAGGGCCCGAGATGGCCTTAGTCGAGGCCGCCAAGATCCTCCGCAAGCACTTAAACCCGTTTGTGCAATACAACGAGCCCGGCCCGGGCCTTCCCATCGATGTTCTCACTGGCGACGGCGCGCAGCACATGCCGATCGACGCCGAGCTGGAACGCAAGCTCGAAATGAGCTTGGCCGAGCTCGAGTTGTCCGTCCGCGCGACAAACTGTTTGGAAAGCGAGGGGATCACCACCGTGCGGCATCTGGTCAGCCGAAGTGAAGACCAGCTCTTGAACGTCCGCAATTTTGGCGAAACCACACTTAAAGAAGTTCGAGCCAAGCTCCACGAGATCGGCCTGGACCTGGGCATGAACGTCCCGATGAAGCCAGGAGTATAGTCAAGAAACATGCGTCACCAAAAAGCCGGCCGCAAATTCAAACGGTCACCCTCGCATCGCCGGATGTTGCTCCGCAATCTGGCGACCGCGCTCCTTGAACACGGAAAGATCAAGACAACCCTGGCCAAAGCCAAGGAAGTCCAGCCGTTTACCGAGAAACTGATCACTCTTGCCAAGGACGGCTGGAACCTAGACCACTTCCGCCGCTCGCTGGCGGTTCTCACGAGCAAAGAGGTCGCCTTCAAATTGTTCCACGAGATCGGTCCCCGGTTCAAAGATCGGTCGGGGGGTTACACCCGCATCTACAAGCTGGCGAAGGTAAGGCAAGGAGATGCATCACCCATGGCCGTGATCGCTCTCCTCGGCGAAAAAGAAACCATCAGGACACCGGCCAAGCCGGCAGTCGTCGGTTCGTCTCGCGGTGGTTGATCGCACATCGGGAGGACGGAGGACGGAAGACCGAAGTGGTTGATCGCACTGGTTTTTCGTCTGATGTGAGGACCTATCGTCGTGAGCCAGCGCCCGCACGATCCGCACTGCCTGTTCTGCAAGATCGTCCACGACAAAATTCCCGCGGCCAAAATACTTGAGACAGGCGAGGCCGTCGCCTTCCTCGATATTAATCCCGTCAATCCCGGCCACACCTTGCTGATCCCCAAGGCCCATCATGTTCAATTGAGCGAGCTCCCCGACGCGGTCGCCGCGGCCGTCGCCTCGCTCTTGCCCAGGCTGTGCCGTGCCATCGGTAAGGCCACGGGTGCTGACGGGTTGAACGTGATCGTGAACAATGGCCAGGCCGCTGGCCAAACGATCGATCATTGTCACTGGCACATCATCCCGCGCTTCGCCGCCGACGCCGTCAACTGGCCGTGGCCTCATAGCCCATACGTCGGTGACGAGTTAGGTCAGATGAAATTCCGAATCGAGCGCGAATTGAACTCTCTGCTCGAACCCGGCCAAACAAAGACCTGACGGGCGTATGATCGATCCATTGGCGACGACAACCGCGCTTTCACCGTGGGCGTGTATGCCTCTACATCGCGGCGATACACGGCCTCGCGAATTCAAACGGATTCCAGCCGCAAAAAAGCTACACGGAAAAACTCGACCACCGCAGACCCAACGTGCGCCCGGTCTTCTCGCTCACCTTGACCCGGTCGGCGATCCTGTGACCGACGACCCAGATGATGCCGCTCTGATCGCAGACGAGTGGAACACGGCGACGATTTTCACGACCGACATGCCGGCCGCGAAAGAAATCCGCGAGTGGCATGCTCTGGCCATTCATACCCAGCGGCTCAAATCGATCGCCAGCGACCGCTGTGCGGACAATCGCCGGGAGAACGATCTCGTCTAAGTCCATCGTCTCATCGAGTGTCGTCGCGGGGCCGGCGTTAATCGATGACTCGATCAGACCGGCCGCCCAGGGAATGGCTGTCGACCCGGGCACGGCGAGTGGAATCGGTTCAAGGACCCCGACCGCCACCGACGGTGGAGATGGGGCCGCCCTGCGCCTTAACACTAGGAAAGACTTCTCCGTGGAGACTTCGACGCGGGCGCCAACGTCGACCCTAAGAACCTCGTCCTGTTCCACCAGTGCCGCCAACCGACGCCACCGCGATGCCGACATGCTCGCCTCGGGCCAGCCGGCCGTTCGCCACACTTTACGGAGGACCTCTGCCCGCTGAAACAGTGGAATCGACTGCAAGAAGCCGTGTTTGAGCACGACGCAATCGTGTGCCTGTGTAATCACCGCCGACCGCTCCATCATGTCCAGGTCGGCCTCGCGCGCGCTCGAACACCAGCGCCAGCGACCCTAAACGCACCAGGGCGTGTGTAACCCTCGGGTTGTACTCAGCCGCCAGCTTGGGCAATAAATCATGGCGAATCCTTGCACGTGTTCGCGATAAATCGGCGTTAGACACGTCCTCCCGGTACGGCTGATCGAGGGCGGCCAGATAGTCGCGTATCTCCTGGCGCGACGCTCGCAGCAATGGTCGCACGAGCCTGAGCTGACGGTCCGTGGCAAGTGCGCGGTGAGAACGCATACCAACCAGCCCCCGCGGGCCGGTTCCACGGATAAGACGGTGGAGGATCGTCTCGGCCTGATCGTCGCTTGTGTGACCAACCGCGATCACGGAAGCGCCCCGCTCGCGAGCAATCTTGGTCAACCAATCGTAGCGGGCACGGCGGGCGTCGGACTCAAAATGAGTACCACGCGTCGGCTGCCACGTACCCAATACGAACGGCAAGTCCAGCGACCTGGCGAGCGCGGCGACAAACGCGGCGTCAGCGCTCGCCTCCTCGCCCCGTACGCCGTGATTGAGATGCGCTACCGACAATTGCAAACCGAGCGGTCCCGACAAATGATGTAAGAGCCGCAGTAAACCGACGCTGTCGCTCCCGCCGGAAACGGCGACGACCCACGCCTTGCCCATGCCCTGCGCGCACCACCGCGCCACCCGGCGCTCGACTTGAACCACCCACCGTTGCTGTACCGACATTCGGTCGCTCGCTTCCGCCTGATATACTGAGTGGGACCGCGGAAATGTTGAGCGCGACGACTTCCCTAGATCCATCTTAACGATTCTCCTTGAGCCACTCGTCAGTCGCAACCATGAACCATGAATTGCTCGGACTGGTGCGGTGTCGTCAATGCCGTGAAAGCAACGTCAGATTTGTCGGTAGCCCCGCGCGAGTTAACGTGTCCAACCTGTGGCGCCGTCTTTCCTGTTGTTGATGAGATTCCGCGCCTGGCCGGCCACACCGACTCCTACGCGGCGAGCTTCGGCAGGCAGTGGAACCGATACGATGTGGCCAGGCCCGAGGAAGACGAGGCGACGTTCCTGGTCAAGACGGGCATGCCGGCCCACGCCCTCACGGGCCGGCTTGTGCTTGACGCCGGCTGCGGGGGCGGCCGCTATGCCCGACTCTTGGGAACCCATGGCGCGAGCGTGATCGCCGCCGACCTCAGCTCGGCCGTCGTCAAGGCCGCGACCGCGTGCGCCTCGCTTCCGAACGTATTGGTCCTTCAGGCCGACCTGCTCGACTTACCGTTGGCCGAGCAAGCCTTTGACCTCGTCTATTCGATCGGCGTCCTGCACCACACGCCCGACCCGAGGCGAGCCTTCCATGAGATCGCTCGCCGCGTTAAACCCGGCGGGCGGCTGGCCGTATGGCTTTATCGCCGCAATATCGCTCCGCAAGAATGGCTCAACAACGGCCTTCGCGCGATCACGACTCGCTTGCCCGCGCTTGCTCGAGTCGATTTGCGCGGGCCTGGGAGCACTCGGTGGCATCCCGGTCCTCAATCGCACCCTCAACAAACTGGCCAACTTTTCCAGCCATCCCGACTGGACCTTACGCGTCTGCGACAACTTCGACTGGTACGCCCCTCGCTATCAGTCGCACCATTCGCTCGCCGAGCTGAAATGCTGGTTTGCCGACGAAGGGTTTACCGACATCGACGAGCTTCCTCCCGCCAAGACCGGCAAACTCTACAAATGGGCCTATGACCACAATTTTGTGATTGGTAGTGGAGTGAACGTCGCGGGCACGAAGCAGTGACTCATGGCCAGAACGCAGTGACTGGCGGCGAGACGGCCGGTCGAACAGGCCTGCGCGGAGGACAAGGAATAGTCCTGGGTCCACTTGAAAAACTTCGAGAGGCTTGACTCGCGAGTTCGTCCTGGTACGATTGGACACGACTTGGGTGCCGGTCTGGAAACAAGATCCAGATCCGAAGAAGAGGGAAAACGGTGTAAATCCGTTGCGGTCCCGCCGCTGTAACCGGGGACGAACGCCACAAATGGCCACTGCGGGTGTTGATACCTGTGGGAAGGCGTGGCTTGTAGGTTGATCCGGAAGCCAGAAAACCTGCCCATGGTCGCTATCGTGAAGAGTCCTCCCCGGTCGAGGTGTGGACGCGATGATGAAGCCACGGCAAGTAGGATCTGGTCACCTTTTATGTACGTCGGTTCGCGCTTTCGCGCGAGCCGATTGACTGCTCGCCAGCTCGCGCACCCCTCTGCCCCGACGACTCTTCTCTTTCCCGCTGTGCCTCGCACAGATTCCGGACAACGAGGAGATTGTCATGGTCGCTTCCCGCTTCGTCGGTTTTTACCGCGCGAGATTTGCCCCCAGGCGCGGCTTCACACTGATCGAGCTCTTGGTTGTCATCGCGATTATCGCGGTGCTCATCGCGGTGCTCTTGCCGGCCGTGCAATCGGCACGAGAGGCGGCGCGGCGGATCCAGTGCTCAAACAATCTCAAGCAGATCGTTCTGGCACTGCACAACTACGAAAGCGCCAACGGCTCATTTCCGATGGGCTTTTGTTGGCAATCGTATAACGACAGCTTTGGCTATACGGATGCGGCCGGGCGCTGGTCCGGCTGACGCAATTCATCGAGCAGAGCACGGTCTACAACGCGATGAACTTCTCGATCCCAATCTATTACAGCGCCAACACGACCGTCTGCAACGCGGGGCTGAGCGTCTTATGGTGCCCCAGCGACGGCACGATCACCAACCTTCGATACACCTCTCCAGCTCCCGCGACGTTCGACGGCGGCCCGTTGCCCATGACCTATAGCAGCTATGCGGGCAGCATAGGCACCTGGACCTACTTCCCGATAGGCACCGGCGCCGACCAGACTCAGCTCGGTCTGATGAACGGCGTGTTCCAGTACATCGGCATGGTGCCGGGAGTCAACCCGATCACCATCATCGGGGCGCCGTATCCCAACTCCGGCAGCGTCTCGCCTGTGCAGATCGCGTCCGTCACCGACGGCTTGTCCAACACGATCGCGTACAGCGAGCACGTTCACGCATCGCCTAGCAACACGACCGACTACTACTGGTACAACTGGTGGGTCTCGGGCAACTATGGCGACACGCTGTTCACCACCTTCTATCCCATCAATCCGCAAGCGAAGGTCGGGGTGGTTTCCACTGTCATTAACAACTTCACGGGCCCCGTCGATGACCTCGTGTTGTCGGCCTCGAGCCAACATCCTGGCGGCGCCAACTTCGCGTTCGCGGATGGCTCGGTCCGTTTCCTCAAGGAAACCATCCAGTCGTGGCAACTCATCACAAACGGTTCGACCCTCGTTCCGGCCGGTTTCACGATCGACGCGACCGGCCAGTTCATCCCCAGCGGGCCGAGCGCCCAGCTCGGAGTTTACCAAAAGCTGTCGACACGCAACGGCAATGACATGGTGAGTTCCGACTCCTATTAAACTTGACAGTCGGCCGAGACGTCGCATGATTGTTTTCTAGCTTGCAAAGAGATCGAGGTTTTTGAATCCGCCGATTCGCTGAGGTGGGCTCTTCAATCGGCAGATCGTGGAGTAATCCGATGAATCATCTGCATGAAATGCTGGTCGAGGATGATATTATCATGTGCGGTCTAGTGACCGCTCTGGGCTTTCTCGCTGGGGCAACCGTGCACGTTGCCCGGATCGTTTGGTCTCGTTGGGTTTTCAAAGTGCGCTAGTCGCGAGTGATCGATCTGTTCCCACAAAGAGGAGGTTTCTCATGGTATTGCTTTTCGCACATCATCTCGCGCCAGAGCACTTGCCGGTCTTGGCGATGCTGTTCGCGGCCGGCTTCGCGTTGGGCTGGCAGACCGCCGGCCGGCTCCTTTGGCCGCGGGCAAATCGACTGTCATGACGGCGCTCGAGCGGCACCGGACTGTTCGACCGGATGGAAAGCCGGTGTACCTGGTCCCCAAGAAGGGCCACTTGCTCGTCTGCGCGAGGGGGTGTTGCTGTGGGCGGACGGACCGCGGTAATCCGGCCGTGCCGGTCGATTTTTACAAAGAGGAGTACGCGCGGCGAGGAATTCGCAAGCACGTGCAACTGACCTTGAGCGGCTGCATCGGCCCCTGTCCGATGCTCAACGTCGCGCAGGTCGTCTTCGACGGCCGGCCGGTTTGGTTCCAGTCGATCAACACCAAGGAGCAGGTCGTCGAGATTTACGACTACATCGACGGCATGCTCGCGGCCGACGGCTACTTGCCCCCGCCGCCACAACTTTCGAGTTTCGTGTTCAACTATTATCGGTGGAACCATACCAACGAAATCGTCGGTATGGCGGCAGCCCTTGCGAGTACGAAAGCGAACGGCTCGGAAGGGGGCATCCTCTTCCTGACACACGCCGATACCGATCTTCAATGCCTCGATCGAGCCGCTCGCGATCTTCCGGAGGGGTTTCCGGCCGTTTCCGCGCTCTCGTTGAATGGCGTCGCCGACCTCGAGCAGTTAGGCCTGTCGCCGGGTACCGAAGGGTGCCATGCCCGGATCGTGGTGGCGCGACTCTTGGGGAACGTCGCCGGGGTAGCGGGCTTCAGCCGCTTGGCGGAAGTCGGCGGGGAAAGCCCTCGCCACTTGATCGTCGTCAGCGGAACGGATGGTCTTGATCCCCAGTCGCTCTCGGTGTCAAACGTCGCTCCGGCGGTCGTCCACGACGTGGCAACCTATTTACGCGCCGGCGGACACGTCAATTTCGGCCAATGCCTCCGGTTTCTGGCCGACCATTTTTTCATGACCGGCTTCGGCTATGATCCGCCGGCGGTCGTGCCCGAACAGGGCATCTATCACCCGGATTGCTCTCACCTTCTCACTTGGGACGAATGGCGGGCACGGCACGATTTTACGAAGGCGGTCGTGGGGCTCGTTTTCTATCGGGCACACTGGATCAGCGGCAACCTGGCGTTCATCGATGCGATCATCCGCGAGCTCGAAGGCCGGGGGGCCAGCGTGCTCGCGGTCTTCACGACGTCTCTGAAACAGAACTCGGCACACCGCCATCCGTCGGCCCCTGATCTTGGCTGGCCGGCGGCATTCGATCTGTTGGTCGATCGCGATACCGGCCAATCGCTCTGCGACGTCTTGGTGACGACGATCTCGTTCGCGATCGGCGGCCAAGGCGGTAACGCAACGGCCCAGGAGCTGGGCTCGGCCTTGTCGGTTCTCGACGTGCCCGTGCTGCAGGCGATTTCCTCGGGCCAGGCTCGCTGGCAGTGGGAGGTGAGCAGCCGCGGTTTGAACCCGCTCGATACGGCCATGAATGTCGCCTTGCCCGAGTTCGACGGCCGGATCATCACAACGCCCGTCTCGTTTAAGGAACGGGTGCGACGGGAACAAGAAGGCTCGTCGTTCGAGGTGATGCACTATGCTCCGGTCGCGGACCGGGTCGCCCGCGTCGCGGGCCTGGCCGTGCGGCTCGCCCGGCTTCGCCGCCTGCCCAATCACGAGAAGCGCATCGCCTTCGTCTTGACCAACTCCGCCGGCAAGGCCGGCCGAATCGGTAACGCTGTCGGGCTGGACGCGCCGGCTTCTCTGATCGACGTCCTGGAGGCGATGCAACGTCATGGCTACCAGGTGACCGACCTGCCGGCCGACGGCGATTCTTTGATCCACGCGCTGATCGCCCGCTGTTCTTACGACGAGAACTATTTGACGGCCGACCAATTGGCAAATGCAACGGGGCGAGTGCCCATCGAAACGTACGCGGCCTGGTTCGACGAGCTGCCCGCCGCGCAACAAGAGCGAATGCGTCACCAGTGGGGGCCTCCGCCGGGCGGGGCCTACGTTCACGACGAGGCGATCGCGCTGGCGGCCCTCGAACTGGGAAACGTGTTGGTCGCACTCCAGCCGCCGCGCGGGTATGGGATGGACGCCGACGCGATTTACCACCGGCCCGACCTGCCCCCGCCCCACAATTACTACGCGTTCTACCGGTGGCTGCGCGATGAGTGGCGGGCCGACGCGATCGTTCATTTCGGCAAGCACGGCACACTCGAGTGGCTGCCCGGCAAGGGAGTAGGGCTCTCGGCCGAATGTTTTCCCGACAGCATTCTCGCGGACATGCCGCTTTGTTACCCGTTTATCATCAACGATCCGGGCGAGGGCGCGCAGGCCAAGTGCCGGGCTCATGCCGTGGTGATCGACCACCTCGTCCCCCCGATGACGACGGCCGATGCTTATGGCCCATTGGCCGAGCTGACCCAATTGGTCGACGAGTACTATCAGGTCGAACGGATGGACCCCTCGAAGTTGCCGATCTTGCAGCAGCAGATCTGGGAGCTGATTCGCGAGGCCCATCTCGACCAAGACCTGAAGCAAGTGATGACGCGCGACCACGGACACACCCACGAATGGGACGAAGGGACCACTGCCGACGGCACGCCGCTTGCCCTGGCCGCCATGCAGGGAAATGAGGTTGCTCACGTGCTCGGAGAGCTTGACGCCTATTTGTGTGAATTGACGGGGGCCCAGATCCGCGACGGCCTTCACATCCTGGGCCGGCCGCCGGAAGGCGAACAGCTCCTGGGGCTTTTGCGGGCGATCACCCGGGTGCCCAACCTGGAGGCGCCGAGTCTTCGCGCCAGCGTGGCCGCGTTGTTCGAGCTTGATTTAGGCTTCCTGCTCGACGACCTGGGCGAGCGCTTTCGCCGTCGAGCCCGTCGCGCTGGCCCAATTGACCGGCCGCCCAGTCGTGACGCGAGGCGACGCGCTCGAGGCCATCGATGAGCTTTGTCATCACCTCCTGGCTCTCTTACAACAGCATTCGTTTGACGCAAACGCAATCCCCGTCGTCCTGACCGAGACGTTTCCGCGCCGGGACAGTCTACTGCTCGATCGAGCAGACACCGTTGCCGTGATCAGTCGCGTGCTCGAGTTTGTTTGCGACCATTTGACGCCCGCCCTGGCGCGGACCACCGACGAGACGGCGCACCTGCTCCACGCCTTAGACGGCCGTCACGTGCCGGCGGGGCCGAGCGGGGCACCGACGCGCGGCATGGCCCACGTGCTGCCGACCGGGCGTAATTTCTACACGGTCGATCCTCGTGCGCTGCCGTCGATGGCCGCATGGCGGATCGGCCAGGAGCTGGCCCGCGAAGTGCTCGACCGCCACATCGCCGAAACCGGATCGTTGCCTGAAACCGTGGGCATCAGCGTTTGGGGCACCAGCGCCATGCGGACCCACGGCGATGATGTGGCCCAGGTGCTGGCGTTTTTGGGTGTTCGGCCCTGTTGGCAGAAAGAAAGCCGGCGGGTCGTCGGCGTCGAAGTGATCCCCCTCGAGGAGCTCGGCCGCCCGCGGGTCGACGTTGTCGTGCGGATCAGCGGTTTCTTTCGCGACGCCTTTCCCCACTTGATCGCACTCTTGGACGAGGCCGCCAGGCTGGTCATGCAACGGGATGAGCCGCCCGACCAGAATTTCTCGCGCAAGCATTTCCTCGCGGAGGTGGAAGCGGCCGCGAGCCCCGAGACCTGTGCGTTCGACCTCGAGCAGGAAAGCCGGCTACCGCATCTTTGGTTCCAAGCCGGAGAGCTACGGCGCGGGAATCCTGCCGCTTATCGATCAGCAAAACTGGGACGGACCAGCCGACCTGGCGGAAGCGTACGTGAACTGGGGCGGCTATGCCTACACGGCCGATGAACAGGGCGTCGATGCCCGCGAGTTGTTTCGGCAGCGGCTCGTCAGTGTGCAGGTCGCCCTGCACAACCAGGACAACCGCGAGCACGACATCTTCGACAGCGACGATTACCTGCAGTTCCACGGCGGCATGATCGCCACCATCCGCGCCCTGACCGGCCGCAAGCCGAGCCATTATTTCGGCGACACTCACGACCCTGTCGCGCCCCGCCGTCCGCGACCTCAAGGAGGAAGTGATGCGGGTTTACCGCACGCGCGTCATCAACCCCAAGTGGCTCGAAAGCATCACGCGGCACGGCTACAAAGGGGGGCTGGAATTGAGCGCGACGGTCGATTACCTATTCGGCTTCGATGCCACCGCCGACGTCGTCGACGACTGGATGTACGAGCAAGTCGCCGAGACGTACGCGCTCGATCCGCACATGCAAGAATTCTTTGAGAAAAGCAATCCGTGGGCGCTGCACGCGATCGCCGAGCGGCTGTTGGAAGCCAGTCACCGCGGCATGTGGTCCAACGCAGGCCCCGCCACGATCGATGCGCTCCGCCAAGCCTTGGTCGACAGCGAAACCATGCTGGAGGTGCGGGCCGAAACTCCAGCCCAGGAGGCCAGAGTGTAACATGGACCTCTATGAGGCTATCTACAGTCGCAGAGATGTGCGGCACTTTCGCTCCGATCCCGTGCCGGACGCGGTGCTCGTCCGAGTGCTCGACGCCGCCCATCACGCCGGGTCCGTGGGGTTCATGCAGCCGTGGAACTTCATCGTCGTCCGTGCTCCCGAGCGGAAGCAGCTTATCTTCGACTCATTTCGAACGAGAGAAACGCGCGAGCCGCCCAGAACTACGCTGGCGATCGGCGGTCGCTCTACGATTCGTTGAAGCTGGCCGGCATCAAGGAAGCTCCGGTGAACCTCGCGGTGACCTGCGATCACAGCAGGAGGGGGCCCGCCGTTTTAGGGGCGCGGAACCATGCCCGAAACCGACCTCTTCAGCACCTGCTGCGCGATCCAGAACCTCTGGCTGGCAGCCCGGGCGGAGGGAATCGGCGTGGGGTGGGTCAGCATTCTCGACCCCGAGGTGGTCAAGCAAGTGCTCGATATTCCGCCGGCGATCGTGCTCGTCGCCTACCTCTGCGTGGGATATCCCATTCAATTTGGGGACCGCCCCATGCTCGAGGAAGCCGGTTGGGAATCGCTGCGCCGCTCGATCAGGTGGTGTTCGTGGAGTCGTGGAATCAACGGTGGAGCGCCCTTGCGCCCGAATAGGTCAGGTGAGGCCCCGTCCCATGCGTTACCCGTTTTCAGCCCTGGTCGGCCAAGACCCATTAAAGTTGGCGTTGTTGCTTAACGCCGTGGACCCCGAGATCGGCGGCGTGCTCGTTTCCGGCGAGAAGGGGACGGCCAAGAGCACAGCGGCCCGAGCGCTCGTCGATCTGCTTCCCGCGATTCTTGTTCGCGAAGGCTGCCCCGTCAACTCAGCGCCCGACGACCCGATACCGGAATGGCTACCTTCAACGTCCGAGCCCGGTCGGGCAACGCGGCACGCGATCGAGCGTCCGGTGCCGTTTGTGGAGCTGCCGCTGGGGGCGACCGAAGATCGGGTCGTCGGTACGCTCGACTTCGAGCGGGCCCTGCGCGAGGGACGCCGTGCCTTTCGGCCGGGTTTGCTCGCGGCGGCCAACCGGGGAATCCTCTATGTGGACGAGGTCAACCTGCTGGCGGACCATCTGGTTGACGTGCTTCTGGATGCCGCGGCCTCGGGGATCAACGTCGTCGAGCGCGAGGGAATCGAGGTCGTTCACCCCGCCCGCTTCTTCCTGATCGGGACCATGAACCCTGAAGAAGGGCCGTTACGGCCGCAGCTTCTCGACCGATTCGGTCTGATGGTCGAATTGATCGGCCCTCGCGATCCAGAGCTTCGTACGGAAGTGGTCCGGCGGCGAGTTGCGTTCGACGCTAATCCCGTCGGGTTCGTCGACGCCTGGAGCTCGGAACAGCAGGCGTTGCGCGAGCGGATCAAGGCGCGCGACGGCGGGTTCCCGGTGTGGTTGTCGACGACGAGATGCTGCGGCTCATCAGCCAGACGTGTTGTCAGGCGGGCGCTCAGGGGATGCGGGCCGATGTTGCCTTGTACAAGTCGGCCCGCGCTCTGGCGGCCTGGGAGGGGAATTCAAGCGTCACCGCCCACGACGTACACCGAGCCGCGGAATTCGTGCTCGCCCATCGTCGCCGGGTGAGCGACTCTTTTCGATCGCGGAGAGAAAACATGGGGCCGAGTCCGTCGGCGAAGGCCAGTGGCGACGGAGGTCCGCCGGGTGAGCCCCCTGCCCCCGCCGCGAGGTTTGAGGCGAACGCTTCGAGCCCCGAACAGGATCGTGCGGAACCCGATGACAAGACTGGGTCTCAAGCCGCCGTCGAGTCGACCGGCCGCGCCCACGATTTTCGGCGCCGCGGCGCCGGACCGGTGCCGCCCATTCGAATCGAGGCGGCGCGGGCCGAGGCAGACCGACGGCCCGGCCGCCGCAACCGATCGGCTCAAAAAGAACGCGGCCCCTATGTTCGGGCCGTTCCTGACCCCGATCCGCCCGAGCTCGCTCTTGATGCGACGCTCCGCTCGGCCGCGGCGCGTGGGCTCGACCCGCGGGGACGGCTCGACATACAGCGGTCCGATTGGCATCGCAAGGAGCGGTCGGGCCGCGCCGACTCTTTGATCTTATTTGTCGTCGACGCATCGGGGTCGATGGCCGCTCGGCACCGCATGGAAGCCGTCAAGGGGGCGGTGCTCGGCTTGCTTGCCGATGCAGTTCGCCAACGCGATCGGGTCGGCGTTATCGCCTTTCGTGGAACGCGGGCCGAGCTGCTCCTGCCACCGACAGCCAGCATCGAGCCAGCCGAGCAAGCGCTGCACGCTTTGCCAACGGGAGGCCGTACGCCGCTCGCACATGCACTTGTGCTCACATCGGAAACGATCATTCGTGCTGATGTGCCGACCCGAAGCTTTTGGTCATGGTGATTCTCCTCACCGACGGCCGGGCCAACGTCGCGCTGCCCGACACCGATCAAGATCCCTGGGGCCAGTCGTTGAGCGCCGCGCGGCAACTCGCCGCGGTGCAAGTGCCGGCCTTGGTCTTGGACACGGATTCTGGTTTCATCCGTCTCGGCAAGGTGCGCGAGCTGGCGCGGCGCTCGGGTCGGAGTATCTGCCGCTGGAAGACCTGACCGCCGATGCGCTGACACTTGTGATCCAGGAGCGCCGATGATTCGCGGTGCCGGCCTTTGAAATCGGAACGACAGATCGATGATCGCCCGAGCGCTGATGATCCAGGGGACGAGCTCATCCGTGGGCAAAAGCCTGTTGGTGGCGGCGCTCTGCCGGATCTTTGCCCGGCGCGGCGTTCGGGTCGCGCCGTTCAAGCGCAGAATATGTCGAATAATGCCGCCGTCTGCGCCGACGGGTCGGAGATCGGCCGT
Organism: uncultured Isosphaeraceae bacterium; assembly: GCA_963829765.1. GTDB lineage: Bacteria > Planctomycetota > Planctomycetia > Isosphaerales > Isosphaeraceae > CAWFRS01. The sequence continues at coordinate 4,387 of CAWHKI010000128.1, read as the reverse complement.
TCGCAGCAGCTTCAAGCCGCCGCGGCCGGCATCGACCCCACCGCCGACATGAACCCCATCTTACTGAAACCCGAGGCTGACGCTGCGCTCACAGGTCATCGTCAACGGCCGCCCCTGGCGCACGCAGGGGCGCGTGCCTATTTCGGTTCACGCCAGGAGCTCTGGCCGATCGTGGTCGCAGCCCTCGACCGCCTGCGGCAAGCGTATGAGCTGGTGATTTTGGAGGGGGCGGGCAGCCCGGCGGAACCCAACCTCCGCGACGTCGAGATCGTGAATATGGCCGTTGCTCGACACGCAGGCTCGCCCGTCGTGCTGGTCGGCGATATTGAACGAGGAGGCGTATTCGCGCAGTTGCTCGGAACCCTGTGGCTCTTGAGCGACCAGGATCGGGTGCTGTTCGCGGCCTGATCGTGAACAAGTTCCGCGGCGATCGTTCGCTCTTCGACCAAGGCGTGACGTTTCTAGAGCAGCGAGGAGGCATACCCGTCTTGGGCGTCGTACCGTGGGTCCCCCGGCTCGACCTCCCCGAAGAAGATAGTGTCGCAATTGATGGCGTGCACGCCCTTGAGCCGGCCGCCAAGGCCGGCCTCGACATCGCCGTCATCCGTCTGCCCAGAATCGCCAATTTTGATGACTTCGATCCCTTGGCCGGCGAGCCGGGAACCCACGTGAGGTACGTCGACTCACCGAACCGACTGGGACAGCCCACCGCGATCATTCTACCCGGGACCAAGAGCACCATGGCCGACCTGCACTGGCTGCGCGAGGTCGGCCTCGCCGAACTGATCGTGGAATATGGCCGCCGCGGCCTGCCGGTGGTCGGCATCTGTGGAGGTTATCAGATGCTGGGCCAGACGCTCCGCGACCCGCTGCGCATCGAATCGTCGTGGACCGAAACGGCTGGTCTGGGGCTGCTGCCGACCGAAACCCTCTTCGGGCCCATCAAAGAGACCAACCAGGTTCGCGCGGTCGTGCGGGATGACCGCCACTGCCCCGGAAGTCGAGGCCGCGACGTCCTCGGCTATGAGATCCATCTCGGCCAGACGACCGGCGCCCGACCGTGGTTGCGGATCTCGCAGCGCGGCGGAGTCGATGTCGAAGCCGCCGACGGCGCCGTTTCCGACGACGGACGGATCTGGGGATGCTATCTCCACGGTCTATTCGCGAATGACTTTTTTCGGCGGGCGTGGCTTGACTCGCTCGCAACTCGCGAGGGGGGTACGACTGCATTTCCGAACGGGCCAGCGACTTCGAGCGGTCACGCGAGTACCCCGGCCCGGCTCGAGCGATCGCTGGATCGACTCGCCGATTGCGTCGAAAACTCCATCGACATGAATAAGCTTGAGCAAATCGTGAACGAATCCACAAAAAAGGGGGCATTCCAATGCCAGACGACGTGAACATCGCTCATAAAGCGAAGATGGTCCGCCGGGATGAAGCGTTCGAGCGCAATATGCGTGCGCGATGCGCGAGCAGGGACTGCTCATCGTGTATACCGGCGCCGGCAAGGGAAAGACGACAGCGGCCCTGGGGCTGGCACTTCGCGCCCTTGGGCAGGGATTGAAGGTCGGTATCGTCCAGTTCATCAAGGGAGCGATCCCAACGGGAGAGGCCGCTCTCCTCTCGAAATCGAGCGAGCGAGTCGAGATTCACACCCTGGGCGAAGGGTTTACCTGGAAGACGCAAGACCGCGAACGCGACATCGCAACGGCCCAGCGCGCGTGGCAAAAGGCTGTTGAGCTCTTGCGCGACCCATCGTTCGACATGGTGATCCTCGACGAGCTCAACATCGTGCTCCGCTACGATTACTTGCCTCTGGACGACGTGACGGCCGAGCTCGCGCGGAAGCGACCTATGCTGCACGTCGTGGTCACGGGGCGCAATGCCAAGCCCGCGCTTTTAGAGATGGCCGACCTCGTCACGGAGATGACGATGGTCAAGCATCCGTACCAGGACGGCGTCAAACCCCAACGCGGCATTGAGTTTTGAAGGGGCGGCATGTCGTCACTCGGATCACGAGATATCTGGAACCATCTCGATTCGCTCACGAAACCACCGCGCAGCCTGGGGCGGCTGGAAGACTTGGCGGCGCGGCTGTGCGAGATCCAGCAGACGCTCACGCCCCAAACAGCGCCGCGGCGGATCGTGCTCTTTGCCGGTGATCATGGCGTCGTGGGCTCGGGTGTCAGCGCCTGGCCGTCCGAAGTGACCCGACTCATGGTCCAGAACCTCCGAGCCGGCGGGGCCGCGGGAACGGTGCTGGCCCGTCAGACCCAGACAGACGGCGTGCTGATTGACGTGGGAGTGATAGGCGATGCGTCCGCGGACGATGGGCCATCCCGCGCGGAGCGCCCTGGGATGTGCTTTCGGCGCCGCCGAATTCGCGAGGGCACACGCGACTTGTCACTCGAGCCCCGTCATCTGCCCGACGAGTTTGAAGCGGCGATCAACGCCGGGCGCGACGAGGCGAAGCGAGCCGCCTCCGACGGCATGTGCGTCGTCGCCGCCGGCGAGATGGGAATCGGTAACACAACCCCCTCAGCCTGCGTGGCGATGCTGCTCGCGGACGTCCCGCTGGGAGACGCCGTGGGCCGAGCGCGGGGGCCGATGACGCCGCGCTTGGCCGTAAGCGCCGGGTCGTCGACGAGGCCGTCGCTCGGGTTCGCCCCAATTGGCCCACGAGCCACTCGTCACCTTGGCGGCCGTCGCCGGGTCTAGAGATCGCCGCGATGGCTGGTTTCTATGCGGAAGCCCACGCCGCGGGCCTCACGATCGTGCTCGACGGCTACGTTGCCGGTGCCGCCGCCCTGATCGCGAACGTACTGACACCGGGGGGAGAAGGAGTGGCCCGTTCGATGGTCGCTTCGCATCTCTCCGCCGAGCCAGGGCACCGATTCATACTGGAGCGCCTGCGGCTGGAACCGTTCCTTGACTGGAACCTCCGGCTCGGGGAAGGGACCGGCGCACTGCTCCTGATGCCGCTTTTGGACGCCGCCGCGGCCATGACGACTCAGATGGCCAGCCTAGAACAACTCGGCATCAGCCGGAAGATCGAATCGTGAACGAGCCTCATCACAACCCGATCCAATGCGCCGTCGGCCTGGAAACCCGTGATCCTCGCGAAGCACCCGGCCGATGGCTGGCCTTCATCACCGCCGTGCAGTTCTTGACTCGGATTCCGCTCTCGTCAGCGATGTCGACTACGCCGAGCGCGGCTCGCGCATTGCCCCGTCTTTTTTCCGCTTGTGGGCGCCTTGATCGGGATATTGGTGGCGGCATCAACGGGCCTGGGGGCCTTGGTCTGGCCACCGTGGCTGGCCGTCTTGGCCGCGCTGGCGTTTGAGGCGTGGCTCACAGGCGCGCTGCACGAAGACGCGGTCGCCGATTTCTGCGATGCGCTGGGCGGCGGCCGCACCCGCGATCAAGTTTTGACCATACTGAAGGACAGCCGGATCGGGGCCTTCGGTGCCCTGGGGCTGCTTTTCGCGGTTTCGCTGCGGGCGGCGGCCATGATCACGCTCGTCATCCAGTGGGGCGTGGCCGGTTGGCCGCTCTGGTCGTCCGCGTTCGTCGCGAGCTCGGCGACAGGCCGCTCGGTCATGGTTCTGGCGATGGCCCTCTGCTCGCCACTCGCGGGGCGTGAGAGCCTCGCACTCGCGATGGGCGGCGCCCTCTCGCCGCCGCCAGCGCGTCGAGTGTGGCCTGTGGGCCCTCGCGGCGATCGCGCCGTTTGCCGTGCTTTTGCCGCTTCAGTTTCTTTTCGCGGTCGCGCTCTTGATCCCTGTCGTGGGGGGACTTCTGCACCTGGTGCGTCGAAAGTTGGGGGGCATGACGGGTGACTGCCTCGGCTGTGTCGGATATGTCAGCCAAGTTGTCGTGCTCTTGGCGGCCGCCGCCAGGAAACAACCTTGGGGCCCGCTCTTATGACGTCCGGCTTAGACTGCCAGCGATGTGAGCCGCGACGTCGGCGAAGAGAGGGCGAGGCTCCGTCCGAGCCTGCATTGGCACTCGGCTCGCCAGGAGGCTCGCCCTCCCGGGATCTCTCAAACCAGCCCGCGCATGGCTTAATCCTCGTTCGACATGCCCCCGTCGACGACCGCTACCGCGGCCTTTGCTATGGCGACAGCGATGTTGAGCTCGCTTCGATCGGCGAAGCACGCAGTCACGAACTCGTCGAATCGCTCGCCCTCGATCCCAGTCAATCGGGTGATGCATAGCGGCCTGGTGAGGACACGGCTCCTGGCTCAACACTTAGGCGAGCGACTGGGCCTGCCGGCCCATCGTTGCGACGCGCTCGCGAGCGTGATTTCGGCCGATGGGAATTGCGGCCGTGGGAGCAGATCTATCGCGAGCATGGCGACGCCATGCTCAAGGTTGTTTCCGAACC